>NZ_JBEFLI010000050.1:0-52151 GCF_040578825.1 Cupriavidus necator | reverse complement strand
CAGCATCATGAACTGCGTCGATGTGTGCCCGAAGGGACTGAACCCGACCAAGGCCATCGGCAAGATCAAGGAGCTGATGGTCCGCCGCGCGGTTTGATCCTGCGGCTGTCTGCAGTAGTAAGCGGCGTGTCAGCCAGAGCGGCTATATCTGGCTGGCGCGCCGAAAGTAGGAAGCCATGACTGAGAGTCCTGCCACCACCTTCTCCCACCAGGCCGACCCGCACAAGCGCGCACGTCTGCGCTGGCGCGCCCGCCGCGGCCTGCTGGAGAACGACATCATCGTCGAACGTTTTTTCAACCGTTACGAGGAGAGCCTGTCCGACGAGGACGTGGCTTCGCTGAGCACCCTGTTCGAACTCAGCGACAACGAGTTGATGGACCTGCTCCTTGCCCGCAAGGAACTGGACGGTGAGCTCGACACGCCCCCGATGCAGCGCGTACTGAGCCTGCTGCGTTCGGTCTGAGTTTTGGTCAACATTATTATTCACAGCATTTGAAGGATCCGACATGACGCCGTCCGATGTGAAAGCCACGCTATCGTTCTCCGATGGTTCCCCCAGCGTTGAGCTGCCGATTTATACGGGCACCGTTGGCCCGGACGTGATCGACATTCGCAAGCTGTACGGACAAACCGGTAAGTTCACCTACGACCCCGGTTTCATGTCGACGGCTTCGTGCAATTCCAAGATCACCTATATCGACGGCGACAAGGGCGAGCTGCTGTACCGCGGCTACCCGATCGAGCAACTGGCGCAGAAGTGCGACCACCTCGAGACCTGCTACCTGCTGCTCAAGGGTGAACTGCCCAACGCCAAGCAGAAGGAAGAATTCGTCGGCCACGTGATGAACCACACGATGGTTCACGAGCAGATGCAGTTCTTCATGCGCGGTTTCCGCCGCGATGCGCACCCGATGGCCGTGCTGACCGGCATGGTCGGTGCCATGAGCGCGTTCTACCATGACGCGATGGACATCGACGATCCGCACCAGCGCGAGATCTCGGCCATCCGCCTGATCGCCAAGATGCCGACCCTGGTCGCCATGGCGTACAAGTACAACATCGGCCAGCCGTACATCTACCCGCAGAACGACCTGTCCTACTCGGGCAACTTCATGCGCATGATGTTCGCCACGCCGTGCGCCCCGTACACCGTGAACCCGGTGCTGGAGCGCGCGCTGGACCGCATCTTCATCCTGCACGCCGACCACGAGCAGAACGCGTCGACCTCGACCGTGCGCCTGGCCGGTTCGTCGGGCACCAACCCGTTCGCAGCCATTGCCGCCGGCGTGGCCTGCCTGTGGGGCCCGGCCCACGGCGGCGCCAACGAAGCCGCGCTGAAGATGCTGGAAGAGATCGGCAGCGTCGACAACATCGGCGAGTTCATCAAGCAGGTGAAGGACAAGAACTCGGGCGTGCGCCTGATGGGCTTTGGCCACCGCGTGTACAAGAACTACGATCCGCGCGCCAAGCTGATGCGCGAAACCTGCCACGAAGTGCTGGAAGAGCTGGGCCTGCACAACGACCCGCTGTTCAAGCTGGCCATGGAGCTGGAAAAGATCGCGCTGGAAGACGAGTACTTCGTCAGCCGCAAGCTGTACCCGAACGTCGACTTCTACTCGGGCATCGTCCAGCGCGCGCTGGGCATCCCGACGTCGCTGTTCACCTGCATCTTCGCGCTGGCCCGCACCCCCGGCTGGATCTCGCAGTGGGAAGAGATGATCACCGATCCGGAATACAAGATCGGCCGTCCGCGCCAGCTGTTCGTTGGCGCCGCCACCCGCGAGGTGCCGGACGTGGCCAAGCGCTAAGCGCCGCGCCTTTCGCCGTGCTGCGCACTGCAGCAATTTCAAACGCCCCGGCCCGCCGGGGCGTTTGTTTTTGTAGCGTCAGCATCCTTTGTGCACTGCGGCGGTGCGAAGGGCAGGAAATTGCACCCCACGCAGTCCGGAGCGCAATACGTGAAAAATTGTGTCGCGTTTTGCCAAAACAGTTCCGCATATATTGTGCGATTCCCCTTTGCAGCAGGAAATTTGACCCTATAATGCGGGCTGCTTTGCCGACGGCAGCCGGGCCACCCTTCCGGCGTGCGGTGCGGCAAGCGGGGCAGGCGAATCGCTTGCGCAATAGAGAACGCATCAACGTTGTCTTTCCGAACCTTGGTCCCCATACGTCAACGGGGGCTGACACATGCCGGGCCCCGCATACGCTGTCTCTTCTTGCAGGCCCGTCTTCCGCGTCTCGGGCCGCTGTTCCGCCAGTCCGATCTCTGTAGCCCGCGGGTGTTGTTCGATTGCGCAGGTCATACCGTTTCTGCCCGGTTGACCCAAACATAAATCGAGGAGCTCCTGATGACGCTGTCCCGTCTTACGTCCCGCATTACGTCCCGCATTACGTCCATTTCGCTGGCCGCCATGCTGGCCACCTTTGGCGCCGCCGCCAATGCCGAAACCGTGAAGATCGCCATTGCCGGCCCGATGAGTGGCTCGGTGGCGCAGTATGGCGACATGGTCAAGGCCGGTGCGCTGACCGCGGTCGAACAGATCAACGCAGCCGGCGGTGCCGGCGGCAACAAGTTCGAAGTGGTGATGATGGACGACGCCTGCGAGCCGAAGCAGGCCGTGGCGGTTGCCAACAAGATCGTCAGCCAGAACATCAAGTACGTGATCGGCCACGTGTGCTCGGGCTCGACTATCCCGGCTTCGGACATCTACGAGAACGAAGGCATCGTGATGGTGACGCCGTCGGCCACCGCCCCGCAACTGACCGAAACCAAGAAGCGCAAGTTCATCTTCCGCACCATCGGCCGCGACGACCAGCAGGGCCCGGCCGCCGCCCAGTACATCATCGGCAAGGTCAAGCCCAAGAAGGTCGCGGTGCTGCACGACAAGCAGTCGTACGGCCAGGGCATCGCCAGCTCGGTCAAGAAAGACCTGGAAGCCGCCAAGATCCCGGTCGCGGTGTTCGAAGGCATCAACGCCGGCGATTCGGACTACTCGGCCGTCATCACCAAGCTCAAGTCGCAGGGCGTGGACTTCGTCTACTTCGGCGGCTACCACCCGGAAATGGGCCTGCTGCTGCGCCAGGCGCGCGAGCAGGGCGTCAAGGCCGCCTTCATGGGCCCCGAGGGCGTGGGCAACAAGGACGTGACCGCGATCGCCGGCCCGTCCTCCGAAGGCATGCTGGTGACGCTGCCGGCCGACTTCTCGGCCGATCCCGCCAACGCCGCGCTGGTGAAGGCCTTCGCCGACAAGAAGCGCGATGCCAACGGTCCGTTCCAGATGCCGGCCTATGCCGCCCTTAAGATCATCGGCGACGCCATCGCCGGGGCCAAGAGCACCGACCCGGCCAAGGTCGCTGCGTACATGCACAAGAACGCCTTCACCACCCCGATCGGCAAGGTCGACTACGACGAGAAGGGCGACCTGAAGTCGTTCAAGTTCGTGGTCTACACCTGGCACAAGGACGCCAGCAAGACCGCGGCCAACTAAGGCATTCGCATCCCGACGGGGTGCTCCCCTCTCCCGCTTGCGGGAGAGGGGCAGGGGGAGAGGGCAGGAGGGTCAAAGGCTGATGTCTTGGGTTTAAACCGTTGGCCCGGCTTGATGTGGCTCCTTGCTAGCCCACCCCTCACCCCAACCCTCTCCCCATGAGGGGAGAGGGACACCTTGCTTTGGCAAGTTCGAATGGTTTTGGCGCATCCCTGCCGAGGCCAGTTCCGGCGGCTTCGAGGCTTCCTCCAATGAATGAATTCCTTCCACAGTTCACCCAGCAGCTCGTCAACGGGCTGACGCTGGGTGCGATCTATGCGTTGATCGCCATCGGCTACACAATGGTCTACGGCATCATCGGCATGATCAATTTCGCGCACGGCGAGATTTACATGATCGGTGCCTATGTCGGCCTGGTCACGCTCACCGCGATCGGCGCCCAGGCGGGCTATCCGCTGCCGCTGGTGCTTGGCGCCGCCTTGCTGGTCTCGGTAATGGTCACCGGGGTCTACGGCTTTGCGGTCGAGCGGGTGGCATACCGGCCGCTGCGCGGCGGACCGCGGCTGGTGCCGCTGATCTCCGCCATCGGCATGTCGATCTTCCTGCAGAACTATGTCCAGATCGGGCAGGGCGCGCGCGATGTCTCCGTGCCGGTGCTGATCTCGGGCGCCATCGAGTTCCAGATGGGCGGCGATTTCATGGTGACGGTGCCGTATTCGCGCCTGCTGATCGTCGGCGTGACGCTGGTGCTGATGATCGCGCTGACCATGTTTATCGGCCGCTCGCGCATGGGCCGTGCCTGCCGCGCCTGCGCCGAGGACATGCGCATGGCCAACCTGCTGGGCATCGACACCAACAAGGTGATCTCGTTCACCTTCGTGCTGGGCGCGATGCTGGCGGCGGTGGGCGGCGTGCTGATCGGGCTGACCATCGGCAAGCTCAATCCCTTTATCGGCTTTATCGCCGGCATCAAGGCCTTTACCGCGGCGGTGCTGGGCGGCATCGGCAGCATCCCGGGTGCGATGCTCGGCGGCGTGCTGCTGGGCCTGGCGGAGACCTTCGCCTCGGGCTACATGCCGGCCGAATACAAGGACGTGGTGGCGTTCAGCCTGCTGGTGCTGGTGCTGCTGTTCCGTCCGACCGGGCTGCTGGGCAAGCCCGATGTGGAAAAGGTCTGAGGGAGGCACGACATGACCAACAATGTTTCTACCGGCGCTGTCACCATCGCTGCCGGGCAAGCGTTCGCGCGTGGCGCAACGCCGGGACAGTCGCTGAAGAATGCGATCACGGCCGCGGTAATGACGGCGATCCTGACCATCCCCATCCTGGGCCTGCAGCTCAAGCTGGAAGGCTACAAGGTCGTGCTCGAGCCGCACTGGCGGCCGGTGTGGATCGCGGTCGCCGCGGTGTTCCTGTTTCAGTTGTTCAAGCCGATGCTGTCGCGCGCGGGCAGCGCGGTGCGCCTGCCGGCGCTGCCGGCAATGGGCGCGCGCGAGCAGCGCGTGGCGGTGTGGGTGCTGCTTGCGGTCGGGCTGGTGTGGCCGTTCTTCGGCTCGCGCGGCGCGGTCGACGTGGCCACGCTGGCGCTGATCTACGTGATCCTGGGACTGGGCCTGAATATCGTGGTGGGCTTTGCCGGCCTGCTCGACCTGGGCTATGTCGGCTTCTACGCGATCGGCGGCTATACCTATGCGCTGCTGAACCAGTACTTCGGTCTGGGCTTCTGGGAATGCCTGCCGATTGCCGCGGCGATGTCGGCGGCCTTCGGGTTCCTGCTCGGCTTTCCGGTGCTGCGGCTGCGCGGCGACTACCTGGCCATCGTCACGCTGGGCTTCGGCGAGATCATCCGCCTGCTCGCCAACAACCTGACCAGCCTGACCGGCGGCCCGGACGGCGTCTCGGGCGTCCCGAAGCCGACCGTATTCGGCATCGAGATGGCGCGCAGTGCGAGCGTGGAGGGCGCGAAAACCTTCCATGACCTGATCGGCCTGGATTACAGCGGCCAGCACATGGTGATCTTCCTCTACCTGCTGGCGCTGCTGCTGGTGGGCTTCACGCTGTTCGTCACCAGCCGGCTGATCCGCATGCCGATGGGCCGTGCCTGGGAAGCGCTGCGCGACGACGAGATCGCGTGCCGCTCGCTGGGCCTGAACCCGACCCGCATCAAGCTGTCGGCGTTCACGCTGGGCGCATCGTTCGCCGGCATCGGCGGCGCCTTCTTCGCGGCGCGCCAGGGGCTGGTCAACCCGGAATCGTTCACCTTCATCGAGTCGGCGCTGATCCTGGCCGTGGTGGTGCTGGGCGGCATGGGCTCGCAGCTTGGCGTGATCCTGGCGGCGATCCTGCTGACCGTGCTGCCCGAAGTGGCGCGCGGCTTTGCCGAATACCGCATGCTGATCTTCGGCCTGGTGATGGTGCTGATGATGATGTGGCGTCCGCAGGGCCTGCTGCCCGCGAGCCGTCCCCACGTGGAGTTGCCGCGATGACTGGTTTGCAACAAGCCGAACTGCTGAAAGTATCCGGCCTGCAGATGCGCTTCGGCGGCCTGCTGGCCGTGGACGGCATCGATTTCGATGTCCGCAAGGACGAGGTCTTCGCCATCATCGGCCCCAACGGCGCCGGCAAGACCACGGTGTTCAACTGCGTGGGCGGCTTCTACAAGCCCACCGCGGGCGACGTCACGCTGGACGGCCACGCCATTGCCGGCCTGCCCAGCCACCAGGTGGCGCGCAAGGGCCTGGTGCGGACCTTCCAGAATATCCGCCTGTTCAAGTCGCTGACGGTGGTGGAAAACCTGCTGGTGGCGCAGCATCTGCAGGTGCAGTCCGGCATCCTGCGCGGGCTATTTGCTACCCCGGCTTACCGCCGCGCCGAGCGCGAGGCGCTGGAGCGCGCCGCGGTCTGGCTCGAGCGCATGGGCCTGACCAGAGTTGCCAACCGCGAGGCGGGCACGCTGTCGTACGGGCACCAGCGCAGGCTGGAAATCGCACGCTGCATGATCACCAAACCGCGCCTGCTGATGCTGGACGAGCCCGCTGCGGGCCTGAATCCGCAGGAGAAGATCGAGCTGCAGCAGCTGATCGACCAGTTGCGGCGTGAGTTCGGCATCTCGGTGCTGCTGATCGAGCACGACATGAGCCTGGTGATGGGCGTGTCGGACCGCATCCTGGTGATGGAGCACGGCAAGCCGATCGTGATCGGCAAGCCGGAGGAAGTGCGCAACGACCCGCGCGTGATCAAGGCCTACCTGGGAGAGGACTGATGCTGAAGCTGGAACAGGTCCATACCCACTACGGCGCCGTCGAGGCGCTGTCGGGCGTATCGATCGAAGTGAAGAAGGGGGAGATCGTCACCCTGATCGGCAGCAACGGCGCCGGCAAGACGACGCTGATGATGACCGTGTGCGGCACGCCGCGCGCTTCTAAAGGCCGCGTGCTGTTCGAAGGGCAGGACATCACCAACCGCTCGACGCACGAGATCATGCGTCTGGGCATGGCGATCTCGCCCGAAGGCCGGCGCGTGTTCCCGAGCCTGACGGTGCTGGAAAACCTGAAGATGGGCGCATTCTTCTCGAAGCGCGACGAGATCGAGGCGGGCATCGAGCACGTGTTCAAGCTGTTCCCGCGGTTGAACCAGCGGGCGGCGCAGCGCGCGGGCACCATGTCGGGCGGAGAGCAGCAGATGCTGGCGATCGGCCGCGCGCTGATGAGCCGGCCGCGGCTGCTGCTGCTGGACGAGCCGACGCTGGGCCTGGCGCCGCTGATCATCGCGCAGATCTTCGACATCATCAGGACGATTCGTGACGAGGGCGTCACGGTGTTCCTGGTCGAGCAGAATGCCAACAAGGCGCTGCAGGTGGCGGATCGGGGGTATGTGCTGGAGACGGGGAAGGTGGTGTTGGCGGATACGGGTGCCAACCTGCTGGCCAACGACCGGATCAAGGCTGCGTACCTCGGCGGTTGACGAAGCCGCCAAAACGCAAAAGAGGAGGGCGGTTTTCGAACTCGCCACGACGCGGACGAGGAGCGCGGTTTTGGGTGCGCCAAAGCCGCCCGAGCTAGCCCAAGCAAGGTGTTCCCTCAGGGGTAGAGGGACCGGGGAGAGGGGTGGGCTAGCAAGGAGCCACATCAAGCGGGGCCAACGGTTTTAACCCGCGGACGTCAGCCTTTGACGCTCCTGCCCTCTCCCCCCGGCCCCTCTCCCGCAAGCGGGAGAGGGAGAAAACCGGCGTCACGCAAACCTTTTCGCCATCCGCGAAATCCCCCTTTCGCCAATCACATTACATTCCCACCCCCACCAGGCCCGGCCCAGGGCCTGACCGCCATACCCCCTGTGGCATAATCGATTGCCAAGTCAAGCATCGCAGCAACGCTTGAAATAACGCTCGCTTCAGGCGGCTTGCGGCGCGATCATCGTCATCATCGTTGTCCGGCTCGTCACCGCGACCGAAGCGGATAAAACCCCTGCAAACTACTGCGCGGTCACCGCGGACCTCTCCTGTCAAGGAGTCGGTCTTCCGGCCCGCCATCGCATCATGGCCAAGACGCTCTACGACAAACTCTGGGATGACCACACCGTCCACGTCGAGGAAGACGGCACCACGCTGCTCTATATCGACCGCCACCTGCTGCATGAAGTGACCAGCCCGCAGGCGTTCGAAGGTCTGAAGATCGCGGAGCGTCCGGTATGGCGCATCAGCGCCAACCTGGCCGTGTCGGACCACAACGTGCCGACCACCGACCGCAGCCACGGCATTGCCGACCCGGTATCGAAGCTGCAGGTCGATACGCTGGATGCCAACTGCGACAGCTATGGCATCACCCAGTTCAAGATGAACGACCACCGCCAGGGCATCGTGCACGTGATCGGGCCGGAGCAGGGCGCGACGCTGCCGGGCATGACGGTGGTGTGCGGCGACTCGCATACCAGCACGCATGGCGCGTTTGGCGCGCTGGCGCATGGCATCGGCACGTCGGAAGTGGAGCATGTGCTGGCCACGCAGACGCTGCTGGGCAAGAAGGCCAAGAACATGCTGGTCAAGGTGGAAGGCAAGCTGCCGCGCGGCTGCACCGCCAAGGACATCGTGCTGGCCGTGATCGGCAAGATCGGCACCGCGGGCGGCACCGGCTTCACCATCGAGTTCGCCGGCTCGGCCATCCGGGACCTGACCATGGAAGGCCGCATGACGGTCTGCAACATGGCCATCGAGGCGGGTGCGCGCGCCGGCCTGGTGGCCGTGGACGACGTCACGCTGGAATACGTCAAGGGCCGCCCGTATGCGCCGCAGGGCGTGGAGTGGGAGCAGGCGGTCGCTTACTGGCGCACGCTGCATTCCGACGCGGGTGCGCACTTTGACCAGGTGGTCGAGTTGCGTGCCGAAGATGTCCGTCCGCAGGTGACCTGGGGCACGTCGCCGGAAATGGTGGTCAGCATCGAAGACCGCGTGCCGGATCCCGAGAAGGAAAAGGACCCGAACAAGCGCAACGCGATGGAGCGCGCGCTCGAATACATGGGCCTGCAGCCCAACGTGCCGGTCGAGAGCATCAATATCGACAAGGTCTTTATCGGTTCGTGCACCAACAGCCGCATCGAAGACATGCGCGCCGCCGCGTGGGTGGTGCAGAAGCTGGGCCGCAAGGTCGCCGCCAACGTGAAGCTGGCGATGGTGGTGCCGGGCTCGGGCCTGGTCAAGGAGCAGGCCGAGCGCGAGGGGCTGGACAAGATCTTCAAGGCCGCGGGCTTTGAATGGCGCGAGCCGGGCTGCTCGATGTGCCTGGCGATGAATGCCGATCGCCTCGATCCGGGCGAGCGTTGCGCGTCGACCTCGAACCGCAACTTCGAAGGCCGCCAGGGCGCGGGCGGGCGCACCCACCTGGTGAGCCCGGCGATGGCAGCAGCCGCCGCCATCGAAGGCCATTTCGTCGATATCCGCAAGCTGGGCTGAAGAAGCAAGGAAAGAGAACATGGACAAGTTCACCGTACACAGCGGCCTGGTGGCGCCGCTCGACCGCGAGAACGTCGATACCGACGCCATCATCCCGAAGCAGTTCCTGAAGTCGATCAAGCGCACCGGCTTCGGCCCCAACCTGTTCGACGAGTGGCGCTACAAGGACGTCGGCGAGCCCGGCATGGACAACAGCAAGCGTCCGCTGAACCCGGACTTCGTGCTGAACCAGCCGCGCTACCAGGGCGCATCGATCCTGCTGACACGCCGCAACTTCGGCTGCGGCAGCTCGCGCGAGCACGCGCCGTGGGCGCTGACGCAATACGGCTTCCGCGCCGTGATCGCGCCCAGCTTCGCCGATATCTTCTTCAACAACTGCTACAAGAACGGCTTGCTGCCGGTGGTGCTGACCGAGCAGCAGGTCGACCACCTGTTCAACGAGACCAACGCCTTCAACGGCTACAAGCTGACCATCGACCTGGACAAGCAGGTGGTGATCACGCCGTCGGGACAGGCCTACGAGTTCGATATCGCCCCGTTCCGCAAGTACTGCATGCTGAACGGCTTCGACGATATCGGCCTGACGCTGCGCCATGCCGACAAGATCAAGGCCTATGAGGCCGAACGCGTCGCCAAGATGCCGTGGCTGAACAACCGCCTGGTCGGATAAGACTCAACGAGGAAAGACAACAATGAAGATCGCAGTCCTGCCGGGTGACGGCATCGGTCCCGAAATCGTTGCAGAGGCCGTCAAGGTCCTGAACGCGCTCGACGAGAAGTTCGAACTGGAAACCGCCCCGGTGGGCGGCGCCGGCTACGAGGCCGAAGGCCATCCGCTGCCCGAGAACACGCTGAAGCTGGCCAGGGAAGCCGATGCCATCCTGTTCGGCGCCGTCGGCGACTGGAAGTACGACAGCCTGGAGCGTCCGCTGCGCCCCGAGCAGGCCATCCTGGGCCTGCGCAAGCACCTGCAGCTCTTTGCCAACTTCCGTCCGGCGATCTGCTACCCGGAACTGACCGGCGCCTCGAGCCTGAAGCCCGAGCTGGTGGCGGGCCTGGACATCCTGATCGTGCGCGAGCTGAACGGCGACATCTATTTCGGCCAGCCGCGCGGCGTGCGCGAGGCGCCGGACGGCTTGTTCCAGGGCGCGCGCGAGGCCTTCGACACCATGCGCTACAGCGAGCCGGAAATCCGCCGCATCGCCCACGTGGCGTTCCAGGCCGCGGCCAAGCGCGGCAAGAAGCTGTGCAGCGTCGACAAGGCCAACGTGCTCGAGACCTTCCAGTTCTGGAAGGACATCGTGATCGACGTCAGCAAGGAATATCCAGAGGTCGAGCTGTCGCACATGTACGTCGACAACGCCGCGATGCAGCTGGTCAAGGCGCCCAAGAGCTTCGACGTGATCGTCACCGGCAATATGTTCGGCGACATCCTGTCGGACGAGGCCGCCATGCTGACCGGCTCGATCGGCATGCTGCCGTCGGCGTCGCTGGATGCCAGCAACAAGGGCCTGTACGAGCCGTCGCACGGCTCTGCGCCCGACATCGCCGGCAAGGGCGTGGCCAACCCGCTGGCGACGATCCTGTCGGCGGCGATGATGCTGCGCTATTCGCTGAACAAGGCCGCGCAGGCCGACCGCATCGAGAACGCCGTCAAGAAGGTGCTGGCCCAGGGCTACCGCACCGGCGATATCCTGACGCCGGGTTGCAAGCAGGTCGGTACCCGCGAGATGGGTGACGCGGTGCTGGCAGCACTGTAAGTCACACCAGAAGGGGGCGCTGCGCGGGTAGTGCCCCTTTGTCTGATTTGTCCCCGTTATTTCCCGTATCTCCACGCTGCGGCAGCGCCGCAAAATCGTGTAGACTCTGCCGATGGCCCGATTTTCCCAGTCCACCCTGACTGCTGTTGCTGTCCTGACCGCTACCCGCGGCCCGGTCGGCACGATTTCGCTCGGCCAGACCGCAACGACGATTAAAACCATTATTAAAACCGCGATCGCCTAGATCCGTTCGTCGTGCCTGCCCGTCTTCCCCGCGCAGCCACGCCGGGCGAGGAAAATGGCGGGGAAGTAAAAATCACATCCGAGGTAAATCATGATTGTAGGTCTCGTCGGTTGGCGGGGAATGGTCGGCAGCGTCCTGATGCAGCGCATGCAGGAAGAGCGTGATTTCGACCATATCGAGCCCGTCTTCTTCAGCACGTCCAACGCCGGCGGCAAGGCGCCCGCCATGGCCAAGAACGAAACCACGCTCAAGGATGCCAACGACATCGAGGCACTGAAGAAGTGCGACGTGGTGCTGACCGCCCAGGGCGGTGACTACACCAACGAGGTCTTCCCCAAGCTGCGCGAGGCCGGCTGGAAGGGCTACTGGATCGACGCGGCGTCGTCGCTGCGGATGAAGGACGATGCCATCATCGTGCTGGATCCGGTCAACCAGGGTGTGATCAAGGACGCGCTGTCCAAGGGCGTCAAGAATTTTATCGGGGGCAACTGCACGGTCAGCTGCATGCTGATGGGCCTCGGCGGCCTGTTCCAGGCCGACCTGATCGAGTGGATGACCTCGATGACATACCAGGCCGCGTCGGGCGGCGGTGCCCAGCATATGCGCGAGCTGCTGACGCAGTTCGGCACGCTGAACGCGTCGGTCAAGCCGCTGCTGGATAACCCGGCCTCGGCCATCCTGGAAATCGACCGCACCATCCTGGCGACCCAGCACGGCCTGTCCGCCGAAGAGACCAAGCAGTTCGGCGTGCCGCTGGCCGGCAACCTGATCCCCTGGATCGACAAGGACCTGGGCAACGGCCAGTCCAAGGAAGAATGGAAGGGCGGCGCCGAGACCAACAAGATCCTGGGCCGCGGCGAAGGCTTCCTGGGTGCGACCGGCGCCACGCCGATCGCCGTCGACGGCCTGTGCGTGCGTATCGGCGCGATGCGCTGCCACTCGCAGGCACTGACCATCAAGCTGCGCAAGGACGTGCCGCTGGACGAGATCGAAGGCATGCTGGCCGCTCACAACCCGTGGGCCAAGGTGGTGCCGAATACGCGTGAAGCCAGCATGACCGACCTGACCCCGGCTGCCGTGACCGGCACGCTGACGATCCCGGTCGGCCGCCTGCGCAAGATGCAGATGGGCGGCGAGTACCTGTCCGCGTTTACGGTCGGCGACCAGCTGCTGTGGGGCGCGGCCGAGCCGCTGCGCCGCATGCTGCGTATCCTGATCGAGTCCTGATCGAGTCCTGATCGGCGCTGTGCCGCGATCCCCTGCCGCGGTTGCCTGCTGCCGTTGCCTGATTAGTCCGTTGCAGGCAGGCAACAGAATGCACCGCTTTGCCGACAACGCCGCGCCCATGCGCGGCGTTGTTGTATCCGGGCGCCTATTTTTCCGGGCGATGCGTCACAATACGCCGGCATGCGCCCTGGCTCGCAGGGGTCGGCGCCTGCGCGCGCGGGTTGGGGAAGGGATGCGTTCAGAATGTCCCGCCAGCCTGCCGGACCTGGTTTATGGGGTCGGTTTGTCGATTCATTTCGCTACTAAAACATAACGGAGCATAAAGGTGAGTGTGAGCCAACATCGCCGGAAAGATGCGCCTACTGCCCGTCAGCGCTGGTCAACGCTGGCCGTCACGGCTCTGGGCCTGCTGCTCGCGCAGCCGGCCGCGTATGCCGCGGGGTTCGGGCAATTGCGGGTTCAGTCGAATCTGGGGCAGCCGCTGCAGGCTGAGATCGACATCAGTGGGGTGACTGCCGAGGAGGCCAACGGGCTCAGCGTCAAGCTGGCGCCGCCGTCGGCCTATGCCGCGGCTGGGCTGACCTATTTGCCGGCGGTCGGCAGCCTGAAGCTGGACATCGAGCGCCGGCCCAATGGCAGCTACGTGGCGCGGGTCAGGTCGACCCAGCCGATCAGCGAGCCGTTCGTCGACATCCTGGTCGACATGAGCTGGTCCAGCGGCAAGGTGTCGCGCGCCTATACCTTCCTGCTTGACCCCGCCGGGTCCAAGCCTTCCAACCTGGCCTTCTCGCCGTCGACGGTGGTGCCGGCCGCGACGCCGGATGCGTCGCCCGCGGCCCCGCCGCAGGCAGCGGCGCCTGCCGCTACGGCGCCACAGCAAGCCGCACCGGCCGCCTCCACGGAGGCCGCCAAGCCTGCGGCGCCCGCACGCCCGGCCCGCCAGAGTGCCAGGCGCGCTGCGCCGGCCGCTGGCGCCAGCAGCGAGATGGCGCCCGGCGGCGGCTATACCGTACAGCGCGGCGACACGCTCTATGCGATCGCAAGCGAAGCGGTGCAGGGCCAGGAATCAGTGTCGCTCGACCAGATGCTGGTCGCGCTCTATCGCAACAATCCCAACGCCTTTATCGGCGGCAATATGAACCGGCTGCGCAGCGGCGCGGTGCTGCAGGTGCCGACCGCGCAACAGGCGCAATCCGTCACGCCGAAGGCCGCGCGCCGCGAGGTGGTGGCGCGCACGCAGGGCTTCGATGCCTACCGCAGCCGCCTGGCCAGCGCTGCCGCCGCCAGGGCGGTCGAGCCCGACAGCGGCCGCCAGCAGTCCGGCAACGTGACCGCCCGCGTGCAGGAGCAGGCCGCGCCGACCACGGCGCGCGACGAGCTCAAGCTGAGCAAGGCCGAGCGTGGCGCGCAGGCCGATGCCGCCGCCAGGGCCGAAGCCGGTGTCGCACGCGACCGCCAGCTCAAGGAAGCCCAGGACCGTCTGGCGCAACTCGAAAAGAACGTCGGCGACATGCAGAAGCTGCTCGAGCTGAAGAACGCCGAGATCGCCAAGCTGAGCCAGGCCAACCAGGCCGCGCTGGCCGAGAAGGACAAGGCGGTCGCCGCAGCCAAGGCTGAAGCGGCGGCGCCCGCTGTGGTGGCGACCCAGCCGCCAAAGGCGGATGCGGCAGCCCCGACAGCGCCCGCCACCACAGCAACGCCCGCGGCCAGCGCCCCGGCGCCGGTGACCGCCGGCGCCAGCGCCGCCGACGCCACGGCGCCCGCCGCGGTGGCGGCCGCAGCCTCGGCCCCGGTCGCCGCTGCAGCCAGCACCCCGCAGACGCCTGCAGCCGCATCGGCACCGGCCGCCAGGCCGGTACCGCCGGTGGCCGTCCAGCCGCCGCAGCCGGTGGCCGGGCCGTCGTTCCTCGACGGCCTGCTGGCCAATCCGATGCTGCTGCCCGGCGGTGGCCTGCTGGTGGCGCTGCTCGGCGTCTACGCGATCTATCGCCGCCGCCAGCAACAGAAGACCAGCGAGACCAGCGGTTTCGGCGACAGCATCCTGTCGCAGGAAAGCACGGTGATGGCAGGCGCCAACTCGCTGTTCGGCACGGCCGGCGGGCAGAGCGTCGATACCTCGCAGCACAGCGTGTTCGGCGCGGACTTCCGCATCGGCAACAACACGCCGGAAGCCAACGAGGTCGACCCGATCGCCGAGGCCGAGGTCTATATCGCCTACGGGCGCGATGTGCAGGCGGAGGAAATCCTGCGCGAAGCCCTGGAGAAAAACCCGGAGCAGCAGCCGGTGCGGCTCAAGCTCCTGGAGATTTACAGCAACAGACAGGATGTGGAAGGGTTCCGCGTGATTGCAGAAGAAATGTTCGCCCAGACCGGCGGACACGGTGCGGAATGGCTGAAGGCAGCAGAAATGGGGCGCGCGCTCGAACCGGGCAACGCGCTGTACATGGCGGTGACGGCCCAGGCCGCGGGGCCGGAGACGGCGTCGCCGGTCATAGACCAGTGGCGCACGCGCGATCCATCGCACGATCCGGCGTCGATTCCGCGGCTGGAGCCCTCGCTGGGCGACCTGGCGCTGCCGCTGGATGCCTTCCCGGCGCCGGCGGCGGGGGATCCGATCGTCGCGCCGGCTTCCGCGGCGATGGTGTTCGGCGCTGACGACGACCGCACTGAGCCCGCAGTTCGCCTTGATCAGGAGCTGGACCTGCCGCCGGCGAGTGCCGACCCGCTGGCCGACGTGCCGAGCCTCGATACGCCCACGCGCGGCCGACCGCTGGAATTCGACATGTCGGGCCTGTCGCTCGACCTCGGCACCGGCACGCAGGAGCCCACGCCTTCGAAGGCTCCGCTCGACGAGGCCACCATGCCGCTGCCCGCGCCGACCATGCTGCGCGACGGCAAGCTGACGGAGCCGATCGACCTGGAACGCGTGGCGGCCGAAAGCAGCGGCGATACCGCGCGCGGGGTGTCGCCCAGCACGCTGTCGACCGATGGCGTCGACGCCGCACGGGACATGCAGATCAAGCTGGACCTGGCCCGCGCGTATATCGAGATCGGCGACAAGGAAGGGGCGCGCGAGCTGCTGCAGGAAGTGGTCGAGCAGTCGCAGGAACCGCTGCAGTCCGAAGCCCGTTCGCTGCTGCTCGAAGTGGCCTGAACGGTGGGCTGAGCTATCATTGTCGGTCCGGCCGCGGCACGCGCTGCCGCGGCACGAAGCGATGCGCCGGAAGCGTCCCTTCCGGCGCATTTGCTTTTCTGGCGGGCCATCGATCCCATGGCCCGCCGCCGCACTGCCTGATCCCCTGACATGAACCGCATCGCTCTTGGCCTGCACTACGACGGCGCCGCCTTTTCGGGCTGGCAGTCGCAGCCGCACCGCAATACCGTGCAGGATCACCTGGAAGACGCCATCGAGCGCTTTGCCGGCGTGCGCCTGCTGACCACCGTGGCGGGGCGCACCGATACCGGCGTGCATGCGCTGGGCCAGGTCATCCACCTCGACACGACGCTCGAGCGCGAGCCCTTTTCCTGGGTGCGCGGCGTCAACGCCTTCCTGCCGCCATCGATCGCGCTGCAGTGGGCGCGCCCGGTCGACGAGGGCTTCCATGCCCGCTTCCTGGCGTTCGAGCGCATGTACTACTACGCGCTCTACACCGGCCCGAACCGCGTACCGCTGGTGCAGGGCCGCGCCGGCTACCAGATGCTGCCGCCGGGCCAGCGGCTCGACGTCGGTGCGATGCGCGAGGCCGCCGCCTGCCTGGTGGGCGAGCACGATTTTTCCGCCTTCCGCGCCGCCGAATGCCAGGCCAAATCGCCGGTCAAGACCATGTATGACGTCACCATCCGGGACGACGGCAACTGGGTGTTCCTGCGTTTTCGCGCCAGCGCCTTCCTGCACCATATGGTGCGCAACCTGATGGGGTGCCTGGTGGCGGTGGGACGCAAGCGCTACCCGCCGCAGTGGCTGGCACAGGTGCTGGCCGGACGCGACCGCAAGCTGGCGGCACCGACCTTCATGCCCGATGGCCTCTACCTGGTGGACGTCAAGTATCCTGATGCTTACCAGATCCCCGCGGGCGACCCGTCCGCGAGCCTCTTCCATGGAGTGTTCGATGACACAGCCTGAGGGCACTGCCGCGCACATGCGGCCCGCCCGCACCCGTATCAAGATCTGCGGCCTGACCCGCGAGGACGACGTGCGTGCCGCGGTCGACGCGGGTGCCGATGCGATCGGGCTGGTGTTCTATCCGAAGAGCCCGCGCTATGTCGACGTGGCGCGCGCCGCCGCGCTCGCCGAAGCCGCCGGTCCCTTCGTCGCGGTGACCGGCCTGTTCGTCAACGCCGACCTGGAAGACATCGCCCACGTGGCCGAGCGCGTGCCGCTGACGCTGCTGCAGCTTCACGGCGACGAGACCCCGCAGTTCTGCACCCAGGCGTCGCAACGCTGCCGGCTGCCCTTTATGCGCGCCGCCCGTGTGCGCCCGGGGCTCGATTTGGTAGAATTCGCCGATCAATACCGTGATGCCGCTGCCCTGCTGCTCGATGCCTTCGTCGAAGGCTACGGCGGTGGCGGCCACGTCTTCGACTGGACCCTGATACCCCAGGCATGGCTTCCGCCCACTGCTCCGGCCACAGCGCCGGCACCCAGCAACCCGAACGGAAACGGCGCTCCTCGCATCGTTTTGAGTGGTGGGTTGAACGCGCAAAACGTCGCTGGCGCGATTGAACGCGTGCGGCCCTACGCTGTAGATGTCAGCAGCGGGGTAGAGGCCGCCAAGGGCGTGAAGGACCACGCCCGCATTGCCGCGTTCGTGCGCGCTGTCCGCAGTGCCGAGGCAGGATGAACCGGGCGGGAACTCCGATTCCAGTCCATGCCGCCCGTGCGGGCACCGCGCACCCCAGTCAACCAGGCGCCCTTGCCGACAGAGAGGCAAGGCCGCTGTTCCGAAGAGCCTAGACATGTACGACCTGCCCGATTCCCGTGGCCATTTCGGCCCCTATGGCGGCACCTTCGTTTCCGAGACGCTGGTCCACGCGCTGGATGAGCTGCGCGAAGCCTATGCGCACTACCAGAAGGACCCGGAGTTCGATGCCGAATTCCGCCGCGAGCTGAAGCACTTCGTCGGCCGCCCGTCGCCGATCTACCACGCGCAGCGCTGGAGCGAGATGCTCGGCGGCGCGCAGATCTACTTCAAGCGCGAAGACCTCAACCACACCGGCGCGCACAAGATCAACAACGTCATCGGCCAGGCGCTGCTCGCCAAGCGCATGGGCAAGCCGCGCGTGATCGCCGAGACCGGGGCAGGGCAGCACGGCGTGGCCACCGCCACCATCGCCGCGCGCTTCGGCATGGAGTGCGTGGTCTACATGGGCGCCGAGGACGTCAAGCGCCAGGCCGCCAACGTCTACCGCATGAAGCTGCTGGGCGCGACCGTGGTGCCCGTGGAAAGCGGCTCGCGCACGCTCAAGGACGCACTCAATGAAGCCATGCGCGACTGGGTCACCAACGTCGAGAACACGTTCTACATCATCGGCACCGTGGCCGGCCCGCACCCGTATCCGATGATGGTGCGCGACTTCCAGTGCGTGATCGGCGAGGAAGCCAAGGTGCAGATGCCGGAGATGACCGGGCGCCAGCCGGATGCGGTGATCGCCTGCGTCGGCGGCGGCTCCAATGCGATGGGCATCTTCTATCCCTATATCGAGCACCAGGACGTGCAGCTGATCGGCGTCGAAGCCGCCGGCGACGGCCTCGATACCGGCCGCCATGCGGCCTCGCTGACCGGTGGCACGCCCGGCGTGCTGCACGGCAACCGCACCTACCTGCTGCAGGACGACAACGGCCAGATCATCGAGACGCATTCGGTGTCCGCGGGCCTGGACTATCCCGGCGTCGGCCCCGAGCACGCCTGGCTCAAGGACAGCGGCCGCGCGCAGTACGTGCCGATCACCGACGAGGAAGCGCTGAAGGCCTTCCACGACTGCTGCCGCATCGAGGGCATCATCCCGGCCCTGGAGTCCAGCCACGCCATCGCCTATGCCTGCAAGCTGGCGCCGACGCTGCCCAAGGACAAGCTGCTGCTGGTGAACCTGTCCGGGCGCGGCGACAAGGACATGCACACCGTGGCCGAGCGCGCGGGGCTCAAGCTCTGATGCGCGCGCTGCCTCATACCGCCGGACTGGCCGTGGGCGGGGCGGATGCCCTGCCTGCGCATCCCGAAGCGCCGCCGCTGCAGCTGTTCCAGGAAGACATGTTCGAGGGCATTGCCCGCCTGCCGGACGGCTCGGTCGACCTGATCGTCGCCGATCCCCCGTACGGCCTGGGCAAGGACTACGGCAACGATTCCGACCTGCTGTCGGGCCAGGCGTATCTCGACTGGTCCGAGCGCTGGATGGATGCGGTCGTGCCCAAGCTCGCGCCCAGGGGCACGCTCTACCTGTTCTGCACCTGGCAGTATTCGCCCGAGCTGTTCGTGATGCTCAAGCGGCGGCTGACGATGATCAACGAGATCATCTGGGACCGCCGCGTGCCCAGCATGGGCGGCACCACGCGCAAATTCTCATCGGTGCACGACAACATCGGCTTCTTCGCCCGCGCGCGCGACTACTACTTCGATCTCGACCCGGTCCGCATCCCGTACGACCCCGAGACCAAGAAGGCGCGCAGCCGCCCGCGTTTCGAGGGCAAGAAGTGGCTGGAGGTTGGCTACAACCCCAAGGACCTGTGGAGCATCTCGCGCATCCACCGCCAGGACCCGGAGCGTGCCAACCACCCGACGCAGAAGCCGCTGGAGATCGTCGAGCGGATGGTGCTGTCGAGCTGCCCGCCGGGCGGGCTGGTGCTCGATCCGTTTGCCGGCAGCGGCACCACCGCGGTGGCCTGCCTGCGCCACGGCCGGCGCTTTGTCGGGTATGAGATCAACCCGGAATACGTGCAGGTGGCGTGCGCGCGCGTGTCAGCCGCCGCGCAGGCGATGCCGGCCATCGAACCTGACGCCACCCCAACCCTGGCCGCCGCCAATGACGATGCCTCGCCGGCGCCGCGGCCTCACCTGATTCCCTGATATGTCCCGTATCCAGAAGACGTTCGCGGCGCTGGCCGCGCAGCAGAAGAAGGGCCTGATTCCGTTTATCACCGCCGGCGATCCCGAGCCGGGCCTGACCGTGGCGCTGATGCACGCGCTGGTGGCGGGCGGCGCCGATGTGATCGAGCTGGGCGTGCCGTTCTCCGACCCGATGGCCGACGGCCCGGTGATCCAGCGCGCCTCCGAGCGCGCGCTGGCGCAGGGCGTGTCGCTGACGCAGGTGCTGCAGTGGGTGCGCGAGTTCCGCCAGACCAACGCCGAAACCCCGGTGGTGCTGATGGGCTATGCCAACCCGATCGAGCGCATGGGCGAGCAGGCGTTTGCCGCGGCCGCGCGCGAGGCCGGCGTCGACGGCGTGCTGGTGGTCGACTATCCGCCCGAGGAGTGCGAGTCGTTCGCCACGCTGATGCGCGACAACGGCATGGACCCGATCTTCCTGCTGGCGCCGACCTCGACCGATGCGCGCATCGAAGCGGTGGCGCGCGTGGCCAGCGGTTACCTGTACTACGTGTCGCTCAAGGGCGTGACCGGCTCGGCCGCGATCGACCTCGACAGCGTGGCGGCGCGGCTGCCGCTGATCAAGCAGCACGCCAACCTGCCGGTGGGTGTAGGCTTCGGCATCCGCGATGCGCAGACCGCGCGCGCGATCGGCAGCGTGGCCGATGCTGTCGTGATCGGCAGCCGGCTGGTGCAGCTGCTGGAAGACACGCCGCGAGAGCAGGCGGTGGCGACGCTGCGGGCGTTTATCGCTGAGATCCGCGAAGCGCTGGACCGCTGAAGTGATGTAATCCCGGCCCGATGGTCGCTCAAAAGTGGCTCGCCGTTCTCAAGCGGCGTGTTCCGCTTAGAGCTCCCCGGCCCGGCGTGGTAAATTTGCGGGTTGATTCCCTGCCATCCGCCGATGTTCGCCCTGACAGAGGGTTTGCCGGCGGACCGCAGCTATCCGAAAGGAGCTTTCATGAGCTGGTTGGATAAACTCCTGCCCCCCAAGATTCAACAGACCGACCCCCGCACCCGCAAGGGCATCCCGGAGGGGTTGTGGGTCAAGTGCCCGTCGTGCGAGTCCACGCTGTACCGGACCGACGTCGAGGCCAACCTGCACGTCTGCCCCAAGTGCGACCACCATATGCGCATCAGCGCGCGGGCGCGCCTGGATGCGCTGCTCGACGCCGAAGGCCGCTATGAGATCGGCCAGGAAATCGTGCCGGTCGACGCGCTCAAGTTCAAGGATTCCAAGAAGTACCCGGACCGCATCAAGGCGGCCATGGACGACACCGGCGAGACCGACGCCATGGTGGTGATGGGTGGCGCGATCCACACCATCCCGGTGGTGGCGAGCTGCTTCGAGTTCGAGTTCATGGGCGGCTCGATGGGCTCGGTGGTGGGCGAGCGCTTCGTGCGCGGCGCGCAGGCCGCGCTCGAGCAGAAGGTGCCGTTCATCTGCTTTACCGCCACTGGCGGCGCGCGCATGCAGGAAAGCCTGCTGTCGCTGCTGCAGATGGCCAAGACCACCGCGATGCTGAACCAGCTCAGCGCGAGCAAGCTGCCGTTCATCAGCGTGCTGACCGACCCGACCATGGGCGGCGTATCGGCATCGTTCGCCTTCCTGGGCGACGTCGTGATCGCCGAGCCCAAGGCGCTGATCGGCTTTGCCGGCCCGCGCGTGATCGAGCAGACCGTGCGCGAGAAGCTGCCCGAAGGCTTCCAGCGTTCGGAGTTCCTGATCCAGAAGGGCGCCATCGACATGATCGTCGACCGCCGCAAGCTGCGCGCGGAACTGGCGCAACTGCTGGCGCTGCTGCAGAAGCAGCCTGCGGACGCGGTGGCATAAGCCGTATCGAACGGTTGGAGCGAGGGCGCGGGCGTTGACCGCGCCTTTTGCTTTTGCTGGACGCGATCGCCGGGCAGTACGCTGCGCGGGGCGCGGCCAGGCTTGACTTTGAGGCCATCTGGCCAAATCTAGTAGCAAAGCATTCCGAGCACCCCCATGCCTGTCTTCCACACCCTTCCCGAATGGCTAGCCCATCTCGAAACCGCCCACCCCGTGGGCATCGACATGGGCCTGACGCGCATCACGCGCGTGAAGGAGGCCCTCGGGCTGCGCATTGACGCGGTGGTGTTCACCGTGGGTGGCACCAACGGCAAGGGCTCGACCTGCGCGATGCTTGAGCGCATCCTGCTGGAGGCGGGCTACAAGGTCGGCTGCCATACCTCGCCGCACCTGATCTCGTTCAACGAACGCGCGCGCATCAACGGCGAAATGGCCACCGATGCGCAGTTGCTGCCGCATTTCGAGGCAGTCGAGCGCGCGCGCACCAGCTTTGCCGACCCCATCAGCCTGACCTATTTCGAGTTCACCACGCTGGCGATCATCCATGCCTTTGCCGGGGCCGGGCTCGACGCGATCATCCTCGAGGTGGGGCTGGGCGGGCGGCTGGATGCGGTCAATGTGATCGATACCGACTGCGCCATCATCACCAGCGTCGATATCGACCATACCCAGTACCTGGGCCATACCCGCGAGGAGATCGGCTTCGAGAAGGCCGGCATCTTCCGCCCGGGCGTGCCGGCGATCTGCGGCGACCCGGTGCCGCCCAAGTCGCTGGTGGCGCACGCCGAGGCCATCGGCGCCGAGCTGTGGCTGGTGGGCCGCGATTTCCATTTCCAGGCCGCCAAGGGCCAGGAGCGGCAGCAATGGGACTGGAGCGGCGGCGACCGCAAGCTCAACGGCCTGGGCTACCCGGCGCTGCGCGGCGCCAATCAGTTGCTGAATGCGGCCGCGGCACTGGCTGCGCTGCAGGCCATGCGCCCGCGCCTGCCGGTGAGCGCACAGGAAGTCCGCAACGGACTGGCCTTCGTGGAACTGCCGGGGCGCTTCCAGGTGCTGCCGGGACGGCCGGCGGTGGTCCTCGACGTGGCGCACAATCCGCATGCGGCGGCCACGCTGGGACAGAACCTGGAGAATATGGGCTTCTTCCGCTACACCTACGCGGTGTTCGGCTCGATGCAGGACAAGGATATCGCCGGGGTGCTGCAGCACGTGGCCGACAAGGTCGACCACTGGTGCCTGTGCGACCTGCCGACGGAGCGCGCGGCCAGCGCCGCCGACCTGCTGGCGAAGCTGGAGGCGAACGGATTCCGCCCCGGCCCCGATGCCACCGCGGCGTGTTTCTCCAGCCCGGAGGCGGCATTCCGCGACGCCATCGAGCGAGCCACCGAGAATGATAGAATTCTGGTCTTCGGATCGTTCTATACCGTCGCCGGCGTCATGGCCTATCGGGCCACGCAGGCGAACTGAAGCGCCAGGGCTTTCCTGCGCTGAAGGACCAATCCCGACGATCATGGGCGCTCGCTGAGCGGCAACTGCAAGGACCGGCCCCCATGGCCGTCGCACCGAACCAATCTATGGGCCTGCTTTCGCTGTTTTCTTCCCGCAAGGGCAACGACCCGGCACCAGAGCGTGCGCGGCGCCAGCGCACCGACCCGGGTGCAGGCATTGCTTCGTCGCGCCGCCTGGCCGAGGAATATGCCGACGACACGCTGGACCCTGAATTCCCGCAGAAACAGCGCGCACGCCGCCGCCTGATCGGCGCCGTGGTGCTGGTGGTGGCAGCCGTGATCGTGCTGCCGATCGTATTCGAGACCAAGCCGCGGCCGGTGTCCGACGATGTCGCGGTCAAGGTCACCAACGGGGTGACCGGGTCCTCGCAAAAGCCCAAGGTGGAGCCGCGCAAGGCCGACCCGCTGCCGCCCACGTCGTCCACCTCGTCCCCGCGCAACGACGCGGCGGCGCTGGACGCCGGCGAGGAAATCGTCAGCACGCCGCAGAAGCCCGCGGCCACGGCCGCGGCTGACAAGCCCGCCGACAAGCCGGCCCAGCGCGCCGAGGCCAGGCCCGAAGCCAAGCCCGCCGGCAGCGGCAAGTACCTGATCCTGATCGGCGCGTTCTCGTCCGAAGAACGGGCGAAGAACTGGCTCGCCAAGCTCAAGGCGAGCAAAGTGCCGGCCTATGTCGAGAAGAAAGTGCTGGCCGATGGCGAGCGCATCCTGCTGCGTGCCGGCCCCTTCAGCGACCGCGAAGCCGCCGACGCCGCCGACAAGCGCGTGCGCGCGGTCGGCCTGACCTCGCGGGTCGTGGAACAGTAAGGGCCTACGCGGCCTGCGCACGAGCGTAGCCGCAAGCAAACGATGCAGCCGACTTTCTTCGATTACGCCGTGGTCTTCATCCTGCTGGCCTCCGCCATGCTGGGCGTGCTGCGCGGCCTGGTGCGCGAGGTGCTGTCGCTGATCGGCTGGGTGGTGGCGTTCTGGATGGCGTTCCGCTTCGGCGCGGTGGCAGCGGGCTGGATGCCCGAGTCATTGCCGGGCGGCGAACTGGCCCGTCATGCGCTGGGCTTCGTGGTGGTGCTGATCGGCACCGTGCTCGGGGCCTCGCTGGCCGGCATGGTGGTCGGGCAGCTGCTGGAGAGCACCGGGCTCAAGCCGGCCGACCGCGGGCTGGGGCTGGTATTCGGATTGCTGCGCGGCGCGCTGCTGGTGATGGTGATGGTCACGCTGGCCAGCCTCACCAAACTGCCGGAAGAACCGTTCTGGCGCGACGCGGTGAGCCGCCCTTATGTGATGCAGGCCATGGAAAGCGTGAAGCCATGGCTGCCGCCGGAGCTGGCGAAATACGTCAAGACATGAAGCCGGGCATGGTGCCCGGCAGGTAGTAACCAACGCAGGCCTTGAGGTCCGGAACAGTGCCGGACCAGGCTGCGCCCCCTGATTCAAAGCCTTTCCTGGGAGCTTGGCAATGTGCGGTATCGTCGGTGTGGTTTCAGCCACGCCTGTCAACCAATTGATTTACGACAGCCTGCTGTTGTTGCAACATCGCGGACAGGATGCTGCCGGCATCGCCACCGCCAACGGCAGTACTTTCCACATGCACAAGGCCAACGGCCTGGTGCGCGATGTCTTCCGCACCCGCAATATGCGCGGCCTGCCGGGTGCCGCAGGCATCGGCCAGGTGCGCTACCCGACCGCCGGTTCGGCGTCGAGCGAGGAAGAGGCGCAACCGTTCTACGTCAACGCGCCGTACGGCGTGATCCTGGCGCATAACGGCAACCTGACCAACTGGGAGCAGCTGCGCGAGGAGATGTTCCGGCGCGACCGCCGCCACATCAACACGCACTCCGATACGGAAGTGCTGCTGAATGTGCTGGCTGACGAGCTGCAGCGTGCCAGCAGCGGCATGGCGCTGGACCCGGACACGATCTTCAGGGCAGTGAGCGGCCTGCACCGCCGCGTGCGCGGCTCGTACGCGATTGCCGCGCAGATCGCCGGCTACGGCATGCTGGCGGTGCGCGACCCGTTCGGCATCCGCCCGCTATGCCTGGGCAGCATCGAAACCCCGACCGGCAAGGAATGGATGGTCGCATCCGAATCCGTGGCGCTGGAAGGCATCGGCTACAAGCTCGAGCGCGACGTGGCGCCGGGCGAAGCGATCTTCATCGACCTGGACGGCAAGCTCTATAGCAAGCAGTGCGCCGACAACCCGGTGCTGACGCCCTGCATTTTCGAGTACGTCTACCTGGCCCGCCCGGATTCGTGCATCGATGGCGTGCCGGTCTACGATGCGCGACTGCGCATGGGCGACTACCTGGCCGAGAAGATCCGCGAGGAAGTGTCGGCCGGCGACATCGACGTGGTGATGCCGATCCCGGATTCCAGCCGTCCGGCCGCGATGCAGGTGGCCAACCGCCTGGGCGTGAACTACCGCGAAGGCTTCTTCAAGAACCGCTATGTCGGCCGCACCTTCATCATGCCCGGCCAGGCGGTGCGCAAGAAGTCAGTGCGCCAGAAGCTCAACGCCATGGGTGTCGAATTCAAGGGCAAGAACGTGCTGATCGTCGACGACTCGATCGTGCGCGGCACCACCTCGTTCGAGATCGTGCAGATGGCGCGCGACGCGGGCGCCAACAAGGTGATCTTCGCCTCGGCCGCGCCGCCGGTGAAGTTCCCCAATGTGTACGGCATTGACATGCCGACTCGCAGCGAACTGGTGGCCCACAACCGCACGCACGAAGAAATCGCGAAGATCATCGGCGCGGACAAGCTGGTGTACCAGGACGTGGAAGCGATGAAGCAGGCGGTGCGCGACATCAACCCGGCCCTGAGGGACTTCGACGCGTCGTGCTTCGATGGCCGCTATATCACCGGCGATATCGACGAGGCCTACCTGGACCGCCTGGAAACGGCGCGCAGCCAGGCCGACCGTGACGGCACCGGCGATACCGAGCGCTCGCAGCTGCACCTGCAGCGTTCGGGCGGCAACGAGTAAGCCGGTCGCCGTCCGCGCCCCCGCGCGTTGACGAATGCGGAGCCCGGCCGTAACATGGCCGGGCGTCGATTTGATAGTCAGCTTGCGGACGCGGGTCCAGCCCGAAACAGCTAAAGAGATGGCGGTCGAGATGGCGGTCAGCAACGTTTGCCGGTTTGCGCAGTCCCTGCACAACTGGCCGAGCCACCGCCACAGCCTGCCGAAGGCCTCCGCAGAACAGCAAGCCCGTCGATCCGACCACCCGATCGCACGGGCTTTTTTCATGGCCGCGCGCTTGTCCACCGCACAGGCGCCGGCCCGTTGAAACCACCGCATTCGCGCGGGTACGACCGCGCTACCAGCATGAACGAACCGCTCAATCCCGAATCGCTCGGCATCGATACCCTTGGCGTGCGCGCCGGCACGCTGCGCAGCGAATTCATGGAGCATTCCGAGGCCATGTACCTGACCTCGAGCTTCTGCTTCAACAGCGCCGCCGAAGCCGCCGAACGCTTCGTCAACTCGGAAGAGGGCTTCACCTACTCGCGCTTCACCAACCCGACCGTGTCGATGTTCCAGTCGCGGCTGGCCGCGCTGGAAGGCGCGCAGGCCTGCATGGCGACCGCGTCGGGCATGAGCGCGATCCTGTCGGTGGTGCTGTCGTCGATGCAGGCGGGCGACCACCTGGTCAGCTCGCGCGCGATCTTCGGCTCGACCATGACGCTGTTCAACAACATCTTCGGCAAGTTCGGCGTGGAGACCACCTACGTCGATCCGACCGACCTGGCTGCATGGCGCGCTGCGGTGCGCCCGAACACCAAGCTGTTCTTCCTGGAAACGCCGTCGAACCCGCTGACCGAAGTGGCTGACATTGCCGCCGTGGCCGAGATCGCCCATGACGCCAACGCGCTGCTGGTGGTGGACAACTGTTTCTGTTCGCCGGCGCTGCAGCAGCCGATGAAGTTCGGCGCCGATATCGTGGTGCATTCGGCCACCAAGCATATCGACGGCCAGGGCCGCGTGCTGGGCGGCGCGGTGCTGGGCACGCACGATTTCATCATGGGCAAGGTGTTCCCGTTCGTGCGCACCGCAGGCCCGACGCTGTCGGCGTTCAACGCATGGGTGCTGCTCAAGGGCATGGAGACGCTGGCGATCCGGATGGAGCGCCATTCGGCCAGCGCGCTGGCGCTGGCGCAGTTCCTGGAGTCGCACCCGGCGGTGGCGCGCGTGTTCCACCCCGCGCTGAAGTCGCACCCGCAGCATGAGATCGCGATGCGCCAGCAGAGCGGCGGCGGTGCGATCGTGTCGTTCGAACTGAAGGGCGCCACGCCCGAGCAGCAGCGTGCCAACGCCTGGCGCGTGATCGACAGCACGCGGCTGTGCTCGATCACCGGCAACCTGGGCGATACCCGCACCACCATCACGCACCCGTACACCACCACGCATGCGCGCGTGAGCCCCGAGGCCAAGGCGGCCGCGGGCGTGGGCGAAGGGCTGATCCGGCTGGCGGTAGGGCTGGAGTCGGTCGCGGACCTGAAGGCCGACCTGCTGCGCGGCCTGGGGGACTGACGCGGGTTACTGCGCCGGCTGCGGCGGCGCGGGCTCGTCGCTGCCGGCCACGGCTTTCACGCCGGCGGCAGTGACGTCATAAGTGGTTTCCACCGCGGTCGAGGCAACGCTGACAGCGGCCGAGCCGACGGTGGCCGCCGTCGACACCGCGGCGCTGCCGACGGCCACGGTGGCACCGACGACCATGCAGCCGGATAGCGCGGCAGTCGCCAGGACGGCCCCCAACGCGAGGGCGGCGCGCTGCAGGGTGGCGGATTCTCCGCTATCGTTGCGAGCGGCACGGCGCAACGGGAATTTTCGGTATGGCATGGACACTGCTGGCCCTCGCGGGGCTGTTTGAGGTGGTCTGGGCGATCGGACTCAAGTACACCGACGGATTCACGCGGCTGGTGCCCAGCGCCATCACGCTGGCCGGCATGGCGATCAGCGTGGTGCTGCTGGCGCTGGCGCTGCGTCACATTCCGGTCGGGACCGGCTATGCGGTATGGACCGGTATCGGCGCGGTCGGCACCGCGATCTTCGGCATCATACTCTTCAACGAGCCCGCCACCGCGGCGCGCCTCGCCTGTATCGGCCTGATCGTGTGCGGGATTGCCGGGCTCAAGCTGGTGGGCAGCGCCTGAGCCCGGCGGTTTTCATTCAGCGCAGCAGGCGCCGGCGCAGCAGCACCAGCGAGGCGATCAGCGCCACCGCCGCATAGGCGGCCAGCACGCCGACATGCAGGCCGACGTCGTCGAGCGGCCGGCCCAGCATCAGCGGCCGGATCAGCGCGACCGCATGCGACAGCGGCAACAGCTTGGTGGCCGCCTGCACGCCTTCGGGCAACTGCTCCAGCGGGAAGAACACCCCCGACAGCAGCAGCATTGGCGTCATCACCAGCGTCTGGTAGAACATGAAGAAGTCATAGCTCGGCGCCAGCGCGGTGACGATCATCGCCAGCGCCGCAAAGGCGATGCCCGCCAGCACGATCACCGGCAGCGCCAGCAGCGCGCCGGGCATCTGCGCATAACCGAGCGCGCCCGCCACCAGCATGATCGCCAGCCCCGACAGCACCGCCTTGCTGGCCGCCCAGAAGATCTCGCCCAGCACCACGTCGCCCAGCGTCAGCGGCGCGTGCATGATCGCTTCCCAGGTGCGCTGCACATGCATGCGCGAGAACGCCGAGTACATCGACTCGAAGCTGGCCGACATCATCACGCTCGAGGCGGTGGTGCCGGCGGCGAGGAAGGCGATATACGAGACGCCGTTGACCTGGCCCACCATCAGCCCCAGCCCGAGGCCCAGGCCGAACAGGTAGATCATCGGGTCGGCCAGGTTGCCGATCATCGACGGGATGGCCAGCTTCTTCCACACCATGTAGTTGCGGTACCAGACCATCATCCAGTTGCGCATATTGCGCGGCAGCAGCGGCTGCGGATAGGTCTGGCGCGCACCCGCCGCGGCGCGGTCGCGGTGGCGCGCAGTCACGGCAGCGGTGCTTTCGGGGGTATCCGCGCGGGGATCCTGTTCGCTCATGTCCGTCCCTCGGTTCAGTCCCGCATCTCGCGGCCGGTCAGCTTGAGGAACACATCCTCCAGGTTGGCCGGGCGGTGCAGGTAGCGCACGCCGCTCCTGCCGTGCAGCGCGGCCAGCAGCGGGGCCGGCTCGCGCACGTAGCAGAACAGCGTCTCGCCGCTCATTTCGGTGCGCTGCGCCAGCGGTGTCAGGCTGCCGCGCAGCGTGTCCAGTTCATCGCCATAGACTTCGACCACATCGCAGCCGATCTGGCTGTCGATCAGCTCGTGCGGCTTGCCTTCGGCGATCTTGTGCCCGCCGTCGATCACGCACAGGTAGTTGCACAGCCGCTCGGCTTCTTCCATGAAGTGCGTGGTCAGCAGGATGGTCTTGCCGCTGGCCATCAGTGACTTGAGCCGCTCCCAGATCAGGTGGCGCGCCTGCGGGTCCAGGCCGGTGGTGGGCTCGTCCATCACCAGCAGGTCGGGGTCGTTGATCAGTGCGCGCGCCACCGTCAGGCGGCGGCGCATGCCGCCGGAGAGGTCGCGCACCTGCGCGTCGGCGCGGTTCTCCAGCCGGGCGAATTCCAGCAGCATCGGCACGCGCCGCTCGATCTCGGCGGACGACAGCCCGAAGTAGCGTCCGAAGATGCGCAGGTTCTCTATCACCGAGAAGTCCGGGTCGAGGTTGTCGAACTGCGGCACCACGCCCACGCGCATGCGCGCCTGCGGCGCGCGCTCCGGGATGGGCTCGCCGCACAGCGTCAGCGTGCCGGCCATGGGCGTGGTCAGGCCCAGCAGCAGGCGCAGGGTCGTGGTCTTGCCGGCGCCGTTAGGGCCCAACAGCCCGAAGCACTGGCCGCGAAACACCTGCAGATCGAGGTCGTCGACCACGACCGTGTCGCCGTATTGCTTGCGCACCTTGCGCAACTGGAGGATGGCAGTCAAGACAGGGTCCGGTGGCGCGCCCGCAGCGGGGGCGCAATATCCGCCATTATGCCGGTCATTGGAAATGCGCTCAGGTGGCGCAGTGCAGCAAAGGCCTCGGCAGGGAAAGCGGCAGGGAAAGCGGCAGGGAAAGCGGCAGGGAAAGCGGCAGGGAAAGCGGCAGGGAAAGCGGCAGGGAAAGGCGCGCGGGCATAAAAAAACCGCCAGCGAACTGGCGGTTTTTTATGCCTTGCTGCCGGAGCAGCAGGCGGCGAGGCGTGCCCGAATCAGTACAGCTTCTTGGGCAGCATCTGCATGCGCAGGCGCTTGCGCAGGCGTGCTTCGGCGGCCTTCTTCTTGCGCTTGCGCTCGGTCGTCGGCTTCTCGTAAGCGGTACGGCTCTTGAGTTCAACGATCAGGCCAGTCTGCAGAATGGCGCGACGGAAGCGGCGCATTGCAACTTCAACGGGCTCACCGGGTTTCAAGACGATCTTAGTCAATTCAGTCCTTTAGGGGATTGCCGCGGTAGCGGCGGGTTCACACGGGGGGAAACTGCGGTCGCCGAAGCGACTGGTATTGCACGCGGGGCATCTGCCCTCGTGCACCCCCGCGAACCTGAAAGATGTGGACGTTTCAGTCCGTGCAACCAGTGTCAGGGGTGATAGCGCCAGGTCCGAAACAACTGGAGCCTGACAGTACCGGTTTCCATGAAAGCTATACGCCCGTAACTATGGCATGTATACGACGCCACTGTCAAGAATGCAGTGCAATGCGCGTAACGGGCCGGGGCGGCCCCCGTAACGAGAGAGTCGATCTTGCCGCACATTGGCACGGTGCATGCCATCCCCTGCGTGGCACAATCTGGCTGCGTCCCCGCCGCTCCAGGCGGAGGACCTCGCAACCATGCCCGAGCAGCGCCAACCCGACCGTCCCGATCCCGACCAGCTGCTGCAGAGCCTGCAGGCCGCCGGCGTGCGCGCCGCGCGCGGGCGGCTGCGCATCTACTTCGGCGCCTCGGCAGGGGTAGGCAAGACTTTCGCGATGCTGGCTGCCGCCCGCGCCCAGCGCGAGCAGGGCACCGACGTGGTCATCGGCGTGGTCGAATGCCACGGTCGCGTTGAAACCGAGGCGCTGGCCGACAGCATCGAGCACGTGCCGCTGCGCCGTGTGGAATACCGTGACCGCGCGCTGCAGGAGTTCGATCTCGATGCGGCGCTGGCGCGCCATCCCGCGCTGATCCTGGTCGACGAACTGGCGCACAGCAACGCGCCGGGCAGCCGCCATCCCAAGCGCTGGCAGGATATCAGCGAACTGCTGTCGGCGGGCATTGACGTCTGGACCACGGTTAATGTCCAGCATCTGGACAGCCTCAACGAAGCGGTGGCCGGCATCACCGGCATCCGCGTGCGCGAGACGGTGCCCGACGCGGTGTTCGACGATGCCGACGAAGTGGTGCTGGTCGACCTGCCAGCCGACGAACTGCTGCGCCGGCTGCGTGAAGGGCGCGTCTACGTGCCCGACCAGGCGCGCCACGCGGTGCGCCACTTCTTTCGCAAGGGCAACCTGATCGCGCTGCGCGAACTGGCGCTGCGCCGCACCGCCGACCGTGTCGACGATGACGTGCGCGCCTATCGCCAGGAAGCGTCGATCGAGCCGGTCTGGCGCACCCGCGAAGCGGTGCTGGCCTGCATCGGCCATGGCGGCGATGCCGCGCAGGTGGTGCGCAGCGCGCGCCGGCTGGCCGGGCAGCTCGATTGCGAATGCCATGTGGTGACGGTGGCGGTGCCGCGGCTGGCGACCGTGCCCGCGGCGCAGCGTGAGCGGCTCGACGAGGCGATGCGGCTGGCCGAGGCGCTGGGCGCGCGCACCGAGACACTGGCCGGCAGCGATATGGTCGCCGCGGTGGCCGGCTATGTACGCCGGCATAACCTGACCAAAGTCGTGCTCGGCCGCACGCCGGCGCGCTGGGGTGCCGGCGATGCCTCGCTGCCCGGACGTGCACGCATGCTGCTGGCGCGCGCGCTGGCGCCGTGGCTTGGCGCACGCGCGTGGCTGTTCGGCCGGACCAGCTTTGCCGATGCGCTCGCCAACGCGTGTCCCGAGATCGATGTGATCCGCGTAGCGGCGGACCGTGGGCACCATGACGCGCCGGTCGAAGCGCGCTCGGGCACCAAGCCAACGCAGGATGACGCCCACCCCTCGCATCTGGCCGGCCTGCTATGGGCCGTGGCCTGGTGCGCCGGCGCCACCGCGGTGTCAGCGCTGGCGCGGCCATGGTTCGACCTGGTCAATATCGCCATGCTGTTCCTGCTGGCGGTGGCGGGTGTGGCGCTGCGGCATGGCCGTGGCGCCGGGGCGTTTGCATCGCTGGTGGCGGTGGGCGCTTTCGATTTCTTCTTCGTGCCGCCGAAGCTGTCGTTTGCCGTCAGCGACGTGCAGTACCTGGTGACCTTTTTTGTGATGCTGGCGGTGGGGCTGGTGATCGGCCAGCTCACCGCCGGCCTGCGCGAGCAGGCGCAGGTATCGGTGCAGCGCGAGACCGAGGCGCGTACGCTGTACGAGCTGGCGCGCGAGCTGTCGGCGGCGCTGACGGACGAGCAGATCGTCGCCATCGGCAGCCGCTTCCTGCGTGCGGCGTTCGATGCGCGTGCCGCGTTCTTCCTGGTAGGGATGGACGGCCGGCTGCAGCCGGCGGTGGTCGATGCCGATGCCGGCGGCGAGGGGCATAGCGACGCGATCGACCACGTGCTCGCGCAATGGGTGTTCGACCACGGCCAGCCCGCCGGCACCGGCACCGACACGCTGCCGTCCGGCACCGTGCTGTACCTGCCGCTGAAGGCGCCGATGCGCGTGCGCGGCGTGCTGGCGGTGGAGCCGCGCACCTGGCGCGCGTTAGCGCAGCCGGCGCTGCGGCGCCAGGTCGATGCCTTCGCCACGCTGATCGCGATTGCGATCGAGCGGCTGCACTATGTCGAGGTCGCGCAGCAGGCGTTGCTGACGATGGAGTCCGAGCGCCTGCGCAGCTCGCTGCTGGCCGCGGTGTCGCACGACCTGCGCACGCCCCTGACCAGCCTGATCGGCATGGCGGAAACCCTGCAGCGCGGCGCGCCGCCGCTGGCGCCCGCAGTCGCCGACACCGTTGCCGCGATGCGCGACCAGGCGCGCCGCATGCAGGCGATGGTCGCCAACCTGCTCGACATGGCGCGGCTGCAAGGCCGTCGTGTGGCGCTGCGCAAGGAATGGCAGTCGTTCGAGGAACTCGCCGGCGCGGCGCTGGCATCGCTGCGCGATGCGCTGGCGCGGCACCGCGTGGTGGTGGCCGACCTGGCGGCTCTGCCGCTGGTGGAATGCGATGGCGTGCTGATGGAGCGGGTGCTGTGCAACCTGCTGGAGAATGCGGCCAAGTACACTGCGCCCGGCACCGAGATCCGGATCCGCGGCGAGGTCTCGGACGATGCCGTGCATCTGCTGGTCGAGGACGACGGCCCCGGCGTGCCGGCCGCGATGGCGCGCGCGGTGTTCGAGAAATTTACCCGCGGCGAGCGCGAGCCCGCCACCGCCGGCGTGGGCCTGGGACTGGCCGTATGCGAGGCCATCGTGCAGGCGCACGGCGGCACCATCCGGGTCGAGCCGGTGCATCCGCAGGCGGGGGCGGACCGGGCCGGCGCGCGCTTCGTGGTGACGCTGCCGCGCGGCAATCCCCCGGTGCTGGAGCCGGAGGTGGCCGGCATGCCGGCCTGAAGCCAACCTCTCACAAGGATCCGAAAGTCGATGCCATTCGAGTTCGCGCCCACGGTGCTGCTGGTGGAAGACGAGCCCCATATCCGCCGCTTCGTGCGCGCGGCGCTGCAGGACGAAGGCTGCACCGTGCATGAGGCCGAATCGCTGCAGCGCGGCCTGATCGAGGCCGGCACGCGCCAGCCCGACCTGGTGATCCTGGACCTGGGCCTGCCCGATGGCGACGGCATGTCGATGATCGGCGATCTGCGCACCTGGACCGAAGTGCCGGTGCTGGTGCTGTCCGCCCGCACCGACGAGACCGAGAAGATCCGCGCGCTCGACGCCGGCGCCGACGACTACCTGACCAAGCCCTTCGGCGTCGGCGAACTGGTGGCGCGCCTGCGCGTGCTGCTGCGCCGGCATGCGCGCGCGGGCGCGCAGGGCAGGGCGCAGGTGGCGTTCGGCGATATCGCGGTGGATCTCGCCAACCGCCAGGTCACGCGCGCGGGCGCGCCGGTGCACCTGACGCCGATCGAATACCGGTTGCTGGCCGTGCTGCTGGCGCATCGCGGCAAGGTGATGACGCACCGCGAACTGCTGCGCGAGGTATGGGGGCCGTCGCACGCCGACAGCAGCCAGTACCTGCGCGTCTATATGGGCCATCTGCGCCACAAGCTCGAGGCCGATCCGGCCCGCCCCGCCTTCTTGCTGACCGAGATCGGTGTTGGCTACCGCTTCGCCGGTTAGCCAGTTCCCTCAGCGTAATTCCTGCCTCACCTTTTGCTATCACGCACGCGTGAGGGTGGCGTTCGGCCGTTTCCCGTCCTCCCGGTAAACCCGCAATCCCGTCAAATTCGTTTGACGAGTGAATTCATGGGTATAAACTAAGATTCATCAATGTGAATTCAGGAGCGCAGCGTGACGGACCGCCCGGCTTATTTCATCTCGACCGACGCGGTCGAGGGCTACCACCCCGCCAACCATGTCGGCACCCTCAACCGCAGGCTGATCGGGCCCGAGACCGTCGGTTCGCGCCATCTTGAAGTGATCCACGGCACCATCGAAAAGGGCAAGGGCGCGCTGCCGCATGCGCATCCCGGCATCGAGCAGGTCTGCTACGTGCTGGAAGGGCGCGCCGTGGCCGAGGTGGGCGGCCAGCGCAAAGAGATGGGGCCGGGCGACTGCTGTTTCTTCCCACCGGACCAGATGCACGTGTTCACCGTTGTCAGCGATGAACCGGCCAAGATTCTCGTCATCTATTCCCCGCCGTACGAGGAGTCGCCCGAGCGCGTGATACGGCCCGCATAAGACGCGGCCGGCCACGGAAAGGGTTCATATAACGACAGGAGACAACGACCGTGAAGTCCTTCAAGAACGCGTTTGCCAGTGTGGTGCTCGGGTGCACCGCGGTGCTGGCCGCAGCCCCTGCAATGGCTGCCGATGAATTTCCTTCCAAGCCGCTGCGCCTGGTGATGCCGTTCGCGGCGGGCAGCGGCACCGATGCCGTCGCGCGGCTGACCGCCAAGTACCTGGGCGAATCGCTGAATCAGCCGGTGGTGGTCGACAACAAGCCGGGTGCCAACGGCACCATCGCCGCCGAGTTCGTGGCCAAGGCGCCGCCGGATGGCTACACGCTGTTCATGACCACCAACACCACGCATTCGGCCAACCCGTCGCTGATGAAGCAGCTGCGCTATGACCCGGTCAAGGATTTCACGCCGGTGTCGCGGATGGGCAACCTGCCGTTCATGCTGGTGGTCAATCCGCAGTTGCCGGTGAAGACGCTGCGCGAATTCATCGACTACGCCAAGGCGCATCCGGGCATGAGCTACGCCAGCGGCAACAGCACCGGCATCGTCGCTGGCGCCACGCTGTCGAAGATGGCCGGGCTGAAGATGCTGCACGTGCCGTACAAGAGCACGCCGCCGGCGATGACCGACGTGATGGGCGGACAGGTGCAGGCGATGTTCGTCGATTTCGCCGCCGGCATCGCCAACGTCCGTGCCGGCAAGCTGCGTGCGCTGGCGGTGACCACCGCGCAGCGCAGCGCGCTGCTGCCCGACCTGCCGCCGGTGGCCAGCGCCCCCGAGCTCAAGGGTTTCGACATCACCTCCTGGAATGGCGTGTTCGGCCCCGCCGGCGTGCCCGCGCCCGTGGTGGAGCGCCTGAACCGCGAACTGGTTGCCATCGCCACCAGCAAGCAGCATGCGGCGCAGTTCCATGCGCTGGGCTTCGAACCGTTCGGCAGCACGCCGGCGGAACTCAACAAGTTTGTCGTGGCCGAGCTGCAGAAGTGGTCGCGGCTGGTGAAGGATGCCGGCATCCAGCCGGAATGAACACGACACCGACAACTAGACTCCACAGTCAACGCATATGAATTTCGATCTCTCCGAAGACCAGGCATCGATCGTCGAGGCTGTGCAGCAGGTCTGCACGCAGTTCGACATGGAGTACTGGGACCGGCTCGACAAGTCCGGCACGTATCCGCACGAGTTCTACAAGACGCTGTGCGAAGGCGGCTGGCTGGGCGTGGCGATGCCCGAGGCGTTCGGCGGCGCCGGGCTCGGCATTCTCGAGGCGGCGCTGGTGATGCAGACCATCTCGCAGTCGGGCGCGGGCATGACCGGCGCGTCGGCGGTGCATATGAACGTGTTCGGCCTGAACCCGGTGGTGGTGTTCGGCACCGACGAGCAGAAGGGCCGCTTCCTGCCGCCGCTGATCGCCGGCAAGGAGAAGGCCTGCTTCGGCGTGACCGAGCCCGATGCCGGCCTGGATACCACCAAGCTGAAGACCTTTGCGCGCAAGGTGCCGGGCGGCTATTCGGTCAGCGGGCGCAAGATCTGGATCTCGACGGCGCAGGTGGCCGACCGCATGCTGCTGCTGGCGCGCACCACACCGCTGGAGTCGGTGAAGAAACCGACCGAAGGGCTGTCGCTGTTCTACACGAAGGTGGACCGCAGCAAGATCGAGATCCGCGAGATCGACAAGATGGGCCGCGCTGCTGTCGATACCAACATGCTGTTTATCGACGACCTCTTTATCCCGGAAGAGGATCGCATCGGCGATGAGGGCAAAGGCTTCGAGTACATCCTGCATGGCCTGAATCCCGAGCGCATCCTGATTGCCGCCGAGGCGATCGGGCTCGGCCGCGCGGCGCTGGCGATCGCTACGCAGTATGCCAAGGAACGCGTGGTGTTCGGCCGTCCGATCGGCATGAATCAGGGCGTGCAGCATCCGCTGGCGCAGGCGTGGATGCAGCTTGAATCGGCCAACCTGATGATGCTCAAGGCCGCGGCGCGCTATGACGCAGGGCAGTCGTGCGGCGCCGAAGCCAACGCGGCCAAGTACCTGGCGGCCGAGGCGGGCCACAACGCCTGCCAGACCGCGATCCTGACACTGGGCGGCATGGGCTATTCGCGCGAATACCGCGTGGAGCGGCTGTTGCGCGAGTCGTATATCCCGCGCATCGCGCCGGTCAGCCCGCAGCTCATCTTGTGCTTTATCGCCGAGCGCGTGCTGGGTTTGCCCAAGTCGTACTGAACAGGAGCGACGATGCCAGACGAGCAAGCGCAGGCTGCCGCCGCCACCGGTCCGCTGGCCGGCATCCGCGTGATCGACATGACGTCGGTCGCGATGGGCCCGTATGCGACGCAGATCCTTGGCGACATGGGCGCCGAAGTCATCAAGGTAGAGCCGCCCGCCGGCGATGTGTTCCGGCACGCCGAGCCGGCGCGGCATGCCGCGATGGGCGCCAGTTTCCTGAACCTGAACCGCAACAAGCAGTTCGTCGTGCTGGACGTGAAGCAGGCCGACGACCTCGCCGCGCTGAAGGCGCTGATCGCCACGGCCGATGTCTTTGTCTCCAACGTGCGGCCACAGTCGCTGCGCAAGCTCGGGCTGGACTATGCCTCGCTGCGCGCCGACCATCCGCGGCTGATCTACTGCGGTGCTTACGGCTATTCGGAGGAGGGGCCCTATGCGGGGGCGCCGGCCTTCGACGACATCATCCAGGCACGCAGCGGCATGGCGCAGTTCCAGGGCGCCAACACCAACGAAGGTCCGCAGTATGTCAACACCATCCTCGCCGACAAGGTCGCGGGGCTGACCGTGGCCTACGCGATCCCGATGGCGCTGTACGAGCGCGAGCGTTCCGGGCTGGGGCAGGCCATCGAGGTGCCGATGTTCGAGACGCTGGTGTCCTTTCTCGCCACCGAGCAGCTCGCCGGCCAGACCTTTATCCCGCCGCTGGGGCCGGCCGGCTATCCGCGCGTGATGTCGGCGCACCGCAAGCCCTATCGCACGCGCGACGGCCATATCGCACTGCTGCCCTATACCAGCGCGCAGTGGCGGCGCTTCTTCGATGTCTCGGGCCATGCGCCACTGGCGCGTGATCCGCGCTATGCGACGCCGGCCGCGCGCAGCGCCAATATCGATGCGCTCTACGCCACGCTGGCCGAGATCGTCGCGCAGCGCACCACCGCGGAGTGGCTCGACCTGTTGCGCGATGCCGATATCCCGCATAGCGAAGTGCCGCACTTCGACAGCCTGGCCGATGACCCGCATCTGCGCGCCACCGGCATGATGTTCGAGTACGACCATCCGAGCGAAGGCAGGCTGCGTGGGGTGGGGATTCCTACGCGGTTTTCGCGAACGCCGGGGAATATCCGGAGTTGGCCGGAGGCGTTGCCGGTGGAGAAAGACGAGGAAGGGGCTGAGCCGCAGCGCATTGCTGACAAAGGCTAGCTTACCGCCGGTTTGCCAAGGGAGGCGGCTTGCATTCAATGCACTGGTGCACCGCGGCCCCGGGGCAGCTACGCCGCCTTCCCGACCGCCCCCGCCGCGTACAATTCCGGCCAAGGGATACTGAAGTCGAGGAAGCCAACAATGGCAGAACACGAACCGGCCGAAAAATCCGGTCACGCCAGCGTCAAGACCGCGCTGCGCGTGATCGAGATCATGGAGATCTATGCACGCGAAGGGCGCTCGCTGACGCTGACCGAGCTGGCCAAGCTGCTGGGCGCGCCCATGTCGAGCTGCCTGGGGTTGATCCGCACGCTGGCGTCGCTGGGTTACCTGTACGAGACCGGCCGCCGCCAGGGGTATTACCCGACGCGCCGTTTGCTGGACATTGCCCAGCGCATCGCCCGCAACGACCCGCTGCTCGAACGCGTGCAGCCGCTGCTGGAATCGCTGCGCGACACCACTGGCGAAACCGTGATTTTCGGCAAGTTGCAGGATGACGGCCGCGTGCTGTACCTGGAGGTGCGCGAGTCCGGCAATCCGGTGCGCTATATCGCCGCGCCGGGCGAGCTGCGCGATGCGCATGTGAATTCGATCGGCCGGGCCATCCTTGGTGCGATGCCAGCCGAAACCCGCGCCGAACTGTTGGCCGGCGTGTCGTTTGCCTCGCGGACGGCACGCACGGTGGACTCGCTGCGCGTATTCGAAGCCGCCATGCAGCAGTGGCAGGCGCAAGGGTGGTATCCGAACTTCGGGGAGTCGTTTCCGGACCTGGGCGCGATCGCCATCCCGGTGGCCATCGGTGGCGTGACCTATGGCATGTCCGTGGCGGGGCCGCTGCATCGGATCGAAGCCAATGCGGACGCGATCGTCGTGGCGCTGAAGGCGGCCGGCGGTTCGCTGCAGGGATAAGAGGAAGGGCAGGCGTTGCGGCGGCCAGGCTGTCGTGACGGCCCGTTGCGGTAGGGCAGCACAGCGCGCAAGCGCGTGCACGAATCCAGCCACCAAACAAAAAAGCCCGGTGCGTTTGCACCGGGCTTCCGTATCGGTTGGCTCCCCGACCTGGGCTCGAACCAGGGACCTGCGGATTAACAGTCCGTCGCTCTACCGACTGAGCTATCGGGGAACAGCAGAGAAAGAAATTATAGCCAGTTTCTCTTTTCTTCGTCAACACCTTTTCGACATTTTATTGTCATCATCAGGTGCTGGAAGGGTCCGGCTTGCTGCATCCCGCGTCGGCGAAGCGCATTTCTGCCGGCTTCAGGCGTCGTGTTCAACAGCGAGGCCGCATTATAGCCACGCTTTAGGATTTGTGCCAGAAAAAAACCGCCTCGCGGCGGTTTTTTTCTGCAGCCAGCAAGCCGGTCAGTCGAACACCGGCGAATCCACGCCGAGGATCTTGTGCAGCTTCGGCGAGGTGGTGGTGTACTGCATGTGGATTTTCTTCTCGGGGAAGATATACGGCGCAGCACCGAACGCGGCCAGCGCGGCCTCGTGGAAGCCCGACAGGATCAGCTTCTTCTTGCCGGGGTAGGTATTGATATCGCCCACCGCGAAGATGCCCGGGATATTGGTTTCGAACTTCTCGGTGTCCACCTTGATCTGCTTGCGCTCCAGGTCCAGGCCCCACTCGGCGATCGGGCCGAGCTTGGGCGACAGGCCGAAGAACACCAGCAGGTCGTCGAGCGGCAGGCGCCGGGTCACGCCGTCGGAGCCCGTCACCTTGATCTCGGTGAGCACGCCGTCCTTCTCTTCATAGCCGCCAATCTGGCCGACCACGAACTGCATCTCCATCTGTTCGCACAGTTCCTTCATCTTGGCGACCGACGCGGGCGCGGCACGGAAGCCGTCGCGGCGGTGAATCATCACCACCGACTCGGCCTTGCCGACCAGGTCCAGCGTCCAGTCCAGCGCCGAGTCGCCGCCGCCGACGATCACCAGGTTGCGGCCGTGGAAGCGGCTCGGATCCTTGACGCGGTAGAAGAGCTGCTTGCCGTCGAACTTGTCGATCCCATCGACCTTCAGCGTGCGCGGCTGGAACGAGCCCACGCCGGCGGCGATAAAGATGGTCTTGGTGATAAAGCGGGTTCCGAGCGAGGTCTCGACGAAGAAGCGGCCGTCTTCACGGCGCTCGACCACGGCGACTTCCTGGCCCAGGTGGAAGGTAGGCTCGAACGGCTCGATCTGCTTGAGCAGGTTGTCGGTCAGTTCCTGGCCGGTGCAGATGGGCACGGCCGGGATGTCGTAAATGGGCTTGTCCGGATACAGTTCCACGCACTGGCCGCCGACCACTTTCAGGGAATCGATCACGTGCGCCTTGATCTCAAGCAGGCCCAGCTCGAAGACCTGGAACAGGCCCACCGGACCGGCACCGACGATCAGCGCGTCGATTTCCTGCGGCTGGCCCCCGGCGGGGCTGCCGCCCTCGACCTGCCTGGTCGCGTCGGCAACGGGATTTGGAATGCTCAAGTCCATATTCGTCCTGATACGTTGGTTGGGCAGCGTGTGCCCGGTATTGCGGAAAGCGCGTGGGGACGGCTTTCTATTGCCTGTCAGCGCTGCAGGTACTGCAGCTTGTCGGTGGCATCCTTCCATTCTTCGGCCTCGGCCAGCGGGGCCTTGGTCTTGGTGATGGAGGGCCATGCGCGCGCCAGCTCGGCGTTCAGATCGATGAACTGCTGCTGGTCGCCCGGGACGTCTTCCTCGGCATAAATGGCGTTCACCGGGCACTCGGCCACGCATACGGCGCAGTCGATGCACTCATCCGGGTCGATCGCCAGGAAGTTGGGGCCTTCGCGGAAACAATCGACCGGACACACGTCAACGCAGTCTGTGTAGCGGCAACGGATGCAGGATTCGGTGACAACGTGAGTCATTTCGGTTCCAGGAAAACGGGTCGGCTTTTAATGGGAAACTGTTCGGGCCGCTTCTTGCCGGCGGACGCGCCCCTCTGCAAATGGTTGCAGCATGGGCTGGACGAGCGCCGGCCGAGGCCTTTCGGAAACCGATATTGTAGCCGAGCCGTCTGCCTAGGATAGCGGCTCTATATAGCCGGATCAGATAGTTTTCTTATTTCTTTATGTGCATTTGATCCAGCGCATGGCGTGCCGCTGGCATGTCGGCGGTGGGCGGGGCATGATGAGATCCGCCTGAATGTCACATGCGTTCGTGCCGGGAGAGATCCGTATGCCACGTCAGCCTCGCCTTTTCCCTTCCTGCCAGCGCGCGGCGCCATGCCGCCCTCGTCCCCGCATCGCGATGATCGCGCTTGTGCTCTTGACGGCATTTTCGGCGCAGGGCGATATCGCGGCCGCGCAGACGCTGGCGCAGCCGCCGATGGCCGACAGCGTGGTGTCGCGCCTGGTGGCGTGGCGCGCGCGTTCCGACGCGCCGGTGACCCTGCCCACGCTGACCGGCTTCGACTGGGACCACTTCAGCGTGACCGACTCTCCCGCGGGCGACGCCATCGCCCATTGCGGCCGCGCCGGGCTGATGCCATGCGGGCCGGAGTTGCAGCCCCAGCCTGGCGACCGGGTTCAGGTGCTGAGCTTCGAGCGCGCCGCCACGCAAGTCTATGCCGAACGCATCCTCGCCAGCGACGGCGCTTTCGCCGAGCCGCTGCCGCGGCAGGTGCCGCGCGCCGCCGCCACGCTGGTGTCATGTCCCGGCTCGGACGGGCGCCAGTTGTGGTGCCTGCAGGGCAAGACGCGGGGCAGGGCGGTAATCCGGCCCCCGCAGCCGTTCCTCGACGGTAGCTGACGCCACGCGCGCGGCCGTTCTTCGGTTAGCATGTGGGGCTGACCCGGCATCGCCGTCTGGCTCGCTATGATCATCCAGTCTCTGCTCGACACCGACCTGTACAAGTTCACGATGATGCAGGTGGTGCTGCATCAGTTTCCGCAGGCACAGGTGGAATACCGCTTCAAGTGCCGCAACGCGGGCGTCGACCTGACGCCGTATATCGATGAAATCCGCGCCGAGGTGGCGCACCTGTGCCAGTTGCGCTTCACCGACGACGAACTGGCCTACCTGCGCGGCCTGCGCTTTATCAAGAGCGATTTCGTCGACTTCCTCGGCCTGTTCCACCTGAACGAGAAATACGTGTCGGTGCGGCCCGCGCCGCAGGGCAATGGCGAGATCGAGATCTCGATCGTCGGCCCGTGGCTGCATACCATCCTGTTCGAAGTGCCGGTGCTGGCCATCGTCAACGAGGTCTATTTCCGCCGCACCCAGCCGCGGCCGGCGCTGGCCGAAGGGCGCCGCCGGCTCGAAGACAAGCTGGCGCTGCTGAAGACGCCCGACGTTGCCGACTGCGTCATTGCCGACTACGGCACGCGCCGGCGCTTCTCGCGCGACTGGCAGGAAGAGGTGCTGCTGACCATGCGGCGCGTGCTCGGGCCCCAGCTTGCCGGTACCAGCAACGTGCATTTCGCCCGGCTGCACAATATGGTGCCGCTCGGCACGATGGCGCACGAATACCTGCAGGCCTGCCAGGCGCTGGGCCCGCGGCTGCGCGATTCGCAGGTGTATGCGCTGGAGCGCTGGGCGCGCGAGTATCGCGGCGACCTCGGCATTGCGCTGTCCGACACCTACGGCTTCGACGCCTTCCTGCGCGACTTCGACCTGTATTTCTGCAAGCTCTTCGACGGCGTGCGCCATGATTCCGGCGACCCGGTCGTATGGGGCGAGCGCATGGTGGCGCATTACACCGCCAACCGCGTCGACCCGCGCAGCAAGACGCTGATCTTCAGCGACAGCCTCGACATTCCGCGCGTGATCGAACTGTACGAGCGCTTCCATGGCCGCTGCCGGCTGGCGTTCGGCGTCGGCACCAACCTGACCAACGACCTCGGCTACACGCCGCTGCAGATCGTCATCAAGATGGTGCGCTGCAACGGGCAGCCGGTGGCGAAGCTGTCGGATACGCCGGAAAAAACCATGTGCGACGATGCCGGCTACCTGGCCTACCTGCGGCAGGTGTTCTCGGTCCACGCGGAGGTGTAGCCAGCTTCGGCACACCGCGGCCGACACTATAATCGGCCAATCCCGCACCCCCGCCGCACCCCCCGCGTCCCGCGACAAGAACAAGCCCTATGGAAACCAACGACGCCCGCGACCGCATCTTTGCCCGCATCCGTGCCGCCCAGGGCAGGCCGCTCAAGCCCACCACGGGCGAGCTTGGGGCGGTGGCCGACTACCTGGCGCGCCACCCGCAGGGTCCGCGGCCAGTGGTGGCGGCCGACCTGGCCGAGGCCTTCCTGGCGCAGGCGCAGCGCATGTCCTCGACCGTCGACCGCGTGGCGACGCTGGACGAGGTGCCCGACGCCACCGTGCGCTTCCTCGACAGCCTGAACCTGGTGCACCGCGCGGTGGCCTGGGACGCCCTTGGCACGCTGCCGTGGCAGGCCGCGGGCATCGAAGTCGAATGCCGCCCGCCGGTGCGCGAGGTAGAGGCCGACCGCCAGCATGGCGACCTGGTCGGCATTACCGGCTGCTTCTGTGCGATCGCCGAAACCGGCTCGCTGATGCTGCTGTCGGGGCCAACGACGTTTGCATCGGCCGCGCTCCTGCCCGAGACCCATGTGGCCGTGGTGCCGCGCTCGCGCATCGTCGCCGGCCTGGAAGACGCCTTTGCGCTGGTACGCAGCGAACGCGGCGAGCTGCCACGCGCCACCAATATCATCAGCGGGCCGTCGCGCACCGGCGATATCGAGCAGACTATCGTGCTGGGCGCGCACGGTCCGTACCGTGTCCACGTCATCCTGGTGGAGCAGGCCTGAGCGCCGGCTGACCTGCCGCAACAATCGTGGCATCAGGCGCGTATCGCAGGGGTGACGCGCAAGGCGGTTGAATTACACTTGCAGGCTTGCCTTGCGCACCGCCCCGGCGTCGCGGCGCTGCGCACCGATGAATGCTGCATTCCCGAGCCAAGGAGATCCTGCCTGATGCGACGTGCCCCCGCGCTGTTGCCGCTGCTGGCCATGCTGGCCATCTTTCCCGTTGCCGCGCATGCGGCGGACCTCGACGGCGCCACGCTGTCGCCGCTGTGGGGGCTGCCGTTCGCCGGCATCCTGTTGTCGATCGCGTTGTGGCCGCTGGCCGGGCCGAAGTTCTGGCATCACCACTACGGCAAGATTGCCGCTGGCTGGGGGCTGCTGTTCCTGGTGCCGTTCGCGCTGGTGTTCGGCGCGCATGCGGCCACCGCCAGCGTGGTGCATGCGCTGCTGGCCGAGTACATTCCCTTTATCGCGCTGATCGCCGCGCTCTACATCGTCGCCGGCGGCATCTGCGTGCGCGGCAACCTGCACGGCACGCCCGGGCTCAATACCGGCATCCTCGCACTGGGCACGGTGCTGGCCAGCCTGATGGGCACCACCGGTGCGGCCATGCTGCTGATCCGGCCGCTGCTGCGCGCCAACGACAACCGCCGCCACGTGGCGCACGTGGTGGTGTTCTTTATCTTCCTGGTGGCCAACGCCGGCGGCGCGCTGACGCCGCTGGGCGACCCGCCGTTGTTCCTTGGCTTCCTGAAGGGCGTGGAGTTCTTCTGGACGCTGCGCAATATCTTTACGGAGACGCTCTTTATTTGCGTGGCGCTGCTGGTGGTGTTCTACCTGGTCGACCGCACCTATTACCGCAACAAGGAAGAGGAGCTGCCGCCGAAGAACGACCCGACGCCCGACTCCGACGGCATCACCATCGATGGCAAGTTCAACTTCGTGCTGCTGCTGGCCGTGGTCGGGCTGGTGCTGATGAGCGGGCTGTGGAAGCCGGGCATCTCGTTCGACGTGCTCGGCACCGAAGTGCCGCTGCAGGCGGCGGTGCGCGATGTGCTGCTGGTGGTGGTGGCGCTGGTGTCGCTGGCGGTGACGCCCCGGTCGGCGCGCGCAGGCAATGAGTTCAACTGGGAGCCGATCCTGGAAGTGGGCAAGCTGTTTGCCGGCATCTTCCTGACCATCGTGCCGGTGATCGCGATGCTCAAGGCCGGCACCGATGGCGCGTTTGCGGGCGTGATCCGCGCGGTCAGCGACAGCAACGGCCAGCCGGTCGACGGCATGTACTTCTGGGCCACCGGCGTGCTGTCCTCGTTCCTGGATAACGCACCGACCTACCTGGTGTTCTTCAACACCGCCGGTGGCGACGCCGCCACGCTGATGACGCGCGATGCCTCGACGCTGGCGGCGATCTCCGCGGGCGCCGTGTTCATGGGCGCCAACACCTATATCGGCAACGCGCCCAACCTGATGGTCAAGGCCATCGCCGAGAACCGCGGCGTGCGCATGCCGAGCTTCTTCGGCTATATGCTGTACTCGGGCATCTTCCTGGTGCCGCTGTTCGTCATCATGACCTTCCTTTTCTTCCACCTGTGATTGCCATGAAGCCGTCCGTCCTCGTTACCCGCGCCATCTATCCCGAAGTCATTGCGCATCTGGCGCAGTATTTCGATGTCGACGACAACCAGCAGGACGCGGTGCTCGACGCCGCCGCGCTGAAGGCGCGGCTGGCGGGCAAGGCCGGCGTACTGGCCAACGCCGCGGACCGCATCGACGGCGAGGTGATCGCCGGGCTGCCGTCGCTGCGCGCGGTATGCAATATGGCGGTTGGCTACAACAACCTGGACGTGCCGGCGCTGACGGCCGCGGGGATCGTCGCCACCAATACTCCGGACGTGCTGACTGAAACCACCGCCGACTTCGGCTGGGCCCTGCTGATGGCGACCGCGCGCCGCGTCACCGAGGCCGAGCACTACCTGCGCGCCGGCAAGTGGCAGCGCTGGAGCTACGACATGCTGGTCGGCGTGGATCTGTACGGCAGCACGCTGGGGATCCTCGGCATGGGCCGCATCGGCCAGGCGCTGGCGCGGCGCGCCGCCGGCTTCGGCATGACCGTGCTGTACCACAACCGCAGCCAGCTCCCGGAAGAAACCGAGCGCACGCTCAATGCGCGCTACGTCAGCAAGGAAGACCTGCTGCGCCAGTCAGACCACCTGCTGCTGGTGCTGCCGTACGGCCCGCAAAGCCACCACGCCATCGGCGCGCCGGAACTGGCGCTGATGAAGCCGACCGCGACGCTGGTCAACCTGGCACGCGGCGGCATCGTCGACGACGCCGCGCTGGCGCAGGCGCTGCGCGAGAAGCGCATCTTCGGCGCCGGGCTCGACGTATTCGAGGGCGAGCCCAGCGTCCACCCGGACCTGCTGACGGTGCCCAACGTCGTGCTGACGCCGCATATCGCCAGCGCGTCGGAGAAGACCCGCCGCGCGATGGCGATGCTGGCCGCCGACAACCTGATTGCCACGCTCGACCAGGGCCCGCAGGCCGGCAACCCGCCTACCGTGATCAACCCGGAAGTGATGCCGCATCGGCGCTGAGCCGGCCGTAACGTTTCGCCCACTTTGTCTTCTGCTGCATGTCCCTGATTCCGTTCCTGACGCTGGCCGTGGCGCTGCTCGCGGTCATCCTCCTCGTTGTTGTGCTGCTGCGCCAGCAGTCGGCCTCGCCCGGCGCCGACCTGGCGCGGCAGCTGGCCGAGGTGCGCGTAGAAAGTGTCCACGGCTTGGAGCGGCTCGAGCGGGAGGTGCGCTCAGAGGTAGCCGGGGCCGCGCGCGGCAACCGCGACGAATCGGCGCAGCAGATGCTGCGTTTCCAGCAGGCGCTGTCGTCGCAGCTGACCGGCATCGCCACGCTGCAGAACAACCAGATCGACACCTTTGCCCAGCAGCTGGCCAAGCTGACCGAGTCCAATACCCAGCAGCTCGAGCAGGTGCGCCAGCACCTGATGCTGCAGGGCCAGCAGGCGCGCGACGAGCAGGCCGGCTCGCTGCGCCGCTTCGGCGACGGGCTGCAGCAGCAGCTCGCGCAGATGTCGGAAGCCAATGAGCGGCGGCTGGCCGAAGTGCGCGCCACGCTCGAACAGAAGCTGCACGACATCGAGGCCAACAACGCCGCCAAGCTCGAGGAGATGCGCCGCACCGTCGACGAGAAGCTGCATGCCACGCTGGAGCAGCGGCTGGGCGAGTCGTTCCGGCTGGTGTCGGACCGGCTCGAGCAGGTGCATCGGGGTCTGGGCGAGATGCAGGTGCTGGCGCAGGGCGTGGGCGACCTGAAGAAGGTGCTGACCAATGTGAAGTCGCGCGGCACGTGGGGCGAAGTCCAGCTCGAGATGCTGCTGGAGCAGATGCTGACGCCGGAGCAGTACGGCAAGAATGTCGAGACGGTGCGCAACTCCGGCGCGCGCGTGGAATTCGCGATCCGGTTGCCGGGGAGGGCCGCGGGCGGTGACAACGCGCCGGTCTGGCTGCCGATCGACGCCAAGTTTCCGAAAGAACAGTACGAGCGGCTGGTCGACGCACAGGAGCGCGGCGACCCCGACGGCGTGATCGCCTTCGGCCGTGAGCTGGAAGTGGCGCTGCGGCGCGAGGCCCAGACCATCGCCGAGAAATACCTGTCGCCGCCGCAGACCACGGATTTCGCGATCCTGTTCCTGCCGACCGAGGGTTTGTACGCCGAAGTGCTGCGCCGCCCTGGCCTGACCGACCTGCTGCAACGCGACTACCGCGTGACCGTAGCAGGGCCGACCACCTTGACCGCGCTGCTGAACAGCCTGCAGATGGGCTTTCGCACGCTGGCGCTGGAAAAGCGGTCGAGCGAGGTGTGGGAGGTGCTGGGCGCGGTCAAGACCGAGTTCGGCAAGTTCGGCGACGTGCTGGCCAAGACCCGCGATACGCTGGAGCGCGCCGCGCGCAATATCGAGCAGGCCGAGGTGCGTACGCGCCAGATGGCGCGCAAGCTGCGGACGGTGGAAGCGCTGCCGGGCGATGCCGCGCAGCAGTTGCTGGGCCTCAATGCGGCGGACGCCGCTGACACGCCGGCAGCGCTGGAAGACAACGGCGGTTGAGCGCCGTGGGACGGGAAGGAAAGCGGCCTCGCAGGAGGCCGTCGGGAAGCGGCCGGCATGTTGCCGGCCAAGGCTTCAGCGCTGCTCAGTCGTCTTCGGGCGCCAGTTCGCGTACGTGGACCTGAATGCCGCCAAAGCGCGCGGCCACCCAGTTATAGGCCTTGCACGCCAGCCACAGCAGCCCGAAGCCGATCAGCGCATTCAGGATGATCGCACTGAAGACAGTAATCGCCGGCAGGTCACCATAGCGGATGAAGGTGACGAACAGCCCGAGCGAAACGATCGGCAGCGAGAAGCACAGGTAGACCAGCACCAGCGCGCGGGCGGTCTTGACGGGGTGGAGGTAGGCGATCTCCTGATTCATCACGGGGAATAGCTCGAATAATTCTGAATCGTGCGCCAAGTGTAACGACTGGACCGTCACCCGCATAGCCCGCTGCCCGCAGGGCAGCCGAAAGCACTGCGCGCGGCGCGCCGCAGCCGCAAATGTGCGGCACAAATACGACACATTGAGACAAAGGCCTGGCGGGCGCCGCTCCTTGCTGGCGCAGTCTGGCCTCAGACTGCGCTCAGACCAGTCCGTCGAACAGCATCACCTCGACCGCATCGCCGGCCTTGACCGAATCCTGTTCGTGGCCGAGCACGATAAAGCAGTTGGCCTCGCTCATCGAGCGCAGCACGCCCGATCCCTGCTGGCCGGTGATGCGCACCTCCCACTGGCCGTCTGCTGCCTGCGCCAGGATGCCGCGCTGGTACTCGGTGCGGCCCGGCTTCTTGCGGATTGCCTGCGCGCTGCGCACGCGCAACAACGGCAATGGCGGCACACTGGCGCCCATCTGCCGGTGCAGCGCGGCGCGCACGAAATGGTAGAAGGTCACCATCACGGCCACCGGGTTGCCCGGCAGGCCGAACAGCAGCGCGTCGCGGCCGTTGGAAGTGATGCGGCCGAACGCCATCGGCCGGCCCGGGCGCATGGCGATCTTCCAGAAGGTGACATCGCCCAGCTGCGCCATGATCTGCTTGGTGTAGTCGGCCTCGCCGACCGAGACGCCGCCGGAGGTGATGACCGCGTCGGCGGTCTCGCAGGCGGTGCGGAAGGCGGCTTCGAGCGCCTCGGGGTCGTCGCGCACCACGCCCATGTCGAGCAGCTCGACGTTCATCCGCCGCAGCATGCCGTGCAGCGTATAGCGGTTGGAATCGTAGACGCAGCCGGGGTCGAGCGGCTCGCCGATCGAGCGCAGCTCGTCGCCCGTGGAGAAGAAGGCCACGCGCAGGCGCCGGCGCACGCGCACCTCGGCCACGCCCAGCGAGGCCAGCAGGCCCAGGTCGGCCGGCTGCACCACGCGACCGGCCTGCAGCGCGGCCTGGCCGCGCGCCAGGTCTTCGCCGCGCAGGCGGCGATTGTCGCCGGTGCGCACGCAGTCGGCGGCAAAGCGGATGCGCGCCCCGTCGGCAACGGTTTCGACGAATTCCTGCGGCACCACGGTGTCGCAGCCGGGCGGCATCACCGCGCCGGTCATGATGCGGACCGCCTGCACGGCGGTGGGGCTGAGCGTGCCGGCGTCGCCGGCGAAGGCGCTGCCGATCACTTCGAGCTCCACCGTCGGAGTCTGCGCGGCAGCCAGCGCTTCGCCCTGGAAGGCGTAGCCATCCATCGCCGAGTTGTCATGCGCCGGCACGTCGATCGGCGAGACGATGTCCTCTGCCAGCACGCGGTCCAGCGCGCTGCGGATCGGCACCTGCTCGACGCCGCTGACCGGCTCTACCACCTCACCGATGATGCGGTTGGCCTGGTCCACCGGCAGCGCGGTGGGGTCGTAGTCCGAAAGGCAGGAAATGACGGATTGCAGGGAGGGCATGGTGGCTCGGCGGCGAGTTTGGCGAAGGGAATGCGACGCGCTTTTGCGGCTGTTCAGCGGCTTTCGTGCGTACGCAGTTCGTCCAGGGTGTTGATATTGGCAAAGGCCGCGGCGTCGTCGAACAACACTTCGGCCAGCCGGTGCGAGGCGGCCCAGGTCTCGATCTTGCGGCCGCCGCCGGAAAGATAAGCCACCAGGCTCTCGAGCGCACTGACCGGCATCAGGCAAAACACCGGTTGGGTCTGGCGCCGGCCATCTTCGTCGAGCGTTACCGGGATCGCCAGCTCGGCGCCTTCGGCCTCGATCGCCTGCGCCAGCCGCGCCACCAGGTCGGTCGGCAGGAACGGCGAATCGCACGGCGCGGTCACCATCCACGGCGTCTGGCATTGCTCGAGCCCGGCCAGCATGCCGGCCAGGGGGCCGGCGAAGTCGGGCACGGAATCGGTGTAGACCGGCACGCCGAACGATTCATAGGCGGCCAGGTTGCGGTTGGCATTGATCATCAGCCCGCCGACCTGCGGCGTCAGCCGCATCATCGTATGCATCGCCATCGGCGTGCCGCGCAGCGGCTGCAGTCCCTTGTCGGTGCCGCCCATGCGGCTGCCCCTGCCGCCTGCGAGGATCAGGCCGGTGATATCGTCGCGTGCAATCATGAAGGAGGGTAGAGTCTGGCGGCGGGATCAGCCGCCGATATAGGACATCTCGATCTTGCGCTGGGCGCGCGCCTGGCGCACGGCCGGGTTGCCGCGCTGCTCGGAGTAATTGTCGGTGCGGGCCTGCCACACCTGCGCGATCGCGTTGGAGATCTCCAGGTCGCTGTAGCCGCCGCGCAGCAGCGCGCGCAGGTCATAGCCCTCGGTGGCGAACAGGCACAGGTAGAGCCGGCCTTCGGTGGACAGCCGGATGCGGCTGCAGTCGCCGCAGAAGGCATGGGTGACGCTGGAGATCACGCCGATCTCGCCGCTGCCGTCGCGGTAGCGCCAGCGCTCGGCGGTCTCGCCCGAATAGTTGGCCTGCATCGGCTCGAGCGGGAATTCGGCGTCGATGCGGCGCACGACCTCGGCAGAGGGCAGCACCTCGTCCATCTGCCAGTGGTTGCTGGCGCCGACGTCCATGAACTCGATAAAGCGCACGATGATGCCGCTATGGCGGAAATGGCGCGCCATCGGCACGATTTCCTGGTCGTTGGTGCCGCGCTTGACCACCATATTGACCTTGATCGGCGCCAGCCCGACCGCCTGTGCGGTTTCGATGCCGTGCAGCACGTCGGCGACGGCGAAGTCGACATCGTTCATGCGGCGGAAGGTGGCGTCATCGATCGCGTCCAGGCTGACGCTGACGCGCGACAGGCCCGCATCGCGCAGCGACCGCGCCTTGCGCGCCAGCAGCGAGGCGTTGGTGGTCAGCGTCAGATCCAGCGGCTTGCCCGAGACGGTCTCGATCTTCGCCAGCATCTCCACCAGGTGCTCGATATTCTTGCGCAGCAGCGGCTCGCCGCCGGTCAGGCGGATTTTCTCGACACCCTGCGCGACGAACAGCCGCGCGGTGCGTTCGATCTCTTCGAAGCTCAGCAATTCGGAATGCGGCAGGAAGGTGTAGTCCTTGTCGAACACTTCCTTTGGCATGCAATAGACGCAGCGGAAATTGCAGCGGTCCGTCACCGAGATGCGCAGGTCATGCAGCGGCCGGCCGCGGGTGTCGGCCACCAGGCCGGTCGGCGCAACCAGCTTGCCGGGAATGCTGGGCGTCATCGAGCGGTAGCGATGATCGCGCAGGTCGAAAATCGGAATGACGGATTCGGTCATGGCCTGTGGGTGGGCGCTGCGTCCGGAGGGCGGCCTGGAAGGGCGCTTGGGGCCGGAGGCGTTCTGCTGACATTCTAGCCGAGGCGGGGGGGGG
>NZ_JBEFLI010000004.1:0-157132 GCF_040578825.1 Cupriavidus necator | reverse complement strand
CAACGCATGACTCGGGGACAGCGTGATTCGCTAAATCTTCTGCTGTCAGGGACTTTCACCCTTTACTCCTTGCCGGTTAGCCGGCGCACACTGTATATATTTACAGTACCTGTATGGATAAACAGTAGGAGTCCGGCCATGGAACACCTGATCCGTGTGCAAAACGACTATGACCGCCAGGTGCTGGCCTGGCTGCGCGGCCGCATCGGCGATGCCGCCTTGCAGAGCGCCGCGCTGCGGCTGGGCGACCAGCGCAAGCCATACCTGTCGACGATCTGCCGCAGCCTGGGCATCCGTCCGCCCAGCCGGCGCGATTTCGCCGCCGAAGCCGCCCGCATGCACCGCGCCGTGGGCGACAGCTACCTCGCCCGCATCCGCGAGATCCTCGGCCAACCGCCTGCCGGGAGCGCAGCACACCGGTAAGGCTTCCACCGGTTACCGGACCACGCGGGCGCCACGACGCGCGTGGCCGCTGCCCGTCACCCCGTTGCGCTGTCTGCGCTTGCCTGCGACTGACTATCATCGATCTATGCGTCCGCCGCAGCCCGCGGCGAGCCTTATCGGCAGCCATAGCCAACCAACGGGGACACTACATGAGCAAGATCGGCTTTATCGGACTTGGCGTGATGGGCAAGCCCATGGCCCAGCACATTGTCGACGGCGGGCATACTGTGTTCGCGCATACGCGCAGCGGCGTGCCGCAGGACCTGCTGGATGCGGGCGTCAAGGCGTGCGCCAACGCCGAGGAGGTGGCGCGCCAGTCGGAGACCATCATCCTGATGCTGCCCGACACGCCCGACGTGGAGAAGGTGCTGTTCGGCAAGGAAGGCGTTGCCGACGGGCTTGCCGACACCCCGGGCGGTGTCACGGTGATCGACATGAGTTCGATCTCGCCGATCGCCACGCGCGAGTTCGCGCGCTGCATCGAGGCGCTGGGCGTGGACTACATCGATGCGCCGGTTTCCGGCGGCGAGGTTGGCGCCAAGGCCGGCACGCTGTCGATCATGGCCGGCGGCAAGCAGGACGTGTTCGACCGCGTGCTGCCGCTGCTGCAGCTGATGGGCAAGAACATCACGCGCGTGGGCGAGGTCGGCGACGGCCAGGTCGCCAAGGTGGCCAACCAGGTGATCGTGGCGCTGACCATCGAAGCCGTCAGCGAGGCGCTGGTGCTGGCCGCGCGCGCCGGCGCCGATCCGGCGCGCGTGCGCGAGGCGCTGATGGGCGGCTTTGCCAGCTCGCGCATTCTGGAAGTGCATGGCGAACGGATGATCAAGCGCACCTTCGACCCGGGCTTTCGCATCGCGCTGCACCAGAAGGACCTTGAGCTGGCGCTGTCGACCGCGCGCCAGCTCGGCGTGGGGCTGCCCAACACCGCATCGTGCCAGCAGCTCTTCAATGTCTGCGATGGCCTCGGCGGCGCGGAGTGGGACCACTCGGCACTGGTCAAGGCGATCGAGCATCTGTCCTCGTACGCCATCGACAGCACGCCGCCGGCCGGCTGAACCCGCGCACGACCTCCGCCCCCGAAAGCCGCCACGCATGCCGCGCGCGCGCACCCTGCTGCTGACGATCCTGGCAATGCTGGCGTTCGCCGGCAACTCGCTGCTGTGCCGGCTCGCGCTCAAGGGCACCACCATCGATGCGGCCAGCTTCACGCTGGCGCGCGTGGCCGCGGCGGCGGCCGTACTCTGGCTGATCGTGCTGGCGCGGCGGCAGATGCAACGCGCGGGCCATCGGGAATCCTCGCTGCAGGGCAACTGGATCTCCGCGCTGGCGCTGTTCTGCTACGCCGCGGCGTTCTCCTTTGCCTATGAGCGCCTGAGCGCGGGCACCGGCGCGCTGCTGCTGTTCGCCGCGGTGCAGGCGACGATGACCGGCTATGGCCTCTATGCGGGCGAGCCGCTGCGCGCGCAGCAGTGGGTCGGCCTGGCGATGGCGCTGACGGGGCTGGTATGGCTGCTGTTGCCCAGCCTGCAGACGCCGCCGCTCGCGTCGTCGCTGCTGATGATCGCAGCGGGCATCGCCTGGGGCGTCTATTCGCTGCGCGGCAAGCGTGCCGCGGATCCGGTCTCGACCACGGCGGGCAACTTCGTGCGCGCGGTGCCGATGGCGCTGGCACTGGGCGCGGTCATCCAGGCGCAGCGCTCGCTGGACGGCGCAGGACTGTTGTATGCACTGCTGTCCGGCGCCATCACCTCCGGGCTTGGCTACGTCATCTGGTACACGGTGGTGCCGCAGCTCAGGTCCGCCACCGCCGCGACCGTGCAGCTCAGCGTGCCGGTCATTACGGCGGTGGGCGGGATTCTGCTGCTGGGTGAAGCGCTCAGCCTGCGCCTCGCACTGAGCGCGGCCGCGGTGCTGGGCGGCATTGCGCTGGTGATCGCCGGCAAGCGCGCCGAGCGCGCGTAGCGGGCTATGGCTTGTCGGGCTTGTCGGCGCTGGCGACGGCGGCAAAGCCGCCGCCGTGGAACACCAGCGGCGCACCGGGCGATGCACCGTACGCCACCACCTCCACCACGAACACCACATGGTCGCCCACCACGCGTACCGAGCGGTGCCGGCAGATGAAGTACGCCAGCGCGCCCGCGATCAACATCGTGCCGCACGGCCCCGGACGGCAATCGGCGCCGGCAAAGCGCTCGATGCCGCGGGCGGCAAAGCGCTCGCACAGGGCCTGCTGCCCGCTCGCCAGCACGTTGATTGCATGGCAAGGGGCCGCGCGCACCGCCGGCAGGCTGCCGGAGGCGCGCGCCAGGCACCACAGCAGCAGCGGCGGCGCCAGCGACACCGAGGCAAAGGCGTTGATGGTGACGCCGACAGGCTGGCCGTCGGCGCCGGCAGCGGTGACCACCGTGACGCCGGTGGCAAACTGCCCCAGCGCATCGCGCAGCGAACTCCGGGCGCCTTCGTCGTGGCCGATGCCGATGGCCTCGTCGTCAAAGGCGCTGTCGTTGCAGGCCTCCGTGGCAAACGCCAGCGGCGCGAGCGCGGGCTTCATTGCGCGGCCTGTTGCGCCACCGGCTGCACCTCGCCGGGCGGCGCATCGATATCCAGGCCCAGTGCCATGCGCCCCGCGTACTCCTGCTGCGCGCCCGCCTGCAGCGGATGGAAGCGCGCGCCCTGCGCATCGCGGAAGCGCCGCTCCAGTCCGGCATCGCGATAGAAGCCCGCGCCGCCGGCCAGATCCATCGCGGCCTCGACCGTCCCCAGTACCGCACGCGCGGCCAGCGCGCGTCCGCACATGATGCGGTTGGTGGTGACCGCGCCCGGCGCCGGGCCGGAGGCCGCGTCGAACATTGCATTCAGCGCCATGCCGGCAGCCTCGGCCTCGGTGCACAGGCGCCCCGCCGTTGCCACCGCATGCGCATTCAGGCGACGCTTGCGTGCGAGCTGCAGCGCGATATTGCGCGCGGCTTCGGCAACGCCGACGTAGACCGCATAGATCAGCGGCATCGCGATCATCGCCACCGTATGCATCATCGGATGCCAGACGCCCTGCGGCCGGCGCGCGGCAATGGCGCTGTCCGGTACCACCACGCCTTCAAGCTCCACATCGTGCGAGCCGGTGCCGCGCATGCCCAGCGTGTGCCAGTTCGACATGACGCGCACGCCCGGCGACTTCATCGGCAGCGCGAAATGCAGCACCGTGGGCCCGCTTTCCGGATCGTCATAGACCGCGCAGGTCATGAACAGGTCTGCCACCGGCGCGCCGCTGGCGAAGATCTTGCGCCCGTCCACGCGAAAGCCGCCTTCCACGCGGGTGGCCGTGCCGCTGCCCTGCAGCCAGTCCGAACCGCCGCTGCCCAGCAGTACCACCTGCTCGCCCGCGACGCGCTTGAGCAGGCCTTCGACCGGCGCTTTCTGATTGCGCCAGCGCCATGCGGCGGTGGCCACCGGATGCGTGTGCATGGCAAACGCCAGCGCGGTCGAGCCGCAGTACTTGCCCAGTTCGCGCAGCACGGCGCCCAACTCCTTGTGCGAAAGTCCGCCACCACCCAGCTCCTGCGGCACGGCGGCGGCAAAGAAGCGGTGTGCGCGCAGGTCGTCGTAGTTGGCGCTGACGAACTGCTCGCTGGCGTCGATCTCCGGCGCGCGCGCATCGAAGGTGCGGCCCAGCGCCGCGGCAAGGGCGAGCCAGTCGGTCTGCGCGCCGGCGCTGGCATCAGTGCTGGTATCCGTGTTGGTACCGGATTGGGAAAGCGTTTCCATGGGGGTTGTCTCCTGCGGGTGTGATTCGTGCCGCCGCCTTTGTCTACGCCTTTGTCCACGTTGTCCGGCATCGGGCACGGTGCTAGTATCGGAGCCCGGTCCCCTCGCCCATATGATCGGGCGTCCGGCTTTCTTGCGCGAAACTCCGGATCTGGAGGAATGTGACCATGGATGCCCTGTCCGACCTCTTGCGCGCGGTGCAGCTAAGCGGCGCCGTCTTCCTCAACGGCGAGTTCAAGTCGCCGTGGTGCCTGGTCTCTGAAGCGGATGCTGAATTGCGCGCCGCGTTCCTGCCTGGCACCGACCGCGTGGTCTCCTACCACCTCATCACCGAAGGCATCTGCTGGGCGCGGCTGGTCGACGGCAGCGGCCCGGGCCTGTGTGTCGAGACCGGCGAGTTGCTGGTGGTGCCGCAAGGCGAACCGCATGTGCTGGGCAGCGACTTGCGCCTGCAGCCGATCCCCTCCGCGCCATTGGTCTCGGACATGCTGCGCAACAGCCCCGGCGAAGTCATGCGTGTGTCGTACGGCGGGGGCGGCGACACCACGCGCATGGTGTGCGGCTTTCTCGGGTTCGACGACACCATGGGCAACCCGTTGCTGACGTCGCTGCCGCGGCTGTTCAAGGTGGGATTGGGTAGCGGGCTCGAGTCGGCCTGGCTGGCGTCGGCGCTGGCCTTCGCCACCTCGGAAGCGGCTGAACCGCGCGCGGGCAGTGCCACGGTGCTGGCCAAGCTGTCCGAACTGCTCTTCGTACAGGCGGTGCGCCGCTGCATCGACACGCTGCCCGACAATGAAAGCGGCTGGCTGGCCGCGCTGCGCGATCGGTACGTGGGGCGCGCGCTGTCGCGCATGCATGCGCGCCCGGCGTATCCGTGGACGGTGGATGAACTCGCGGGCAACGTGGGCCTGTCGCGCTCGGCGCTGGCGCAGCGCTTTACCGATCTGCTGGGGCAGCCACCGATGCAATACCTGGCGCACTGGCGGCTGCGCACCGCGGCCGCCGAACTGCGCAGCGGCAATCGCTCCATCGGCGAGATCGCGTGCGCGGTGGGCTATGACTCCGAGGCCGCGTTCAGCCGCGCCTTCAAGCGCGAATTCGGCCAGCCGCCAGCAAGCTGGCGCCGCAGCCGCGTCGACGAGATGCGCGCGCCGGCGGTGGCGGCGGGCTGAAGGCACACCCGCACCAGCCCGAACGAAAAGCGGCCCGCGCCAGGAGGCGCGGGCCGCTTTGCTGGTACCGACCGAGGCGGGGGTGCTTACATCTTCTGCTTGGTGGTTTCCGCCGCGCCCTGTACCTTCTCGCCGCCGCGTTCGATGTCCTTGCCTGCGCCGGCCAGGGTGTTGCAACCAGTAACCAGCATCACGCCAGCGAGGGCAAACAGTGCGAATAGCTTTCTCATGACGATCTCCTTGCTTCGTGTGGATGCGGCATGCGCCGCCAGGATGGAAAAGATCGGGACAGCATGATCGGGCAAGCCGCTCGCCCAACCGGCAATTGGATCGTAGCAAGGCATGGCGGCCGAATAAGTCGGCATTCGTCCTACCGCGATGTCAGCCGAAGGCGCGACATGGCCCGGCAGCGCTGGTAGGACCGCGACCGATAGCCGCTGGCCATCGCATCGGATAGAAAGTCAGTCAATCTGTAAAACCGCTATTCGGTTCTTTTTTCGGGCTTTTCCATTTCCTTCCCTTTCTTCCTCGGAGACCACCACGACGTCACGCATCCACGTGCTTCCCGCCGCGAACGGCGAGTCGCGCGGCGGCGGGATGCGTATGGGCCGCCGACATCACAGGCCGGCCCTAGCGCCGGCTCCTCAACGCTCGCCGCATTGACCACGATCAGGAAATATCACTCTCCCGGCAAATGTGAACAAGTGTCATATCGGCTTGGCAAAGATATGACCCCTGCGAAAGAATGGGCTTCCGCATGCGGCGCGCTCTGCCAGGGCACTCGCCGCTGCACCATTTTCGTGACGCAGCGACATGAATCGAACCACCCGGGAATGCGTGTTGGCGTTGATTTCCACCCTGCGAGCCAAGGGGCCGATGCCCCGGCACCGGCTTGCCGCCGCCAGCCGCCTGAGCGCCGCGGAACTGACCCGCGCACTGAAATCCGCCCGTCAGATGGGCGTCGTCGCCTACGTTGGCGAGCCGGAAATGCCGGCACAGGCCGACACACCGCTGATGCTGACCGGCAGGCCGCTGCCGCCACCGCGTCGCGTTTCGCCGCCACCGCGCGAGAGCACGCCGCACTTCCAGCCGCTGCTCGACGCCTGGGGTATCGCACGCCCGGCGGCGCTGCCGCGCGGCCATGCTTCGTCGCGACGAGTTCTCCCCTGATACCGGCGCTCCGGTACCCCCTTCTTACAAAGGCCGGTAAAGAGCACACGCAGGGCACACGGAGTGTCCAGGCACGACCCACGCGCAGTGCAGGCACAACGCCACGGAGCCGCGCAGCGATCCGGGCTCTGCATCCCCCGGGCATGCGCCTATGCCGCGCCCGCCATACGCGCAAGGCGTCCGGCGCCCCTCTCTCAGACCTCCGGTACGGAATTTGCGCGACGCTTCAGGATAATCTCCCCTGAGGTGCGACATGAGGCAACAGAATCCGCCCGGCACCACGGCGCACGTCGCGCCGGACACACCGCATGAGTTCCAGGAGCCGGCCAGTTTCAAGCTGGAGCCGGGCCGCAACTGCTGGCGTGTCGAGCCATGCCAGCGTTTTGCCATGCTGGTCGATGCCGATGCCTACTTCCGCGCGCTGCGCGAGGCGCTGCCGCTGGCCGAGCACACCATCTTTATTCTGGGCTGGGACATCGACAGCCGCATGGAACTGGTGCCCCAGGGCGTGACTGACGGCCTGCCTGCGGGCCTGCGCGATTTCCTCTGTGCGCTGGCCGACCAGCGCCCCAATCTGCGCATCTACATCCTGAGCTGGGACTACGCCATGGTGATGGCGCTGGAGCGCGAGTGGCTGCCCTCGGCCAGCGCGCACTGGCAGGCGCACCGGCATCTGTCATTCAAGCTGGACGGCAATCATCCGCCCGGCGCCTCGCACCACCAGAAGGTAGTGGTGATCGATAACAAGATGGCCTTTGTCGGCGGGCTCGACCTGACGCTGCGCCGCTGGGACGATAACAGCCACGCCCCCAAGGCGCCGCTGCGCATGGCTGAAGGCAAGCCCTATCCACCTTTCCATGACGTGCAGTGCGCGCTCGATGGGCGGGCCGCTGCTGCGCTGGGCATCCTGTGCGCGGCGCGCTGGCTGCGGGCCACCGGCAAGCGACCGCGGGCGCCTGCGCCGACGTCGTCGGATCCATGGCCGCCGTCGCTCGCGCCTGAGCTGACCGACGTCCGGGTCGGCATCGCGCGCACCATGCCCGCTACCGAAGACGAACCCGGCGTCAGCGAGATCCGCATGCTGATGCGCGATGCCATTGCCTCGGCGCGGCACAGTGTCTACATGGAGAACCAGTACTTCAGCTCCGGCGTGATCGCCAAGGCCCTGGCCGCGCGGCTGGGGCGCGAAGACGGCCCGGACATCGTGCTGGTCTCGCGCCGCAACGAAAGCGGCTGGCTTGAGGCGCACAGCATGGGCGTGCTGCGCGCGCGCCTGTACCGCAAGCTGCATGCGGCCGATACCTACGGGCGCTTCAGGCTGTTCTGCCCGATCATCCCGGGGTTACACCCCGATTGCGTCAACGTGCACAGCAAGGTGACGGTGATCGACGACGATTTCATTACCATCGGTTCGTCGAACCTCAGCAACCGCTCGCTCGGGCTCGACACCGAGTGCAATGTGGTGGTCACCTCGGGCGGCGACGAGCGCGTGCGCAAGGTCATCGCGGCCATGCGCGCGAGGCTGCTGGGCGAACATCTGGGCGTAGCGCCAGAAGAATTCCAGGCCGTCGTCGCCGACACCCGCAGCCTGCTGGCGGCGATCCGCTCGCTGCAGCGGCCCGAAGGGCGCACGCTCGAAGACTATGAGCCGCCGCTGCCGGAAGACCTCGACGCCGCCTCGCCCGCCGACCATCTGCTGGACCCGATCGAGCGCATCGACAGCGAGCAGGTGCTGGCGGAATTCGTCAGCCACGAGGCCCGCCCGCGCGTGATCGGACGCGTGGGGGCGCTGGTGACACTGGCGCTGGTGCTCGCGGGGCTGGCATTCGCCTGGCGCTATACGCCGCTGCGGGAGTGGGCAGATTTCCGGGCGTTGCTGGCCCTGGTCGAGCGGCTCGACGACATGCCCTTCGCGCCGCTGGCGATGATGGGCGTGTACCTTGCCGGTGCCGTGACGATGATACCGGTGACCATACTGATACTGGTGACCGTGGTCGTGTTCGGCCCCCTCTACGGTGCGGCGCTCGCGCTGTGCGGCACGATCGTCAGCACCTGTGCCGGCTACCTGGCCGGACGCGTGCTGGGGCGCGCTACGGTGCGCCGTTTTGGCGGCAGACGGCTCAACCGCGTCAGCCACCAGTTGGGCCGCCATGGCGTGCTGGCGATGGTGGTGCTGAGGCTGGTGCCGCTGGCGCCTTTCTCGCTGGTCAACCTGGTGGTGGGCGCCTCGCGCATCAGCCTGCGCGACTGCCTGATCGGCACGGCGCTGGGGATGCTGCCAGGCATCCTGGTCTCGGCCGCCCTGGTCGACCGCGTCGCGGCCGCGGCGCGCAATCCGGGGCTGCTGACCTTCGGGCTGCTGTTGCTGGTGCTGATGCTTCCCGCATCGGTGCTGCTGCTGTTGCGCAGCCGGCGACGGCGCAATGCCGAGCGCCGCGCGGCACGCGGGCACGACGAGCCGCCCAGGCCGGGCGGCCGTCTCGGGCGGCTGTCGAAGCTGGCCGGCGGGCGCACTTAGCGGCGGCCGGCTCGCTTACCTGCTTGCCTGCTAACGCTTGCGGCGGTAGGTCGCGCTCATGAACTCCGTCCACTCGCCATTCTCGTCTTGCATGTAGGACGTCAGCAGGCGGTGGTCGTCGTCCTTGAAGGTGATCACGTCGCGGTACTGCGCCATGCGGCCGTTGCCAGAGCAGTCCGGCCCTTCGGCGCGCAGCGTCAGTTGCTGGCCGCTGGCATCGAGGTCGCCCTCATAGATCCACAGGTGGGTCATCATCGAGCCGATAAAGGTGCCCACGAAATGCTTGCGCGCCGGATCGTAGCCCAGCGTCATCACAGTGGTGGCTGGCCCGCAGCCCGGCATGTCGCCTTGCGCCACGCACTGCACCCAAACGTCTCCCACGCTGCTGACACGCTCGGGGATTTCCCACTTCTGCTTCGGCTGGTCCGGCCCCATCATCGCTTCGCCTTCGGCGATCCAGTCTCCGACCAGGCGTTGCAGCCAGCGGTGTTCCTTCTGCGCTTCGATTTCCATCGTCGGTCTCCTTGGCAAGGTACCCACAAACGGCAGCAGCACGGCGCTACAGCCTGGGAGCATGCTTTTGTGGATGCTGTACACATAGGCTAGCAAAGGAGCTGGACAGTGTCCACATCAAATTGCGATGAAGCGCTCACACTGTTCAGAGGCCGGATCGCGTTCGGGAAGGCAAGGCCGCGGGACCGCGGCCGGAGAGGATTACTGCGGCAACCGGACCTTCGGAACGATGAACTGGTTGCCCGGTGCGCGCATCACGTCGCACTGCACCTTGGCCTTGCGCACGGCGCCATCCTGCGCCCGGTATTCGACATCGGCCACCACGCTGTAGGCGTCTTCCGCCACCTTGCGGGTCTGGCCGGCGATCCACTTGAACGTTGCCGGATTGGGCAGCGCCGCTTTCACGGCCTTCATGCAGGCAATCGGCGCTTCGGGCGCCTCGTCCTTGCCGCGCGGCCGGGGTGCCTGGTCCTTGCCGGCCGCCAGCGCCGCCTGCGCGCACGCGGCCGCAAGCATCAGCACGAGCGTGGCGGAGAGGGATCGGGGCGGGCGGCGGACAAACATGGTGGGACTCCTGAGGCGCAGTGGCTGGCGCGACATTCTAACGCTGGCGCCGATACCATTCAGTCCGGGCGGCCACCCCATAAGTTCCCTTGGCGTCACTGCGCATCACGCTACCGTGGCAAGGCGAGACACGGCAGGGGATGGCCGGCCGCGTGATACAGTCTTTCGCGTACCGCCCACCGCCACCCCGCACGCATGAAGACCCTGCTGATCATTTACCACACGATGACGGGAGGCACCCGGCAGATGGCGGAAGCGGCGGCAGACGCCGCGCGCGCTCAGTCCGGCATTACGGTCATCCTCAAGCGGGCCAGCAAAGCCGGCCCGGACGATGTCCTGGCAGCCGACGGCTACCTGTTTGCCACCCCCGAGAACCTGGCCGCAATGGCCGGGATGATGAAGGACTTCTTCGACCGCTGCTATTACGCGGCACTCGATCGCATCAATGGCCGCCCCTACGCCACCATGATCTGCGCCGGCAGCGACGGGCAGAATGCCCTGCGCCAGATCGACCGCATCGCCACCGGATGGCGGCTCAACAGCGTGGCGCCCGGCCTGATCGTCTGCACGCATGCGCAGACGCCTGAGCGGATTCTCGCGCCCAAGCAGATCGGGGCCGAGGACCTTGCGAAGTGCGCGGAGCTTGGGGAAGCGTTGGCGGCCGGACTGGCCCTCGGGGTGTTCTGACACGCCCGCCGGCGCTTACGCCCGGGAACGGCTCTTGCACGGCTAAGGCATCGCCATCCCACCGTCCTTCGCCATGGAAGACCCCGAAATCACTGCCTCGGAAGCCCGACGCGATCCGCTGGCCGGTACCGCGCGCGGTCCCATGCGGCTGGTCGATGCGCTGACGCAGACCGGACTGGTGGTGGCCACCGCCACGCTGGCGTGGGTGCTGTGGCGCCGCACCGACGCCTTTGCCTGGTTCGGCTCGCTCGAGCCCGCCGCCACCGCGGTGCTGGCGTTGCTTACCACGCTGGTGGCATTGCTTGGCGTCTGGATGGGCGTGCGCACCTGGCGGCGTGTGGGCTGACGGCGTCGCTAAACCTTACAAAGCGGCGGTAAAAATAGGCTGCGCCGGTGTGGCGCCTTGCAGCCTTCGATATACAGATTCCCTGTTCTGGAGGCCACCGTGTCTGACACCCCCCTCACCCCTGGCCCGGCGCCGCGCACCGGCCTGCTCGCCGTCGTCACCGGTGCATCGTCGGGTATCGGCTATGAACTGGCGCGCTGTTGCGTGGACCGGGGCTATGACCTGGTGATCGCCGCGGACGAGCCGCAGATCGAGATCGCCGCCGAGCAGTTGCGCGACGAAGGCGCGGAAGTGGTGGCGCTGCTCGCGGACCTGTCAACGCCCGAAGGCGTCGACAAGGTGTGGGCCGCGCTGGGCGGCCGCCGCGTCGACGTGCTGTGCGCCAACGCCGGCCGCGGCCTCGGCCACGCCTTCCTGGACCAGAACTTTGCCGAAATCCAGCGCGTGGTGGAAACCAACGTGACCGGCACCCTGGACCTGCTGCACCGCGTGGGCCAGCGCATGCGCGAGCAGCAGAGCGGGCGCATCCTGATCACCGGCTCGATCGCGGGCTTTCTGCCGGGCACCTACCAGGCGGTCTACAACGCCACCAAGGCCTTCCTGGATTCGTTCTCGTATGCGCTGCGGCATGAATTGCTGGGCAGCGGCGTGACCGTGACATGCCTGATGCCGGGCACGACGGAAACCGAATTCTTCGAGCGCGCCGACATGCTCGATACCAAACTCGCGCAGAAAAAGAAGGACGATCCGGCCGAAGTGGCGCGGATCGGCTTCGACGCGATGATGCGCGGCGAAGGTGAAGTCATTACCGGCTGGCAGAACAAGCTGCGCGCCGCCATTTCGATGTTGACGCCGGCGGACGTGCTGGCCGAGCGGCATCGCCGCGTGGCCGAGCCAGGCAGCAATCTGCCTGAAGCGGAACGGGAAGCGGAAAGAGAGGCGCAAAGAGAGGCGCAAAGAGAGGCGCAAAGAGGTGCGCAACCGCCAGCCGGTTGAGCTGGGCTGCAAGCACGCAGTTTCCGCCATGGTGACATGGCCGCGCCACTACAGGCACGGCCATGTTTGCCGCTAGTGGCGAGTGGTGCCGCCGGTGCTGTCGCGGCCCTGGCCGGGCCCGCCGCTGCCGGTTTCCATGCCGCCGCCATAGCTGCTGGCGCTGGAACCCGTGGCGCTGCCCGAGCTGCTGACGCCGCTGACTTGCCCTTGCGACGAAGCGCCGGTCTGAGAGGTCCCTGTGGTGCTGCCTGAGGTCCGTGCGGTCCCCATCGACCCTTGCGTGCCCTGCATGCCTTCCGAAATGCCGGACACGCCAAACGCTCCGGGCGAGCCGAGCCTGACGGCATTGTGGATCTCGCGCACGCCGAACACGTCGTCGGCGATTTCCTCGATGGAGTACTTCTGGCGCCGGTCCTGTACGTTGCCGCTCAGGCGCACCACGCCGCCCTGCACCTCCACTTCCACGTCGCGCACATCGACATGGCGAGCATGGGCCAAGCGCTCGCAGATTTCTTCGCGGATGCGTTCGTCACTGCGTTGGTAGCCCTTGGGGCCGACCCGGTCGCGGCCGCGCATCGTGCCGTACGCGGACTCGCGCGCCCCTGGCGCGTCCTTGCCCGGTTCGCCGATCCGGCGGCCCGCCGATCCGGGACGCTCATACATGCCGGTGCGGCCTGACTCGTCTTCATCCCAGCCGCTTTCCCAGCCATACGAGGACGTGCGCGACTGCCCGCTTTGCGGGCGACGTGTCTGCGCGCCCGGCGAGGCGTAATCGGAAATGCCGTAGCCCTGTTCATAGCGGCCGCGCCCTTCCATGCCGCCCTGGCGTCCAGTCATGCCACGCCGGCTTTCGCCCCATTCGTCGCGCAAACTGCCGCCCCCGCTGGGCCGCCGCGTGTCCTCGTCTTCCCATGGCGGCCGTTGGCCGGCCTGCTGCCAGTCCTCGCGGCCAGCGCCCTGGCGGCTACCGTAGTAGCCACCTTCGCGCACATCGCTCTCATGCCACTGCCGGCCTTCATAGCGGCCTTCGCCATAATCACTGGCCGAGCCGCCACGCTGGCCGTAGCGGCCTTCGCCGTAGCCGCGCGGATCTCGTTGATCCTCACCGCGGCCCTGGCCTTGCCACGGCTGGCGTTGTCCCTGGCCCTGCCATTGCTGCCCTTGCCCTGGCCCTTGCCGGCTACGTTCGCCACGGTTGCGGCGCACGTCATCATCGTCGCGGTCCTCGCGCCACCAGGAGCCGCCGCCTTCATTACGGGATATATTCATTGATGTCTCCGCTGATTGGAAACCACGGCGCCGCTTTCGCAGCCGCGCCGCGCCAGTCGCTCTGGGGCGCAAGTTCCATACCACTGGGATCACACACGGACAGCGCGTCGATTCGCAGCGCGCGGCAACTGCCGTGCAAGCAAAACAGCGGGCGCCATGGGTAAAAAGCGCCCACCGTTGTAAAGGCATCCTTCGCGGCGCCAAAGGCGGCGAAGGGAGGGAAATGCGGAGGCCGGCCTGCCTGGCGCCGGTTTTCCCGATGTGCTGTCGGTGGTGTCTCTTCTGTGCGTTGCCTCGACGCTCAGGCGGCCAGGGGCTGCGCAAAGCCCCGCGGGGTGTTGAAGCCGCCATCTTCTTCCTGCACGATCAGCTCGACGCCGCGCCGCCTGGCCGCGGCTGTGCCGATATTGACGGCGATTTCCCGGTCTGCGCAATGAACCAGGCCCTTGCGTGCACTTTCGACCGTCAGTTCCCAGCCTTGGGGCGTCTGCCTGATGAGGAAGTTCGCTGCCATGGGTTGCTCCCGAGTCGTTGGTGTTCTTGCAGGGTAACGCATGGGACTACAGGGGAAACCGGCGTCCGTCCGATAGCGTGTGGGCGCTGCTCCTACACGAATACGGAAAATTAGGGTTGGGAAACAGCAAATGCGACGTATTAATGTCACTAAAATGCGATTCTTGACACATATCATGGTAATCGCCAGATCAGGCCATAGAATCCGTCGCGATTCAACGGCATACCACGGCAAACCCCGTCGACGCTCCCGTTTACAAACCGCGAAAAATAGCGTGGCGGGTCATGACTATCGGAAACCGTATTGTGCCCCGATATTCCCGCCACCCGATTTTCCCATCCCCTGCCCTGAAAACAATGGACGCACGCATTCCCGCCGAACCCCCGCATGCCGGCATGCCCGTCAAGAGTGTGCTGCAGGACATGGAACAGACGCGCCTTGCCGTCGAGATGATCGGTCTCGGCGCCCGGCTGCAGGTGCTGGAATCAGAAGTGTCGCTGCCGCGCGTGCGCCTGCTCCGACTGTACAAAGAGCTGTGCGGCGTGTCGCCACCCAAGGGCATGCTGCCATTTTCGACGGACTGGTTTGTCACGTGGCGCCCCAATGCCCATGCCTCGATGCTGCTCAACGCGTATCGCTTCATGCGGCGAGGCGGCGGCCTCGATGGCACCCGCGCCATGCTGGCCGGCTTCCGCATGTACCGCGAACACGTCGGTGTGATCGGCGAGGCCGCCGAACTGAGCTTTACCCGCGCCTGGACGCTGGTCCGCTTCTACGAGCGCGGCATGCTGCAGCTGGCACGCTGCCAATGCTGCGGCGGGAAATACGTGGTGCACGCCCACGATCCGCGCCGACACTATATCTGCAGGCTTTGCATGCCGCCGGCGCGCGCCGGCAAGAGCCGCAAGCCCACCACCGCGGGCGCCGCGGGATGAGCCGGCGCGCGGCACCCCGAACTGTCTCCTTTCGCACAGTCCGGCCGCGCACCGGCTTCCATGATGCGTACATCAGCAAAGGCTGGCCGCCGTAACGCCATCCGGCAAAAATGGTGTTGCCCGCTCCGGGAGTCAAGTCCATGTTCAGGATCCACATGCTTTCAAAAATGCTGGGCGCCGCGGCGCCGCTATCCCAAAAGCCAGGAACCGCTGCTGACAGTGAGGTTCAACACGCGGTCCAACCCCAGGCGCAATCCGACGCCCAAGCCACCCCGGCCGCGGGAACCTCCCCGCCCGCCACGCATCCGGCAACCTCCACCGAGCCCGGCTTGCCGGAACAATTCGCCCGCAACCTCAAGACGCAAGGCGACGCCATGGTGCAGTACGGCGCCCGACTGCTGGTCATCCGCGAGTTGCTCTTCTCGCTGGCGGCCAGCCTGCCCCCGGCGTCGCGTGCCGGCGTGGAGCGGCGCTTCCGTCAGCGCATCGACCAGTTGCTGGCGCTGACCGACGACCGCGTGCTGCCGGGCGAATTCCACGACACGCTGCTGGCGGAAATCAATTATTACCTGCGTGAGCTGAAAGCCTGAGCGAATACCGGTGATCGCATTTTCCTGGCGCGATAATTTGTTCCTGCCACGATAATCCGCGACCATCTCATCGTCGCATTCGGATTCCACACTCGGAATTCACGCGAGCAGAATGAGAAATTTCGCTACGACAATAAGGAACCGACTCGCGCCGGCGTTCTTATAATCACAAACACGGCAAGACACCACGCGTGCCGGCGGGATAATCCTTCTGTCGGCTGACGCCATTCACTCCGTTCACGCCATTCCACGCGTGGTCAGCGCCGCGTTATGTCGCCCGCCCTCCGCGGACGGCATCCAGACTGACAAGAACGCCGCCGGCGGCACGTTGCCGGAAAGCGCCGACGCCCTTGCGCCATGACCGACCAGCATTGCTCCAACTGCCCCATGGGGCGCTCCTGCCTGCCCGCGGACCTCGACCCCGCCGAACTTCCCGCACTGGACACGGTTCCGACACGGCGGCTGCGCCTGAAAAAGGGCGAGACGGCTTACCGGGTTGGCGATCCCGCGCTGGCAATCTATGCCGTGCGGCTGGGCACGCTCAAGTCGCATGTGGTCACGGAGGATGGTCGTTCGCAAATCGTGGGTTTCCACCTGCAGGGCGAGATCCTGGGGCTGGACAGCGTGTTCGCGCCTACCCACCCTTCCAGCGCCACGGCGCTGGAAGACACGCAGCTGTGCGTGCTGCCGGTCAGCGCGCTGCAGGCGGTGCTGCCGCGCCTGCCCACGCTGCGCCGGCACCTGGTGCTGGCGCTGGCGCAGGAGGCCCAGCACGATCGCGCCATGATGACGACCATCGGGCTGATGACGGCAGAGGAACGGCTGGTGGCATTCCTGCTCCAGCATTCCGAGCGTCTGGCCGCGCGCGGCTTCGCGCCGAACGAGTTCGTGCTGCGCATGAGCCGCGAGGAGATCGGCAGCTACCTGGGGCTCAAGCTGGAGACCATCAGCCGGCTCTTCTCCCGCCTTGCCGAAGCCGGGCAGATCGAAGTGCACCATCGGCACATCCGGCTGCTGCGGCCTGACGTTCTGCGCCGCATCTATCGCCGCTCACGCTCGGTGCCGGCAACGGTACGCACGGCCCACCATTGCGCCGCCGGGACGGAACCGGCGACGGCCGTTCTGGAATCGCTGACCGCGCTTTAGATGGGCGCCCCGCGGTGCCTTGACGCAAGTGCAGGCGCCACCCGTGGTTCAATACAAAGCCGATAGCGCGGCCGTGCTACAGTGCGCGCTTCAGACCCAGCTTGCGCAGCGACGCATAGCGCACTTTTGCCGCCCCAACACACCCGCGCGCCGCGCCGGGGCGGACGCCACAGCGCACTTCCTGCCTTGCCCGCGGTCTCAGCCCCGACGCCGCACACCGTGCCGCGCCAGGCGCCGCCCGCCTTTCGCTGGGCTGCCGGCAATTGCTCTTCCCGCTTGCGCCTTTTCGTTGCGCGCACTCCGCCCGCCACCAGACCGTGGCGCCGAACCATTGCCGCGCAGCGGCCCGCCGGGCCCCGCCCGCCGCCGCTGCCACCGCATTCAAAGGATCTTCATGACCCATCGGCTCCAGGCCGCACTGACCACCGCAGTCTTCAAGTTTTTCGCCGCATTGCCATATGGCGTCACCGCACGGCTGGGCGACGGCATCGGCAAGCTGCTGTACCGCATTCCCAGCCGCCGGCGCCGCATCGTCCATACCAACCTGCAACTCTGCTTTCCGGACATGGACGAAGCCACGCGCGACCGGCTGGCACGCAGCCACTTCGGCCACGTGCTGCGCAGCTACCTGGAGCGCGGCGTGCAGTGGTTCGGCAGTGCCGAGCGCCTGGGCAAGCTGATCGAACTCGACACGCGCATCGACCTGGCAAGCTGCACCGAGCAGCCCACCATCTTCATGGGCTTTCATTTCGTCGGCATCGAGGCCGGCTGCATGTTCTATTCGATGCGCCACCCGGTCGCGTCGCTGTACACCAGGATGTCCAGCCCCATGCTGGAAGAGATCTCGCGCACGCAGCGCGGCCGCTTCGGCGCCGAGATGATCCCGCGCAGCGGCAGCGGCAAGCAGGTGGTGCGCACGCTGCGCTCGGGCTGCCCGGTGATGCTGGCCGCGGACATGGACTTCGGCATCAACGACTCTGTATTCGTGCCGTTCTTCGGCGTGCCGGCCTGCACGCTGACCTCTGCCTCGCGCCTGGCCAGCATGACCGGCGCGCGCGTGGTGCCATTCACCACCGAGGTATTGCCCGACTACCGCGGCTACCGGCTGCGCATCTTCGACGCACTGGAAGGCTTTCCGTCGGGCAGCGTGGAAGAGGATTCGCGCCGCATGAATGCCTTCCTGGAAACGCAGATCGAGACCATGCCGGAGCAGTACTACTGGATCCACCGGCGCTTCAAGAACCGGCCCGAGGGAATGCCGTCGGTGTATTGAGATGGGACTAGGCGGCCGCGCGCTGCCAGGCCGCCTGGATATCGGCTACCAGCCTCTGCAGCTTCGCTGCATAGCGCACGCGGGCATCGTCGCGGCTGTGCTGGTCTTCCGCGTACGGGAAGCTGATATTGAGCCCGTATAGCTGCTGGTCCGGGCCGCAGAATGCCGCGCCCACGGCCAGCAGATGCCCCGGCTGGTAGGCCGCGGTGCAATACCCCTGCCGCTGCGCCTGCGCAATGCCGCGCAAAACGCCCGCACGCATGCCGGCCCAGGCCTTGCCCTGGCGCGCAGCAATGCCCTCCAGCATGTCTTCCCGCACACCCGGCGGCTGCGCCGCCAGCCATGACAGCCCGATCGCCGTCAGCTCCATCGGCACGCGCGAGCCCGGCTCCACGCGCCGCGTGCGCGACACCACGTCGCCGCTGTGCCGGATCGCCGCCAGGTACACCATCTCGAGCTGGTCGCCCACGGCCAGCCCCACGTTGACCTTGTCGGCCTCGGCCACTTTGCGCATCAGCGGCAGCGCGATATCCGGCGCGCGGTTGGCCTGGCGGAAGGCATCGGCCAGGCTCAGCACCGCCGGCGCCAGGCGGTAGGCGCGGTCGTTGACGTCGTAACGCAGGAAACCCGCATCCACCAGCGAGCGCGTCAGCCGGCTGACGGTGGGGCGCGGCAGGCCGGTGCGGACCGCCAGCTCGGCGTTGGTCAGGCTGGTGGTGCCGACACGGAAAGCGCGCAGCAGCAACAGCCCCCGCTCCAGCGACTGGCTGCCGGCGGTTTCGCGGGTAAAGCGGCCGGTCTGGTGCGTGACCCGGCGGGTGGAGGCTTGTGACGGCACAGCGTCCGGCATCGCTTTGTAATTTCAGTAAGTGAAATCCGAGTATAGCGGTGCGGCGGCGCAGCGCGAATACTGGGTGCTCCCCAACCAAGAGGAGCGCTCCGCATGTCATCCGACGCCGAAATCCAGCTCACCCGCGAGGGCCATGTGGCCCGCATCGTGCTGTGCCGCCCGCCGCACAACTATGTCGATGCCGAGGCGATGCGGCGCCTGGCCGACACCCTGCTGGCGCTGGACGATGACCATGACTGCCGCGCCATCGTGCTGGCTTCCGGCGTCGGCACCTTCTGCGCCGGTGCCGACTTCAGCGGCGCCGGCCAGGGCGACGTCGCCAACGATCCCGCCGGCTTTTACGTGCATGCGATGAAGCTGTACCGCAACCGCAAGCCCATCGTCGCCGCGGTGGAGGGTGCAGCGGTCGGGGCCGGCCTGGGCCTGGCGCTGGTGGCTGACTTCCGCGTGACCTGCGCCGAGGCGCGCTTCAGCGCCAACTTCAACCGGCTTGGCTTCCACCCGGGCTTTGGCCTGAGCGTCACGCTGCCGCGGCTGGTGGGCGAGCAACAGGCCGCGCTGCTGTTCTATACCGGGCGCCGTATCAGCGGCACCGAAGCGGTGGAAATCGGGCTGGCCGATGCGCTGGTGCCGAAGGAAGAAGTCGGCGCCCGCGCCATGGCGTTGGCGCAGGAAATCGCCGCCTCCGCTCCACTCGCTGTCGAAACCACTCGCGCCACGCTGCGCGATGGGCTGGCCGAGCGCATTGCCGAGGTCAACCAGCGCGAGCTGGCGATGCAGCGCGGGCAATTCCGGAGCGAGGACTTCCGCGAAGGCGTCGCCGCCATGGCCGCGCGCCGCACGCCGGTATTCAAGCGCCGTTGAAAGGGGGACCCCGATGAGCCAACCCGCCACCACGCCCACCGGACCGCTCGACGGCATCCGCGTGCTCGACCTCACATCCGTCGTGCTGGGGCCGATGGCCACGCAAGTGCTGGCCGACTTCGGCGCCGACGTGATCAAGATCGAAGGGCCCGAGGGCGACCTGATGCGCGCCAACGGAGTCTCGCAGCACGCGGGCATGAGCTCGATCTACCTGGCGCTGAACCGCAACAAGCGCTCGGTCGTGCTGGACCTGAAGACGCCCGCCGGCGCCGAGGCGCTGCGCGGCCTGATTGCGAGCGCGGACGTGCTGGTGCACAACATGCGCGTGGCCGCGATCGAACGGCTCGGCTTTGGCTATGCCGACGTGGCGCGCATCAATCCGCGCATCGTCTACTGCATGGCCACCGGCTTCGGCCAGGACGGCCCGCATCGCGACAAGCCCGCCTTCGACGACATCATCCAGGCTGGCTGTGGCCTGGTGGCGCTGGGCTCGGCCGCCGGCGAGCCGCCGGAATACGTGCCCAGCCTGATCGCCGACAAGACCACCGGCCTGGCGCTCGCCAACGCGGTGCTGGCGGCGCTGCTGCACCGGGAGCGCCACGGCGTGGGCCAGTCAGTGGAGGTGCCGATGCTGGAGACCATGGCCGCCTTCGTGATGGCCGAGCACCTCGGCGGCCTGACCTTCGAGCCCGCGCCCGCCGGCGCCGGCTATGCCCGCCTGCTGCAGGGCGGACGCCGGCCAGCGCCCACACGCGACGGCTGGATCTGCGCGCTGCCCTACACCGGGCGCCACTGGCAGGCCTTTTTCCGTTCGGTAGGCCGCGACGACCTGGCCGACCGCTACGACGTGGACGACCGCGCGCAGCGCAACGCCAATATCCGCGCGCTGTACAGCCACCTGGCCGAGCTGACGCCGCAGCGGAGCACCGACGAGTGGATGGCACTGTTCGAGGCGCTCGATATCCCGGCCACGCCGATCTACGGGCTCGATGCGCTGGTGGACCACCCGCACCTGCGCGCCGTAGGGCTGTTCCAGGCCACGCACCACCCGACCGAAGGCCCGTTGCGTGAAGTGCGCCCCGCCGCGCGCTTCTCGGCCACGCCGTTGTCGCTGCGCCGCCATGCGCCGGCGCTGGGCGAGCACACCGCGGAGGTGTTGCAGGAAATCGGCATCACCCGGGACGCCGCCTGAACCGCGCGCAAGCACGCAACGATGCCAGCACAAGGAAGAGACAAGCATGAACTTCGAACTGGATGAAGAACACCGGATGCTGAAGGACCTGGTCGCGCGCTTCGTGCGCGAGCAGCTGATCCCGCTGGAGCCCGCGGTACTGGCGCGCGAAGCCGCCGGCGGGCAGCTGGCGCTGCAGCCGGAAGAGCAGGCGCGGCTCGACGCCATGTCGCGCGAGCTCGGCCTGTGGGGCCTGGACGCGCCCGCCGAGATGGGCGGCGCCGACCTGCCGGCGGTGGCGATGGTCGGCGTCAACGAAGCACTGGGCAAGACCATCACGCCCTACGAGCTGCCGCCGGACTCGCCCAACCTGCGCATGCTGATGCTGACCGCCAGCGATGCGCAGCGCGAACGCTACCTGGCACCCTACGCACGGGGCGAGACCGTGTCAGCCATTGCCATCTCCGAGCCCGGCGCCGGCGGCGACCCGGCCATGATGACCACGCGCGCCGAGCGCGACGGCGACGACTGGGTCATCAACGGCCGCAAGATCTGGATCAGCCGCGCCGCGCGTGCCGACTGGACCATCGTGATGGCGGTGACCGACAAGGCCAAGGGCGCGCGCGGCGGCATCTCCGCCTTTATCGTCGAGCGCGGCACGCCGGGCTTCCGGGTGGAGCGGCGCATCCCGATGATCGGTGGCGCCTCGACCTATGAAGTGGTGCTGGAAGACTGCCGCATCCCCGCCTCGCAACTGCTGGGCACCGAAGGCCAGGGCTTTGCGCCGATGCAGACGCGGCTGTCGACGCGCCGCGTGCAGATGGCCGCCTGGTGCATCGGCCGCGCGCAGCGGGCGTTGGACATGATCTGCGAGTACGCGCCGCAGCGCCAGACTTTCGGCGCGCCGCTGGCGCAGCGCCAGGCGATCCAGTGGTGGGTGGCCGACGCCGCCACGCGCATCCACGCCTGCCGCCTGATGACTTACGAAGCCGCCAGCCGCATCGACGCGGGCGACGAGGCGCGCACGCAGGTGTCGATGATCAAGGTGTTTGCCACCGAGATGGCGTGGGACGTGATCGACCATGCGATGCAGACCTTCGGCGCCATGGGCATGACCAAGGAGCTGCCGCTGCAGCAGATGGCCAACGAAACCCGGCTGATGCGCATCTACGAAGGCCCCAGCGAGGTCCATCGCTGGGTCATTGCGCGCGACCTGCTGGGCTTGCGCCGCTGACAGCGCCCTCGCCTTTCCCACTGCACCGGCGGGAACACGCCGGGCCTGATGACAGAAAAGGAGACACCATGCTTCACGCTTTCCGTTCGCGCCGGCGCTTTTTCGGCCTGGCCGCGGCCGTGTTGGCCGGCATCGCCGGCACTGTGCCATCTCTGGCAATGGCGGCCGAATCCGCCGACGCCTTCCCCTCGCGGCCGATGCGCTTTATCGTGCCATTCCCCGCCGGCAGCGGCACCGATACCACGGCACGCATGTTTGCCAAGAAGATCGGCGAGCTGACGGGCCAGGGCGTGGTGGTCGAGAACAAGCCTGGCGGCAACGGCTTTATCGGCGTGCAGACCGTGCTGAACGCGCCAGCCGACGGCTACACGGTATTTATCGGCAGCAATTCCACGTTGTCGACCAATGCCGCCACGTTCCGCAAGCTGCCGTATGACCCGCTCGCGGACTTCGCGCCGATCACGCTGCTGTCGCGCGGACCTTGCGTCATCATCGTGCCGTCGACTTCCCCATACCGCACGCTGGCCGAGCTGCTGGAGGATGCGCGCAAGCGTCCGGGTGCGCTCAACTACGGCTCGGGCTCGATCTCGTACACGCTGTATTCCGAGTGGCTCAACGAGCTGGCCCGCATCAAGACCACGCCGGTGCCATACAAGGGGGCGGGCGATGCCATCAACGGCGTGATGGCGGCCAATGTCGACTTCGCGGTGGTGGATGCCAGCGGCGCCATCGAACTGGCGCGCAGCGGCAAGATCCGCGCGCTGGCCTACACCGCGCCGCAGCGTTCGCCCCTGCTGCCCGACGTGCCGTCCATCGTCGAAGCCGGCCTGCCTGACTTCCTTGCCTACAACTGGGTGGCGGCGGCGGTATCGGTCAAGACGCCGCCGGCGCTGGTCAAGCGGCTGCAGGACCTGTTTGGCCAGGCCGGCCAGGCCGCCGATGTGCGCGAGTACTACACGCGCCAGTCGACCAAGCTGATCCTGTCGTCGCCCGCCGAAATGCGGCAGTACCAGAAGGACGAGATCGAGCGCTGGAAGCGGCTGGCGGCCGTGGCGAAGATCCCGCTGCAGTAGCCCGGTCGCCGCGCGTCAGCGGCTGTGCTCGCGCAGCAGCGCGGTCAGCCGCTGCGCCAGCGGCGACAGGTAGGCGCCGGCGCGGGAAATCACCCCGACCTGCCGGCGCAAATCCAGTTCCTCCACCCCCAGCGGCAGCGCACGCAGGCCATGCTGCATGGCATCGCCGCCTTCGTTGGCGATGCTCAGCATCTGCGTGCCCTGCATCAGCGCGAACAGCGAGGTGCTGCCGAAGTCGATCTCGACGCGCAGCTTCGGCTCGGGCAGGCCGCGCTGGCGGAAGGCGGCATCGACCTTCTGGCGCAGCGTGATATGCGCTTCGGGCAGCAGCCATTCCTGGTCCGCCAGGTCGGCCAGCCGCAGCTTGCGCCGCCGCAGCAGCGCATGGCCCTCGTCCGCCACCACCATCAGCCGGTCGTCGAACAGCGGCTCGACCGCGAAATCCCCCGATGCCTGCGCCGGCGCGGGCGCCACCGCCACATCGAGCTCCCCCGCCGCCAGCAGGTCCAGCAGGTCGCGCGCCAGCCGGCGGCGCAGCCGCAGCCGGGCCACCGGCCGCTCACGCATCAGCTGGCGGCAGGCGCCGAGGATCACGCTGCCCGGGATCGACGGCGAATAGCCCACCCGCAACACGCCCTGCTCGCCGGTGCGGATACCGAGCATCTCCTTGATACCGTCCTCGTACTCCAGCCGGATGCGCCGCGCGCGCTCCAGGAAGCGCGTGCCGGCATAGGTAGCGGTCATGCCGTTGGCGGTGCGCTCGAACAGCGGCAGACCGGCCTGCGACTCCACGCGCTGCACCGCCTTGGTCAGTGCCGGCTGGCTGATTCCCAGCGCGTCCGCCGCGCGGCCGATGCCGCCATACGCCGCCACGGCCAGGATGTATTCGAGGTCCCGCGTCTCCATTGCATCACATTCCCAACGGTTATGGCTTTATAGCCAATGCTGCATTGTGGTGATGCCAGCCATCTTACAGACTACGGTGCAAGGCAGTCCAACAAAACCATCGCATCAACGGAGACAGCATGGGTTTCGCGTATTTCTTGCGCCGCGCCGCGCGTTATTGGGGCGACCAGCCTGCCATCCTTTACCAGGACCAGGTGGTGACTTACCGCGAGCTGGACGAGCGCTCGACCCGGCTGGCCAATGCGCTGCTGGCACTCGGCCTGCAGCGCGGCGACCGCGTGGCGGTGCAGTCGCGCAACCGTCCGGAACTTGTCGAGCTGGAATGCGCGCTTTACAAGGCCGGCCTGGTCAAGGCCGCGCTCAACCCGCGCTTCACCGCCGGCGAAGCCACCGATGTCGTGGAGAACTGCACGCCGCGCGTGCTGATCGCCGGACCGGGCTATAGCGGCTACTCGCGCACCACGCCGGGCTTCGGCAGCATCGAGACCTTTATCGCCATCTGCGACACGCCGCCCGGCTATGTCGAATATGAGTCGCTGCTGGCCAACGCCGGCACCTCTCTGCCCGACATCCTCCCCGCTGCAAGCGACCTGGCGGTGCTGCACTTCTCGTCGGGCTCGACCGGCAAGATCAAGGCCGCGATGCAGAGCTACGGCAACCGCATGGCGGCGCTGCGCAAGATGGTCGCGGGCATGGACCGCCCCGCGCGCCCCGGCGACCGGCTCGCGCTGATCGGCCCGGTCACGCATGCGTCCGGCATGCTGATGCAGCCCTACCTCTACCTCGGCGCCACGCTGGTGCTGTTCGAGAAATTCGAGCCCGCGCACTTCCTGGCCGAGGTGGCGCGGCTGCGCATCACGCACGTGTTCATGGTGCCGGCAATGATCAATATGCTGCTGGCCGAGCCGACGCTGGCGCAGGCCGACCTGTCCAGCCTGAAGACCCTTGCCTACGGCGCCGCGCCGATGGCGCCGGCGCGCATCCGCGAGGCGTGGGAGCGCATCGGGCCAATCCTGTCGCAGGGCTATGGCGCCAGCGAATCGACCTCCGGCGTCACGCGTCTGTCGACCGCCGACCACGCCGAGGCCATCGCCCATCATCCCGACCGCCTGGCCTCGTGCGGCCGCGCGCTGGGCGAGACCGAAGTGCGCGTGGTCGACGAGCAAGGCCGCGAGGTAGCGGTCGGCGACATCGGCGAACTGGTGATCCGCGGCGAAGACGTGTTCCAGGGCTACTGGGGCGAGCCCGCGCTGACCGCCGAAACCATCGTCGACAGCTGGTTGCACACCGGCGACATGGCGCGCATGGATGAGGCCGGCTACCTGTACCTGGTCGACCGCAAGAAGGACATGATTATCTCCGGCGGCTTCAACGTGTACCCGACCGAGGTGGAAGCCACGCTGTACCAGCACCCCGACGTGCTGGAGGCCTGCGTGATCAGCGTGCCGGACGATACCTGGGGCGAGAGCGTCAAGGCCGTGGTCACGCTGCGGCCCGGGCGCGAAGCCACCGCGCAGCAACTGATCGCGCATTGCCGCGAACGCATCGCCGACTACAAATCGCCGCGCTCGGTCGACTTTGTCGCCGAGCTGCCCAAGAACGCCAGCGGCAAGCTGGCCCGCAAGATCGTGCGCGAACGCTACTGGCAAGGCGTCGGTCGCCGCGTCAACTGAGGAACCCGCCATGTTCGATCACCTGACCAATCCCGTGCTGGTGGAAACCCGCGCCGGTATCCGCCGCTTTATCGACGAAGAGCTGCGCCCGCTGGAACAGGAGCTCGGCCTCGGCTCCGAGGATCCCTGGCCGCGCGATGTGCTGCGCAAGGTCTGGCGCCGTTCCTACGAACTGGGCTTCTATGCCGCCTGCCTGCCGACGACGCTGGGCGGCAAGGGCCTCAACATCCAGGAGCAATGCGCGCTCAAGGCCGACCTGGCCGCCAGCGGCTCAACGCTGGCCGCGCACGTGCTTGGCGACCTGGGCGGACCGCCGCGCGTCGGCAATATGCTCAAGTACGCCACGCCCGCGCAACTGAAGCAGTACTTCGAGCCGGTGATCCGCGGCGAGAAATCGACCTGCTTCGCGCTGACGGAAACACACTCCGGCTCTGATGCGCAAAGCATCAGGACGTCGGCGGTGCCCGACGGCGACGTCCTCGTCATCAACGGCGGCAAGCACTACATCAGCGGCGCACCGTTCGCGGACTTTGCCATCGTGATGTGCGTGACCGGTGCCAGCACGACACCGCCTGCCATCAGTGCGGTGCTGGTCGACCTGGACCTGCCGGGCGTGACGGTGACCCATGAATACGTGCCGATGTCGGGCCAGCATATCGACGGCGATATCCGCTTCGACAACGTGCGCGTGCCGCGCGCGAATATCTTTGGCGGCGAGGGCAACGGCTTCAAGCTCGGCATGTCGCGCATCAACGTGAACCGTTTGCTGCACTGCCCGTCGATGCTGGGGCTGGCCATGCGTGCCTATGAGTCGTCGGTGGAATACGCCGGCGAGCGGCGCCAGTTCGGCGGCCCGATCGCACGTTTCCAGGCGATCCAGCACATGCTGGCCGACATGGCCGCGGCGCTGTGGGCCTGCGAAAGCATGATCGCGCACACGGCCGAGCTGGCCGATGCCGGCGCCGACCTGCGCATGAAAGCGGCGGCGTGCAAGCTGTTCGTGTCGGAGCGCTGCTTCGAAGTGGCCGACAAGGCGGTGCAGATCCACGGCAACGTGGGCGTCACGCGCGGCCATCCGGTCGAGCAGACCTTCCGCAAGCTGCGCATGTTCCGCATCTTCACCGGCACCAGCGAGATCCAGCGCAATACCATCGCGCGCGCTATTCTGGAACCGCTGCAGCAGAGCGCCTGATTGTGCCGGCGGCACGGTCGCCGCCGGCATGACGACAAGACGACAAGACCACGGAGACAACGCATGAACCGCCGAGACTGGCTTGCCACCGCTGGCGCTGCCGCGCTGGGCAGCCTGCTGCTGCCCGCGCGCGCCGCCGCGACTTACCCCAGCCGCCCGATCCGGCTGATCGTTCCCTTTATCGCCGGCAGCACGCCGGATAACGTCGCCCGTACGCTGTCGGCCGAGCTTGGCAGCAAGCTCGGCCAGCCGGTGGTAGTCGAGAACATGCCGGGCGCCGGCGGCATCATCGGCGCCAGCGCGCTGCGCCGCGCGGCGCCCGACGGCTATACGCTCGGGATCCTCGCCAACACGCACGTGATCAACGTGCATATGTACCGCAAGATGCCGTATGACCCGGCACGCGACTTCACGCCGATCACTGCGCTGTCCGGCGGCCCGACCGCGCTGGTCGTGCCCGCCTCGTCGCCGTACAAGACCGCCGGCGAACTGGTCGCCGCGATGAAGAAGGCGCCCGGCAAGTTCAACTACGGGTCCGGCGGCAAAGGCAGCATCGCCCATCTGGCGGTGGAGACCATGCTGCACCAGGCGGGCTGCGAAGCCGTGCATATCCCCTACAAGGGCGCGCCGGAAATCATCACCGCGATGCTGACCGGCCAGACCCAGTTCGGCATGCCGGTGCTCGGCACCGCCACGCAATACGTGCGCAACGGGCAGATCCGCGTACTGGCCGTCACCGCGGCGGCACGCTCGCCGTTTTATCCCGAGGTGCCCACCATGGCCGAGGCGCTGCCGCCCGGCTTTGTCATCGACAACTGGAGCGGCCTGTTCGCGCCGGCCAATTTCCCCGCGGAACTGACGCAGAAACTCCACGCCGCCGTCAGCGCGCTGCAGACCGCCGGCGTCTTCGATGCGCAGCTCAAGGCCAACGCCGGCGAATTGCGCCGCAGCGCGTCGCCGGCACAGTTCGGCACCATGGTCGCCAGGGACCACGCCCGTTATGGCGAGCTGATGAAGTCGATCGGCATGATCGGCGACCTTGGTTGACCCCGCTATATCGAAACCGGGATTACCCCATGAAACCAGAATGGTCCTGCCTGAAGGACGTCACTATCATCGATATCAGCCAGCTTCTGCCTGGACCCCACGCGTGCAGCCTGCTGAGGCAGTTGGGCGCCGATGTGGTCAAGGTCGAGCAGCCGGGCACGGGCGATACCGCTCGGCAGCTTGGTGCGTCTGTGTTCGCGCAATTCAACCGTGGCAAGCGCTCGTTCGCGCTCGACCTGAAGACCGATGCCGGCCGCGAAGCCTTTCTTGAGCTGGTGCGCAATGCGGATGCCGTGGTGGAAGGGTTCCGGCCCGGCGTGATGGCGCGGCTGGGACTGGGCTACGAAGCGCTGGCGGCAGTCAATCCGGCCCTCGTGCTGTGCTCGGTCTCCGGCTTCGGCCAGACTGGCCCTTATGCCAGCCATGCCGGTCATGACCTCAACTACCTGGCGCTGGCCGGGTACTGGGCGACACCGGTGCAAGTGCATGACAAGGTGTCGCGTCCGCGTGTGCGGGTATCGGACTATGCCGCTTCCGGCTATGCCGCCCTGTCACTCGCCGTCGCCATTATGAGTGCGCGGCAGCATGGGCGCGGGCAGCATCTGGATGTGTCGATCCATGATGCGATCCTGTCGTGGACCGCGCATGGCGCATGGGCCGCGCGAGGCTATGAAGCCACGTCCCACGAGTCGCCGACTGTGATGCCGGAGAACGACTTGTTCGAGACCCGCGATGGCCGGCATCTGGCGATGGGCATCCTGGAGAACAAGTTCTGGGTCAACCTGTGCGAAGCGCTGGGGGACGAGTTTCCCGCACTGCGCGATCCGCGTTTTGCCACGCGCGCGGGGCGGTACGGCCATAAGCTCGAGGTCAATGCGCTGATGGCGGCGGTATTCCGCACGCGGGACCTGGCGGGCTGGGAAGCGTTTTTCGGGCCGCTGGATATTCCGTTTTCGCCAGTCCTGGGCGCGACGGCGTTGTTTGCGGATGCGCATGTGCAAGCACGGCGGGTGGTGCGGCAGGTGGCTGGCGAGAATGGGATCGCCGTGAATTTTCCGGTGAAGTTTTCGTTGGGACTGCCCGAAGGTGAAGATTTTGTCGCGGCAGTCGGCGAGCACAACGCCATCTAGGTTACTAGGTTACTCAGAGAGCCCCTTGGCGCACTTTCTGGACAGTAGCAACGACAGGACTGGACCGGTTTAGGGAAAATTATGGCTGGGCTATAATTATTGCCAGCCCATAATTCACCTTAAGTGCGTCATGACCAATATCTACCGCCGTCCTGCTCTGGCCGACCAGATGGCTCGGCAACTACTGCACCCCGGGGTCCTGGATGAAGGCTTGCGCTCCGGCCTGTTCCTGTCGGGGCTGCGGCGCACCGGCAAGACCACGTTTCTGATCAATGACCTGGTGCCGGCGCTGGAAGCCGACGGCGCGATCGTGATCTACGTCGATCTCTGGAGCGACACGCAGCGCAGCCCTGCCGCCCTGATCCTGGCAGCGGTGAAAAGAACCCTCACCGAGCTGGAGCAGCCCGGCTCCGCAGCGCTCAAGCACCTGAAGCGTGTTGCCGGGGCGGACATCGGCGGTTTCGGCTTCAAGTTCGGCTTCAAGCTGGACAGCTTGGGCGAGCCCGGCGGGGCCACCCTGGCGCAGGCTTTAGCTGAAGTCGTCGACAAGGCGAAGACCAACGTGGTGCTGATCGTCGACGAGGTGCAGCACGCCATCACCTCCGAGGAGGGCAACCGGATGCTGCTCGCGCTCAAGGCCGCGCGTGACGCCATCAATCCGCGCCCCGGCACGCCCGGGTACTTTCTGTTTGTCGGCACTGGGTCGCACCGGGCGCTGGTAGGCGAACTGACGGCACGCCGCAACCAGGCCTTTGCCGGCGCCACTTCAGTTTCCTATCCGGTGCTCGGCGAAGACTATGTCGCCTACCTGCTGGAACGCCTGTCGGCAGAGGGGTTCAGCGCCCTGCCCTCGCTCGATGTCGCCATCCAGGCGTTCCGTGCGCTGGGCAGCCGGCCCGAAGAGATGATCAAGGCCTTGCGCCAATTGCACTTCCACCTGCCGGCTGGCAGCGATCCGGACGAATACCTGCCGGTTATCGCCAACACGCTGCGCTCCACCGCCGCGGACCTCGAACTGATGAAGCTCGAACAGTTGGGCGGGCTAGCCACCGCAATCTTCGACCGCATCGCTTCCTCCGACGGCGACGCCCGCGGCCTGTTCTCGGCCGAATCCGCCGCCGCGTACTCCGCCGCCATCGGACGCGAAGTCCGCATCGAAGAGGCACAGCCGGTGGTCAATGAACTGATGGCGACGAACCTGATCATGCGCAAGGGCCACGGCATTTACGGCGTCACGGACCCGTTCGTGCAGGAGATCTGGCTGGAGCGGAAGTCGATGGAAGGGAAGCTGTAATAGCTGCCGCGGCCAACTTTTACGGACGAGGCCGACCGTGAGGTGGTGCATCAGGTTATCTATGAAGAGTTATGCCATGGCAGCGTGCGCGATGTCGCAAGGGCCGAATACCAACGCATCGTTGCCGCGCTCGCGGCGCAGGGCGCCGAAGGCGGGCGTGGAAACCCGAGTAATAGAAGCGAACAGAGGTTGCCCCGACTCGATTTGATAGATTGCAATCCTAGTCTATTGATTGCGCCGTACAAGCCGTCGCGCCGGCCTGTGCCGGAAACGAAATCAGAGCGAAAAGCCAGCTGCATTTCGCTGGCTGGCCGTTGATGGCGATCTTGCCAGTCATTGCTGTTCTCCAGTATTGGTGATGTCGCCCGCGGGCTTATGCCGTGGCCGGCGCGAAGCCCCCCAGGAACGCGTCCAGGCCGCGCCCGATGGCATCGACCTCGTAGCCGCCCTCCTGCACCACCACGGTGGGCAGGCCCAGCGCATGGATGCGCTCGCCGATGCCGCGGTAGCCGTCCATGCTCACCTTCAGCACGCTGATGGGATCGTTCTCGTAGGTATCGAAGCCCAGCGCCAGCACCACCGCCTGCGGACGGTAGTCGCGCAGCGCGTCGAGCGCGCCCTCCAGCGCATGCAGGAACTGGGCGTCGCCGCTGCCGTGCGGCAGCGGGAAGTTGAGGTTGTAGCCATAGCCCGCGCCATAGCCCCGTTCATTGGCATAGCCGGTGTAGAACGGGTAGTAGCCGGCCGGATCGGCGTGCAGCGAGATCGTCATGACGTCGGAGCGGTGATAGAAGATCTGCTGCGTGCCGTCGCCATGGTGGGCGTCGACGTCGAGCACCGCCACCTTGCCGAAGCGGGCGAGGAGGGTCTGCGCCGCGATGGCCGCGTTGTTGACGTAGCAGAAGCCTGCCGCGCGATCGCTGTGGGCGTGGTGGCCGGAGGGGCGGCACAGCGCGTAGGCCATGCCGGCGCCCTCCTGCCGCTCACACACATGGCGCGCTGCAGCTACCGCGCTGTGCGCGCCGCGCAGGATCGAGCGCCAGCTGTCCGGGCCAAGCGGGCAACTCAGGTCGCCGAGATAGAAGCCGGCCTGGGCGATCACCGAGTCGGTGGGGCACACCGGGCGGCGCGGGTCCCCCAGCGTGCCGTTGTGATACGGCGAAAGATTGGGCAGCACCTCGATGCCGGGCTCGAAGCCGGGACGCGCCAGTTCCTGCCAGCGCGCGTAAGCGCTGGCGAGAAAGTCGAGATAGGCCGGACTGTGCACCGCTTCCAGCGGCGCGCGCCCGCAGTCGGGCGGTATCGCCAGTTCGATACCGCGCGCCGCCAGCGCGCGTTGCAGTGCCGCTGCCCGGGCCGGCACGTCGGTCGGCTCGCACAACCGGCCCGCGCGCATGAACTGGCGGGGCTGGTGCAGCAACTGTTCATCCGAGAAGAAGGCACGCATGGTCTGGATATGGTTGTGAAGAGAATCCCGGCTCAAGCTGCCGCCTGGCGCGCCAGCGCCGCCGCACGGATGCCGGAGAGGGTCATGCCGGGAGCGATGCCGTCCGGGTCGTAGCGCAGCTCCAGCAGCGCCGGCATGCTGTGGGTGTTGGCGAAATCGAGCGCGCGGTCCAGCGCGGGGCCGAACTCGGCGTCGCCGGCCACCACCTCTCCGTAGCCGCGGTAAGCGCGCGCCAGTTCGGCGAACTCCGGGTTCTCGAAGCCAAGCGCGATGGTCCGGCCGGGAAACTCCCGTTCCTGGTGGGCGCGGATCGTGCCCCAGATGCCGTTGTTGAACACCAGCACCACGATGCCGAGGCGGTACTGCATGGCTACGCCCAGCTCCTGCAGGTTCATCTGGAAGCAGCCGTCGCCCGCATAGCAGACCACGGTGCGTTGCGGGTGCTCCAGCTTGGCCGAGATGGCGGCCGGCAGCCCGTAGCCCATCGAGCCCACGGTGGGCGCAAGGCTGGTGCCCAGGCCCTTGTAGCGGTAATAGGTGTGCGGGAAGACTGCGTAGTTGCCGGCGCCGACGGTGATGCAGGCATCCTCGGGCAGGCGCTCGCGCACGTGGCAGGCGGCCAGGTTCAGGTTCAGCGAACCGGGCGCAGGCTGCGCCTTCTGGCTGTCGAGATAATCGCGCCGCGCGCGCTCCACCAGTGCCGCGCGGTTGGGCTCCCGCGCCGGACGCAGCCCGTCCACCGCGGCCGCGAACGACACCACGTCCGCGACAATGGGCACTTCCGCACGGAATACGCGGCCCAGTTCCTCGGGATCGGGATACACATGCACCAGCCGCTGGCGCGGCAGCGGACTCTCCACCACGGTATAGCCCTCGGTGGTGGCCTCGCCCATGCGCGTGCCCACGGCGATCAGCAGGTCGGACTCGCGGATGCGCGCGCGCAACGCCTCGCCCATGCCCCAGCCGACGTGGCCGGCATAGTTGGGATGGTGGTTGTCAAAGCACTCCAGCCGGCGCCATGCCAGCCCCACCGGCAGGCCGAAGCGCTCGGCAAAGCCTTCCATCTGCCGCATCGCCGCGGGGGTCCAGCCGGAGCCGCCGATCATCAGGAAAGGACGCTCGGCCTGTTCCAGCATGGCGGTCAGCGACGCCAGCGCCTGCGGCGCGGGGGCGGCATGACTGCGTACATAGCGCGGCATGTCGGCCACGGTGGCATTGCCCCACAGCGTGTCCTCGGGCAGCGCCAGCACCACAGGGCCGGGCCGTCCGCCGGTAGCCACCGCGAAGGCACGCGCGATGAACTCGGGGATGCGGTCGGTGCGGTCGATCTGCGCGACCCATTTAGCCATCTGGCCGAACATGCGGCGGTAGTCGATTTCCTGGAACGCTTCGCGCTCGTAGAAGTCGTTGCCCACCTGGCCCACGAACAGGATCATCGGCGTGGAGTCCTGGAACGCGGTATGCACGGCGATGCTGGCGTTGGTGGCGCCCGGGCCGCGCGTGACGAAGCACACGCCTGGCTCGCCGGTCAGCTTGCCGAGGGCTTCGGCCATATAGCCGGCGCCGCTTTCCTGGCGGCAGACGATGGGGGTGATCGCGTCCTGGTGGTCGTACAGCGCGTCGATGCAGGGCAGGTAGCTCTCGCCCGGCACCAGGAACACGCGCCGCACGCCCTGGATGCGCAACTGCTCGACCAGTATCTGGCCGCCACTGCGCTCGCGCAGGGTGGAATGGTCGCGCAGGCTGGGATTCGCTTGGCTCACTGGCAACTTCCTCCGCCCGCGGCGCCGGCCGCCGGCTTGATCTCGATTTCCACGAACACGCATTCGCCGTCGTGGGCATTGATGACGTTGTGCTCGACGCCGGCCGGACGGTAGTAGGCCTGGCCGGCGACCAGCTGGCTGGTGGCCTCGCCGGCCGACGTCTGCAGGCGCAGCGCGCCGGTGGTCATCGGCACCACCACGTAGTCGAAGCCGTGGCGATGCTGGCCGGTCTCGGCGCCGGGCGCGAAGCGCCACTCGGTCACGATCACGCGCTCGTTGTCGACCTGCACGGTGCCGACTGCCTTGGGACGCTCTTGCGCCGCGCTCACCGGTCCACCCCGCCCATGCACAGGTATTTGATCTCCAGGTATTCGTCGAGGCCGTACTTCGAGCCCTCGCGGCCCAGGCCCGACTGCTTGACGCCGCCAAACGGCGCCACCTCATTGGAGATCAGGCCGGTGTTGATACCGACCATGCCGTACTCGAGCGCCTCGGCCACGCGCCACACGCGGCCGATGTCGCGGCTGTAGAAATACGAAGCCAGGCCGAATTCGGTATCGTTGGCCATCGCGATCGCTTCGTCATCGGTGGAAAAGCGGAACAGCGGCGCCAGCGGGCCGAAGGTTTCCTCTCTGGCCACGCGCATCGCAGGGGTCACGTCGGCCAGCACGGTCGGCTCGAAGAATGTACCGCCCAGCGCGTGGCGCTTGCCGCCGGCCAGGAGGCGCGCACCCTTGCCGAGCGCGTCGGCGATATGCGACGCGACCTTGGCCACCGCATCCTCGTTGATCAGCGGGCCTTGCAATACGCCCGGCTCGACGCCGTGGCCGACCTTCAGCTTTGCGACCGCAGCCACCAGTTTTTCAGCGAACGCGTCATAGACCTTGTCGTGGACATAGAGCCGGTTGGCGCAGACGCAGGTCTGCCCGGCGTTGCGGTACTTGGAGGCGATGGCGCCCTCCACCGCCGCATCGAGGTCGGCGTCGTCGAACACGAGGAAAGGCGCGTTGCCGCCGAGTTCGAGAGAGAGCTTCTTGATGGTGTCGGCGGACTGCCGCATCAGGATGCGGCCCACCTCGGTCGAGCCGGTGAAGCTGAGCTTGCGCACCACCGGGTTGGCGGTGAGTTCGCCGCCGATGGCAATCGCGTCGCCCGTGATCACGCTGAACAGGCCCGCCGGCAGCCCGGCACGCTCGGCCAGCACTGCCAGCGCGAGCGCCGACAGCGGCGTGTCTTCAGCCGGCTTGAGCACCATGGCACAGCCGGCTGCCAACGCTGGGCCGGCCTTGCGGGTGATCATGGCGAGCGGGAAGTTCCAGGGCGTGATCGCCGCGCACACGCCCACCGGCTCCTTGACCACCACCAGCCGCTTGTCGTTGGCGGGCGTGGCCAGCACATCGCCGCTGACGCGCTTGGCTTCCTCGGCGAACCATTCCAGGAAGGAGGCGGCATAGACGACTTCGCCCCTGGCTTCGGCCACCGGCTTGCCTTGCTCGGTCGTCATCAACAGCGCGAGATCGTCGGCGTGCGCCAGCATCAGTTCGTACCAGGCGCGCAGCACCGCGCCGCGCTCACGCGCGGTCTTGCGGCGCCAGCCGGCCTGTGCCGCCTGCGCGGCTTCGATGGCGCGGCGCGTTTCGGCCACGCCCATGGCGGGCACGGTGCCGACCTGTGCGCCGTTGGCGGGATCGGTGACAGCGAAGGTGGCACCGCTGTCGGCGTCCTGCCAGCTGCCAGCGATATAGGCCTGCGCGCGCAGCAGGCCGGAGTCCTTGAGTTGCATGAGAAGCCTCGTTGGTGTCGATAGGGGTGGACGCGTCAGCGCGTCAGTGCCTCGGCCAGGATGTCCAGGCCTTCGTTCATCACTTCGTCCTGGATCGTCAGCGGGAACAGGAAGCGAATCACGTTGCCGTACACGCCGCACGAAAGCAGCAGCAGGCCCTTTTCCAGCGCGCGGTTCTGCACCGTGCGCGTAAAGTCGGGATCGGGGCTGCCGTCGGCCTGGCGGAATTCCACCGCCACCATCGCGCCGACGCCGCGCACTTCGGCAATCTGCGGCACGCGCGGACGCAGGCTCTCCAGGCGTGTCATCAGGCGCTGACCCAGGTCGGCGCCGCGCCCGATCAGCTTTTCGCCTTCGAGCACATCCAGCACCGCCAGCGCCGACGCCACCGCCAGCGGGTTGCCGGCATAGGTGCCGCCCAGCCCGCCGGGCGCGGGGGCGTCCATGACCTCGGCACGGCCGCACACCGCCGACAGCGGCATGCCGCCCGCCAGGCTCTTTGCCATGGTCGTCATATCCGGCGCGACGTCGTAGTGTTCCATCGCAAACAGCTTGCCGGTGCGGCCGAAGCCGGTCTGCACTTCATCGGCGATCAGCAGGATGCCCTGCTCGTCGCAGAGCGCGCGCAGTGCGCGCACGAACGTGGCGGGCGCGACGTTGAATCCGCCTTCGCCCTGCACCGGCTCGAAGATGACCGCCGCCACGCGCTTGGGATCGATGTCCGCCTTGAACAGGTGCTGCAGTGCCTTGAGCGAGTCCTCGGCGCTGATGCCGTGCAGCGCGCACGGGTACGGCGCGTGATAGACCTCGCCCGGGAAGGGGCCGAAGCCGATCTTGTACGGCGCGACCTTGCCGGTCAGCGCCATGCCCATCATGGTGCGGCCGTGGAAGCCGCCGGAGAAGGCGATCACGCCAGGCCGGCCAGTGGCGGCGCGGGCAATCTTGATGGCGTTCTCCACCGCCTCGGCGCCGGTGGTGAAGAAGGCGGTCTTCTTGGCAAAGCGGCCCGGCGCGCGCTGGTTGATCTTCTCGGCCAGCTCGATATAGCTGGCGTAGGGCACGATCTGGTAAGCGGTGTGGGTGAAGCGCGCCAGCTGCTTCTCAATCGCCTCGACCAGGCGCGGATGGCGGTGGCCGGTGTTGAGCACGGCGATGCCTGCGGCGAAGTCGATATAGCGCTTGCCCTCGACGTCCCAGATTTCCGAATTCAGCGCGCGCTCGGCGTAGAAATTGCACATGACGCCCACGCCGCGCGGCGTGGCGGCGTCCTTGCGGCGAACCAGTTCGGCGTTCTTCATCCATTCTCTCCAGTTGTCCTTGCTGTGGCGGCGGTATGGATCCACGCCGCTCAGGCGGCGGCGCGGATCAGTGTGGGGTCCCATTCCTTGCCGGGAATCGCGCCGATCAGGCGCTGGGTATAGGCGTGCTGCGGGGCGTCGAAGATCTGCCCCGGCGGGCCGGACTCCACCACGCGGCCCTTGTGCATCACGATCACGTGGTGGCAGATCTGCGCGGCGACGCGCAGGTCATGGGTAATGAAGATCAGCCCGATGTTCAGGCGCTTCTGCAGTTCGGCCAGCAGCTCCAGCACCTGCGCCTGCACCGAGACATCGAGTGCCGACACCGACTCGTCGGCCACCAGCAGCTTCGGTTCGAGCGCCAGGGCCCGTGCGATACCGATGCGCTGGCGCTGGCCGCCGGAAAACTGGTTGGGATAGCGGTCGTAGGCGGATGCCTCCAGCCCCACCAGTTGCAGCAGCTCGCGCGCCCGCGCCTGGGCGGCAGACAGCGGCACGCCGTTGGCGACCGGGCCGTCGGTGATGATGCGTCCGACGGTATGGCGCGGATTGAGCGAGGCGAACGGATCCTGGAAGATCATCTGGACGTCGCGGCGCAGCGGGCGGAACTGTCGCTCGGACAGCCTGGCGATATCCTGGCCGTCGAACAGCAGCGCGCCACCGTCGATATCGGTCAAGCGCAACAGGCATTTGCCGATGGTGGATTTGCCCGACCCCGACTCGCCGACGATGCCCAGCGTTTCACCGCGGCGCACCGTGAAGCTAACACCGTCCACCGCATGCACCACGCGCTTCCTGGTGAACAGGCCACCGCCGTTGACATAGGTCTTGCGCAGATCGCGCACCTCAAGCACCGTCTCTGCCTGGCTGCGCGCGCGCTCGGCGGCGCGGCCGTGCGGCACCGCGCCGATCAGGCGCCGGGTATAGGGGTGCTGCGGGCGGTTGAGCACCTGGTCGGCACTGCCCATCTCGACCAGCACGCCCTTCTCCATCACCGCCACGCGATCGGCGATCTCGGCGACCACACCGAAGTCGTGGGTGACGAACATCACGCCCATGCCCTTCTCGGCCTGGATGCGCCGGATCAGGTCCAGGATCTGCGCCTGCGTGGTGACGTCAAGCGCGGTGGTGGGTTCGTCAGCGATCAGCAGCGCTGGTTCGAGCGCGAGCGCCATGGCGATCACCACGCGCTGGCGCTGGCCGCCCGACAAGCGGAACGGATAGGCATGCATCAGTGTGGCCGGATCCGGCAGGCCGACGAACTCCAGCAGCTCGAGCACGCGGCGCGCACGGGCCTCGCCCGGGCAGGCGCTATGCACACGCATGACCTCGGCGATCTGGTCGCCCACTGTCATCACAGGGTTCAGGGCCGACAGCGGCTCCTGGAACACCATGGCCATGTCCTTGCCGCGCATGCCGAGCAGTGTGGCTTCGTCCTGCGTCAGCAGGTCCCGGCCCTTGAACAGGATCCGGCCCTGCTCGGGCTTGAGGTAGGCCGGCAGCAGGCCCATGATGGCGTTGGCGCTCATCGACTTTCCGGAACCCGACTCGCCGACGATGCAGAGGATCTCGCCGGCATCCAGGTCATAGGAGATATCCCGTACGGCGTAGGGCCGGTCGCCGCCCGCGGGCAGTGCGATCGAGAGATCGCGGATTGACAGCAGGGGCGCTTGATCGCTGGCTTTCATCACAGTTTTCCTTTGCTGGTCCGGATGGAGCGCTCACTCGCCGCGGCGGCGCAGCTGCGGGTTCATGGCGTCGTTCAGGCCCTCGCCGATCAGGTTGATCGACAGCACCGTGAGCAGGATGGCCACGCCCGGCCACACGCTCATCCACCAGGCTTCGCGGATCATGGTGCGCGCGGCGCCGATCATGAAACCCCAGCTCATCATGTTGCGGTCGCCCAGGCCCAGGAAGGCGAGCGCGGATTCGGTCAGGATCGCGGTGGCAACCATGAACGAGGCGGACACGATGATCGGCGACATGGCGTTGGGCAGAATCTGCGTGGCGATGATGCGCACGGGCCTTTGCCCGATCACCACCGCGGCCTGCACGAATTCGCGCTGCTTGAGCGAAAGGAACTCGCCGCGCACCAGGCGCGCCACCGGCGGCCACGACACCACCGAGATGGCAGCGACGATGGAATAGATCGACGGGTTGAAGATCGCCACGATGACCACGGCCATCGCCAGCTGCGGGATGGTCTGGAAGAACTCGGTGATGCGCATCAGCGCATCGTCGATGCGGCCGCCGCAATAGCCGGCCACCGCGCCTACGGCGATGCCCACGGCGAGCGCCACCGCGGTGGAGATCACGCCAACCAGCAGCGAGACGCGGGCGCCGTACAGCATGCCGGCGGTGATGTCGCGGCCCAGCATGTCGGTGCCGAACGGAAGCGCCGGGTCGGTGAACGGCTGCACCAGCGGCTCCGCCACCATCAGCCACGGCGACTCCTCGTAAAAGACGGGCGCAAGCACCGCAAGCGCCAACACTGCCAGCAGCACCAGCAGGCCGATCACGGCGCCATAGTTGCGGCAATAACGTTGCAGGAAGGCTTTCATGCGGTGGCTCCGTTGCCGCGCGCCGCGATGCGGGGGTCGATAAAGCGGTAGATCACGTCAGTCACCAGGTTGAAGAACACCACCAGCGCCGAGGTCACGAAGAAGATGCCGAGCAGCAGCTGGTAATCGCGCTGCAGCAACGCATCGAACATCAGGCGGCCGATGCCCGGCCACGAGAACACGGTTTCGGTCAGCACCGCGCCGCCGGCCATCTGGCCCAGCTGGATGCCGGCGAAGGTGATCACCGGCAGCAGCGCGTTGCGCAGCACGTGCACGCGGATCACGCGGCCGGCGGGCACGCCCTTCGCGCGCGCGGTCTTCACGTAGTCCATGCCCATCACTTCCAGCATGGAAGCGCGCGTCAGGCGCACGTACACGGCCATGAAGAAGCAGCCCAGCGACACCGTCGGCAGGATCATGTGCAGCGCCACGTCCTTGACACGGGCCAGGCCGGAATAGCCGGCGCCGATGGTCTCCATGCCGAAGGCGGGCAGCCAGCCCAGCACCACCGAGAACAGGATGATGGCCATCAGCGAGAGCCAGAACAGCGGCGTGGCATACAGCAGCAACGCGCCCGACATCACCGCGCTGTCGATCCAGCGGCGGCGGTTCTCGTAGCGGGTGCGCGCCGCGATCACGCCGAGCAGCACGCCCAGCACGATGGAAAAGACGAAGGCGCCGCTCATCAGCAGGAAGGTCGCGGGCAGCCGGTCGAGGATCAGGTCCAGCACCGGCAGGTGGTTGCGGTAGGAGTAGCCCAGGTCAAGCTGGGCCACGCCCTTGAGGTAGATGCCAAGCTGGGTCAGTACGGGCTGGTCCAGACCGAACTGCTCGCGCAGCTGGTTGACGAAGGCGGCGTCGCCGGCACCGGCTTCGCCCGCCATCACGGTGGCCGGGTCGCCCGGCGCCATCCGGATCAGGAAGAAATTGATGACGACCACGCCAAGGACGACCACGACGGCCTTTCCGAGACGGGCGCCAAGGAAGGATAGAAAGTTCACGGCTTGCTCCACGCTGGCGGCCGGGCTGGCGAGCGCGGCACTGGGATGCAGCTGCCCCTCGCCGTTCCCTTGCAGGGCGCGGCGATGGCAGCGGTTTTCAGGCTTGATGACTGGCTGCCCGCGCCGGTTCAGGCACGGGCAGTGGCGCTGGTCTCGTTCAGTTCTTCTCGATCGAGACGTTGTCGAAGGACTCGTTCAGGCCGATGGCAGTCGTCACGAGGTTCTTGACATGCTTGCGATACAGCGTGGGGAACTCCACCTCGAACAGGTTGGCGTTGGCGACCTCGGTGACCAGGATCTTCTGCAGCTCGCTGTACAGCTTCTGGCGCTCCGCCGTATCCAGGGTCGATCCCGCCCTGGCCCACAGCTCGTCAGCTTTCGGGTTGCTGTAGCCCTGCACGTTTGCGAACGGCGTGCCCTTGACGATATTGCGCGTCACGTAGAGCCGTTCCACGCCGAGCGCGGGATCGCCGTACTGGTAGGTGTAGGTGGAAGTCAGGTCGAAGTCCCAGTTGCTGACGCGCGCCGACCAGGTACCGGCGTCGGCCGACTCGATGCTGACCTTGAAGCCGAGCTGCTCGAGCATCTGCTTGACGTACTCGTCCAGGCGGTCCCAGTTGGCGCCGTACGAGGTCGACAGGATCTTGACCGGGTACTTGCCCACGTCCACGCCCGACGTCCTGACCAGCTCGCGCGCCTTCTTCAGGTTGAAGTCGTACTCGGGCATATTCTTGTCGAAGAACAGCGTGGTCGACGAGAACGGGCTGACCGCCGGCTTGCCCATGCCGAAGAAGATATTGTTGACGATCATCTTGCGGTTGAGCGCATGCATCACCGCCTGGCGCACCTTCACGTTGTCGAACGGGGGCTTGCGCTCGTTGAGCAGCATGCTCGCCATCGGCGAGAACATTTCCCAGCCCTTGGTGGTGTACTCCACGTTCGGCAGCGCGCGCAGGCGCTTGACGTCGACGTTGTCGACATCGCCGCCTCGCAGCACCTGCACGTCGCCCTTCTCGAAAGCCACCGCGCGCGAGGCCGAATCCGGGATCACGTAGAACACCAGCTCATCCAGGTAAGGCTTGCCCGGCTTCCAGTAGTTGGGGTTCTTCGCCAGCTTGATATAGGCGCCCTTCTTCCACTCCTTGAACATGAAGGGGCCAGTGCCGACCGGTTTCTGGTTGGCCGGGTTGTTGCGGTAGTCGGTGCCATCGTAAATGTGCTTTGGCATCATCGGCATGGTGCCGGTCTCGAACATCGAGATAAACGGCGGGAACGGCTCCTTCAGCTTGATCTCGACCGTGCTGTCGTTGACGGCGCGGATCGAAGCCATGTACTTGTTGATCACCGCACGCGTGCGCACGTGCACGTCGCGCAGCATCTTGTCGATCGAGAACACCACGTCGGCGGAGGTGAACGGCTTGCCGTCATGCCACTTCACGCCCTTCTGCAACTCGAAGGTATAGGTCAGCCCGTCCGGCGAGATGGTCCACGACTTGGCCAGTTCCGGCTGCGGCTTCAGGTCGGGGCTGTAGGTCAGCAGGCCCTGGTAGATCTTGCCGGCCACGTACTGGGTCGGCGCCTGCGAGTTCATCGCGCTCACCAGGATCGGCGGCTCGGGCTGGACGATCCCGGACAGCGTGCCGCCCTTGGTCTGGGCGATGGCGTTACCCGCGGGCAGGGCCAGCGGCATCAGCGTGAGGCCGACGGCGGCAAGCGCCATCGAACATACGCTCTTGCTCAGGCGCATCGTGATTCGGTTCATCGGGCAGGTCCTCAATTTGGCTCGGTTTGGTGATAGCTTTGGGATGGCAATGCCGGTTGTGCTTGCGCGGGGCTTCTTCAGGCCGCGTCGCCGGCCGGTTCCACGCCGCACCAGTCCACCAGGAACTGGGCCAGCGTCGTGGTCACTCGCACCATGCTTTCCAGCGACACCGATTCGTCGATGCCGTGGATATTGCGGGCCTCGGGGCCGTAGCAGGTCACCGGCGTTTCCAGGCCCAGACGGAAATGCCGGGCATCGGTAGTCGCCGTGGTCGCCTGGCGGCAGATCGGCGCGCCATTAACCTTGCGGTGCGCTTCGCCCAGCGCCTGCATGCTGGGCACGTCGAGATCGAACTCGCAGCCCGGGGCGTGGAAGCCTTCGTAGCGGATGCGCAGTTCCAGATTGCTGGCCAGGCGCCCCACCGTGGCGCGGATGCGCGCCTCGACCGTGGCCTTGGCCTCGTCGATATCCATGTTCGGGAAGAAGCCGATGCGCACCCCCAGCGTGCAGGTGCACGGCACCGACGAGTTCCACTCGCCGCCCTGGATCTGGCCGAGATTGAAATTGATCGGGTGAGCGTGGTCGCGGTACGCCGCCGGCCGGTGCTCGGGGCGGTTCCATTCGGCTTCGAGCTGGCGCAGGTCTTCCATCACCGCGATGCCGGCCTCGACCGGGTTGACGCCGCTGGTCATGTAGGCCGCGTGCGCCGGCTTGCCGGTCAGTTCGATAAACAGCCAGAACACACCTACCTGCGCGCTCATCAGGCTCTCGCCCAGCGGCTCGGGAATGATCACGGTGTCGAAGGACGCCAGCTTGCCGGCACCGACCGCGCTGCGCAGTGCCGCCACCGTGGCGAGCGCACCGTTCCCGGTGCTCTCCTCTTCCAGCACGGCGTTGAAGCCGACCGTCCCCGCCGGCTGCAGGCCCAGGCTCGCGAGCGCCTTGAACGCAGCCAGCGCGCACACGATGCCGCCCTTCATGTCGCCGGCGCCGCGGCCGTAGAGCCAGCCGTCCTTCACCACCGGCGCAAACGGGGGCTGGCTCCACATCGACGCCGGCCCGGTCGGCACCACGTCGAGATGCCCGTTGAACAGCACCGAGCGGCCGCCCTTGCGGCTGGGTCGGTGCGTGGCCAGCAGGTTGTAGCGGCCGCCGTCCGGGCAGCACGCCGGCGAATACATCGGCAGGTGGCGGATATCCTCGGTACGGAGTGCGATGCGCTCGGAAACCAGGCCCAGGTCGACCAGTGCCGCTTCGATGAAGTCCGCCGCGGGCTGTTCTTCGCCCGACGGGCTTCTGGCCGCCACGAAGCCGGACAGCGTCCGGACCATATAGGGCAGCAGCGCGCGCACGGCTTCCGCGAGTTCACTGGTAGTCGGCACCGCGGCCTGACCGGAGGGCGGGCTTGTCGCGAAGGATTCAAAACCTGACATGAAAACTCCTGGCATGGGGGACGCATGTGCGGACGCACGAGGGACGCATCGGGCATCACCAACAAAACCTGCGCGATGACGCTGACCACGGATGGAAAATTAAACGATCGTTGGTACCATACATAGGTCCATGTCCACGATATTTGCTGGAGCCATTTTGAAAGAAATGATTCTGTCCGAGCTGTTGCTGCAGCGGCTGGAGCGTCCGGCAGGGATGCAGGCGGAGCGTAACGGGACGCATATGAATCGCCAGCTCTATGAGCTGATTCGGCAGGAAATCCTTGCTGGCTCTATCACCGCAGGCGGCAAGCTGCCGGCATCGCGGATGCTCGCGACGGAGATAGGGGTTTCCCGCAATACCGTTTTGTACGCGTACGAACAGTTGCTGGCGGAAGGTTATGTCACGGCATCGACCGGACGTGGCACCTTTGTCTCGCAGACTTTTCCCGACCATCGTGCATTGCACCAGCCCGGTGCCCGGATTGGCACCACGTCTGTGCCCGCAGTGCAACAAAACGCAAACCGCTTTGATCTGTCGCGGCGCGGCATGCATCTGGTGTCCAACGCCGGCGCGTCGGATCGGCAGTGGGGCGCCTTCATGGCGGGCGTGCCCGATGTCTCGCTGTTCCCGCACGCGATCTGGGCACGGCTGCTGAACAAGCACTGGCGCAACCCCCGCCCGGAGTTGCTGACCTATGCCCACCACGGCGGCTATATGCCGCTGCGGCGCGTGCTGGCCGAGCACCTGCGGCTGGCGCGTTCGGTGCGTTGCGAGCCGGAGCAGATCATCCTGACCACCGGCATCCACCAGGCCATCGACCTGATCGCGCGCCTGCTGGCCGATCCGGGCGACAAGGCATGGATGGAAGACCCGGGCTACTGGGGCACGCGCAGCCTGCTGACCAATGCGGGCGTAGACGTGATCCCCGTGCCGGTGGACGACGAAGGCATTGCGCCGGATGCGGCGACGCTGCAGAACCCGCCCCGCTTTATCTTCGCCACGCCTTCGCACCAGTACCCCCTCGGCACGGTGATGAGCCTGACGCGCCGGCGCATGCTGCTGGAATACGCGCGCCAGCGGGGCGCCTGGATCGTGGAGGACGACTACGACAGCGAGTTCCGCTTCGAGGGCCGCCCGCTGGCTTCGCTGCAGGGCCTGGACGAGCACGACCGGGTCATCTACATGGGGACCTTCTCCAAGACGCTCTTTCCAGGGCTGCGCAAGGGCTTCATGGTGCTGCCCAAGCCGCTGGCGCCGCATTTCGCCACCGGCCTGTCGGAGTTGTTCCGTGAGGGCCAGCTGATGCAGCAGGCGGTGCTGGCGGACTTTATCGAGGAAGGCCACTACGCTACCCACCTGCGCCGCATGCGCCTGCGCTATGCGCAGCGGCAGGGCTTGCTGCGCGAGGCCATCGCCGCGCGCTTCGGTCAGGACTGGCCCACTTCCACGCACGAGGCCGGCCTTCATCTGGTGATGCACCTGCCGCCAGGTGCCGACGACCTCGGCATCAGCATGGCTGCGCGTACGCAAGGTCTGTCGGCGCGCCCGCTGTCGCGCTACTACTGCGACGAGGAACGGGCGCGACAGGGGTTGCTGCTGGGCTACGCTTGCGTGCCCGAGGACGACATCGACCCGGCCTTCCACAAGCTCGCCGAAGTCATCGAGCCGGCCATGGAGCACCTGGCCCGCACACGCCAGACGCCGCGCGAATCCAGCGCGCGCATCAACAGCGAAGCGTGGAGCGGTGCATGACGCAGGGATATCAACGTGGTGCCACCGCGCCGGCGCCGATTGGCTCTTATCACCGTGCGCGGCCTTGCCGTAGCATTCTCGGCTGCGCTTAAGCGCTCCCGCCGCTCCTCAGACTCCACGCAACCGGAAAGACCGCCGATGGCAATCCTGCAAGACCCCACCGCCCTGCTGGCCGAACTCGCCGGCGTTCTCGATGCTGCCGGCCTGCAGACCGGCGATGCCATCGAAACTCGCTTCCGCAAGGACTGGTACGCGCCGCTGGACCCGCACCCGCCGGTGGCGGTGGCGCGGCCACGCAGCACGGCGGAGGTATCGGCGGTGCTGGCCATCTGCAATCGCCATCGGCAGCCAGTGGTACCGCAGGGCGGCCTGACCGGCCTGGCTGGAGCGGCGACGCCCGCCAGCGGCGAACTGGTGCTGTCGCTCGAACGCATGCGCGGCGTGGAGGAAATCGACGCGCAGGCCGGCACCATCACCGTGCTGGCCGGCACCACGCTGCAGGCCGTGCAGGATGCCGCGCGCGCAGCGGACTGGCTCTTTCCGGTGGACCTGGGCGCACGCGGCAGCTGCCAGATCGGCGGCAATATCGCCACCAACGCCGGCGGCAATCGCGTGATCCGGTACGGCATGATGCGAGAACAGGTGCTGGGCCTCGAAGCGGTGCTTGCCGACGGCACCGTGGTCAGCGCGCTCAACAAGATGCAGAAGAACAACGCCGGCTACGACCTGCGCCAGCTCTTTATCGGCAGCGAAGGCACGCTGGGGGTGATTACGCGCGCCGTGCTGCGGCTCGCGCCGCTGCCGAGCTGCACGCAGACCGCCCTGTGCGCGCTGCGCAGCTACGACGATGTGGTGGCGCTGCTACGCCATGCGCAGCGCCGCCTGTCCGGCCGCGTATCGGCCTTCGAGGCGATGTGGGCCGATTTCTATGAACTGGTGACAACGCGCGTGCCTGGCGTGCGTGCCCCGCTGCCGGCCGGCTCGCCCTTCTATGTGCTGGTCGACCTGCAGGGCAATGATGCCGGCCAGGACGGCGCGGCTTTCGAATCCATGCTGGAAACGGCGATGGAAGCTGGCCTGATCACTGACGCCGCGCTGGCGTCCAGCGAGAAAGAAGCCGAGAGCTTCTGGAAGCTGCGTGACGCGGTCGCCGAGTTTCCGGTGATGTGGGCGCCCAATGCCGCCTATGACGTGAGCCTGCCGATCGGCCAGATCGGCGGCTTCGCCGACAGCCTGCGCGCAGCGGTGTTGGCGCGCTGGCGGCATGCCGAGCTGGTCAACTTCGGCCATGTGGGCGACAGCAACCTGCATGTCAGCGTGTACCTGCCTGGCACGTCGGCCGAGGATTTCCCCGAGCATGAGATCAGTGAGGTGCTCTACCCCAAGGTGCACGAGTTCGACGGCAGCATTTCCGCCGAGCATGGCATTGGCACGCACAAGAAGCCCTTTCTCGGGCATTCGCGAACGCCGCAGGCGCTGGCGTTGATGCGGCTGCTCAAGCGGTCGCTGGATCCGAACCTGATCCTGTGTCCAGGGCGGGTGATCGATGTGGATTGACCAACTTCACAGCACGCGCCACAAGCCTTTCCTTCTCCGATTGGGTGCTCCCTCACCCGCAAGCGGGAGAGGGGGCAAACCAGCGGCTGGGGTTAGTCAAACCGCCAACCTCTCCACCACCCTCTCCCGCCTCACCACCCCCAGCGAAAACATCGACATCGCAGCGATCAGCGCCGGCAAGCCGATCAACGCAAACAACGCCGGCATCCCCAGCCCCATCGACAGCATCGTCGCCCCGCCAACCGAGCCTACGACCGATCCCATGCGGCCGACGGCATTGGCCCAACTCACGCCAGTGGCACGGCAATCCGTCGGATAAAAGCTGGCGGACAGCGCATTGCCGCCCACTTGCGACCCGGAGATGCAAAACCCCGCAAAGAACACCGCAATCCCCGCAGCGATCGGTTCCGAAGCAAAGCTGCCCACCGCCGCAATACACACTGCCGCCAACGAATAGCTGGCCGTCAATACATAGTGCGGATTGATCCGATCCATCAGCCATCCCAGCACGATCGCACCCACGGTCCCGCCAATCTGGAACATCGTGGTTACCAGCGCCGCCGTGCGCAGCGACTGGCCGGTACTACGCAGCAACGTCGGCAGCCAGCTCGACAGCAGGTAGATCACCAGCAGGCTCATGAAGAACGTCAGCCAGAACAGCAGCGTGCCGCGCAGCAGTTCCGGCCGGAACAGGTGGCGCACTGGCGAGCTGCTGGTGCGCTGCTCGCCGACCGAGAAGGTGGCATCGCGCAGGTCCGCCTGTGGGGCAATGCGCTGCAGCGTAGCGACGATCCGCTCGCGCGACTTGCCGGTCAGCACCAGATAGCGTACCGACTCAGGCAGCAGCCACACCAGCAGAACGACCAGCGCCAGCGGCAGTACACCACCTACCACCAGCACGGAGCGCCAGCCAAACGCTTCGATCAGCCCGGCCGAAGCGAGCCCGCCCAAAGCCGAGCCCAGCGTGAAGCCGCAAAACATGGTCGTGACGAGGAACGAGCGGCGCTTGTCCGGGCAGAACTCTGACGTCAACGTGATCGCATTGGGCATCGCGCCACCCAGGCCGAGCCCCGTCAGGAAGCGCAGCAACACCAGCGTCCACAAATCATGCGACCAGGCGGATGCCAGGCTGGCCGCGCCGAAGAACAACACCGACAGCACCAGCACGCTCTTGCGGCCGAAGCGGTCGGCCAGCGGGCCGAACAGGAAAGCGCCGGCCATCAGGCCGCCCAGGCCCGCGCCGAACAGCGGCGCGAGCTGTGCCGGCGTCAGGTGCCATTCGGCGCGGATGGCCGGTGCGATAAAACCGATGGCCGCCGTATCGAAGCCATCGACGGCGACAATCAGGAAGCACAGTACGACGATGGTCACCTGGAACGCCGACAGCGGCTGGCGGTCGATGAACGCGGTGACGTTCAGGGGTTGGCTGGCAGGCATGGTGGTCTCCTCCTTGATGCCAGGATTAGGGGCGAGTCACGCCCGGCGGCTTCATGGGCCGCCGGATCGTTATCGGATTGACTGCGAAAGAAAAGGAAAGGCGCTGTCAGCAGGCTACAGCCATGGCGTCTGACTGAGGCACTTGTCGGCGCGCCAGCCATGCAGCCACTGCAGTGCGTCGTAGAACCGGGCTTGCGTGCGCCCGGTCCACAGGCTGTTGCGCACCTGGCGGTCCACACCCTTGGCGTGGTAGACGCGGCCCATGTCCCGCGCGGCGTAGAGCACGCGTGCGGTGCGCGGGATCCGTGCCTGCTCGTAAAGCTTGAACGCCGCTTCAAAATCGCCGCCCGCCACCTTCACCGCTTCGCCCAGCGTGACGGCGTCCTCCAGCGCCTGGCAGGCCCCCTGCGCCACGTACTGCGTCATCGGGTGCGCGGCATCGCCGAGGATGGTGGCACGGCCGAAGCTCCAGCGCTCGACCGGGTCGCGGTCGGCGGTGGCCCAGCGCTTCCATGAGGTGGGGCGGTCCAGCATCTGGTGCGGCAACGGGTGGATGCCTTCGAAGTAAGACAGCACCTCTTCCTTGCTGCCGTCGCGCACGCCCCACGTTTCCTGCTCGCGGCTGTGAAAGGTCACCACCAGGTTGTACTGCTGGCCGCCGCGCAGCGGGTAGTGCACGAGGTGGCAGTTCGGACCGGCCCACACCACCGGCGCATTGACCTGCAGGTCTGGCGGCATGTTGGCAACGTCGACCACGGCGCGATAGACCACGTGGCCGGTCACGCGCGGCTCGTCGCCGATCAGCGCCTGGCGGATGGCGGACTTGACGCCGTCGCAGCCGATCACCGCGTCACCGCGGTGGGGCTCGCCGTGCTGGTCGATCACCGTAACGCCGCTGTCGTCCTGCAATAGCTGCCCGACGCGCGTGCTGGTGCGGAAGGCGATCAACGGGTGGTCCTGCACGGCCTCCAGGATCGACAGGTGGATATCGGCGCGATGGATCACCGCATACGGGTTGCCGAAGCGCTCGCGATACGCCTGCCCTACGTTGACCTCGGCAATCACGCGCGTGTCGATCGCATCGCGCAGGCTGAGGTAGTCGGTAAAGACCGCACGGCTGCGCGCAGCCTCGCCCACGCCAAGCGCGTCGAGCGCGGCAAAGGCGTTGGCGGCAAGCTGGATGCCGGCGCCGATCTCGCCGATCTGTTCGGCCTGCTCCAGCAGTTCGATGCGGATGCCCTGGCGTGCCAGCGCCAGCGCCGCGGCCAGGCCACCGATGCCGCCGCCGATGATCAGGACCTTGCCGGTCGCGTTGTTGGTTCTGCTCATTCCTTGTCTCCTGGCCTGCGCGATGCGTCAGGCGGTGTAGTCGGGCTGGCGCACAGGCGCGGCCCGGGCAAAGGCCGGGTGCGCACTGGCATAGGCATAGACGGCCATCGCGCGTGCATAGCGGTCAAGGTCGCAGCCCATGCGCAGCGCATTGGCGACCTGCGGCACCAGTGTGACGTCGGCAAGCGTCGGCGCATCGCCAAAGCACCACTTGCCATGACCGTGCAGCGCCAGCAGACGCTCCACGCCGGCCATGCCTTCATCGATCCAGTGCCGATACCAGGCATCCTTCTGTTCCGGCGTGACCTTCAGCACGTCCTGCAGGTAGCGCAGCACGCGCAGGTTGTTGACCGGATGGATATCGCAGCCGATCAGCGTCGACAGCTCCAGCACACGCGCGCGCTGCTCCGGGTGTTGCGGGATCAGCCGCGGCTCGGGATGGTGCGCGTCCAGATAGTCGATGATCGCGAACGACTGGCCTAGCGCGAAATTTTCATCCACCAGCGCCGGCACGGAGGCGGACGGGTTGATGCCGTCGACGTACTCCGGCTCGCGGTGCTGGCCGGTGCGGATATTGACCGGCAGGTAGTCGTAGGGCAGGCCTTTCAGCGCCAGCGCGATGCGCACGCGGTAGGACGTCGAGCTGTTGAAGAAACTATAGAGCTGCATGGTCGGTAATGCCTGTTTGCTGCAATCGATTCGCGCTCAGACCACGCGAACGGTCAGCTCGCCCAGTCCATCGACGCCGGTGACCATGGTGTCGCCAGCCTTGACCGCGCCTACCCCTTCCGGCGTGCCGGTGAAGATCACATCGCCCGGCTCCAGGCGAAAGAACTGCGACAGGTAGGCCACCGTCTCAGCCACCGACCAGATCAGGTGCGACACGTCGCTACGCTGCTTCGTTTCGCCATTGACCGTCAGCCAGATACCGGCCTGCTGCGGGTGGCCGATGTCGCTGGCGCGATGGATCGGCGCCACCGGGGCCGAGGCATCGAAGGCCTTGCCGATTTCCCACGGACGGCCCATCTCGCGCATTTTCATCTGCAGGTCGCGCCGGGTCATGTCGAGGCCGGCGGCATAGCCCCAGACGTGTTCGAGCGCCTGTTCGACGGGGATATCCGAACCGGCCTTGCCGATCACCGCCACCAGCTCGGCCTCGTAGTGATAGTTCTGCGTCTGCGCGGGATACGGCAGCTCCAGCGTGGTGCCCGCCTGCACCGGTACGATCGCATCGGCGGGCTTGCAGAAGAAGAACGGCGGCTCGCGGTCCGGGTCGAAGCCCATCTCGCGGGCATGGGCGGCGTAGTTGCGGCCCACGCAGTAGACGCGGCGCACGGCGAACTGGTCGTCGCTGCCGGCAACGGGGATGGCGACGGTGGCGGGAGGCGTGAAAACGTAGGACATGGTCTTGGTTTCAGAAAGTCAGGTGAGCGAGGGCCGCGGCGGCGCCCGCAGGCAACCGTCGCAAGCGAATCAGGTCAGGCTTGCGGCCATTCAGGTGCGCGATTCGCGCAACAGGTTCAGCGCGGACAACACCGGCCGGTCTGAATAGCTGAACAGCACCGCATCGTCCAGCGCGCCGAGCTGCACCGGTGCCCACGACGGGGCAACAAAGACATCGCGCGGCTCGAACTGGAACTGTGCATCGCCGATGCGCACCGTGCCGCGCCCTTCCACCACGCTGTACACGGTGGCGTCGGTGCTGCGATACGTCTTGCCCTGGAAGCCCGCCGGCAGGTACTGCATGAAGGTGGCGATGGTCGGCATCGGCCAGCCACCAGTGGCTGGGTTGACGTAGCGCAGCTTGACGCCGTCCCACGGATCGAGCTCGCCATTGCGGTAAAGCTGGTCCAGCGCCTCGCGCGAGCGCTCGTACGGGTAGCTGAAAATCGGCGAGGTGGGATCCGTCACGCGGTGCCGCACCGGCACCATGTTGTGGCCAAAGCGCGCAAAGCTGTCGCCTTCGGCGCGGGTCACAGGCTGCTGGGCTTGCGGGTAGTTCTCGGCAAACCCGGCGTCGAACTGCTGCACCAGCGGGATATCCAGGCCATCGAGCCACACTACCGGCTCGCCACCATCCTCCACGGTGGGATTGCCGTGGTCATGCCAGGCCCACGACGGCGTGATGATGAAATCGCCGGGATGCATGGTGGTGCGCTCGCCGTTCACGGCAGTCCAGGCGCCCTTGCCTTCCACGATAAAGCGCAGCGCGGACTGGGTATGGCGATGGCTGGGTGCGATCTCGCCCGGCAGGATCAGTTGCAGGCCGGCGTAGAGCGTGGAGGTGATGCTCGACTTGCCGGGAATGCCGGGATTCTCCAGCACCAGCACGCGGCGCACCGCTTCCTCGGCACTGATGACGCTGCCCGCCTGCATCACCAGCGGGCGGATCTGTGCGTATTTCCAGATGGCGGGAACGATCTGCGGCCGCGGTTGCGGCGGCACCAGGGCATGCAGCGACTCCCACAGCGGGGTCATATGGCTGCGGCCGATTTCTTCGTAGTAGGCCACGCGGGCCGGATCTGGGGTGTGTTCGGACATGCTGTCTCCGTAACTTGAGCGGGTGCTTTAGGGAGCGCTCTTTGCGGGTGCCTGTGTCAATGCGCACCGTCTTGTTGTCGTTATACGCCGCACCCTATAAGATTTGAAATGAAGCTTTCATCTTATCGATACGATTTTTTATATAGGTCGTCACCATGGACTGGACCCAGAGATTGCGGCTACGCAACCTGCAGATGCTGCTGAGCCTGGCCGAGACCGGCAATATGAGCCAGTCGGCGGCCATGCTGAATACGACCCAGCCGGGTCTCTCCAAATGGCTGAAGGACCTGGAGGACGATATCGGCCTGCCACTGTTCGAGCGGCAGGCGCGGGGCCTGCGGCCCACACCCTATGGCGAATCGCTGATCGGGCATGCCCGCCGGATCGAGGCCCAGCTCGACGCCGCGCGCGACGACCTGCAGGCGATGCGCGAAGGGGGCAGCGGGCTGGTGGTGGTGGGCACATCGGGGGCCTCGGCGGCCGACACCGTGCCGCTGGCCGCGCTGCAGTTGCTGCAGCAGATGCCGCGCGCCAGCATGCGGCTGGTGGAAACCACCATGGACCGGCTGATGAGCCAGCTTGCGCGCAGCGAACTCGATATCGTGGTGGGCCGCTCAGCGCCCGAGCTGCAGGACGCGCATATGCGCACCGAATCGCTCTACATGGAGCCGATCCACTTTGTCGCGCGGCCGCGCCATCCGCTGCTGCAGGGCGGGCGCATCGGCTGGGACGACCTGTACCGCTACCGCTGGGTGGTATGGCCGCGCGGCACGCCGATCCGCAATGCGCTGGAAGGCGCGCTGGCCAGCGCTGAACGTGCGCTGCCTGCCGACTGCGTGGAAAGCAATTCCACGGTTCTGAATCTGACGCTGTTCAACAACAGCGACATGATCGGCCTGGCCTCGCACCGTACCGCGCGCCGGCTGGAAGAGCTGGGCGCGCTGCGCATCGTGCCGCTGCGGCTGGCGGGTTTCGGCTCGGTGTCGATGTACTGGCGCGAGGATGGGGTGTCGCGCGCTGCGGTCGCGGCGATGCTGGACTGCCTGCGCAGGGCGGCCGGCGCGACACAGGTTGGCGTGGGGAGTCTTGCGTAGCGTGGCCCGGCTGGCCCGCATGGTGCGCAACAGTCAGCCATCGATTTGCGCTGGCACCGCATTGCCAAACTGCTTGCGATAGGCGGATGGCGAGACCGAAAAAGTCTGCGTGAAGTGCTGCCGCAACGATACCGCCGAGCCAAAGCCAACCAGCTCACGGTTGGCCACCTCCGCGCCATGGTCGCGGCGCACCAGGTGCAGGCAGCAATCCAGCGCGGCGGCTGTCCCGGCCGAAGTCGCGCCCTGGCGGCGCGCCTGAAAGTCGATTTGGAGAGATTTGCCGCGCGCTGCCGGCGAGGATCAGCGGCTGACCGCGCGACGGATCGCGAGCGCCGCGGCCACCATGGCCTCGGCGGTTTCCAGCGCGCGCGCCGGATCGTCGCGCTGCTGCACCGTGGCCTCGCCGAACGGGTTGCCTGCCAGTTCAGGCACGTACTGCGCCAGCCGCGCTTGCGGATCGAGCTTGCCCTCCTCGATCAGCATCGCGGCCAGCAGCCCGGTCACGGACTTGGTCATCGAAGCCCAGATATGCGGCTGGTAAGGACCAAAGCCTGCAAGGTAGCGCTCATACACAACCTTGCCCTGGTGCAGCACGATGAAACCGTCGGTATGCGTGTCGCGCAAGTAGTCCGCCAGCCGGATGGTATTACCCGCAACTGCGAACGTTGTGCCATCGAGCCCGGTTCTCTGCTCTCCTGCCAGTGCCAACGGCTGGCTCGCATGGCGGATACCGGAGGTAGGCGACATCTCGCGCGCATGCCGGAACGCCCAGCGCATGTATGGCGGGCGCAGGCCACTGCCGCGGCTCACTTGCTTGTCCGGTGGCGGCGGGAAACCTTGCATGACGCCATCCTCGGCAACGGCCGATGACTGCCCGCCCTGCTGCGCCAGTGATCCGCCTGCCGGCATCAGCAGCAGCGCTGCTGCCAGCCAGGCGCAGCCGCGCACGAATCCCGTCCTGGGCGATGGCAAAGATGCTCGCATGCTGTCTCCTCTTTTTTATCGAGCTGGTGCACGCCCGGTGCGCCGCCTCGTTTTGATGGAATGCAAGCCCGCGTGGTGCAGGCCGCGGGCGCCATCTTGAAGCACGCGGGCCACGACCACAACGATCTACTGGGAATAGCGCCATAACCTTGTGGAATGGCTGGCGGTGGGACGGGACGTGCTCTGGCTAGTGGAGAAGGCGCTCGAGCAAGCGCCTTGCCATTGCATGGAAGGCGGTGAAGCAGGTGTGGAAATCCGGCTTTTCGGTGGCGAAGACAAGGGGCGTCAATTGCTGCGCGAAATCGTCGCGCAGCGCCCGGTCGGTGGCCGCGCCCTTCAGCGCGCGAGACAGCACGCCATGGGGGTCGCGATCAAATTCAGGATGCTGGCCGCGGAACGCGAGCCTGTCTTTATTGACCACGGCCGGAAAAACTTGAAGAGCACCGTCCATCGCAACAGGTCTGCTTGTCGCAATGCGCCATACGTCGTAGACGTGTCGAACCAGCGTCGGATCGAGTGGGCCGCGCTGGTGTCCGTCCCACTTCCATGCGCAGCGCCGCAGCAGCGAGAGCACCTTCTCCGCCAGCGTCTCGGCAACCGATATGCAGGCCATCGAGAAGCGTAACGGGTCCTTGCGGGAGACGAACTGGTCGAGCATGTAGCCCATTTCGAGCTTTTCCATGCCCAGCTCCAGCGACCGATGTATCAGTTCCAGCTTTAGCTGGGGCCGCAGGACGCCAGAGAGATCACGGAAGCGGGAATCGTATGAGACCATCAGGCAGTAGTAGCGCCGACTGTCCCGCGTAATGGGATTGTCCATTTGTTCCAGCTTCACATTTCCGAAGCCGAGGCCTGTCAGGCAAGCTTCCACCGCCCGGTGGAGGTCACCCAGCCGTGCGCGATCAGACTGCCCCTTGGGCAGGACATAGCCGTCGGGGACGGCTTCGAGCATGACCTTGATATCGATGTCCTCCGACATCCGCTCGATGATGCGGTGAGCTTTCGATAGGCATGTGCCCCCTGCAAAGACAAGCTGCGTGGATAGTTCTATCCGCGCTGGGCGGGGATCGCCCTTGCTCCGGTTGCGGTGGCAGGCGATGTGCGACAGCCTGATGTTGGCCAGTGCATGCAACGCGTCGGTGATGTGTTGATCCTTCTCGGCAACGGCAGGATGCAGATCGCCAAGAATTCCCACATCGTGGGCGTGGAAAATGTCAGAGCTGACCGCGTCCGAGATGCTTCTCATAGACGACCGAACGGCTGCCCACAGTGACCTTCCTGGAAATACGCCGGCGACCCGTATTGGCTATGTTGGTCGGCGGCACCTGCGTACTTCTGCCGCTGTTGTACTCCGCCACGAGCCGGCTCGGCATGAGCTCGATCCCCAGCTTGCGGAAGAGCTCGGCCCCGATGTCCTCCAGCGTTCCGTCGGGCATCGGTTGCCCCGTGAACTTGTTGATGCGGGTCTTGGCAAACGCGCCCTTGCTGACGCGGATCAACTTGCCTTTGTCGATCAGGCGGGACAGCACCCGTCCCACCTGCGCCGTGCTTCCCATATTGGCGAAGTCGGAACGCAGCACAACCGCGCCCTGGCGCTGGGCGATAGATCGAGAGATGCGATCTTCAAGTTTCATAGAAAGCACCGAAAATTTAGTTATGACGAAGTCACTCTATCACAGATTTCTCGGTAACCCATTGATACAAAAAGTAATTCTTTTTCAGAATCTGCTCATTAACGATCAGTTTTTGTATGCCGAGAAAGGCACGCAAGTTATCAACGCACTACCCAATTCCTCCGACCCCGCATAATGTCGAAACGTGCTCCTCTCGGATGTCCGCCATGCAGCCTCCCGACGCCCGCGTCCCAGACCTGCTCCGCCATCCGGGGCGCTTTGCCTGGCATACGCTGAGGCAATTCCGCGCCAATCAGGGCCTGTTGCTGGCGGGGGCGGTGGCCTATTACGCGCTGCTGTCGATCGTGCCGCTGCTGATCCTGATGGTGATCGCGCTGTCGCATGTGGTCGCCCCAGACCTGCTGCTATCGACGCTGGCGCACTACCTGGAGTGGGTCGTGCCGGGCCAGTCGCGCGCGCTGACCAGCGAGCTTGCCGGCTTCCTGCGCAACCGGGGCACCGTCGGCTGGGTGCTGCTGGGCACCATGCTGTTCTTCAGTTCGCTGGCATTCACGGTACTGGAGAACGCGATGTCGGTGATCTTCGTGCATCGCGTGGCGATCCGCCGGCGGCATTTCCTGGTGTCGGCGGTGCTGCCTTACTGCTACATCGTCGTGCTGAGCGTGGGCTTGCTGCTGGTCAGCGTGGTCGCCGGTGCGCTGCTCGCGATTGGGGAACGGCATGTGGCCGTGCTGGGGCATGACTGGTCGCTGGACCGGCTGTCGACCACGCTGCTCTACCTGCTTGGGTTTCTCGGCGAGGTCCTGATGCTGACGTCGATCTACATGGTGATGCCGGTGGGCCGGCTGTCGTTGCGGCATGCGCTGTCCGGCGCGGTGATTGCGGCGGTGCTATGGGAGATTTCCCGCCATGTGCTGGTGTGGTACTTCAGCACGCTGTCACAGGTGGGACGGGTCTACGGGTCGCTGACCACTGCGATCGTGGTGTTGCTGAGCCTGGAAATTGCGGCGACGTTGCTGTTAATGGGCGCGCAGGTGATTGCGGAGTTCGAGCGCAGTGGCTGGGAAGGACAGGGTGCGAAGCCGGCGGCTCCGGAAGAATTCCATACCTGAACCAGCCGCGGCTTCTCAGGCCAGCGCCAGGTCCAGGCAGGCACGCAGGCGCTCTTCATCGGCGGCATCGAAGGCGCCGATAAAGACCAGGGCTGATTCCCTGCTCTCCCCCCGCGCTATCGGGCTCAGCCGCATGCGGCCGGCAACGACGTGTACCTCATGCCAGCGCGGATCGGCAGCAAGCCTGACGATGCCCTTGGCGCGCAACAGCCGCACGGGCGGCGTTGTCAGCGCCTGTCGCAGCCGGGCCTTGTCGAAGCCGCGGTGTGTCCGGTAGCAGACGCTGCGGATTCCCGCATGTACTGCTTCAGCCGCTCGCTGCCAGCCTCCGCCGGCCCGCAGCATCGCGTCACCCTGCGGCTCCGGCAAAGCCGCATCGACAAAGACCGACAGCGGCACCTCCCCTTCCCAGGCAGCCAATACCGTCGCCCGCGCTGCGATGCTGGCGACTGTCTGCGCGGCGCACGCGACCTGCGCCGCATCACCCAGATCAGCCTTGGTCAACGCCACCACCGAAGCGCCGGCAATCTGCCGCCGCACCATCTCGCCTACCAGCGGATCGCGCAGGCTGCTCTCCACGCCCGTCACATCGACCGCCACCACCACCGCATTGAGCCGGAATGCCGGATCGAGCAAGCCGACCTGCGCGATGCGCTGGGGATCGGACACGCCGCTGGCCTCGATCACCAGCAGCTCCGGCCTCTGCCCGCGCGCCGCGACGGCCATCAGCGCCTCGGCCAGCCGAGCGCCGATCGAGCAGCAGATGCAGCCGTTCTCCAACTGGATCACGTCGTCGCTACGCGCGCGGATCAGCGCGGCGTCGAGATTGATCTCGCCGAAGTCATTGACCAGCACCGCGATGCGCCGCCCCTGCGCATTGGCCAGCAAGCGGTTGAGCAGCGTAGTCTTGCCGGCGCCGAGGTAGCCACCGACCACCACCATCGGAATCGGCGGCGCACTCATCGCGCCGGCGCCGCGAACACCCGCCCGCCCAATACCGTGCCCCATACGCGGATGTCCTTCAGACGCTCCGGTTCCACGACTGTGGGATCGTCCTCCAGCACCGCGAAGTCGGCCAGCTTGCCAGGCGCGATGCTGCCGATGCGGTGGTCGAGCCCCAGCGTATAGGCGGCGCCCAACGTGATCGCATACAGCGCGTCCGCGACGGTCAGACGCTCGGCCTCGCCCAGCACGCGGCCGGATGCGGTCTGCCGCTGCACCGCGCACCATGCCGTGAACAGCGGGTTCAGCGGCGTGATCGGCGCATCGGAGTGGATCGCGAACGGGATGCCCAGCCGCCGTGCGCTGCCCGCCGGGTTCATGCGTGCAGCACGCGCAGGCCCGACGGTCTGTTCGGCATGCGCATCGCCCCAGTAGTACAGATGGTTGGAAAAGAAGTTGATGCATAACCCGAGCCGTGCGGCGCGTGCCAGTTGCACCCCGTCGGCGAGTTGGCAGTGCTGCAGCGTATGGCGATGATCCGCCCGCGGATGACGCAACAGCAGTACTTCCAGCACATCGAGCACCACCTCGGTCGCCTCGTCGCCATTGGTGTGGATATGCAGCGGCAGGCCGGCGAGGTGAAACGGCGTGAACACCTCCAGCAACTGCTCAGGCGGAATCAGCCACAGGCCGTTGGGCTGGCCACCTGCATAACCCGGCGCGCGCAGGCGCGCGGTAAAGCCCTGGATCGAGCCGTCGACAATGAACTTGACCGGACCGAAGTGGAGTTTGTCGGAACCCGCTGCGGCCGCGTCTCGCACACGTCCTGGCCCGCCTTGCGCATCGCGCTGCGGCGCGAACGCCGGCACGATCCGCAGCGGGAAGTCCGGATCCGCCGTCACGGCGCGCAGCGTTTCGAGTCCCTTGGGCGACAGGTCGTTGACGAGATCGGTCGCCGTGGTCACACCGGCCAGCTGCGCCACGCGGCCGAAGCGGCGTACCGCCTCCGGATCTTCGGCGGCGGCGAGAGAAAGCCCGCGGCCGATCACGCGCTGCACCGGGAACATCGCCGCGAACTCCTGCAGCTCTCCGGTCGGCTTGCCGTCCGCGCCCTTGTGCACGCCATCGATATCGGTGTCCTCGTCGATGCCGGCCAGCGCCAGCATCGCTGTATTCACGTTCATCAGATGAACGCTGGCATGCATCACCACGATGGGCCGCATCACCGAGACACGATCCAGCTCGCGCACCGACAAGCGCGCGGTACCGAAGTAGATCGGATCGAAGCCCCACGCCAGCAGCGGCACGTTGGTGTCCTGCATCCGGCTGGCAGCGGTGGCGAGCCGGTCAATCACCTGCTCCAGCGTGCGCAACCCGCGCCACAGCCTGCCGTCCGGATCGCGCCGGTCGAAATAGCCGACGTAGACCGCATCCCACATCGCGCCTTCCATCAGATGGCAGTGACCTTCCACCAGGCCGGGCATCAGCACCTTGTCGCGGAAGGTGTCGACGTGCACCGCATCCGGCCACCGTGCCATATCGGAGGAACCACCGACTGCCAGGATCTCGCCACCGCGCACCGCGACATGCGTCGCCTCCGGTTGCGCGGCTTCCATCGTAAGGATCTTGCGCGCCACGAATACCTGCGTGCGCGCCGTGTGTTGAGCGGTCATTGCTTGTCTTGAGAATGGTGATCAGGCCGGCTGCACGCGGGACAGACGCGGCGCGTAGTTCACGATCGCCGTCACCAGCAGGTTGGCGCCAAGGCTGATCAGCCCGAGGTTGATGCCGCCGAAATCGGCCTGCTGCACATAGAGCGCGATGGCCAGCACCTGTCCGCTGACGATGCCGAGCGCAATCGCCACCGGGCGCACCTTCAGCGAAAACAGGATCACCATCACGCCCGGAAAGAACTGCGTCACGCCGTAGTAAGTGGTGTTGATCAATGTCAGCATCAGGTTTGGCGTGGCCAGCGTCATCGCAATCGACAGCACCAGGTAGATCACGATCACCACCTTGGCGCCCTGCTTCTGGCGCGCCTCGGGCATGCCGGGCAGCAGGTTGCGCGTGACGATGGGGCCGATCGCCAGGCAGATGCCGGCCAAGACCAGCAACCCCGACAGCGCCGCGCCCGCCGCCACCAGCCCGAGCAGCCACCCTGGCAGCAACCGCACCGCCGCCGCAAAGAAGGCCTCGTTGGGCGAGGCAAGTTCCAGGTTCTGGCTGATCGCGTAGTACGACGCCAGCACCAGGAACGGATACATCAGCATGTACAGCGGCATCGCCACCTGCGTGCGGCGGATGGTGTTGGCGCTCCTGGCGGTAAAGAAGTTCTGCACCGCGAACGGCATCACATAGAAGCCCAGCGCCTGGAACAGCATGGTGCTCATCGAAAAGCGCAACTGGGTGTCGCTCATCTGGTTGCTCACCTGCACGCTGGCGGCGTGGAACACATCGCCGACGCCCGCCTGCCACCCCACCGCGACACCGGTCGCAACGATTGCCACCACCATCAGGATGTCCTTCAGGATGGCGATATAAGCCGACGCGCGCACCCCGGAGATGGCGATATAGGTAAAGGCGAGCACCGCGGAAATCATCACCAGGTACACGGGCCTGAACTCCCAGCCCAGCCCTTTGAGCGCTGCCACCAGCCCGGTGAACTGCAACTGGCCCCACGGCAGCAGGAACAGGATGGCCGAGCCCGCGACGATCAGCTCCAGCGCGCGGCTGCCGTAGTGGCCCTTGAACAGGTCGGGCAGCGTGATCGCGTTGTAGCGCGCGCCGGCCTGCCAGATCTTCGGACCGAGAAAATACCCGAGCGGATACGCCAGCAGGATGTAGCCGAGAAACCAGACACCATAGGTGGGCCCCTTGGCGTAGATGCCGCCGGGAAAGCCCACCATGGTGCCGATGCTGTAGATCTCGCCCGCCGCCAGGAAGAACACCAGGTAGGCGCCGAACTGCCGCGAGGCCACGAAGAAGTCATGCACGCTCTGCGCGCCGTGGCCCTTCTTCGAACGGATCGCCAGATAGAGCGAGAAGACGATAAAGCCAAGGAATACCGCTGTGGTCATGGCCGCTCTCCCTTCAGGCTTCATGCGCCGGTTCGGCGGCGTGGCGGTCGAACAGCAGCCAGCACGCCAGCATGCAGCCGGAGGTCAGCACGAACCACGCAAAGATCCAGGCATAGATAAAGGGCACGCCGAGCACGAAGCGCTCGACGGTCGCCACCCAGGGCAGCAGCCCGATGACGCCGATATACGGCAGGCCAAGGCCGATCAACAGCTTGAGCATGATGTCTCTCTCCGATTGCCGATGGAAGATGGGTGGCGGACGCCGTGTGTGCTGTCACCGGTCCGCTCTTGTGTTCCGGTCATCATAGGGAGCGCCAGGGTATGATTCAAATGCAAATGTTGAACCGCTTCCATAACCATTACGCATGGATTGCCGCATGGATACCCAGAAACTTCTGCACCTGCTCGCGGTGGTTGAGCACGGCACCTTTTCCGAAGCGGCGCGCGCCGTGCACCTGACCCAGCCCGCACTGAGCCGCAGCATCCGCGCGCTGGAGGACGAGCTGAAGGCACCGCTGTTCGACCGCGGCGCGCGGCGCGCGCGGCTGACGGTATTCGGCGAGCTGGTGGCCGAGCGGGCGCGCCGCATGCGACTGGAAGAACGGCAGCTACGGCGCGACCTGGACCTGCTGCGCGGCGGCGAGGAAGGGTCGATCGCGATCGGCGTGGCGCCTGCCCCCGCCGCGCTGCTGCTGACTCCGTTCCTGGTTCACATGGCGCAGGCGCATCCGCGCATCAAGGTTCGCACCGAGACGGGCGCCACCAGCGCAATGCTGGAAGCGCTGCGCAGCGAGACCATCGACGCCATCGTCGGCGACGCCTACGTGCTGCGCGCCGCCGACGATATCGACATGGAGCCGCTGGGTGAACTGCCCGCGGGACTGGTATGCCGCGCCGGACATCCGATCCTGCGCAAGCGCCGCGTCGATATCGACACGATCCGCGGGTACCCCGTGGCGACCACCACGCTCAGCACCATCGTCAGCCGCCAGCTTGCCGAGCTGTGGGGCCCGGGTGCCGCGCCGGACAAGCTCTTCACCCTGCACTGCGACAACCTCGACATGCTGCGCAGCGTGACGCTGGCCACCGATACGCTGCTGTTCGGGGTGCTGTCGATTACGCGGCAGGAGCGCGCGGCCGGCCTGATGGCCGAAGTCCCGATGCCGCCCGACCCGCGCCGCTGCGGCCGCTACGGCATCGCGCGCATGGCGGCGCGCTCGTTGTCGCCCGCGCTGGAAGTGCTCTACAGCTTCACGCGCGCGCACTGGCAGGCGTTGTCGACGCAGCCGGCCACGCGCACGCGCCGCTGATCGTCACACGCTGAAGGCCGCACGCCGCACCCGAGCGAGCCGCTGATGTATCCTCGGGCCTGACATCTGCCCACGCCGCGCATGCCCGATTCCAAGCCCGACAAACCCCGCCGCCTCACCATCCACGACGTCGCCCGCGCCGCCGGCGTCTCGCTCACCACGGTGTCGCACGCACTGAACGACCGCGGCGTGCTGGATCCGGCCACGCGCGCGCGGGTCAAGCGCATTGCGGCGGAGCTGGGCTACCGGCCCAGCGTGCGCGCGCAACGGCTGCAGTCGGGCCGCGCCAACTGCATCGCGCTGCTGTCGTCGATGCCATTCGCGGTCGCGGGCGGCACGTCGCGGCTCGGCTTCATGATGGAGGTGGCGGCGATCGCGGCCGAAGCGGCGATGGGCCGCGGCCTGGGCGTGGTGCTGGTGCCGCCGCTGGAAGGTGCCGGCGGGCTGCTCGATACGCTCGATATCGACGGCGCCATCGTGATCGAGCCGGTGGCCGGCGATCCGCATATCGCGCGGCTGCGCGAGCGCGGCGTCAGCATCGTGTCGATCGGACGCGAGCCGCTGACCGACACGCCGGTGCCTTGCGTCGACCTGCAATCGGCCGACACCGCGCGGCTGCTGCTCGCGCACCTGCACGGGCACGGCCGCCGGCATATCGGCCTTATGATCGGTGCGGCGCCGCGGCAGTCGTATGTGGAAACCGAGCGCGCCTATCGCGAGTTCACGCAGGCAGCCGGCCTGCCCTGCCATATCGTCAAGGCCCCCGAGGATCGCGGCGAGGCGGCCGGCGCCGAAGCCTGCGCGCAGTTGCTGGCACAGATGCCCGAACTTGATGCGCTGTGCGCGCCGGTCGATGCATTCGCGGTCGGCGCGATGGCGCACCTGCAGTCGCTGGGCAAGCGCGTGCCCGACGATGTGCTGGTGGTGACGCGCTACGACGGCATCCGCGCCCGCAGCGCACAGCCGCCGATCACGGCGGTCAACCTGCACCTGGAGCGGGTAGCGTCGCTGGCGGTAGAGCTGCTGTTCGCCCACCTGTCCGGCGACCGCAGCCGCAGCATCAGCGCCGGGCCCGCGCCCGAACTGGTGGTGCGTGAGTCCTCCACGCCAACGCGCTAGCCGCGCAGCAGCACCACCGCGCCGGACACCAGCGCGAACACCAGCACGCCGATGCGCAGCATGCGCTGGTCGATGCGACGATGCACCAGGTGGCTGGCCACCATGCCGACACCGAGCACCGGCAGCAAACCGATGGCATACGCCACCTGCTCCATGCCGAGCCGCTCACCCAGCGCCAGCACTACCAGCGAGATCACTTCACCGACCAGGAAGCACAGCGCCACGGTCGCGCGCAGCGTGGCCACCGGCGCGTGCTGGTAGGCCAGCGCGAGCGGCGGGCCGCCCACACCGGTGGCAGTTTCGGTGACACCGGTGATCAGGCCGGTCGACGCAAAGGTCAGCCGTCCGGGCGTGAAAGCAGGGGCCAGCAGCGACGCCAGCGCGGCGGCAATGGTGCTGCCGCCGACCAGCGCGTTGAGCCACGCCATTGGCATCGACACCAGCACCCACAGCCCGCCAAAGGTGCCGGCCAGCCGCCCGGCGCTGATCCAGCCGGCGCCGCGCAGATCGATGGCATGGCGTTCGCGCCAGGCCACGTAGGCATTGAGCGGCAGCATCGCCAGCAGCAGCGCACCGGGCAGCATCGCCGGCGCTGCCAGCGCCAGCACCGGCACCACGATCAGCGCGAAGCCCATGCCGGTCGCGCCCTGGATCAACGCGCCGGTAAAGACCGCCGCGCCAACGTTGAACAACGTCATGTCCATCGTCAGCACTCCGCCGTGCCGGCGTGGCGGGCGCGGTGCACATCCGCGGCTTCGTGCAGCTTGCGGATCGGCGCGTTGGCGACGGTTTCCTCGGCCATCGCATGGATCGCCCGCATCAGCGCGCGCGCATCCCAGTCGGTAGGCCAGCCCTGCCACAGTCGCAGCTGGCCATCGACAAAGACCGCGCGAATCTGGTCGCGGTTGGCCAGCCGCACCAGCTCCCAGGTCAGGTCCCACGACGGCGCCAGCTCAGGCACGTCGAGGTCGAGCAGCAGGAAGTCGGCCCGCTTGCCCGCAGCGATCTCGCCGGTCAGGGCGCCCAGTCCCGCCACATCGGCCGCGTCGTGCGTGGCCATGTCGACCCAGCGCCAGCCCGCGCCGCACGACGAATCGCCCACGCCGATGCCGAAGGCAAAGCGCTGCGCCGCCTCGGCATAATCCAGCAGCCGGAAGCCGTCGCTGCGCGTGCCATCGGTGCCCAGGCCCAAGCGCACGCCAAAGGTCGCCATGGTCTCGGCCGGCGCCACCGCGTTGCCCTTCCAGGCGCTGGCCACGGGGTTGTAGGCCACCGCCGCGCCGGTATCGGCGAGCAAGCGGATTTCATGCGGCGTCACCAGCGTGGCATGCGCGAGCAGCGCCGCCGGGCCGAGCGCCCCGATCGCCGCCAGGTGTTCGATGGGGCGCCGGCCGCAGGCGTTGAGCGAGCGCTCCACTGCCACCAGATGCTCGTTGGCATGGGTCTGGAAGATGCGGCCGGACTCGGCGCAAAGCTGGTAGACGTGATGCAGCATCGCGTCGGAGGCGACCTCGGGGATCGAGATCGCCAGCGACGGCGTCACCAGCGGATCGCTCGCGTACTTGTCCAGGTGCGCGCCGGCGCGGCGCAGGATCGGCGCGGCGTCGAGCGTTTCGGCGCCGGGCTTGTCGTTGCAGATCAGGCCGAGCACGCAGCGCACGCCGGCATCGGTGACCGCGCGCGCGATCGCGTCCAGCCCCGCGTCGCTGCGCGTGCCGGCGTCGACCACGGTGGTAAAGCCGCCGCGCAGCGCTTCCAGCGCCGCCAGCCTGGACGACAAGTACAGGTGCTCCGCCTTCAGGCTGCCTTCCAGCGGCACCCACACGCGGCGGAAGATCTCGGACGGCTCGCCGAACACCAGCGACTTGCCGAACGACTGCGTCAGGTGGTGGTGCGTGTCGATCATGCCCGGCATCAACAGCATGCGCGGCAGCGGCAAAGCCTCCAGCTCGGGAAAGCGCGCCGCGATGTCCGCGGCCTTGCCGACTGCCTTGAAGCGGCCGCCCTCCACCACCACCGCGTGCCCGCGGACCGCCCCCTGGCGCAGCAGGGTCCATTCCGGCAGCAGCACGCGCGGCCGGTCGAAGCTGTCCGGCTGCAGCGCCGGATGGGTATCGCCGGGCCAGGCCGGCGTCGATGCATAACGTTGGGTCATTGGGATTCAGGAAGCGGGCTCAGTGCGAGGCGGCGGCATCGTCGGCGACCGCAGGGGTCGGCGTCGCGGCCGAGGTTGCGCCCCGCAAGCCCGTGTGGAAGAACAGGAAGTTGAGCAGCGCCGCGGTGATGGCGCCCATCGCCACGCCGTTGCCCACCAGGATGCGCAGGTTGGCCGGCAGGCCGCCGTAGATGCCGGGCACCAGGATCGGCAGCAGCCCCACGGCCAGCGCCACGGCCACCACGTACATATTGGCGTGGTCGCGCAGGTCGACCTTGCGCAGCATGTCGATGCCCATGGTGCCGACGATGCAGAACACCACCAGCCCGGTGCCGCCGACCACCGCCTCGGGGATCGCGCTGATCAGCGACGACACCGGCACCAGCAGCCCGAACACCACCAGGATCGCGCCCGACACCGCCGTGACAAAGCGCGAGCGCACACCGGTGGCGCGCACGATGCCGATGTTCTCGCCGCTGGTGATGATCAGCGAGGTGCCGAACATCCCGCCCAGCAGCGAGGTCAGCGCATCCGCGCGGATGGTGCGCGGCACGTCGCGCTGCTGGTCCACCGGCTTGCCCACCGCATCGCTGATCGCCAGCGTCTGGCCGGTGGCCTCCACCATCGAGATCACGGCAAACACCATCAGCGGGATCGCGGCCACTACATCGAAATGCGGCCAGCCGAACGGGAACGGCGTGGGCAGCGCCAGCACCGGCGACATCGACACATGGCCGACATGGAAAGCCCCGGCCAGCACCGCCACCAGCGCACCGCCGAGCAGCCCGAGCAGGATCGCGAGCTGCGCCAGCATGCCGGTCAACAGCCGCGATGCCGCCACCGTGCAGGCAATGGTGGCAAAGGCGAGCAACAGGTTGAGCGGATCGACGGTGGCGCCGGGGGCGGGATGTCCCGCCACCAGCTTGCCCGAGACCTGCGCCAGGTTGATCGCCACCAGCAGCAGCATCGTCCCCACCACCACCGGCGGGAAATAGCGCAGGCAGCGCCGGAACACCGGCAGCACGCAGAAATAGAAGATGCCGGTCAGGATCACCGCGCCGGCCGCGGTCTGCACATCGGTTTGCTGCGCGATCAGGATAAACAGCACGATCGGCGCGCCGCCGGGCAGCATCACGAACGGCAGCCGCGCGCCGATGCCGCGCTTGCCGAGCGACTGCAGCAGCGTGCCGAGGCCGCAGATCACGAAGGTGGCGCTCAGCAGCTGCACCGCCAGTGCGGGCGGGAAGTTCAGCGCCTTGCTCATCAGGAAGACGGACGCGATCGGCGACGCGGCCATGACCAGTACGTGTTGGAGGCCGAAGACAAACAGGCGCCGCCATGGCAGCCGTTCATCCACCGGCGCGGGGGCGGGGTGGGACATGAAGTTGCTCCTCGTTTGGTGTGTCGGGCGTTGTGCCGGCGGCCCTATGCCGCTCGCCGCGTCTGTGCGCAGTTCGCCTCTGATGTTGTCGATTTCCGCTAACAAAAACGTTTTGGTAAGTGTAGGGAAACCAAAACGACGACGCAAGCGGTTTCTCGGCGAGGGCACAAAGGACTTCCCCTATATCGATTCGATCGATAAGCGCTAGCTGGAAAACCCGTTTCACAAATTGGTTGTCCGCGACGCAAAGTAACCGCCACAACGCATTGCGCACGCCCTGCCGCGCCCCAAGAAGACGCCCCCATGCGAGACAACAACAACCCTCCCGATCATCCTCCGCTGCCCACCGCGCGCCGCCGCTTCGTTCGCAACGCCGGCCTGCTGACACTGGGCGCCTCCCCGCTCGGCGCGCTGGCGGCGCAACTCGCGAACCACGGCGACGGCGTCACGCTGGCCGACGGCCCGCGCCCGCTGGTGCGCTATCCGGGCAAGCGCCCGCTGGTGCGCGTCAGCACCCGCCCGCCGCACCTGGAGACGCCGTTCGCCGCGTTCAACGAGGGCCCGATCACCGCCAACGATGCCTTCTTCGTGCGCTACCACCTGGCCAATATCCCGCTGTCGGTGGACCTGGCCAGGTATCGCCTGAAGATCGGAGGCCATGTCAGCAAGCCCTTGCAGCTGTCGCTGGACGAGCTGAAAAAGCTGGCCGGCCCGGTCGAAGTGGTTGCGGTCAACCAGTGCTCCGGCAACAGCCGCGGCTTTGCCGAGCCGCGTGTATTCGGCGCGCAGCTCGCCAATGGCGCGATGGGCAACGCGCGCTGGACCGGCGTGCCGCTGCGCAAGGTGCTGGAACACGCGGGCGTCAAGGCTGGCGCCAGGGTGGTCACGTTCAACGGGCTCGATACGCCGGTGCTGCCGGGCACGCCGGATTTCCGCAAGTCGCTCGATATCGACCATGCGATGAACGGCGAGCCGATGCTGGCCTGGGGCATGAACGGCGCTGACCTGCCATTGCTCAACGGCTATCCGCTCAAGCTCGTGGTGCCGGGCTACTTCGGCACCCACTGGATCAAGCACCTGTCCGAGATCGAAGTGCTGGACCACCCGTTCGAGGGCCACGACGCCTTCTTCATGACCAGCGGCTATCGCGTGCCGGACAACGACTGCCAGTGCGTGGCGCCGGGCACGCCGGCAGGCAAGACGCGGCCGATCTCCACGCTGGCGGTGCGCAGCTTTATCACCAGCGTCGGCGCCGGCGGCGTGCTGCCCGCGGGACGCATGGTGGCGCTCAAGGGCATTGCCTTCGATGGCGGCTCCGGCATCCGCGGCGTGGAGGTGTCGGTCGATGGCGGGCACAACTGGCAGGCCGCCACGCTGGGCGAGGACCTGGGCCGCTTCTCTTTCCGCGCGTGGCAATTGCCGGTGAAGTTCGCGCGCAAGGGTCCCGCGGTGCTGATGGTGCGCGCCACCAGCCGGCAAGGCGAGGTGCAGCCCGCCACGGCCAGCTGGAACCCGGCCGGCTATCGCCGCAATGTCATCGAATCCACGCCGGTCACTATCGCCTGAGGAGCGCTCCATGAAGCCGATCATCGCCCCCGCGCTGCTGGCGCTTGCCGTGCTTGGCGGTACCGCCGGCGCCCGCGCCGCGCAGCAGGACGTCAAGCTGCCGGCAGAGACGGTCCAGCTCAAACCCGCCAGGCTGCCCGGCTACGGCATCGCCATGGAGAAATGCGCCATCTGCCATTCGGCCGACTACGTTGCCTACCAGCCGCCGGGCCTGAGCCTGGCGCAATGGACCGCCGAGATGAAGAAGATGCAGCGTGCCTACGGTGCGCCGATCGACGACGCCGAGGTGGAGCAAATCGGTGCCTACCTTGCCGTGGCCTACGGCTCAGCCAGGCTGAAGGACCCGGAGATCGTGGCGATCGCGCAGAAGGCGAACAGGCCGGCAGCGGCAGCCTCGGCGCCGGCTGCGCCCGGCGTCGACGTGCAGGCCCTGCTGGCGAAGAACGCCTGCCTGAGCTGCCACAGCGTGGCGCAGAAGGTGGTTGGCCCCTCGTACCACGAGGTCGCTACCCGCTACAAGACCGATGCGCAGGCGCAGGCGAAGCTGGAAGCCAGCATCCGCGGCGGCAGCAGTGGCAAATGGGGCGCCGTGCCGATGCCGCCGTTTGCCGGGCTGAAGGCGGAGGAAGTGCGGGCGTTGGCGGCGTACGTACGGCAGCAGTAGCGCCCGCCTCCTCAGGCCGCGTGCATGGCGCCCCGCTCGGCGGGGCGCGTTGCATGTTGTCCTTGCAGGTTCTGCCGCCGCTCCTATACTTAGCCGCATGGCTAACTATTGGTACCGAATTTCCTGACGTGTCCCCGGCTGTCGATGTCTCCCCGCTCTCCGACGTGTTCTACGCGCTGGCGGATCCGACCCGCCGGGCCATCGTCAGCGTGCTCGGGCGCGGTCCTGAGACAGTTTCGGCGCTGGCGGCCCCGTTTGCGATGGCGCTGCCCTCGTTCATGAAGCACCTGCAGGTGCTGGAGCGCAGCGGCCTGATCCGCTCGCGCAAGACGGGGCGGGTGCGCACCTGCGAGCTGGTCCCGCAGCCGCTCTCCGACGCGCAGCAATGGCTGGCCGATCAACGCGCGCTATGGGAAGCCAGGACCGACCGCATGGCCGCCTTTGTCGAAGCGCTTCACCAGGAGGAACTGACCGATGCCCAACGAAAACACCGCCAGCCCTGACAGCCTGGACCTGGTCATCTCCCGGCTGCTCAAGGCTCCGCGCGCCAGGGTCTGGCGCGCCTGGACCGATCCGCAGCTCCTCAAGGAGTGGTGGTGCCCCAAACCCTGGACCACCGAGGTCCGAGCCTTCGATCTGCGGCCCGGCGGCGCCTTCCATACCTTCATGAAAGGCCCCGACGGCGGCACCAGCGACAACCCGGGCTGCTTCCTGGAAATCGTTCCGATGGAGAAGATCGTCTCCACGTCGGCACTGGTGGCGGGCTATCGCCCGGCCAAGCCATGGCTGTCGATGACCGCCGTCATCACCATGGCCGACGAAGGCGACGGCACCCGCTACACCGCGCGCGTCATGCATCCGGATGAGGCGACGCGCAAGCAGCACGAGGAGCTGGGCTTCTACGAGGGCTGGAATACCTGCATTACGCAACTGGAGGCGTTTGCGTCGCAGCTGAGTTGACTTCGCCCTCCGGTCATTGAGCGCCGCGCATGGCGCGGCCAGCAATGCAGACTAGGACCCCACCTCGTGGTTGGCCAGCAGCTCCAGCGCCCGCACGATCGCCGAATGATCCCAGCCCTCACCGCCATGGCTGGCGCAGGCATTGAACAACTCCTGGCACGTCGCCGTATTGGGCAGCGACACGCCAAGTTCGCGGGCATTGGACAGCGCCAGGTTGAGGTCCTTCTGGTGCAGGCCGATGCGGAAGCCCGGATCGAAGGTGCGCTTGATCATGCGCTCGCCATGCACCTCCAGCACCTTGGACGAAGCGAAGCCGCCCATCAGCGCCTGGCGCACGCGCGCCGGGTCCGCACCCGCCTTCGACGCAAACAGCAAGGCCTCCGCCACGGCCTCGATATTGAGCGCGACGATGATCTGGTTGGCCACCTTGGCGGTCTGCCCCGCGCCGTTGCCGCCCACCAGCGTGATGTTCTTGCCCATCCGCTCGAACAGCGGGCGCACCTTGTCGAAGGTGGCTTCGTCGCCGCCGACCATGATCGACAGCGTGGCATTGCGCGCGCCCACCTCGCCGCCCGACACCGGCGCGTCCAGGTACTGGGAGCCCAGCGCCTCGATGCGGCGCGCGAAGTCCTTGGTCGCGATCGGCGAAATCGAGCTCATGTCGACCACGATCTTGCCGGCACCCAGCCCCTCGGCCACCCCGCCCCCGCCGAACAGCGCCGCTTCCACATGCGGGGTGTCGGGCACCATCAGGAAAACGATGTCGGCACCCTCGGCCACTTCCCGGCCGCTGCCGCATGCCACGCCGCCCTTGTCGAGCAGCGCCTGCGGTGCGCCGCTGCGGCTGTACAGCCTGAGCTCGTGCCCGCCGCCAATCAGGTTGCCAGCCATCGGGCTGCCCATGATGCCAAGGCCGATAAATCCGAGTTTCACTGTGATCTCCGTTGAATGGGTTGGAAGCTGAGGTGGTTGGAAAGAGCGATGGCCGGCAGCGCGCCAGCGCTCAGTAGCCTGTCGCGGATGCCGGCGATGCCACCCCGGCCCGCATCTGCGCCATCACCTGGCGTGCCCCCGCGGCCATCAGGCGCGCGTCGGAGCTCACCGTGACAAAGCGGAACCCTTGCTGGATGCGCCGCAGCGCGGCTTCCGGCGCGCCGTTGTGGATGCCGGCAACGCGCCCGAACGCCTTGGTCCGCGCCACCACATGCGCAATGGCCTGCGCCACCGGCGGATCGACATCGTCGAAAGTCGGCCGGCAACCGAGCGCGAGCGACAGGTCCGACGGGCCGATATACACGCCGTCGAGCCCGTTGACCGCCAGGATCTCGTCAAGGTTGTCCAGTCCTTGCATGGTCTCGATCATCGCCAGCACCACCACCGTGTCGTTGGCATGCTCGGGATAATCGGCGCCGCCATACAGCAACCCGCGCAACGGTCCGAAGCTGCGCGCGCCCAGCGGCGGGTAGCGGGTGGCGGCGACCAGGCGCTCGGCGTCGGCGCGGTTGTTGACCATCGGGCAGATCACGCCGTACGCGCCGGCATCGAGGATCTTCATCAGGATGCCAGGCTCGTTCCACGGCACGCGCACTACCGGCATCGTGTTCGTGGTGGAAATCGCCGTCAGCAACGCCAGCGCATCGGCGTAGTCCAGCGCGCCGTGCTGCAGGTCCACCGTCAGCGAATCCCAGCCCTGGTGGGCCATGGTCTCCGCGGCAAAGGCGCTGGGGATGGAAAGCCAGCCGTTGACGACTGGCTGGTCGGCGGCCCACATGGTTCGAATCCGGTTTTCGCGCATACGGTCACCCCCAAGCCTGATACGTTGTCGTACAACATTGTAAGGGCAAGGCCTGAAGTTGCTGCTGGGGATTACCCCGAGGCCACACAGGCATTCCCGTTGATGGGTAACACTTTGACACTGATACGCTACCCCACGTAAATGCGCAGACACCCTACGCTGCGGAAGCATCTCATAGGATGACTGACAAGTCTAGCGTCTTCGCATCCCTGAACTGACGCGCAAGGCGATGGGCGACGGAGCCCATCAGAGGCAAACAAGAGCGACCAAAACATCACCGCTCGGAACGGCTGCCAGCGCCCATGATAGCGCTGAAGGCCCGGTAAAGGCGCGCTCGGGCTCGGTCTGCCTAAGTCGAACCCAAGCGGCCTGACACTCGACCCGCCCTTACTGCATGTGCTGCCCGCCGTTGATGGCGATATTGGACCCGGTTACGTAGGCCGCTTCTTCCGAGCACAGGTAGGCAACCAGCGCTGCGACTTCTTCCGGTTTGCCGAGGCGGCCGACCGGAATTTGCGGCAGGATCTTGGTCTCCATGATGTCCTGCGGCACGGCGTTGACCATCCTGGTGGCAAGATAGCCAGGAGAAACAGTGTTCACTGTCACGCCCTTTCTTGCCACTTCCAGCGCCAGGGACTTGGTAAAGCCATGCATACCAGCCTTGGCGGCGGCATAGTTGGTCTGGCCGAAGGCGCCCTTGGATCCGTTGACCGACGAGATATTGATGATGCGTCCCCAGCCGCGTTCCACCATGCCTTCGCAAAGTGGCTTGGTGAGATTGAACACGGAGTCGAGATTGGTCCGCATCACGGCATCCCAGTTCGGCTTGTCCATCTTCTTGAACGCCATGTCGCGGGTAATGCCGGCGTTGTTCACCAGGATATCCACGCGACCTACATCGGCCAGGATCTGCGCTGCGCAAGCCTGGCAGGCATCGTAGTCGGATACATCAACTTCGTAGGCACGCATCTCGCGGCCGGTGGCGGCCATCGCGGCAAGCCAGTTCCGGGCGTTCGCATTGCCTGGCGAGTGCGTCACCACCACGGCATGGCCTGCATCGTGCAACCTGATGCTGATGGCTTCGCCGAGCCCACCCATACCGCCTGTTACCAGTGCGATTCTCTTCGTCATTTTGTCTCCTGCATTCTCATAAAGTTGAAAGACCCCTGCCTTGCCTGGAAGGTTTTTTTCCTGGTTGTCCCGAGCAGATTCCCGTTGCCCTGGCGCGCGACAGGCGAGTGCGAGCCGGGCCGGATGATTGCGGTCCCAGTTGTATGCTGATGCGGAAAGGTTGGCGTCGCCGTGCGGCAAGCCAGGGAAGCGGATGTCCCCGGCCTGCAAGCCTGCGATCTGTTCAGAGCGCAGGCCTGGCCGCCATTGCCGACGGTACGCCGTTACTGCCTGGAGGCGGCTGCGGCCGTCGTGGCAAACTTGGCCCTGGCGACTTCAGCTGTCTGCTTTGCCGCGTTCTGGAAGGATTGATAGGTGCCGCTGGCGGCTGCTACGCTCGATTGCAGCAGCGCGACGATCGCTTCAGAGCCGGCCGGCGCGTTCTTGACGAACGCGTCAACGAAGGCTTGCACATTACGGTTGTGCTGTTCGTACTGGGCCTCGACTGCCTTCGTCAGTTCCGCCTGCGTGTTCGATGCGATGTCGTACACATTGCGTGCATACGCAACTGCCTTCTCCGCGGCAGGTTGGGCCAGATTGCCCTGGGCGACATTGGCCTGGCCTTCGGCAAGTGTCGTCCTGACTACCTGCAGGTTCAGTTCGGTCAACTTCTGGAAGCCATCAAAAGCCGTGTTCGTCAAAGCAAACAGATGGCCCAGATTGGCCTTTTGCACTGCAGCAAACTGATCGGGCATAAAAGGGGACATGCGTAACCTCCTTTTGGATTGATCGACCGCTCTCGTTGGGAAAAGTAATGTAAAGAGCGCCGGTATGCTTGATGGATCGGCAGCCTCGCCGATCCTGCAGCGCAGCATCCGAATGCGCATCCTAGGGTGTTTTGTCTGATTTGAAACCCTAGGGATATTCCTACAAAGTACTTAAAGCATGACAATTAAAGTATCGTATAAGGCATAAAAACTGGATGTTCTGCAAGGTCCCCAAAGGCAGTATCCTTACGACATCCCGCTCACAGCACAGGCGTGTGCGACATTCCGCCCGCCGGCGACCATGGTTGGCCGGCTTCCTTCTCGTGGTCTTCCTGTCAACCCAGTTGGCAGTGGCTGCGTACGCCTGTACCGGCAGCCGCTACCAGGTCGAAGACAGCGGCACGATGGCCGCCATGGCCGAGTCCTGTGCCGATATGGCCGCCGGTACCAGCGCCAGCGGGCAGGACATCGAACAGAGCGGCCTCTGCCTCGCCCATTGCCAGGCCGATTCCAAGAGTGCCGATCACGCGTCGCCGCAGCTTCCGGCGTTCATGCCGGTGCTGCTGCGGGTCATCGAACCAACGCGCGTGGTCATGGCAGAGTTCCGCATTGCGCTGCGAGCCGAGGGGCAGGCGCGCAGTCCGCCACCGCTCAACATCCTTCACTGCAGTTTCCAGACATAGCCTCCGGTCCGACGTCACCTGGTGCTGCCCGCTTGCATGCGGGCAGCGGTCGTCGTTCCCGGAGGCTTTATGCTTTTTCTACGTCACTTGACCGTGGCGCTGCTTAGCGCGCCCGCCGTCGGCCTGGCGGCGCCGCAAGGCGCGCCTGGGCAATCCGCCCCTCCCCTTTCGCTCGCGGAAACCGTCGCCATCGCCAGCACCCATGCAGGCGATGCCGAATCCGCGGGTGGCGCCGTCGAAGCCGCCGGGCACATGGCGGTTGCCGCCGGCCGGCTGCCGGATCCCGTGCTCAAGCTCGGCATCAACAACGTACCGGTCAACGGCTCGGACCAGTTCTCGCTGAGCCGGGATTTCATGACCATGCGCTCCATCAGCGTGATGCAGGAATTCACGCGCGCGGACAAGCGCCGCGCCCGGGCCGCGCGCTTCGAAGCCGAGGCCGCTGCTGCGCAGGCGCAGCGCGCCGTGGGGCTGGCCGGCGTGCAGCGCAATGCGGTCAATGCCTGGCTCGACCGGTGGTATGCGGAGCAGGCCGGCGTACTGCTCGGCCATCACAGTCATCCGCTCGAGCTGGCACTGCAGGCGGCCACCGCGGCCTATCGCAGCGGGCGCGGCTCGCGTGCCGAGGTGCTGGCGATGGAACTGGAAATCCAGAAATTGCATGACCGCGCGGACGAGAACCGCGCCGCGCTGGCGACCACCACGTTGAATCTGGAACGCTGGATCGGCGCCGCGGCCAGGCGTCCGCTGTCGGTGCGGCCGCCGCTCGACGTGCCGCAGGGCGCCCTGCGGCTCGCCAGCGGCGAGTTCGATGCCGTTCCTGAACTGTCGGCTGCGCAGCGCGACGTGGCGCTGGCCGAATCCGAGATCGAGGTGGCAACGCAAGCCCGCAAGCCGGACGTGACGGTCGAGCTGATGTACAGCCAGCGCGGTTCGGCCTACGCCAATATGGGGTCGCTCAACGTGAGCTTCCCGCTGCCATGGGACCGGGGCAATCGCCAGGACCGGGAAATCAGTGCGCGGCTGGCGCAAGCCAACGATGCGCGGGCCAGGCTTGAAGTGGTCAGGCGCAATACCCAGGCGATGGTCGGCGCCAGGCTCGCCGAGCTGCAGCGCAACCTTGAGCGGCTGCGGCGTTACGACGACAAGACCCTGCCGCTGGCGCGGGCGCAGGCGGATGCGGCGCTGACGGCTTATCGCGCCAACACGGGCTCATTGCTCGCCGTTGCCGAAGCCAACCATCGCGCCATCGACACCGCCATGGATCGGCTGCTGCTCGAAGCAAAGACCGCGAAGCTGTGGGCCGACCTGAACTACCTGGTGCCCTTGCCCACCGCCCGGAGCGAAGCCGCAGTAGAGGAAGCAAAATGAAAAAACACGCCATTGCAGCAGCGGCCGGGCTGGTCGTCGTCTGCTTCGCCCTTTACGGCGCCTACCGGTTCGGCGTTACGCGCGGCACGCAGACCGCGCAAACGTCGACGACGCCCGGCAAGGAAGCCGCAGCGCTCAAGGCCGGCGACATCGATCCGAAGACCGGCAGGAAGATCCTGTACTGGCACGATCCCATGGTGCCTGGCCAGCGCTTTGACAGGCCGGGCAAGTCGCCTTTCATGGACATGCAGCTCGTGCCCGTCTATGCCGACGGCGAGGGCAGCGGCAGCGGTGTCACCGTCGACAGCCATGTCGCGCAAAACCTTGGCATCCGCACAGCCGAGGCAAAGCTGGGGCGGCTGGCAACGGTGCTGCAGGCGCCGGGCAATGTCGCCATCGACGAGCGCAGCGTCCACGTGATCCAGGCGCGCACCAGCGCCTTCGTCCAGCACGTTTCGGTGAAGGCAACCCTTGACCCGGTCCGGCGCGGCCAGGCGCTGGTGACGCTGTACTCGCCCGACTGGGTCGCGGCGCAACAGGAGTTCCTGGCTGTGTCGCGCATGGCAGGCAGTGAACCCCTGGGCGACCTGCGCGGTGCGGCCAGGGCCCGCATGCTGCAGGCGGGCATGACGCCGGCCCAGGTCAGTGCGGTCGAGAAAACGGGGAAACTGCAGCCCGGTGTTGCCATCGCCAGCCCGGTCGATGGCCTGGCGACCGAGGTGGCGGTGCGCGAGGGAATGACAGTGTCGCCGGGCATGACGCTGTTCCGCCTGGCCGATCTCAGCCAGGTCTGGGTGATTGCCGAAGTACCGGAAGGCCAGGCCGGCACCATCCGGCCCGGCGTGGCAGCCACGGTGCGGCAGAGCGGCGCGGCCGAGTCCATCGCCGGCAAGGTCGACGCCATCCTTCCCGACGTCAGTGCGGCGACGCGCACCGTCAAGGTCCGCATCGTCCTGCCCAACCCCGGCAGGCGCCTGTTGCCGGGCATGTTCGTGACAGTCGGTTTTGACAGCGCCGCACAGCAGCAAGCGCTGCTGATACCGTCGGAGTCAGTCATCCGCACCGGCCAGCGCAGTCTCGTCATGGTCGATGCCGGCCAGGCCGGGTTTGTTGCGGCCGACATCAAGACCGGCCGCGAGGCCGACGGCATGGTCGAGGTGCTGGACGGGCTGAAGCCGGGACAGAAAGTGGTGACGTCCGGCCAGTTCCTGATCGATTCGGAGGCGAGCCTGCGTGGCAGCGCGCAACGGTTGGCGGCCCCGTCCGCAGCGTCTGCCGCTGCCGCTGCCGCGCCGCCCACCGAGCATGAAGGCACCGGACGCATCGAGGCCGTGAACGGCAACGAAAGCCTGACCATCTCGCACGGCCCCATCCCGTCGGCACAGTGGGGCGCGATGACCATGGATTTCGCCGCGCCGCCCACCGGCCTGCCCAAGGGGCTGAAGCCAGGCGACCGCATCCGCTTCCGTTTTCACCTGGACCGCGACGGTGCGGCCATCCTGTCTTCGGTCGAGCCGTCTTCCACCGCGCAGGGAGCCAGGCCATGATCGCGCGCCTGATTCTGGCCTCGATCCGCAACCGCTTCCTGGTGCTGCTGGCCACGGTGATGCTGACCGCATGGGCATTGTGGGCCGTGCGCAGCACGCCGCTCGACGCCTTGCCTGACCTCTCCGATGTGCAGGTGATCATCCGCACGCCCTTCCCCGGCCAGGCGCCGCAGATCGTCGAGAACCAGGTCACATACCCGCTGACCACCACGATGCTGTCGGTACCCGGCGCCAAAACGGTCCGGGGCTACTCGTTCTTCGGCGATTCGTTCGTCTACGTCCTGTTCGAGGATGGCACCGACCTGTACTGGGCGCGCTCGCGGGTGCTGGAATACCTGAACCAGGTGCAGTCCCGCCTGCCCGCCGCGGCCCGGCCGGCACTGGGGCCGGACGCCACCGGCGTCGGCTGGATCTACCAGTACGCGCTGGTCGACAAGACCGGCCGGCACGACCTGGGCCAGCTACGCGCGCTGCAGGACTGGTTCCTGCGCTTCGAGCTGAAGTCGTTGCCAAATGTCGCCGAGGTCGCTTCGCTGGGCGGCATGGTGAAGCAGTACCAGGTGGTGCTGATGCCGGACCGGATGCGCGCCTACAACCTGTCGCAGGGCAAGGTGCTGGCGGCGCTTAAGGGCGCCAACCAGGAAGCCGGCGGCTCGGTGCTGGAAATGGGCGAGGCCGAGTACATGGTCCGCGCCGGCGGCTACCTGAAGACGCTCGACGATTTCCGGCAGATTCCGCTGGCGACCAGCGACGCCGGCATTCCGGTGCGGCTCGGCGATGTCGCGACAGTGCAGCTTGGTCCCGAAATGCGGCGCGGCATCGCCGAACTCGACGGCCAGGGCGAGGTTGCAGGCGGCATTATCGTGATGCGCTCGGGCAAGAACGCGCTGGAAACCATCGACGCGGTCAAGGCCAGGCTCGCCACGTTGCAGAAGAGCCTGCCGTCCGGCGTGCAGATCGTCCCGACTTACGACCGTTCGGCGCTGATCAACCGCGCGGTGCAAAACCTGACGCACAAGCTGGTCGAAGAGTTCATCGTCGTCGCGCTGGTGTGCATGCTTTTCCTGTTCCACCTGCGTTCCGCGCTGGTGGCCATTGTCTCGCTGCCACTGGGCGTGCTGGCCGCTTTCCTGGTGATGCGCTACCAGGGCATCAACGCCAACATCATGTCGCTGGGCGGCATCGCCATCGCCATCGGCGCCATGGTCGATGCCGCGGTGGTGATGATCGAAAACGCACACAAGCATCTGGAACGCTGGCACGCGGACAACCCCGGCCAGGAGCTGCCAGGAAACGAGCGCTGGAGCGTGATCGGCCAGGCCGCCGCCGAGGTCGGGCCTGCGCTGTTCTTCTCGCTGCTGATCATCACGCTGTCGTTTATCCCGGTCTTTACGCTCGAGGCGCAGGAGGGCCGGCTGTTCTCGCCGCTGGCTTTTACCAAGACTTACTCGATGGCAGCGGCGGCGGGCCTGTCGGTGACGCTGGTGCCGGTGCTGATGGGCTATCTGATCCGCGGCCGGATTCCCCCGGAGCAAGCCAATCCCTTGAGCCGATGGCTGATCCGCGCCTATCGCCCGTTGCTGGCGCGCGTGCTCGCGTGGCCCAAGGCCACCGTGGCGATCGCCGTGGTGCTGCTGGCTGCGACGGCGTGGCCGGTCATGCGGGTCGGCGGCGAATTCATGCCCCCGCTCGACGAGGGCGACCTGCTTTACATGCCCTCTGCGTTGCCGGGACTTTCCGCCGGCAAGGCCGCGCAGTTGCTGCAACAGACCGACCGCCTGATCAGGACCGTGCCGGAGGTCGCGACCGTGTTCGGCAAGGCGGGCCGTGCCGATACCGCGACCGACCCGGCGCCCCTCGAGATGTTCGAGACCACCATCCAGTTCAAGCCGCGCGACCAGTGGCGTGCCGGCATGACCACCGACAAGCTGGTGGAAGAGCTCGACCGCGTGGTCAGGGTGCCGGGGTTGTCCAATATCTGGGTGCCGCCGATCCGCAACCGCATCGACATGCTTGCCACCGGCATCAAGAGCCCGGTCGGCATCAAGGTGGCGGGCGCGGACCTGAACGAGATCGACCGCCTCGCAACGCGCATCGAGGAAGCAGTGAGGACAGTGCCGGGCGTCACGTCGGCGCTGGCCGAACGGCCGACCGGCGGGCGCTATGTCGATGTCGATATCGATCGCGTTGCGGCCGCCCGCTACGGGCTTAATATCGCCGATGTGCAGAGCGTGGTGTCATCGGCCATCGGCGGCGACAACGTGGGCGAGGTGGTAGACGGTCTGGCACGCTTTCCGATCAACGTCCGCTACCCTCGCGATTACCGCGACTCGGTCGAGCAACTGCGCGGCTTGCCGATCGTCACCGACAGGGGCCAGCAGATCGTGCTGTCCGACGTGGCGCGCATCCGGGTGGTGCAGGGGCCGCCGATGCTGCGCAGCGAGAACGCCCGCCTGTCCGGCTGGGTCTACGTCGACATACGGGGACGCGACCTGCGCTCGGCCGTACACGACATGCAGGCCGCCGTCGCCCGCGCGGTGCCGATGCCAGCCGGCTACTCACTGAGCTGGTCGGGGCAGTTCGAATACCTGGAGCGGGCCGCAGCAAAACTGAAGGTCGTGGTGCCGTTCACGTTGCTGATCATCTTCGTGCTGCTCTACCTGGTGTTTGGCCGTCTCGATGAAGCACTCCTCATCATGGGCACGCTGCCGCTGGCGCTGATCGGCGGCTTCTGGCTACTGTACGTGCTGGGCTACAACCTGTCGGTGGCGGGGGCGGTGGGGTTTATCGCGCTGGCCGGCGTTGCGGCCGAATTCGGCGTCATCATGCTGCTCTACCTGAAACAGGCCTGGGCCGCGCGCGAGCACAGGGGCGACGCCAGCCTGTCCGCGCTGCTCGAAGCCATCGAGGAAGGCGCCGTGCTGCGCGTGCGCCCCAAGGCGATGACTGTCGCCGTGATCCTTGCTGGCCTGGTGCCGATCATGTGGTCGCATGGCACCGGCTCTGAGGTCATGCAGCGTATTGCGGCGCCGATGGTGGGCGGCATGCTCACCGCACCATTGCTCTCGCTGTTCGTGGTGCCGGCGGTGTACCTGCTGATGCGCCGGCGCCGGACCACAAATCAACCAGCTTCTAACCAACCCTCTCTTCAGGAGAAGCCACAATGAAATCCGTCCAGACACTCGCATTTGTTCTTGTCTTCGCCACCACCCCGGCAGCCTTTGCGGCGGGATCGATGGCCGGCATGGACATGAAGGGCGGCGCAGCCTCGCAGCAGGCACCGCAACCCGTGGCGGCCGAAATCAAGAAGATCGATGCCCGCGCGGGCAAGGTTACGCTCAAGCACGGACCGATTGCCAATCTCGGCATGGGGCCCATGACCATGGCATTTCCGGTCAGGGACCGGGCTTCACTGAAGGATTTCAAGGAGGGTGAGGCGGTATCGGTGACGTTCGACAATGTCGATGGCACGCCGACTGTGGTGGAAATGCGGCGCAAATAGTGGGCGGGTCTCGCATTGCCACCTCGAAAATTGCCACCTCGAAAAAGTGACAAGTAAAAGCCCCTATGCCAGACAGCGCCGCTTCAGGAGAACCGGAGCGGTGGGGCAAGCTCATCAAGACAGCGGAGGCCCATCCGGAGCCGCAGTCGTTGGCGCGGCCCCGGGCTTGCGCAGCATCTTCTCGACCTCTCCCGCATGCAGCTCCTCGCTCTGGATCAACTGGCGCGCATACTCTTCCAGGGCGACGGAGCGGCCCTCGACCAGCGTTAGCAGCTCGCGGTACAGGTCCAGCCCCACCATCTCCGTCGCCAGCGATTCGCGCAGGATGGTGGCGATATCGCTGGTATGGCTGTCCAGCAGTTCACCGATGCCCAGCGAGGGATAAGCGCCAAGGGTCGTGATCCACTCCCCCGCCTGATGCGCGTGCAGCAGCGACTCGTCGGCTTGCTGGCGCAGCCACGACACGATCGGAATGCGGCCGAAACCGAATATCAGAAACGAATAGTGCGTGTAGCGCACAACGCCGGCCAGTTCGGCTTCGAGTATGCGATTCAGCACGCCGACGACCTTCTCTTTTTCGATTTCCGTCATGGCTTATCCCTCCCTGACGCATCCGGAAACAGTGAAAAGCGACGCGATCGCCATTGGGCCAACCAAAAACGGCCCGCGATCACGGCAACTTAACGATAGACGAGGACAGGAATGCTGCAGTGGGTCAGGACCTTCTGGGTTTCACTGCCCACCAGCAGGCTCTCCAGGCCCCGCCGGCCGTGCGATGCCATGAAGATCACATCGCACCCGTGCCTGGTGGCGGCATCGATGATTCCCTTGTACGGAACCGACGTGCTCATGTCGGTCTCGCATGTGACGCCCGCGGCCTCCGCGGCCGCGACCACCGCGGCCAGCCGGGAGCTTGCGTGCAGGGCCGCCTCTTCCTCGAACGCCTTGCGCCTGGGGTGGCCGGCGTCGCCCGACGCCACGTAGGGATACTCCTCCATGCACGTATAGGCGGTCAGCTTCACGCCATCCACCCTGGCGAAGTCGATGGCCGCGGCCATCGCCTTCTTTGAAAGCTCCGAGCCGTCGGTGGCCAACAAAATATGCTTGAACACGATTCCCCTCCATTGGCTGCTGGTCATGGTGCCCGGCCTGCGCGCAGGGCAAGGTTCAGTATGGACAAGAAATTCGTGTCTGGCAGGGGCGCGGTGCTGCCGGCGACTGATTCCTCCGCGGGGAGAAACAGGAGCAATCGGTAACGCGCGGTGCACCGATACCGATCACCGTCCGGTGAACCGCGCCGGCCTGCGCTCGATAAAATGCGCGACGCCCTCGGTAAAGTCCTCGCTCCGGATGCTCTCGAACATTTCGGCATTGGCCTCTCGCGTGGCTTCGGCCAATGACTGGAACGGCTGGTCCCACAATTGCCGCTTCATCACGCGGATGGATCGGGGCGAAACGTTCTCGGCCAGGTCGTCGGCATAATCGAGCGTCGTCGCCATCAGGGCGTCCGCATCGACCACACGGTCGACCAGCCCGATCCGCAGCGCCTCGTCGGCCGGCACCTTGCGCGCCGAGTACAGCAGGTCGGCCGCATGACCGGGGCCGACCACGCGCGGCAGCAGCCAGGAGATGCCGTGTTCGGCAATCAGCCCGCGGCGCGCGAACGCGGTGCTGAACGCGGCGTTGGCGCTGGCGAAGCGCATGTCGCTGTATAACGCGAACACCAGCCCCAGCCCCGCTGCCGCACCATTGACCGCCGCGATCACGGGCTTGCGCATGGCCGGGAAGTAGCCATAGCGGGTCTGGTAGTCGGCGCGCCGGTTCATGTCGAACGGCCGCATCCACTGCGCGGCGCGGATATCGCCCGGCGGCAGCACTTCCAGTTCGTTGATGTCCATGCCGGCGCAAAAGCCCTTGCCTGCGCCGGTCAGCACCACCACGCGCACGTCGTCGTCGCGATCGACCGTCTCCATGGCGTCGCGCAGTTCGGCCTCCATGACCTTGGTCAGCGCATTGAGTTTGTCCGGCCGGTTCATCGTGACCACGGCGATCCGCTCGCTTTTTCCGGCGCGAGCAACGGTAACCTGACTGTACATATTGCGAATCCTTTCGATGTCGTACTTGCGATGTCGTACCTAGGGAAGCTGAACGGATCTCGGCTCCAGGAATTCTTCCAGCCCGTAGACGCCGCCCTCACGCCCCACGCCGGACATGCCGAATCCGCCAAACGGTGCCGCGGGATTGAAGCGGGCGCCATTGACGTCCACCTGCCCTGCCCGCAATGCGTTGGCAACCGCTGCGCCGGCGTTGTCGTCGGCTGCCCAGACCGTGGCAGCCAGCCCGTAGCGCGTACCGTTGGCCAACGCAATCGCTTCGTCGACGCTGTCATAGCACAGCACCGCCAGCACCGGCCCGAAGACCTCCTCTTGCGCCAGCCGGCTGTCGGGGGCGACGTTGCCGTAAATGGTCGGCGCGACGAAATAGCCGGTGGCAGGCACGGGCGCATCGGCTCCGCCCGCGATCCGGTCGAAGCCGGCCTGCTCCGCTTGCGCGATATGCGCCTGCACGCGCTGGCGCTGCTGCGCCGACAGCAGCGGGCCGATCCGGGTCCCGGCGTCGGCGGGATCGCCGAGTTGCATGGCGGCCGCCGCCTGCGCCAGCAGCTGCCGGCACCGCGGGTAGTCCTCGCGCGCGACGATCAGCCGGGTGGTGGCGCTGCAGGTCTGCCCCGAATTGAGGAAACAGGAGCTGACGGTCGCCTTGACCGCCCTGGCGAGATCCGCGCCCGGCAGCACCACGGCCGCCGACTTTCCGCCCAGTTCCATCGACACACGCTTCATGTCGCCAGCCGCCTGCGCGGCCACCTTGCGGCCGACCGCCGTCGAGCCGGTGAACGACACCATCCGGATGTCGGGATGCGATACCAGCGCCTCGCCGACGGCCGCACCGCCAAGCACGATATTGAGCACGCCCGGCGGCAGCTTCGCCGCCTCGCACGCAGACATCAGCCGTGCGGTCACGGCCGGTGCCAGCTCTGAGGGCTTGAGCACCACAGTGCAGCCGGCCAGCAGCGCCGGCGCCAGCTTGGCGGTGATCTGGTGCAACGGGTAATTCCACGGCGTGATGGCGGCCACCACCCCGACCGGCACCAGCGTCACGCGGGAATTGCCGATCGTGTGCACGAAGGCGAACGTGTCGGCCAGCGCCGCGGTGGCGCGCCACGCCGCGACGGGCGCATCCACCTGGATGCGGCGCGACAGCCTCAGCGGCATGCCGACTTCGCGCGAGACCTCGTTGGCGAGCTCCGCCGCGCAAGCTTCCAGCGCGTCGGCCAGCGCCCGCAGGTACGGCGCGCGTCCGGCTGGGCCCAGCGCCTGCCAGCCGGGCTGTGCCCGCAAGGCCGCCGCCACGGCTTCGGCCACATCGTCCGCCGTGCCGAGACAGACTTGCGCCAACGGGGCTTCGGTCGCCGAATCGTAGACGCGGAGCGACTCGCCGCCCCGGACCGGGCAACGCACCCCGTCTATGTAGTGTTGGGTCAACTGCTTCACTGCGACTCCCTTGTATTGCGTTTGTTGAGGAACGCAGCCATCACGCGCTGCGGTTCGCCGTCGGCATAGCATTCGAGCTGCGCCCGGATCCCGGCCACGCAGGCGTCGTCGAATCCCGGCTGCGTCATGGCGCGAAAACGCTGCTTGGACAGCCGGATGGCAGTCGGCGGAAGTGCCGCCAGCGCCCTGGCCTGCGCGAAAGCCTGCGTCATCAGTTCGGGCGCGTCGCACAGCGCTGTCACCAGGCCGATGTCGAAGGCGCGCTGGCCACTGACCAGTTCGCCCGACAGCGACATCTGCAAGTTATGGGTGTGCCCCACGTGCAGCGTCATCAGATAAGAACCCACGATGCTTGCCAGACCTGCCTTGACCTCCGGCTGTCCCCAGCGGCTGTCTGCCGTGGTCAGCCGCCAGTCAGCGCACAGCGCCAGCTGGAAACCCGCGCCAGCGGCCACGCCCCGCACCGCGGCCACGCAAGGCTTGTCGAGGTCGCGGACCGCCTGGTACATCGCCCGCTGCCGGTTCAGCCAGGGCACGATCTGTTGCCACGTCACGGTGGCCGCTTCATCGAGATCCTGTCCGGCGCAGAACGCGCGTTCGCCGGCACCGGTCAGCACGACGGCGCGCACCGAAGGTTCGGCGTTGAGCCGGCCCAGTGCTTCGATCAGCTCTCCACGCAGCGCATCGTTGACCGCGTTCATGCGTGTCGGACGGTTCAGCGTGACGATCGCGATGTCGTGATCCTGTTCGACGCGTACAGCTTCCATGATTCAATTCCCCTTGAGTTCCACCACGGCATCGACCGCCATGACACCTTCGCCGGCCGCCATCACCATCAGCGGATTGATGTCGACCGATGCCAGCGCCGTGCGGTGACGCAATGCCCAGTCGCCGAGCGCCACCGCGGTCGCTGCCAGCGCGTCGAGATCGAGCGCCGGGATGTCGCGATAGCCACCGAACAGCGGCGCCAGCCGCAGCCGTGCGCAGGCCGTCCTGACGTCTTCGGCCGCAAATGGCGCCAGCAGTGTCACGACGTCCTTGCGGAGTTCGAGCAGCGTGCCGCCCTCCCCGATCATCACCAGCGGCCCGAACACGGGATCGACCGAAACGCCCAGCGCAAATTCATGGCGGCCCCTGATCATCGGCGCCACGACCACCCGCGGCGATGCCACGCCCAGCCCCTGCAGCATGCCGAGGCAGTGCTGCGCCGCCCGGGCCACGCTCGCCGCATCGGCCAGCCGAAGATGCACGAGGCCATGCTCGCTCTTGTGCGGGACATCCGCCGCACAGCCCTTGACCACCACCGGCACCCCGCCGAGCGCTTCGAACGCTGACACAGCCGCCTGCGCGCTGGCACATAGCCGGTGCGGCACGACCGGTACGCCGGCTTCGGCGAGCATGGCCAGGCTCCGGGCTTCGTCCTGCAAGCCGCTGCCCTCGAGCGGCCTGGCGTCGGGCCAGGCAGGCGCCTTCGCCATCAACGCAGCGGTGGCGGCAAGCCGATGGTGCGCGGCGTACTGCGCCAGCGCTGCAACGGCATCGGCTTCGGTGACGAACGCCGGCACGCCGTAACGCGCAAAGGCCTCGCGTACCGACTGTTGCGGCGCGCTGGCCAGCAGCGGCTTGGCGTGGTGCGCGCTGAAGGCGGCGGCGTCGCGCGCCAGCGCCTCGACGTCGTAGCCGGGACCCGCCACCGGAATGCCCACCATCACCATGTCGGCCTGCGGATCGGCGCCCAGCGCCTGGAGCACGCGCGGAAACATGTCGCCCTTGCCCAGCAGTGCCGCCGTCATGTCGAGCGGATTGCCGGCCGTGCCGAACTCCGGCAGGATCGCGCCCAGTTCGCGCAACGTCGCTGGCTGCAGTTCGGTCAGCGGCAGGTCGTGCCGTTCAGCCAGGTCGGCAGCCATGACGCCCACCGCGCCGCTATGGCTCATCACCACCGTGCGGCCCTGCCCTGGCGGGCGCTGCTGCAGGTACAGCGGCACGGCACGGACCAGTTCGCCGATATCGCGCGCACGCCAGATGCCGTGACGGGCCAGGAAGGCATCGATGGCCGCGTCGTTGCCGACCAGCGCGCCGGTATGCGAGGCCGCCGCCCTGGCGCCGCGCTGGCTGTTGCCGGCCTTGATCGCCACGATGCTGGCGCCACGCGCTCGGGCCACCACCGCAGCGCGGGCAAGCTGGGCAGGGTCGGAAACCGATTCAAGGTAGACCAGGATCAGCCGCACGTCGGCGTCCGCCGCCACGGCCGCGGTCATCGCGCAGGCATCGAGATCGGCGTCGTTGCCCGTCGCCACCAGATAGCGCACGCCGTAGCCGGCCTGGCGCAGCAACGCATAAGGCATGACGCTCGCCGCGCCGCTCTGGCTGATGATCGCGATCGGGCCATCCTGGGGCGCCACTTCCAGGAACATCGTCGAGAAATTAAGCACCGCGCCGCTGGCGAAGTTGGCCGTGCCTTGCGCGTTGGGGCCCACCACCCGCATGCCACTGGCATTGGCCACGGCCACCAGTTCCTGCTGCCGCCGGCGTCCCGCCTCGCCCGTTTCGGCGAAGCCCGACGCCATGATGACGGCAGCCTTGACGCCCGCGGCGCCGCACTGCCTCACCTGCTCGAGCGTGGCATCGCCGGACACGGCAATCACGACGGCGTCCGGCGTCTTGCCGATCGCACCGAGATCGGGGTACGCACGGTAGCCCTGGATGACCTCTCGCGCCGGGTTGACCGGAAACACCTCGCCCGTGTAGCCGAACGCGCGCAGGTAGTGGATGGGCCGTCCGCCCACCTTGTTGGGATTGTCCGAGGCCCCGATCACGGCCACCGATGCCGGTGCGAACAGGGCGTCAAAGGTCGCAGCAGTCTCAGTCAAGGGTCGCTCCCGATGCCTTGACCACCGGCGACCACTTGCCCGCGTCATGCTGGATCAGTTTCGAGAAGTCAGCCGGCGTACCCGGCAGCGGTCTGGCGCCGAGCGCGGCGAGCTGCTTCTGCACGTCCGCCTGGGCGAGCACGGTCTGCAGTTCGCTGTTCAGCCGGCGGATCACGTCGGGCGTGGTGCCCTTCGGGGCCGACAGGCCGAACCAGATCGTGACGTCGAAGCCCGGCAGGCCCGCTTCCGCAATGGTCGGCACCTTGGGCAGCGCGTCTGAACGCGTCGCGCCGGTCACGCCGAGCGCCTTGACCTTGCCCGTGCCGACGTACTGCACCTGGCTCGATACCGTGTCGAACATCATCGACAGGCGTCCGCCAAGCAGATCGGTGAACGCCGCGGCCGAGCCCTTGTAGGGCACATGGACAATGTCGATGCCCGCCATCGACTTGAACAGCTCGCCAGACAGGTGGTTGGAACTGCCGTTGCCGGCCGAGCCAAAGGTCAGCGTGCCCGGTTTCTGCCTGGCCAGCGCCACCAGTTCCTTCACATTGCTGACCGGCAGGTTGTTCGGCACTACCAGCACGTTGACGGTGGAGGCCACCGAGCCCACGGCATCGAACGACTTGACCGGGTCCACCTTCAGCGAGCGGTAGAGCCAGGGGTTGATCGCCATGGTGCCGGTGGTGGCAAAGAACAGCGTATAGCCGTCGGGTGCCGCCTGCGCGACGGCTTCGGTGGCGATGGTGCCGCCGGCGCCGCCCCGGTTGTCGATCACCACAGGCTGGCCGAGCTGCTGCGACAGGTGCTGGCCGATCAGCCGCGCCATCGCATCGGTGGGCCCGCCGGCGGGAAATGGCACCACCAGGCGGATCGGCCTGGCGGGATAGCCGGTGTTGGCGTCAGCAGTGGCGCTGAAGGCGGCCGGAGCGGCGGCGACCAGCAAGGCGCATAACGGCCGCCGGAGTGCGCGAAACACGGCGGAAAGGCACGGCATGTTGTCTCCCTATGTCTGGTAAGCCCTCTCTCAAGGAGGGGATGGCCTCAGTGTATGGAGTCCAGGGACAACACAAAAGAGTAGAATCGTCGATACCAGATATCGACATTTTGGATGGAGTGGCACCGTGAACCTGAAACAGCTCGAAACCGTGGCGCTGGTGGCCGAAGTAGGCTCGCTGTCGCGGGCGGCACGGTCACTGGGGATCGCCCAGTCGCTGGTGAGCCGCGCCATTGCCCAGATCGAAGCGGAATGGGGCGACCGGCTCTTCGACCGGACCGGCCGGGGCGTGGTGCTGTCGGAGTTCGGCCAGCGGATCTTCCCGCATATCGAGTTGCTGCTGGCCCAATCGGCACGGCTACGCGACGAGGTCAAGGACGCGGCGGGCGTTCCTTTCGGACAGGTCAGGATCGGCGTGCTGCCGTCCATGGCGCCGCGCCTGATTCCGGCGCTGTTCGAGGACTTGCGCGCCACGGGGCCGGGTGTGCGCCTGCGCGTGGCCGAAGGGTTCAGCGGACAACTCGACGAGGAACTGGAATCGGGCCATCTGGATCTGGCGGTCATCAACCGCTATGGCCCCGGGCCGCGCCAGGACGAAGACGTGCTTGCGCAGGTCGCCACCTACCTGATCTGCGCGCCGGGGCATCCGCTCGCCGGGAAGCCCACCGTGCCGTTCCGCAAGCTCGACGGCATCCCGCTTGTGCTGCCGCCGGCTCCCAACGGGATGCGATCTATCCTCGACCAGCACGCGCGCCAGCTCGGCATCTCGCTGGAGGTCGCGCTGGAAGTGGAATCGCTCAATACGATGAAGGAGGTCGCTCTTGCCGGTGGCGCGCTAACCCTCCTTCCGATGCTTGCCGTGGATCACGAAGTCGCCACCGGACGCTTGTCCGCCGTCGAGATCATCGAGCCGCGCTTGCCGCGGACCATTGCCATGGGCGTCACGCGGCATCATCCATTGTCGAGGGCGGCACGACTCGTTCTTTCGCGACTCCATGACCTGGTGCCTGCAGTGGCAAGGAGCAGCACTGCCGGCTAGTGATAGTCCCTTGCCACTGCCTGGGCGGCTTCACGACAGATCCTCCACCCGCGCGCGTTGCGAGCGGATCTCCTCCGGGCTCAGAACGATATAGCCCAGCGACTTCAGCAACTGCACCGCCTCCAGCTCCGCATCCAGGTACACCGCCCGTTGCGGCTGGCGCGCGCGCGGCGCGGCCGGCGGCAACGCCGCGCCGGCGTGCGGCTCGGGCGCGGCGTTGGCATCGGACCATCGGGCCGTCAGGATGCGGCAATGCTCCACGTTGGCCGTCCACGAGACATCCACGGCGGCATTGAACCTGGCGGTGCAAAGCCGCAACCGCTTCAGCGCCTTGAGCCAGCTGACGAAGCCATCGCGCTCCGACGGCTGGTACCCCTTCAGCAAGATATTGAGATAGTCCTGCGCGGTCGCCCCGGCGGCTACGGGGTCGTCTTCCAGCAAGGAAATCTCAAGCGCCACGCGCTGGCGCCCGCTCTGGTCATAGATCGTGCATTCGCTGTCCAGCACGCCTTCGCGCAGCAATTCGCAGAGCAGTGCCCACGCCCTTGGATTCTTGTCGAGCCGGCCTTCGAGGGTCGGATCGATCTGGGCGAGAAGGTCCGGAATGGGGCGCGCCTCACCCGACTGGACTGCCAGTGCGAAGGCCATCGCGTTGGCAGAGGGCTTGTCACCGCGGGCCAGAAGCTGCAACGACGCTTCCCGGAGTTCGCGGACTTCCGCGGCGGTATCGCCGGCATGCATCCATGCATAGTCTTCCAGGCTTGTGCACAACTTGCGCGACGCCCTGGCAAGCTGGCCGGCCAGCGTCTGGACAAAACTCATGCAGACCGCGCAGCGGCATTCCAGGCGCCCTGCATGCAGGAAACCGGCGTACAGCCGCTCGTGGTGACCGCAGTGCGTACATTCGAGTGAAAAGCCGCCCTGTCGCGCCGGCCGCTGCATGGCGACCAGCCCATCGACCTGATAGTGCGCCAGTCCGTCGCAGCATGGACAAATCCAGCGCAGCTTGTGCGCGCCGTCACGAGGCGACACCGCCCGGTCGAACTGGCGCTCGATGGCGCTGCGGGGAATGCCCTGCGCCCGGCCGACCACATCCGCCGAGTAACGCCAATAGCAATATGTGTGCGCGGCGGCGGCGACCTCCGGGGACAGGCGCTGCAGTTCGGGCAGCCGACGGGTGTTGCACCGGATCTCGTCCGCCATCGCGTCGACCAGCGCCACGCCGCCCGGCATCATCGCCTCCAGCGCGGCGCGGCTCTGCTCCAGGAACTCGGGCACGTGCACCCGGCGGATAAAGTCCTCGTTCTCGAGCCAGAAAAAATGGCCGGGAAGCACTTCCAGCGCCTCGACGCCTTCCCGGACTTCCGCCATGCCCGGGCAGGCGAGAAAGGTGAACGGCTTGCTAAACAGGAATGGATCGGTCATGTGGCTGTCAACGGCGTAGCACGCCCACGAGCGTAAAAAGCCCCGTGTGCGATAGACTCACCCCGTGACTCGGCCAAGGCAATCGCACGGAACGCGCAAGCTTGCTGGCGCGGTCCGTTCCGGGGACTTCCCCCTTCTTGTTTTACAGATTCGTCTGCGGGCAACGCAGATGTGAATCTGCCACATGGAACAGCATAGGCGACACTTCCGCCTCGTTACAGGGGAATCGGGGTGCCTTTCATAATGAGAAATAATGACCTTCGGCCCTGGCACCGCATTCCCGCTGTCGAAGTAAAAGAATGCGGGTTTTTTCTTCCCTCCGGTCGCGGGGGCAACGCGTTGCCTGTATGGGACAGTAAGGCGAGTGCAATCAGGGTGCACCATCCTTGACCTTCCACTACCCCGAGAGTTGCCTCCTACTAAGCCAGTCGTGACCCGCATCCTCCGCTTCGCTCTTCACTGCCTGGCAACCGCAGCCCTCATGTCCGTCAGCGCCGCGCATGCCACCGATATCGATTGCGATCCGTCGGCCACGGCTGCCGGCGCCACCCGCGCGTCGCGGTTGATCTGCGAATCGGCGCTGTTTTCCATGGGCTACCAACGCATCTATGCCGATCAGCAGCGGCTGCTCAAGACAGGATCGATTACCGAGGCAGACATCGCAGCGTTCCGGAAAAAGCGCGACAGTTGCGCCTCCGCTTCCTGCCTGGATGCTGTCTTCCGGGAGTGGAGAGCGTTTGCGGCCCAGGCACGGAGCAAGCCGTAAGCGGCAGGTGAATCAGCCTTGAAAGGGCTGGCCCATCGGCTTGAGACGAATACCCGGCGCCAGCCGCGTCCAGGGCAGGTCGGCAGGATCGGCGGTCATCGGGCCTGGCGCCTTGGCCACCAGCACCGCGTGTGCGATCGCCTGGAAGTCGGCGCGGAAATGCACCGAGCTCTTGTTGACCAGGATCTTCATGGCCTCCGGCTCCACACCGGCCATGCGAAACAGATTACGGTCCAGCATCTGGGCTTTGCCTGTGCTGACCACTACATGGACGCCATCGATACGCAATAGCGCTAGAAGACGAAGTCGGCGCGCCACTGTTCGATCGCCATGCACGCGGCGTCCAGCCGACTGAAGTCGCGTTGCATCTGCTCGAGTACTGGCGCGGCTGCCGCGCACAGCAGGAACTCTTTGAAGACCGTCTGCAGGCATTGCGCGGCCTGCAGCATGGCGAGGTGCGCATCGCCACGAGCGAGGGCTATGTCGACGGACTGATGGACGACGTGCTGACCGATTTCTGCGCGCGCTATCCCAGGCTCGATGTGACCGTCGATATCCTGCCGGTGAACAACGTGCTCCAGGAAGTGGCGGAAAGCCGCGCGCATATCGGCCTGGCCTACAACCCGCCTTCGCATGCCGACATCGCGTGGGTTGCCACCTCTTCGCAACCGGTGGTGCTGCTGGTGCGGGCGGGGCATCCGCTGGCACGCCGGGGCGGCAAGGTTGACGTGCACGAACTGGGGGATTACCCCTTGGCGATGATGCCCCCGGCCTTCGGGCTCGGGCAGGTGGTGCAGATGCTGGCCTACGCCGAAAATATCCAGATCCGCCCGACCCTAACCACGAATTCGCTGGCCGTGCTGCGTCACTTCGTAAAGCGCCATGACGGCATCACGCTGATCGGTGCGTTTGCCGCCTATCGCGAATTGGAGGCCGGCGAGGTGGTCACACTGCCCATTGCGCATCCGCTGTTCGAGGCCGCCAAGGCGCGTCTGCTGGTGAGGGCTGGCCGCCCGCTGGGCGTGGCGGCAAATACGCTGCTGGACTGCATCCTGAGGGATATGCCGATGTTCGCGGCGGCCCGTTCGCGGCATCGGGGCAGGACGACATCGGGCAAGCCGGCTCGCCGGTGAACGGGAACTGAGCGCATGCGATCGCTGTCGCTGATGCTTCGCCGCTGTCGCCAGCGCAACCGCATGCCTCCCAGTAGAATCCCCGCCATGACCCGACGAAATGCCCCCAAACCCGCCGACTGGGTGCTTCGCGCCGAGCCAGCCGACGGTGTCGAAGGCATCGAGGCCTTCTTTGAAGGCAAGGCCTATGGCTGGCACCGGCACGATACCTATGCGATCGGCCGGACGCTGGCCGGCGTGCAGAGTTTCAACTATCGGCGCGGCATGCGCCATAGCCTGCCGGGCCATACCATGGTGCTGCATCCGGACGAGCCGCATGACGGCCAGGCCGGCACCGGCGAGGGGTTCCGCTATCGCATGGTCTATGTCGAGCCGGCGTTGTTCCAGGCGGCGCTGGGCGGCAAGGCGCTGCCCTTTGTCGAGGGCGGCGTGACCACGGATGCGCGGTTGTCGCGCGCCACCGAGGCGGTGCTCGGGCAAGTGTCTCGCCCGCTCGAGCCACTGGAGCTGGGCGACGCGCTAGGCGAGCTGGCGCATGCGCTCGCCGCGGTCTCCGGCACCGTGCCGGCGCGTGCCACGGCCGACTATGCCAGCGCCGTGCGCGCGCGCGACTTCCTGCATGCCAACTGGCAGCGCGTCGTCACGCTGGAGGAACTGGAGGCCGCCACCGGACGCGACCGCTGGAGCCTGTCGCGCGATTTCCGCACCTTCTATGGCACCAGCCCCTACCGTTACCTGACCATGCGCCGGCTGGCCGCCGCGCGCGGCATGATGCTGCGCGGGATGACCCTGGCCGACGTGGCTGCAGGCGCCGGCTTCGCCGACCAGAGCCATATGACGCGGCATTTCACCAGGACCTATGGCATGCCGCCGGCGCGCTGGCTGCGCATTGCCGGCGGGGATGGAGGTGATGGCAAGCGCGGCTGACGCCGCGCGCACAATCGTTCAAGACGGGGTGGTCCCGGCTCTTGTACGCTCTCTCCACAGTCCAACCACCTGGAGACAGCCCATGCAAGATGCATCCCCACAAGCCCCCGCAACGCGCGGCCAGCGCACCGTGATCAACCCGCTCGCCAAGGCCCGCATGATCGACGGACAGTGGCTGCCGCGCGTGATCGCGGAAATGAACGACTACCAGTTCAAGGTGGCCAGGATCGAGGGCGATTTCGTCTGGCACCAGCATGCCGAGACCGACGAGACCTTTATCGTGCTGGAGGGCGAGTTGCGCATCGACCTGCGCGACGGTGCGCTGGTGCTGCGCGCCGGAGAGATGGCGGTGGTGCCCAAAGGCGTCGAGCACAAGCCGTATGCTGCGTCCGAGGTCAAGCTGCTGCTGATCGAGCCGCGCGGGGTGGTGAATACGGGCGACGCGCAGGGCGAACGCACGGCACCGAATGATGTGTGGATCTGAAGGGGGAGCCTGGCACGTCGTCAGGCGCGAGCCTGCGGGTCTGCGCACGCCGCCAGGCTGTTGCTCTCGAGCAGCGCTTCGGTCAGCATCGTCGCCAGCGGCACGATAACCGGCTGCAACGCGGGGTTCTCGACGATCACGGCGATGCTCGCCATGCAAGCGGCGACCCACTCGCGCCGCGCGTCGTTGAGGACTTCGGTCACGATGTCACGGTAGGCGCACGGGGCATCATGACCAGCCTGAACGCCGCAGTGCTGGTCACTGAGCCTACCTGGCGGGCGTGTCCTACGACTTCAAGGTAGTCAAGCTGTTCGGCCAGTACGCGCAGTCGGACAACAGCTTCAGCACGCTGAGCCCGCTACGCAACCGCACCATGCAGGTGGGCGCCAGCGCCCCGCTCGGGCCGGGCTCCCTGATGGCAACCTGGGTGCGTACCTGGCAGGGCGGCAACGAGACGCTGGGCTCGGCCCGCCGCGACACCACCACGCTGGCCTACGACTACCCGTTCTCCAAGCGCACTGACCTTTACGCCGCCTGGCGCTATGACAAGGTGACCGGCCTGAATCCGGGCAACACCTTCGGGCTGGGCCTGCGCCACAAGTTCTAGTGGCAGCCTCGGCGCCTCCAGTCGAGGCGCCGACCAGATTTCCTTCGTCGCTCCAAAAAAAATATTTCCACAATCATATGTTTATGCCTAAACTATGCGGAACGACAACAAGTGCGTGGCGACGATCGCGCGAAACAGGTTCCCTGGCGGCCTCTCCGGTTCCCTATCCGCCACCCATCAGGAGACAGACAATGACCCCAGCTGGCACCATTCAGCCCTGGCGCCCCGCTTCTCGCGCGACCTATACCGTACTTTTCGTATGCTTCCTTGCGATTCTCTTTGAAGGCTATGACGTCGGCGTCATGGGAGCGGTACTGACCACACTCGCCGACGACCGCAACTGGAACCTGACGCCGCTGGAACTCGGTGCCCTCAGCAGCTATGCCCTGGTCGGCATGTTCTTTGGCGCCTTCCTGATCGGCACGCTGAGCGAGATGATCGGCCGCCGCCGCATGCTGCTGCTGTGCGTTTCCTTGTTCTCGCTGACCATGCTGGGCGCGTCCTATGCACCGACGCCCGCCATCTTCGGCGTGCTGCGGTTTATCGGCGGGCTCGGCCTCGGTGGCGTCATTCCCGTCGCCGCCGCCCTGACCATCGAGTACTCGCCGCCGCACCGCCGCAGCTTCAACTACGGGCTGATGTACTCGGGGTATTCCGTCGGCATTCTTTGCGCCGCACTCATTGCGATGTGGCTGTTGCCCAGTCTTGGCTGGCGTGGCGTGATTGGCCTGGGTGCGCTGCCCATGGTGGTGATACCGCTGATGGCGTGGCTGCTGCCCGAGTCGCTTGAGTACCTGGTCGGGCAAGGGCGGATCGATGAAGCGCAGGCATTGGCCAGTCGCACTGGCCATGGCCGGCTGCCGTCACAGGCCCGGCCCGCCAACGGCGCCACCCGCGCCACGTGGCGCGACGTGATGTCGAGCATGTTCGCCCGCAAGCAGTTGCGCGCAACCGCATGCTTCTGGATCGCACTGTTCTTCGGCTTGCTGCTGGTCTACGGCCTCAATACGTGGCTGCCGACGATCATGCGCAAGAATGGCTATGACCTCGGCTCCAGCCTTTCCTTCCTGGTTATCTTCAGCCTCGCTTCCGCGGTGGGCGGCCTGTTCCTGGGCAGCGCGGCCGACAGGATGGGGGCGCGTGGCACCGTCGCGATCTTCTACCTGATCGGCGCTCTCGCCATCGGCGCGCTGATGTTCCGCAACTCCGTTGCCGTCAATTACCTGCTGGTTGCGCTGGCAGGCGTTGGCAGCGTCTCGGCATCCCTGATCCTTACCGGACACCTGGCCGGTTACTACCCGCCACACGCACGGGCCGCGGCAACAGGATGGGCCCTGAGCTTCGCGCGCTTCGGCGCCATGAGCGGCCCGCTCGTCGGCGGCTACGTGGCCGGCTCAGGCCTGAGTTTCGGCTGGAACTTCATCACGTTCTCCATCGCCGGCCTTGCCGCTGCGCTGGCTGTGGCGCTGCTGCCATCGGCACGGCAACCAGTCGTCGTAGCCCGCGCCGGCCGGCAAAGCAACGCATAAATCGCCTGAGGAAGGCCTTCGGCTTCCGCGGAAGCCATCCCCGTACCTCGAGCTTCGTGCATACATATGATTATGGAAATATTTCTGCTTAAACTATATTTGTCTCACTCCAGGGTGAGCGTCAGGATGAATAGCCATGGCTGAGCGTTCGTTTGCCGAAGAAGTCAAGAAGTTGCGCCTCGGTTCCGGCGAGGTATTCAGCGGCGAGGGCATCCTCGCGGTCACCAAGGCGCTGCTGGAGTCCGGCGTCGCCTACGTCGCCGGCTACCAGGGCTCGCCGATCTCGCACCTGATGGACGTGCTGGCCGATGCGCAGGACATCCTTGCCGAGCATGGTATCCGCTTCGAGAACAGCGCGAGTGAAGCCACCGCGGCCGCGTCGCTTGCCGCCTCGGTCAACTACCCGCTGCGCGGCGCGGTCACGTTCAAGGCCACCGTGGGCACCAACGTGGCGTCGGACGCGCTGGCCAACCTGGCATCGGGCGGGGTTACCGGCGGCGCGCTGATCATCGTCGGCGAAGACTACGGCGAAGGTTCCTCGATCATGCAGGAGCGCAGCCACGCGTTCGCGATGAAGTCGCAGATGTGGCTGCTCGATCCGCGCCCCAACCTGCCGTGCATCGTGCAGGCGGTGAAGGACGGTTTTGACTTGTCCGAGGCGTCCAATACTCCGGTGATGCTGCAGCTGCGCGTGCGCTCGTGCCACGTACACGGCCAGTTCGTCGCTTCCGAGAACCGCCGCTCGAAGTTCTCCATCCAGGACGCGCTCGATAACCCCACGCGCGACCTCAGCCGCATCGTGCTGCCGCCGGCGAGCTTCGTGCACGAGCACGAGAAGATCAAGCAGCGCTGGCCCGCCGCCGTGAAGTTCATCGAGGAACGCCAGCTCAATGAGTTCTTCCAGGGCGAGATGGATGACATCGGCATCGCCGTGCAGGGCGGCAGCTACAACACGCTGATCCGCGCACTGGAGCAGCTCGGCCTGGCCGATGTGTTCGGCGAGTCGAAGATCCCGCTGTACGTGATGAACGTGGCCTACCCGCTGGTCGATTCGGAGTGGGAACGCTTCTGCGCGGGCAAGCGCGCCGTGCTGGTGCTGGAAGAAGGCCAGCCCAACTTTATCGAGCAGAACGCCGCCAACATCCTGCGCATGGCCGGCACCACCGCGGCGCTGCATGGCAAGGACCTGCTGCCGCTGGCCGGCGAGTACAACACCGCGACCCTGCTCAAGGGCTTGCGCGCCTTCCTGGAGCAGTACGGCAAGCTTGAACCGCTGCCTGAGCCGAAGCCGGCCCGCAAGGTGATCCCGCTGGTGCAGGCGCCGGCCGCCACCGTCGACGCCGTGGCTGCCGAGGTGCTGGAACCGCAGAAGCTGGTCGACGAGAGCGTGCATGCGCGCCCGCCCGGCTTCTGCACCGGCTGCCCGGAGCGCCCGATCTTCACCGCGATGAAGCTGGTCGAGCGCGAGATCGGCGAGCATCACGTCAGCGCCGATATCGGCTGCCACCTGTTCTCGATCCTGCCGCCGTTCAACCTGGGCAACACCACCATGGGCTACGGCCTGGGCAGCGCCAGCGCCGCGGCGCTGAACGCGCCCGGCGGCAAGCGCGCCATCTCCGTGATGGGCGACGGCGGCTTCTGGCACAACGGCCTGACCAGCGGCATCGCCAATGCGGTCTTCAACAAGAGCGATAACCTGACCATCGTGGTCGACAACAGCTACACGTCGGCCACCGGCGGGCAGGACATCCTGTCCTCGACCGCGCTGAACGACACCCGCAGCACCGGCCACGCCATCGAGGACGCGGTCAAGGGCGTGGGCGTCAAGTGGGTGCGCACCATCCGCCGCACCTATGACCTGAAGGCGATGAAGGCCACCCTCAAGGAAGCGCTGACCACTGGCGCCAAGGGCCCGAAGGTGCTGATCGCGCAGAGCGAATGCATGCTGAACAAGCAGCGCCGCGAGAAGCCGAAGACGCGCAAGGCGATCGCCGACGGCCAGCGCGTGGTGCGCGAGCGCTTTGGCGTGGATTCGGACACCTGCACCGGCGATCACTCGTGCATCCGGCTGTCCGGCTGCCCTTCGCTGACGATCAAGCCCAACCCGGACCCGCTGCGCACCGATCCGGTCGCCTCCGTGCTGGACAGTTGCGTGGGCTGCGGCCTGTGCGGCGAGGTGTCGCACGCTGCAGTGCTGTGCCCGTCGTTCTATCGCGCGCAGATCGTCACCAACCCGACCCGCATCGACAAGCTGCGCCAGCGCCTGCGCGATGGCGTGATCGGCTTCCTGCAGCGCCGCGATGCCGCGCGCCGCACCCGCCTTGCATTCTGAACACCAAGTTTCGAGAGGTTCAATCGTGAACGCATCCAACAACCTCAGCGCCAAACCGATCAAGGTCGCCATCCTGGCCATGGGCGGCGAAGGCGGCGGCGTGCTGGCCGACTGGATCGTGGATCTGGGCGAGCACAACGGCTATATCGCGCAAACGACGTCGGTCCCCGGCGTGGCACAGCGCACCGGCGCCACCATCTACTACGTCGAGCTGTTCCCGCGCGAGCTGGCCGAGCGGGCCGGCCGCCAGCCGGTGCTGGCGCTGATGCCCACCCCTGGCGATGTCGATGTGGTACTCGCTTCCGAACTGATGGAAGCCGGCCGCGCCGTGCAGCGCGGGCTGGTGACGCCGGAGCGCACCACGCTGGTGTCTTCCACCCACCGCGTGTATTCCATCGCGGAGAAATCCGCGATGGGCGATGGCCGCGTCGACAGCAACGAGCTGATCGCCCATGCCGGCAAGGCCGCCAAACGCTTTGTACGCTTTGACATGGCGCAGGCCGCCGAAGCCAGCGGCAGCGTCATCAGCGCCGTGCTGTTCGGCGCGCTGGCCGGCACCGGCGTGCTGCCGTTCAGCCGCGCGCAGTTCGAAGCCACCATCGAGCGCGGCGGCGTGGGCGTAAAGCCCAGCCTGCGCGCCTTCGGCGCGGCGTTCGCCACGGCCGAGGCCGCCGAGACGCCCGCCACGGAAGCCGCAAAGCCGCTGGGCGAACTCAAGCCGCAGGATCCCAGGGTTGCGCAGTTGCTGCATCGCGCCCGCGCCGAACAACCGGCCGAAAACTGGCCAGTCGTGGTCGAAGGCGTGCGCCGCATGATCGACTACCAGGACGTGGCCTATGCCGGCCTGTATCTGGATCGGCTGGCCGCCGTGCGCCAGGCCGTCGGCAAGGACGACAGCGCCCTGCTGCGCGAAACCGCGCGCCACCTGGCGCTGTGGATGTCGTACGAAGACACCATTCGCGTGGCCGACCTCAAGACCCGCGACTCGCGCTTCGCGCGGGTGCGGGGCGAGGTGCGCGCCGGCGACAAGCAATTGCTGGCGATCAACGAGTTCATGCACCCGCGCCTGGAAGAAATCTGCGAGACCTTGCCGGCCGGAATCGGCCGCTGGCTGATGCAGCCGCATTTCGTGCACCGCCTGGTGCGCCGCTTCACCACCTCCGGCCGCGTGGTCACCACCAGTTCGTTGCGCGGCTACCTGATGCTGTGGGCGGTCTCGCGCCTGCGCGGCATCCGCCGCAGCACGCTGCGCTATGCGCTGGAAACCGAGCGCATCGAAGGCTGGCTGGCCCAGGTACTGGCCGCCGCGCGCCTCAATCCAGCGCTGGCGCTGGAAGTGGTGCACTGCCAGCGGCTGGTGAAAGGCTACAGCGACACCCATGTGCGCGGCCTGACCAACTACCAGACCCTGATGAACGCCGTGATGCGGGCCGGTGCCCGCCTGGCCCCGGCCACGCTGCGCGAGTTGCGCGAGGCCGCGCTGGCCGACGAGCACGGCAAGAAGCTGAAGGAAGCCCTCGTCCGCCACGCGCTGGCGTGACCCACACGGGCCAACCCCTAGCAGGAACCGCAGACCATGAGCACTACGCATACCTTCCGGCGCCAGCACAAGATCCATTTCTCGGCATGCGATCCGGCCGGCATCGTCTTCTACCCGCAGTACTTCGTGCTGCTCAACGACCTCATCGAACGCTGGGTCGACACCCTGTTGCCGGATGGCTATCACGGCGTGATCGGCGCACGCCGGCTGGGCATGCCGACCGTGCACCTGGAGGTGGACTTCAAGGCGATCAGCCGCTTTGGCGACCAGGTCTGGCTGGAGCTGGAAGTGGTGCGGGTCGGCGGCAAGTCGATCACGCTGAACTGGCGCTGCACGGGCGCGGACGGCGAGCTGCGCATGTCGGCCATGCAGACCATCGTGATGACTTCGCTGGACACGCACCTGGCAATCCCGGTGCCCGCCGACCTGCGAGCCGCAATCGAGCGCGACCCTGCCTCCGCAGGCCGGCCGATTCCCGAAACCACCGTCTGAATGCCGACGTACCCGCTGCGGGTGCCGCAGGCTCCGCTAGTAACCTGATTGGAAGCAGCCATGAACATTGTATGTATCGGCGGTGGTCCCGCCGGCCTGTATTTCGGCCTGTTGATGAAACTGCAGGATCCCGCCAACAAAGTTGTGGTGGTGGAGCGCAACCGCCCCTATGACACCTTCGGCTGGGGCGTGGTGTTCTCCGACGCCACCCTGGGCAACCTGCGCGAGGCCGACCCGGTCTCGGCCGCAACCATTGGCGACGCGTTCAACCGCTGGGACGACGTTGAAGTTCACTTCAAGGGCCGTGCGGTGCGCAGCGGCGGCCATGGTTTTATCGGCATCGGCCGCAAACGGCTGCTGAATATCCTGCAGGCGCGCTGCGAGGAAGTGGGCGTGGAGCTGGTGTTCGAGACCAATGTCGAGGACGACCAGGCGATCGCGCGCAAGTACGGCGCCGACCTGGTGCTGGCTTCGGACGGCCTGAACAGCGTGGTGCGCAAGCGCTATGCCGACACGTTCCGCCCGGATATCGACACGCGCAAATGCCGTTTTGTCTGGCTGGGCACGAAGAAGGTGTTTGACGCCTTCAACTTTATCTTCGTGCCGACCGAGCACGGCTGGTTCCAGGCGCACGCCTACCGTTTTGAAGACGGCACGTCGACGTTCATCGTCGAGACCCCGGAAGAAACCTGGAAGGCCGCCGGCATCGACCAGATGAGCCAGGAAGAAGGCATCGCCTACTGCGAGAAGCTGTTCGCCCCGTACCTGGACGGCAACCCGCTGATCAGCAACGCTTCACACTTGCGCGGCTCGGCGATCTGGATCCAGTTCCCGCGCGTGATCTGCGAGAAGTGGGTGCACTGGAACACCCTGGCCGGCGACAACGGCGGTGAAAAGAAGGTACCGGTTGTGCTGATGGGGGATGCCGCTCACACCGCCCACTTTTCGATCGGCTCCGGCACCAAGCTGGCGCTGGAAGATGCCATCGAGCTGGCTCGCACGATCCAGCGTGTCGATGGTTCGCTGGCGGTCGCGCTGGAGCAATATGAGGCCGTTCGCTCCGTGGAAGTCCTGAAGATCCAGAACGCCGCGCGCAACTCGACCGAATGGTTTGAGAACGTCAAGCGATACGAAGGCCTGGAACCCGAGCAATTCGCCTACTCGCTGCTGACCCGTTCGCAGCGGATTTCGCACGAGAACTTGCGCATGCGGGACAAGGCCTGGCTGGAAGGCTACGAATCCTGGTTGGCCGAGCGCGCCGGCACTGACGCCGCAGCCGTGCCCCCGATGCTGACGCCATACACCGTGCGCGGCGTGGAACTGAAGAACCGAGTGCTGGTATCGCCCACCGCCCTGTATTCCTGCGAGAACGGCGTGCCGGGCAGCTTCCACCTGGTTCACCTTGGCAGCCGCGCACTGGGCGGCGCCGGCCTGGTGATGGTGGAAATGACGGCGGTGTCGCCGGACGGCCGCATCACGCCGGGTTGCCCAGGTTTGTGGAACGACCAGCAGGCGGCGGCGTTTGCCGGCATCGTCGGTTTCGTGCACGAGCACACCAGCGCGCGCATCGGCGTGCAGATCGGCCACGCCGGCCGCCGTGGCTCGACGCAGCTGGGCTGGCAGCAGACGGACCACCCGCTGGCCGAGGGCAACTGGCCGTTGATCGCTGCCTCCGCGCTGCCCTACCTGCCGGGAATCTCGCAATCGCCGCGGGCCATGACCCGCGACGACATGGAGCACGTGCGGGATGACTTCGTCGCGGCCACCCGGCGTGCCGCGGCGGCGGGGTTCGACTGGCTGGCGTTGCAGGCCGGCCATGGCTACCTGTTGTCCAGCTTCATCTCGCCCCTGACCAATCGGCGTACCGACGACTACGGCGGCACGCTGGAACAACGCATGGCCTTCCCGCTGGAAGTGCTGCACGCGGTGCGTGCAGCGTGGCCGCAGGACAAGCCGGTGTCGGTGCGCATTTCTGCCACTGACTGGGTCGAGGGCGGGAACAGCGCCGACGACGCGGTGGCCATGGCACGCCTGCTCAAGGCAGCCGGTGCGGACGTGATCGACTGCTCTTCGGGGGAAGTCAGCCCCGACCAGAAGCCGGTGTACGGACGCATGTTCCAGACTCCCTTCGCCGACCGCGTGCGCAACGAGGCGGGCGTGCCGACGATCGCCGTCGGCGCCATTACCGAAGCCGACCAGGTCAACGGGATCATCGCATCTGGCCGTGCCGACCTGTGCGCCATCTCGCGTCCGCACCTGGCCGACCCGTCCTGGTTGCTGCGCGAAACCGCGAAGCTTGGCTACCGCCGCGTCGAATGGCCTAAGCAATACCTGCTGGCCAAGGACCAGCTTGAGCGCAACCTCGGGCGCGCTGCCGCGGGAGCCTGAGGGCTTGCCGGCAGAGGCAAGAACTTACCGGAGAGGAAGACGATGTCGAATACCTCATATGACACCTACCGCGAAAACGTAGCCGGCCGCGCCGACGTGGAAGACACGCCCGAGCTGGTTGCCTACTACAAGGAGCTCGACGCGCTCAAGACCGGCGCGCTCTGGACCGTGGCCAACAAGATCGAGCCGTGGCAGCCGAAGTCCGAGTCGGTGCCGGTGCTGTGGCGCTACCGCGACCTGCGTGACCACGTGCTGCGTTCAGTCGACCTGGTAACGCCGGAGAAGGCCGGGCGCCGCGTGATCTACCTGAACAACCCGGGCCGCCAGGACGTTTCGGCAGCGGTGGGCTGGCTCTACTCTGGCCTGCAGGTGATGCATCCCGGCGAGGCCGCGTCCGCGCACGCGCACTCGTCGTCGGCGCTGCGCTTCATCATGGAAGGCAGCGGCGCCTACACCATCGTCGACGGCCACAAGATGACGCTGAACGCCAACGATTTCGTGCTCACGCCCAATGGCACCTGGCACGAGCATGGCGTGGCGGCCGAAGGCACTACCTGCATCTGGCAGGACGGCCTGGACATTCCGCTGGTCAACGCCATGGAAGCCGGCTTCTACGCTGTACACCCGGACCTGCAGCAGGCTGTCACGCATCCGGTGGACGACATGCCGGCGATCTGGGGCGGCAAGGGCCTGCGCCCGCACGAGGGCAACTGGAGCAAGCCGTATTCGCCGCTCTACAAGTACGAATGGGCTCCCACCTACGAGGCGCTGGTGCGCCACAGCAAGGTCACCGACGGCAGCCCGTTCGACGGCGTGCTGATGCACTACGTCAATCCGGTCACCGGCGGCCCGGTGATGCCGACCCTCGGCGCCAGCATGCAGCTGCTGCGTCCGGGCGAAGCCACCCGGGCCCACCGTCATACCGGCAGTTTTATCTACCAGGTAGCCAAGGGCAGCGGCTACTCGGTCATCAACGGCCAGCGCTTCGACTGGACCGAGCGCGACATCTTCTGCGTACCGTCGTGGGCTTTCCATGAGCACGCGAACGGGTCGGCCAGCGATAACGCCGTGCTGTTCTGCTTCAACGACCTGCCCGTGATGCATTCGCTGGGGCTTTACCGCGAGCAAGCGCTGGCGGAAAACGGCGGGCATCAGGTGGTCATCGCCTGACGGGTCGCTCCCCTCTCCCATGCAATGGGAGCGGGCAGCAAGACATCCCACTTATGCAGCCGCGAGCACGCGGCATTTTCGGAGTTATCAAACCATGCGTCTCGTAACCTATCGCGCTGAAGTCGCCGCCGCCGCCCGCCTGGGTGCCATCGTCGACGGCAATGTCGTTGACCTCGCCCGCTTCGGCGCCGCCGTCGGCGTGAACATTCCCTCCACCATGCTCGAGTTCATCGACCTGGGCCCCGAGGCAGTCCGCTCGACCAGCGCGCTGCTGAACGAATATCGCGGCAAGCTGCCGTTTGGCGTGGCCGTGCCGGCCTCGAACGTCAAGCTGCTGGCGCCGATCCCGCGCCCGCGCAAGAACATCTGGGGCATCGGCCTGAACTACGTCGAGCACGTCGCCGAATCCAGCCGCAGCCTGGACACCTCGAAGGAACTGCCGAAGGAGCCGGTGATCTTCTCCAAGCCGCCCACCACCGTGATCGGCCCGGGCGACGCCATCGAGCACAACAGGGAAATCACGCAGCAGATGGACTGGGAGGTCGAGCTGGCCGTCATCATCGGCACGCGCGGCAAGGGTGTGAAGGAGGCCGACGCGCTCAACTACGTGTTCGGCTACAGCGTGATGATCGACATCTCGGCGCGCGACTGCCGCCGCGCCGGCCAGTGGATCTACTCCAAGGGCCAGGACACCTATGCCCCGTTCGGCCCGGTCATCGTCACCGCCGACGAAATCGCCGACCCGCACACGCTGGACCTGTCGCTGACCGTCAACGGCGTGACCAAGCAGAGCTCCAACACCCGCCACATGCTGTTCAAGGTGCCGGCGCTGATCGCGGACATCAGCAAGGGCATGGCGCTGGAACCCGGCGACATCATCGCCACCGGCACGCCCGACGGCGTGGGCGCGGGCCGCACCCCGCAGGAGTGGCTGTGGCCGGGCGACACCGTGGTGGCCACGGTGGAAGGCATCGGCGAGCTGCGCCACCCGGTGGTGGCCGTCTAAACCCCGTCGTCCCCGCGCAAGCGGGGATGACCGCTGCAAGCGAGGCACACACATGCTCAACCTGCCCAAGTTCAAGGCCGCGGCCGTACAGGCCGCTCCCGTCTTCCTCGATGCCGATGCCACGGTCGACAAGGTCTGCCGCCTGATCAAAGAGGCCGCCGACAACGGCGCCAGCCTGGTCGCCTTCCCCGAGGCATTCGTGGCCGGCTACCCTTACTGGAGCTGGCTGACCAACCCGGTCGACGCCAGCCCCTGGTTCGAGCGGCTGGTCAAGGCTTCCATCGAGATCCCCGGTCCGGAAATCCGCAAGATCGCGCAGGCGGCGCAGGCCAACCACATCAACGTAATCGTCGGCGTGAACGAACGCAGCCGCACCGGCGTCGGCACCCTCTTCAATACGCTGGTGACCATCAGCGACGAAGGCCGCATCCTGGGCCGCCACCGCAAGCTGGTGCCCACCTGGGCCGAGAAGCTGACCTGGGCCAACGGCGACGCCTCGGCACTGCGCGTGCACCAGACCAGCGTCGGCCCGCTCGGCTCGCTGGCCTGCGGCGAGAACACCAACACGCTGGCGCGCTTCTCGCTGCTGTCGCAGGGGGAGCTGATGCACGTGGCCAGCTACATCGCGCTGCCGGTGGCCCCGGCCGACTACGACATGGCCGAGGCGATCAAGGTGCGCGCCGCCGCCCACTGCTTCGAGGGCAAGGTGTTCACCGCGGTGTCTTGCTCGACCGTGTCGGAGGAGATCATCGAGGCCATGAGCCCGCTGAACCCCAAGGCGCGCGAGCTGCTGTCGCGCCGCAACAGCGCCTTCTCCGGCTTCCTGGGCCCGGACGGCCGCGTGATCGGCGAGCCGCTGATCGACGCGGAAGGCATCGTCTACGCCGACATCGACCTGTCGCGCTGCATCCGGCCGCGCCAGATGCACGACATCACCGGCCACTACAACCGCTTCGACATCTTCGACCTGCGCGTCGACCGCCGCCCGCTGCAACCCGCCCAGTTCATGGACGGCGCCGGCCAGGCCTTCGACCTCGACGCCGAGCAAGCGGAACTCAACGCGTTCGACCTTTCCGAGAGCAAGTAAATGTCTTTCCTGCTGACGCCCCAGAAGCCGCTGCGCATCGGGCAGATCGTGCCGTCCTCCAATACCACCATGGAGACGGAAATCCCCGCCATGTTGCGCGAGCGCGAGAAGGACTTCGCCGAGCGCTTCACCTTCCACTCCAGCCGCATGCGCATGAAGAAGGTGGTGAAGGAGGAGCTGGAGGCGATGGACCGTGACAGCGACCGCTGTGCCATCGAGCTGTCCGACGCACGCGTGGACGTGCTGGGCTACGCCTGCCTGGTGGCCATCATGAGCATGGGCAAGGGCTATCACCGCGTCTCCGAGGCGCGCCTGACGCAGCGCACCGTCGACAACGGCAACCCGGCGCCGGTGGTGACCAGCGCCGGGGCGCTGGTGGACGGCCTGCACGCCATGGGCGCGAAGCGCGTCTCGGTGGTGTGTCCGTACATGAAGCCGCTGACGAAGATGGTGGTCGACTACATCGAGAGCGAAGGCATCGAGGTCAAGGACTACACCGCGCTGCAGATCCCCGACAACCTGCAGGTCGCCGCGCAGGATCCGGCCAACCTGCTGGAGATCTACAAGCGCATCGACACCACCGGCGTCGACGCCATCGTGCTGTCGGCCTGCGTGCAGATGCAGTCGCTGCCGTCGATCCAGAAGGTGCAGGACGAGTCGGGTATCCCGACCGTATCGGCCGCCGTGGCCACCACCTGGCAGATGCTGCGCAAGCTGGACCTGCGCACCGAGGTCGCCGGTTGCGGCGAGCTGCTGAGCGGCAAGTACTGAGCGCCATCCCACGCCGCCGCCGCCGCCGCCCGCCCCATCCTGCGCGGCGGCGGCCCGGCCGACTACTACGAGGTCAGCAGGTCGGCGCTGTTCCAGATGCGGCGGCCGGCCTGAGGAACGGCCCTGTCCTCAGTTGGCAGGGCGGTGCAGGTGGATCAGCAGCTTCAGCGTGGCGCGCAGTTCGTCGGCCTTTTTCTTGCCGAGCGGCGCCAGCACGTGGTCCTCGTGGGCACGAGCCTGTGCGATCAGGCCGGAGGTCAGTTTCTGTCCGCGCGGCGTGATGCGCACCAGCGTGATGCGCCGGTCGGTCTCGTGCGGGATGCGCTTGACGTAGCCCTGCGCTTCCATGCGGTCGAGCAGGCGCGTCACGGTGGGCTGCTTGGTCACCGAGATCTGCGCCAGTTCCCCGATGCTGATTGGCTTGCCACCGGACAGCGTGGACAGGACGCGCCAGTCAGAGATGGTGAAGCCGTTGGCCTGCACGATCACGTGGAATTCCCCCGAGATCAGCTGGCTGGCCTGGGCCAGCAAGGCAGGAGTGTAGTTGTCGACGAAATCGTCGTCGGCGGTGTCAATGGGCAGGGTCATGCGGTCCGGTCAGGGAAACGGCCTCATAGGTTGCGACGGCGGGACAAATTCGTCCCTCTGCTGGGGGCGCATATGGACAAGCACTTGGCAACGCCATGATTGAGATCTGGAGCAAGGTAGGACAAGCAAGGACGGCTCGCCGTGTGGCGCAATTCTTGCTGGTGGAAGCACCACTAAGTATAAAGTAATTGACTTGTGCGGCCTTTCCCGCCGCGCAGGCGAGCACAAGACAAGCTGCAATGCTGCAGGAGCGAGAGTATGCAGACTGGCCCCCATTCCCCTGCCGACATACCGCCTTCCCCGGAGAGTGATGACTTCTGCGCCCCCCGAGGCATGCTGGCGAACTACGGCTTTTTCCGCTCAGAGGATGTAGAGGAAGCCCAGGGCAAGGTCGCAGCGGTTTTTTGCCCCCACGAGCTACGCGTGGTCGGCGCACTGCAGCAGTTGCACGTCCAGCACAACATGGTGCGGCTGCAGGAGACCGCTATCAACTTCCTGGCCTACGGCGCTCACGTAGAAATAGATCCCGGCTGCCTGGGGCATTTTTATCTCGCGCAGATTCCCGTAGCGGGCCATGCGGAAATCCAGTGTGGAAAGCAGCAGATACTCTCTGATGTCAGCACGGCCAGCCTGCTGAGCCCCGATACCCCAACGCGGATGCACTGGCATCAGGATTGTGCGCAAGTACTGCTCTGGATCCAGAGGGACGCGATCGAACAACGCTTCGCATTGCTGACCGGGCGCGATCCCGGCGGATCCCTTTCATTCGATCCGGCGCTACCTCAGCACGCGGGGCTTTCGAGCCCATGGAGCCAAGCCGTACTCGACCTTGCGCGGAATATCGATCGGCATGGCACCAGCTGGCTCCAGTACCCGGCAGCGGTGTCGTCGATGGAGGACTACCTGTTGAGGACGCTGCTGCTGCTTCAGCCGCACAACTACACCTACCTGCTTGCGCGCAACGCCGAGCCGGCCCGGCCCCGGCATATGCAGCGCGTGATCGATTATGTCCAAACGCATGCAGACACACCGCTGACCGTCGCCGATCTGGCGCAAGTCGCCTGTGTGAGCATCCGGGCGCTGGAGGAAGGCTTCCGCCGCCATCTCAATACCACACCGATCGGATATCTGCGGGATGTCAGGCTGGACTGCGTGCGCCAGGCGCTGATTGCCGCCGCCGGCGCAGAGCAGGCCTCCATCACGGATATTGCATATCGCTTTGGCTTTACGCATCTCGGCCGGTTTGCGGCTCACTACAAGAAGCGATTCGGCGTGTCTCCGTCGACGACCCTGCGCAGCGGCGCGGCAGAGCGCCAGGTCAGCGGCTCCGGCCGTTGAAACCGGTGGGCTTCCCGGCCGCTGAAGTCTTGTTTCACTGTTCTGCAGTCGTTGATACAACAACGCCAGTCCGCGCTCGCGCCTGCATGGATCTCTGCACGCCTGCCCTCGGGCACGGCTGCCATCCGCCCTTTCCTGACTCCACCGCCTCCTTCTCCCGGCCTGCCAGCGACGGCTCGTTATCTGGATATTGGCCGGCGGATTGTGGATAGCAGCGTCATCACCGCTACACCAAACTATGTTGCACACGGCTGCGTGCAAGCCAGTACAACAAGTGGAGACGGACATGCAAGGAATCGAAGGCAAGACGGCAATCGTGACCGGGGGTGCGACGATGATTGGCGAGGCAGTGGTGTCAGCGCTGATCTCGTCAGGCGCTAACGTCGTTGTCGTTGACATCGATGAACAAGGCGCCCGCCAGGTTGTGGAACGCCATCCGGCGCGCTGCCGCTATTTCGCCGTGGACGTGACGAGCGATAGCGACATCGCTGCCTGTGTCGCCGGCACGATCGATGCCTTCGGCGGCATCGACCTGCTCGTCAACTGCGCCTGCACGTATGTGGACAACGGTGCCGATTCCACTCGCGAGCAATGGCTTGAGTCCTACAACGTCAATGTCGTCGGCGCGGCGATGATGCTGAAGGCATGCGTGCCGGAGATGAAAAAGCGCGGCGGCGGAGCGGTCGTCAACTTCGCCTCGATCTCCGCCGGCGTGGCGCAGTCCGGCCGCTGGCTGTACCCGATTACCAAAGCGGCGATGCAGCAGTTCACCCGCAGCGCGGCGCTGGACCTGGCCCCCGACAACATCCGCGTGAACTCAGTCTCGCCAGGATGGACATGGTCGTCGGTCATCAGCGCCCTCAGCGGTGGCGACAAGGCAAAAGCCGACAGCGTTGCCGCGGACTTCCACCCGCTCGGGCGTCTCGGCAAACCCGAGGAAGTCGCGCAAGTGGTCCTCTTTCTGCTGTCCGATGCTTCGGCCTTCGTCACCGGCGCTGACTACGCCTGCGACGGCGGCTATGGCGCCCTGGGCCCCGAGGGCCGGCAAGCCGCCATCCACCGGCTCACAGCTTAAACGCTGCCCCCCGAAGCGGGCACAGGCAGCCAGACTTGCCGACGCCTGCGCCAAACAAGACATTCCCCCACCGGAGAGACACATGACAACCCCTCCCATTGCCAGGATCACGCCCCGAAAGATCGCCATTGTCGGCGCAGGCCAGGCAGGCCTGTTGCTCGGATGCGCCTTGCTGCAACAAGGCTACGAAGTCACGCTCGTGACAAACCGCACGGCGGAGGAAGTCTGGAGCGGCAAGGTCATGTCCTCGCAGTGCATCTTCGACCAGTCCCTCCAGATCGAGCGCAACTGGGGCATGAATCAATGGGAATCGCTGTGCCCCACTGTTGACGGCATCGGCCTCACCATCCCCACGGCAGATGGCAAGGGCGAGATGGCCATCCATTGGCGCGCCCGCCTGAATGCCTATGCGCAGTCGGTGGACCAGCGCGTCAAGATGCCCGGCTGGATGGCTGAATTCGAACGTCGCGGCGGAACGTTGCGGATTGAGAACGTCGAGATTGCCGAGCTTGAAGCGTTGTCCGAAAGCCATGACCTGGTTTTGCTGGCAGGCGGCAAGGGGGAGATCGTCAACCTGCTGACCCGCAACGATGCGCGCTCGCCCGTGCGCCAGCCGCAGCGCCAGCTGGCGCTGGCCTACGTGACCGGCATGCAGCGCAGCGGCTCTTTTGAGTGCGTCAATTTCAACCTGATTCCCGGTGTCGGCGAATACTTCGTGTTTCCGGCCCTGACCACCAAAGGCGGCAGTGACACGCAGGCCTGCGACATCATGGTTTTCGAAGCCATCCCGGGCGGCCCGATGGACCGCTGGGCCGACGTCAGGTCCGCCGACGAGCATCTGGACGTCTGCCTGGGCGTCCTGCGGGACTACCTTCCCTGGGAAAGCGAACGCTGCGCCAGCGTGCAGCTGACCGATGCCAACGGCATTCTGAGCGGGCGCGTCACGCCGACCGTGCGCAACCCCACGCTCAGCCTGCCCTCCGGCCGGCTGGTGATGGGGCTGGGCGACGCCGTCATGGTCAACGATCCGATCACCGGCCAGGGCTCGAACAACGCCACCAAGGGCGCCCTTCACTACTTCGAAGCCATCCTCAGCCATGGCGACAGGCCTTTCGACCAGGCATGGATGCAGAAAACCTTCGACGGCCTTTATGAAGGCTATGCGGAGCCGGTCATCCGCTGGACCAACTCGCTGCTGTTTCCGCCCCCCGACCACATCGTCAAGCTCCTGGCCACCGCGCAGCACGCACCGCGTATCGCCCAGCGCATCGCCAACGGCTTCAACGATCCGCGCGACTACGGCAGCTACTGGTTCAACGAGGAAGCCACGGAAGCCTGGATCGCGCAAGAGTCGTCCCAGTCCCGGGCCGCCTGAGACAGCACCACAGCCACACGAAAACAAGCCGCCTCTCACCCGATGCCCGGGTGAAGCAGGCCACAGGAGACAGCCATGACCGACGCACGCGAGTTTCGAAATGCCCTCGGCCGGTTTGCCACGGGCGTAACCATTGTCACGACCCGCACCCCCGACGGAGAGCCCTGGGGCGTGACCGTCAATAGTTTCAGTTCGGTCTCGCTGGAGCCTCGCCTGGTGCTGTGGAGCCTCGCAAAAAAGTCCTACAGCCTCGAGGCATTCCAGACGGCCGGCAGCTTCGTGATCCACGTCCTGGCGGCAGACCAGGAACACGTCTCCAACCGCTTTGCCCGCGGCGCTGACAGCAAGTTCGTTGGCGTCCCGTGCACGGACGGCATCGATGGCTCACCCGTGCTGACAGGATGCGCTGCGGTCTTCCAATGCCGGAACACGCAGCAGTATGACGGCGGTGACCACGTCATCTTCATTGGCGAAGTCGAGCGCTACGACACGTCGGACCGCGAAGCGCTGCTCTTCTACAAGGGCAGCTATGCCCGGCCCGCCAATGAGCTCGCCGATCTCGGCGGCCTGAGCCGCAGCGAATACCGCGCCGCGACCTGATTCCGGTACCGCCGGCGGCCAGGCGTCGATGGCGTGGCATGCCAGCGCCTGGCTCCTCCCCTCCCCTCCCTCCTCTCATCCTTGCCCCCGGGATACGCCATGAGTACGTATGACGCCGTCATTGTCGGCAGTGGTATCAATTCGCTCGTCTGCGCTGCCGTCCTCGCCAGGCGCGGCAAGCGCGTCTGCGTGCTGGAACGCAGCAGCACCCTGGGCGGATGCATTCGCACCGAGGTCTTGAACGCCCCCGGCTTTCTGCACGATACGTTGGCCACGGCACACCCGCTGTTTGTCACGTCGCCCGGCTACGCCGAACTGAAGGAAGATCTCCATCACGCGGGACTCAGCTATGGCAACAACGACACGCCCACCGGTGTCCTGTTGCCCGACAACCGTTCGCTGATCCTGAGCACCTCGCGCGAGCGCAACGTCAGCGCCTTCAATGCCCTGGCGGACGGCGACGGCGATGCCTATCTGGCCGCCATGCAGGAGGTCGAGCAGAATGCCGGCCTGGTGTTCTCGCTGCTCGGCAACGAACTGTGGAGTGCCGGCGTCGCAAAGACCGTGGCCGGCCGTCTGTGGAAGCAGGGCGTGCACGACACGGTTGCCTTCTTCTCCCCTGCCCTGATGAGTTGCCGCAGCTGGCTGGAGACGCGGGTCAGGTCCGACCTGGTCCGGGCGCTGCTGGCACCCTGGGTCTTGCATACCGGCCTCGGCCCTGAAAGCGCCATGTCCGCCCTGATGGGGAAAGTGGTCGCGTTCACGCTGGAAGCGGTGGGGCTGCCGATCGTCCAGGGCGGCAACGCCCGCACCGTCGATGCATTCCGCCGGATCGTGGAGAGCCGGGGCGGTGCCTTCCATGTCAATGCCCACGTCGAAGACATCCTGGTCGAAGGCGGCTCGGCGCGTGGCGTGCGGACGCGGGACGACCGGGTATTCCTGGGCAAGGAAGTCATCTGCAACGTCACGCCCGGACAGCTCTACGGCAAGCTGCTGGCCCCGGTGCACGTTCCGCCAGGGCTGCGCCGGCAGGCGCAGGAGTACCGCTATGGCAAGGGCAACATGCAGATCCACCTGTCGCTGTCCGCCCCACCGGACTGGCCCCAGGGCCATCTCAGGGACGTCATCTACCTGCACCTCACCTCAGGACTGGATGGCGTCTCCAAGGCTGTCAGCGAAGCGGAGCGAGGCCTGCTTCCGGCCGAAGGCACGATTTGCGTCGCCCAGCCCTGCGCAGTCGATCCGTCTCGCAGTCCGGCCGGTGGCTGGGTACTCTGGATCCAGGTCCCCGAGTGCCCGCGGCAGATCAAGGGCGATGCGCTGGGTGAAATCGCGGCGCCCGCGGACGGCCGCTGGACCGTGGAACTCAGGGAGCGCTACGCCGACCGGATCATCGACCGCATTGCGCGCCAGGTCCCCAATTTGAAGGCGAGCATCGTCGGACGGACGGTGCTGTCGCCGGCCGACCTCGAGGCGATGAACATCAATCTCGTCGGCGGCGATCCCTATTCCGGCGAATGCAGCATCGATCAGTTCATGTTCTGGCGCCCGGTCCCGGGCGTCAAGGATCACGCAACGCCGGTCAGGCATCTCCACCATATCGGCGCCTCCACCCATCCGGGGCCGGGCCTCGGCGGCACGTCCGGATACCACGTCGCCAATGCGCTCGCGAGGAAGCGGGCGAAATCCATCTCAAAGTGAAATCACCTGACGGGAAACAACCATGAGCCACAGCCTCGCCCAGTTTGCAGCAGACCTGCTGTCCGGCCGCATCCGAGTGATCGACCTGACGCAGACCCTGAGCGCCGATTTTCCGACCATCCCGCTCCCGCCCGAGCTGGGCCAGACCTGGCCCTTCCGGCTGGAGACCATCTCCCGCTATGACGAGCGCGGCCCGGGCTGGTACTGGAACAACTTCTCGTGCGGCGAGCATACCGGCACCCATTTCGACGCGCCCGTCCATTGGATATCCGGCAAAGACCAGCCAGACAATACGACCGACACCATTCCGGTTGAGAACTTCCTGGCCCCCGCGTGTGTCATCGACTGCTCCAGGGAAGCGGCGGAAGATCCGGACTTCCTGCTCACTGTCGACGTCGTCAAGGCATGGGAAGGCCGGCATGGGCGAATCCCGGCCCGGTCCTGGGTGCTGATGCGTACCGACTGGTCGAAGCGCACCGGCGCCGACGCGTATCTGAATGCACGCGAAGACGGCATGCATACGCCGGGCCCCGATCGCGATGTGGTCCAGTGGATGATCGATGAGCGCGATGTCCATGGTTTTGGCGTTGAGGCCATCGGCACAGACGCGGGCCAGTCCTATGGCTGGGAGCTGCCATTCCCGTGCCATTACCTGATGCATGGCAACAACCGCTATGGCCTGCAATGCCTGACCAACCTCGACCAGCTCCCGCCTCAGGGTTCGGTGATTGTCGCGGCCCCGCTGAAGATCAAGGATGGCTCGGGCAGTCCGCTACGTGTCCTCGCATTGATTCCTGGCTGATCCGCCATCGATTCCAACAACCATCAATGGGGGGAAGAGACGAAGTGAAGAAACGAGCCATCGCGGCCATGCTGGCCGGATTTTTTACGCTAGCCGGCGATCATGTCTTCGCCAAGGAAGGCGCCGATCAATATCCAAACGGCGCCGAGGGCTGGCTGGCGGGAGCGTTACCGCCGCCGGGCACATACTTCCTGAACTACCTTGGCTATTACGGAGGCAAGCTCAAGGACGGCAATGGCGATAACGCCAGCATCGGAGGGAGTCCAGCAAAGGCCGATGCCTGGTTTGATGCGCTGCGTCTGGTCAAGGTCACGGACCTCACGCTCTTTGGTGCGAGCTGGGGCATGCAGGCAATCGTCCCGCTAGTCTATCAGTCGATGAATTTCCCGCAGATGGGCGGGCGTCGCAGCGCGACCGGTGTGGGGGATATCACGATTGACCCGATTGTCCTGGGCTGGCATGGCGCCAACTGGCATGTCACCACGGGCCTGGACATCTACGTGCCCACGGGGCAGTACGACCAGAACGACCCCAGGGCCAGCATCGGCACGAACTACTGGAGCGTTGAGCCCGTTGCCGCATTCACCTGGCTGGGCCAGGGCGGCTGGGAGGTCTCCGCCAAGTTCATGTACAACATCAAGGGCAAGAACAAGGACGCCAGCTTCGGTGGCATGGCCGGGAGCTATCGGTCCGGCCAGGAATTGCACATCGATTATGCCGTCGGCAAGCATTCCGGCCCGTGGATTGTCGGCTTGAGTGGCTACTATCTGAAGCAGGTCACGGACGACAAATTCAACGGGGCCGTGGTACCGGAACTGCCTGGCGTCTGGGGCCGGGGCCGACGCGGCGAGGTGCTTGCAATCGGTCCAAGTGTGTCTTATACGAATTCCAAGGGGACCAGCTTCATCGCCCAATGGCACCACGAGGCCTATGCAAAGAACCGGTTTGGCGGCGACAAGCTATGGTTCAAGGTGGTGACGGCCTTCTGACGAAACGAGGCCGCGCGGGTCGCGGGTCCGCCTCCATGTGACGCCGGCTGTGCCCCCATTTCCGTTAGCCAGGAGGTGAAGCATGGCTTCCATCAGCCGCGTTCTGTTCTCTGACACCGCGCAGCTCCAGGTGGGCGATGTCACGCTTTCCGCGAGCGATGATTACCAGACCCAGCGCGACAAGCTCGCGCGCATCATGCTGGACGCGATGTACCAGTTCGTCGGCCTGCTGGATGTGCATGGCACGATGCTCGAGATTAACCGGGCCGCGCTGGATGCAATAGGCATACGGATGGACGACATTCGGGGGAAGCCGTTCTGGGAGGCCCGCTGGTGGGTCGTCTCGCCGGAGACCCAGGCGCTGCTGCGGGAACTGATCCAGCGCGCAAGCCAGGGCGAATTTGTCCGTTGCGACTTCGAAAACTACGGCCGGGCCGCGGGCGCGGAGATCATCATTGTCGATTTCTCGCTGCTGCCGATCAGGGATTCGAACGGAAACGTCGTCTTCCTGCTGCCGGAAGGCCGCAATATCACCGAGAAGAAGCGTGCCGAGGCCGCATTGGCGCGGAAGAACGAGGAACTGCAGGCAAGCTGGGAATTAATCCGCCGCCAGCGCGACGAGCTCCAGAGCCTCTATGAGAGGATCCTCGCCGAGCAGAAATTGTCGGAGCGGCTGCTGCTCAATCTGCTGCCCTACCCGATCGCCGAACGGCTGAAAGCGCGCCCTGACCTGATCGCCAGCGGCGTTCCGGAACTCATTGCCGACAGCTTTCCGGACGTGACGGTGCTGTTCGCGGACATCGTGCAATTCACGCGTTTTTCAGCGGGCATGAGTCCCGAGCAGCTGGTTGCCGTCCTCAATGAGATCTTCACCGACTTCGACACCATTGCCGACTATCGCGGCCTCGAGAAGATCAAGACCATCGGCGACGCCTACATGGCAGCCGCGGGGCTGCCGGAGCCGGCGCCTGACCACGCGGTGCGGGCCGCGCAGATGGCGTTGGACATGACAGACGCGCTCACACACTTCAACCAGCGCACCGGATTCAACCTGCAGATGCGCATCGGCATCAACAGCGGGCCGGTGGTCGCCGGCGTCATCGGCAAGCGCAAGTTCATCTACGACTTGTGGGGTGCGGCGGTCAACACCGCCAGCCGCATGGAATCCCACGGCGTGGCCGGACGGGTGCAGGTCACCGATGCAACCAGGCGCCTGCTGGGTGAGTCGTTCCAATTCGAAGAGCGCGGCTCGATCGAAGCAAAGGGGATAGGCGCGCTGCACACCTGGTTTCTGACGGGCCGCAGCGATGCACTACCTGCGTAATGCGCTCTTGTCCGACTGCCGGGCTTCTCGCCATCCGTGAGCGGTGCGCCGAATGCCTGGGCACGGGCTCAGCGCCGCGCCAGCCGACCATCCGCCTGACCGGCACTGCCGTGATGCCCGTGCACGAGGATGGCCTGCTGCAGCACAACCGGTTCGCACGCCGCGCGGCCTCCCCTCACCCCAGAAAGAAGTCCCGCAACGCCGCCGCTACCGCGGCCGGGTCGTTTTCCGCAGGGAAATGACTGGCGCGCGGGATACGCACCAGCCGGTGTCCGGCATCTCGCGCGCAAAGCGTTCCGCATGTTCGATGCGCTGGAACGGGTCGTCCTCGCCCCACGCCAGCAGCTTGGGCGTTGCCGACGCGCGCAAGGCCGGCACCAGCGCCTGTGTATAGCGATTGTCCGCACCGGCCAGCGCCATCCATGAGCGCGCCACGCGCGCATCCCGCCAGGGCGACAGGTACTCTTCCACCAGTTCAGGGGTGGCCGCACGATCCAGGCATCGCGTGATTGCCGCTCGCCGCGCCGAAATGAGTTCCTCGATGCCTATCAGGACCCGGCCAAGGCGCCGCTCTACCTGGTCTACCCCAACCGCAAGCATCTCAGCCCGCGCGTGAAGGTGTTCTGCGACTACCTCACCGAGCGGCTGGCGGCGCAGGCCTGGGCATAGTAGCGCGAAGCGTCATTCCACGCGGGTCGCAGGCCGGGCGTGGGGAGCCGCCACCGGCGACTGCAGGTCGAGCTTGGCGGACTGGTAGCCGCGCCGGAAATCCTGCACGTGCTTTTCCATCCAGGCCTGCGCGCCGTCCTCGTCGCCCGCGCGGATCGCGGCGACGATCGCCTTGTGTGCCTCCAGCAACCGCTTGCCCGCCACCGGCACGCGCGTCATCACGGCGGCGAACGCGGGATAGAACAGCCGGCTGAGCGGTTCGCGGGCCAGTACCAGCGCGCGGTTGCCGCTCATCGATGCAACGATGCCGTGGAACTCGATGTCGAGCTCCACCAGGCTCTCGCCGGCTTTCAGCGCCTGCTCGGTCCTGTGCAGGTTGTCGTCGAGCCGCTCCAGCGCTTCGGGCGTCGCACGCGCCGCGGCCAGCCGTGCCATCGGCGGCTCCAGCACCGACATGGCCTGCCACAGTTCGTCGAAGACGATCTCGTGCAGTACCAGCGCGCGCTCCAGCTGCTTGCCGACCTCCGCGTCGGAGGGCCGCGTCACCACCATCTTCTTGGCATGTTCGCGGCGCACCAGGTTGGCTTCCTCGAGCACGCGGATGCCTTCGCGCACCGTGGAGCGGTTCACGCCGAACATCTCGCACAGCCTGGCCTCGGTCGGCAGCGGGTCGCCTTCACGCAGCCGGCCGTCCAGGATGCGCTCGATCATGGCCTCGGCCAGCACGCGGTATGCCGGGATGGTGCGGATTTTCTCGAATTGGGCTTCCAACGCTATTCCCTCGCATGTGGCGGCGCAGGCACGGGCCTACGTCCCATTGTCTGACCATCAGACTATTCAATCACACACAAGCTGTCAAACCTACCGGCGCTTGACAAGCCAAAAGTGGCTGCTATTCTGATTGTCAGACAAACCGACACACGTTCGGTTCACACCGCCCGCCTGCTCTGCGGGCTAGAGAGGAGACACAATGCAACGCAAACCACTCCCCACGGCCATGGCGTGGGCGCTGGCGCTCACCCTGCCGCCAGCGCTGGCGCAGAAGCCTGCAGGCACACTCACCGGCGCGCCCGGCGTCTCGGACAGCGAAGTGCGCATCGGCGTGCTGACGGACCTGTCCGGGATCTACTCCGACCTGTCCGGCTCGGGCTCGGTGCTGGCCGCGAAGATGGCGATCGCTGACTTCAAGTCCACCGGCAAGCCCGCCTTCGCGATCCGGCTGGTCTCGGCCGACCACCAGAACAAGCCCGACATCGCCTCGACCAAGGCGCGTTCATGGTTCGACGAGGACAAGGTCGACATGATCGTCGACCTGCCCGCCTCGTCGGCGTCGCTGGCCGCGGTCAAGCTGGCGAAGGAGAAGCAGCGGCTGGTGATCGTGTCCAGCGGCGCCTCGACGCGCATCACCAACGAGGACTGCACGCCCACCGCCCTGCACTGGACCTACGACACCTACGCCCTGGCTAGCGGGACCGCGAGCGCGGTGCTCAAGCGCGGCGGCGACAGCTGGTACTTCATCACCGCCGACTACGCCGGCGGGCGCGCGCTGGAAAAAGACGCGGCCGACGTGGTCACCGCCGGCGGCGGCAAGATTGTCGGGCGCTCGACGCATCCGTTCCCGGGCTCGGACTTCTCGTCGTACCTGCTGGCGGCGCAGGCCTCCAAGGCCAAGGTGATCGCGCTGGCCAATGCCGGCAACGACACCACCAGCACCATCAAGCAGGCGGCGGACTTCGGCATCACCCGCAAGCAGACCATGGCGGCGACCCTGATGTTCATCACCGACGTGCACAGCCTGGGCCTGGACAAGGCGCAGGACATGTACCTGACCGAAGGCTTCTACTGGGACCTGGACGAGCAGACGCGGGCCTGGTCCAAGCGCTTCCATGCGGTGCAGAAGCGCATGCCGACGATGGCGCAGGCCGGGGTCTACTCCGCCGTGCTGCACTACCTGAAGGCGGTGCAGGCCGCGGGCAGCGACGACGCGATGACCGCGGTAAAGAAGATGCGCGAACTGCCGGTCTCGGACATGTTCGCCCGCAACGGCAAGCTGCGCGAGGACGGGCGCATGGTGCACGACATGTACCTGTTGCAAGTGAAGAAGCCCGCCGAGTCGAAATACACGTGGGACTATTACCACGTCCGTCAGGTGATCCCGGGCGACCAGGCCTTCCTGCCGCTCGCCAAATCGACCTGCGCCGGCGTGCGCAAGGGGTAACGCCGTGGCAACGATCCTCCCAGCCACGCCGCGCGCCGCCGCCCATGCGGACCCGGCCATGCCCGGGTTCCGCCCGCGCGGCCATACCGTGCCGCTCGACTGGGCGCGCCTGCGCCGCTACCTCGCCGGGCTCGGCCATGAACTGGACCTGGCGGAGATGCCAAGGCAGTTTGCCGGCGGCCTCGCCAACCTGAACTACCTGATCCGCCTCGACGGGCGCCAGTGCGTGCTGCGCCGCCCGCCGCCCGGCCCGCTGCCGCCCGGCGCCAACGACATGGCGCGCGAGCACCGCGTGCTCAGCAGCCGGCTGTGGCAGCGCTTCCCGCAGGCGCCGCGCAGCCTGATGTACTGCGTCGATCCGGACGTGCTCGGCGCGCACTTCCTGGTGATGGAATACCGCCCCGGCCTGACCATCGGCGCCGACTTGCCGGCGTGGCTGGACAGCAGCGTCGCCGGCCCGCGCATCGCCGGTACGCTGGTCGACCTGCTGGTGCAGCTACATACAACGGAGGCCGCCGAAGTCGGCCTGGACGACCTCGGCAAGCCCGACGGTTTCCTGTCCCGCGCGATCGAGGGCTGGACGCGCCGCGCCGCAGCCCTCAACGGCGCGGCCCCGCACCCCGCCGTGCGCGAACTGGCGCAGTGGCTGCGCGCGCATTGCCCGCCCGACGGCAAGCCGACACTGCTGCATTGCGACTTCAAGCTCGACAACGTCGTGCTCGATCCCGAGACCCTGCGCCCGCGCGCCGTGCTGGACTGGGACATGGCCACCCGCGGCCACCCGCTGTTCGACCTGGCCACGCTGCTCAGCTACTGGACCGAGCCGGGCGACCCCGAGGCCGTGCGCGAGCTGCGGCAGATGCCGACCACCTCGCCGGGATTCCCTTCGCGCGCGCAGATCGCCGAAGCGTACCGCCAGCGCACCGGCTGCGACCTGTCGGACCTGCCGTTCCATCGCGTGCTGGCGATGTTCAAACTCGGCGTGGTGTTCCTGCAGCTGCATGCGCGCTATCAGGCAGGCGCCACCACCGAGCCCAGATACGCCAGCTTTGGCCGCATCGGCCGGTCGATCCTGGACTTCACGCATGACATCGCGCACGGACGCGCAAGCTAGGCGGACCGCAGATCCGCAACCACAGGAGACAAGCCAGATGGACTTCACCCTACCCGATTCGCTGCAGGCGCTGCGCGAGCGCACCGCGGCGTTTATCCGCGACCAGATCATCCCGCTCGAGGCCGATCCCGGCCGCGGCGCGCACGGCCCCACCGAGGCGCTGCGCGTGGAACTCAATCACCGCGCACGGCGCGCCGGGCTGCTGGCGCCGCACGTAGCGGAGGAATGGGGCGGCCTGGGGCTGTCGCACCTGGGCCGCGCCGCGGTGTTCGAGGAAGCCGGCTATTCCCTGCTCGGCCCGCTGGCGCTGCACTGCGCGGCGCCTGACGAAGGCAACATGCACCTGCTGGAAGTGGTGGCCACGCCGGCACAGAAGGCGCGCTGGCTGCGCCCGCTGGCCGCCGCGGAGATCCGCTCCTGCTTCTGCATGACCGAACCCCACCCCGGCGCCGGCTCCGATCCCGGGCTGCTGCAGACCACGGCCGAGCGCGACGGCGAAGGCTATGTGATCCGCGGCCACAAATGGCTGATCACCGGCGCGGACGGCGCCGGCTTCGCCATCGTGATGGCCACCGTGCCGGGCGAAGGCGGCGGGCCGACCATGTTCCTGACCGACATGCAGGTGCCCGGCATCCGCATCGGGCGCATCATCGACAGCATCGACCAAAGCTTCGCGGGCGGCCATGCCGAGGTGTTCTTCGAAGGCTGCCGCGTCGGCCCGGACCAGGTGCTCGGTGAAGTCGGCCAGGGCCTGCGCTATGCGCAGGTGCGGCTCGCGCCCGCGCGGCTCACCCATTGCATGCGCTGGCTGGGAGCCGCGCGCCGCGCGCACGATATCGCCACCGCCCATGCGCGCGAGCGCCACGCGTTCGGCAAGCCGATCGGCGAGCACGAAGGCGTGGGCTTCATGCTGGCGGACAACGAGATCGACATCCATATGTGCCGGCTTTCGATCTGGCACACGGCCTGGCTGCTTGACCAGGGCCAGCACGGCAGGCACGAGTCCAGCATGGCCAAGGTCTTCTGCTCGGAGGCGATCTTCCGGATCGCGGACCGCTGCGTGCAGGTGCTGGGCGGCCTGGGCGTGACGCGCGATACCGTGGTCGAGCAGATCTTCCGCGAGGCGCGCGCGTTCCGCATCTACGACGGTCCCTCCGAGGTCCATCGCTGGGCCATTGCACGGCGCGTGCTGCGCACGGAGACGACGCGATGAACGACTACGCCAACCTGTTCGACCTGCGCGGCCAGGTCGCCGTGGTGACCGGCGGCGGGCGCGGCATCGGCCGCGCGATTGCCGATGCGCTGGCGGCCCACGGCGCTCGCGTGGCGCTGTGCGGTCGCACCGCGGCCACGCTGGATGCCGTGGCCGAGGCCATCCGCGGCCGCGGCGGCGACGCCATGGCGGTGAGCGCCGACGTCGGCAGCGACGACGATATCCGGCGCCTGCGCGACACCGTGCTCGACCGCTACGGGCAGCTCGACATCCTCGTCAACAACGCCGGCATCGATCCGCACTATGCGTCGATGGAGCACACCACCGACGAGGCATGGCGGCAGATCCTGGATATCAACCTCACCGGCGTCTACCGCTGCTGCCGGTTGCTGGGCGAAGCCATGCTGCCGCGCCGCCAGGGCGCCATCGTCAACATCAGTTCCATCGCCGGGCATATCGGCCTGAAGCGGCAGGTGCCCTACGCCGCCTCCAAGGGAGGCGTCGAGCAATTGACCAAGGCGCTGGCGCACGACTGGGCCGAACATGGCATCCGCGTCAACGCCATCGCCTATGGCTTCGTGCAGACCGACCTGACCGCCGGCGTGGTGGCGCATCCGCATATCGGCGCGAAGTTGCTGTCGCGCATCCCGCTGGGCCGCTTCGGCAAGCTGACGGACGTGCCCGGCGCCGCGGTGTTCCTGGCCTCGCCGGCCGCGGCCTACGTCACCGGCCACAGCCTGCTGGTGGACGGCGGCTGGACCGCCACCTGAACCGAACCCCTGACAGCCATGACCGCCACCGCCCTTGAAGGACTCAAGATCCTGGACCTGACCCGCCTGCTGCCCGGTGCCTTCTGCACGCAGCTGCTCGCCGACTACGGCGCCGACGTGCTCAAGATCGAGCAGCCGGGCCAGGGCGACTACAACCGGCAGTTCGCGCCGACCCACAAGCAGGAGTCGGGGTCGTTCCTGCTGCTCAACCGCAACAAGCGCAGCCTGACGCTGGACCTGAAATCGCCCGAGGGCAAGGAGGTGTTCCTGCGGCTGGCGAGCGAGGCCGACGTCGTGGTGGAAGGCTTCCGCCCTGGCGTGATGGAGCGTCTCGGCCTGCACTACGACGTGCTGGCGGCGGCCAACCCGCGTCTGATCTATTGCGCGATCTCGGGCTACGGGCAGGACGGCCCGCGCGCGCAGGCGTGCGGCCACGACCTCAACTACATGGCGCTGACCGGTGCCTTGCAGCTCTTCGGCACGCCGGCCACGGGGCCGATCGTGCCCGGTCTGTCGATTGCCGACGTGGGCGGCGGCTCGCTGATGGCGGCGGTCGGCATCCTGACCGCGCTGGCGGCGCGCGGCGCCAGCGGCCGCGGCCAGTTCGTCGATATCTCGATGGCCGACGGGCTGGTGAGCTGGCTGTGCTACCACGCCGCCGACTACCTGTTCGGTGGCGTCGAGCCGCGCGGCGGCGAGCGGCCTTTTATCGGGCAGGCGCCTTGCTACAACGTGTACCGCTGCGCCGACGGCCGCTATTTGTCGCTGGGCATTATCGAGGCGCATTTCTGGCATCGCTTCTGCGACCTGATCGGGCGCCCGGACTTCAAGGCCATGCAGTGGCCCACAGGCGAGGATGCCCTGCTCCAGCAAGCCATCCTGACCTCGGTATTTGGCGCCGAGTCATGCGATACCTGGGTCGAGCGGCTGGCGCAGGCCGATATCCCGGCCAGTCCGGTCAATTCGATGGCGGAGGCCTTCGACGACCCGCAGCTGCGGCACCGCGGCATGCTGCAGCACATAGATCACCCGGTCGAGGGCCGTATCCCGCAGCTCGGCTTCCCGATCAAGTTCTCGGCCTCGCCCGGCACGTTCCGGCTGCCGCCGCCGCTGCTGGGCGAGCACAGCGAGTCCGTGCTCGCAGGGCTTGGCTATTCCGCCGGCGAGATCGAGCGCCTGCGCGGGCGCGCCGTGATCTAGCGCCGTACTGACAACAATTGCCGTGGCGCCATCGCAGCGCCCCAGGAGACAGACATGCCCGATCCGAAGACGGCGTATGCCGACGCCTATCGCCGCTTCCGCTGGTGCCTGCCGGCGACATTCAACTTTGGCCGCGACGTCGTGGATGCGCACGCGCAGCGGCAACCCGACAAGCTCGCGTTGCTGTGGTGCGACGACAGCGGTGCCGAACGCCGCTTTACCTTCGGCGACATGCGCACCCTGTCCAACCGCTTTGCCAACCTGCTGGCCGGCGCGGGCGTGCGCCGCGGCGACCGCGTCATCGTGATGCTGCCGCGCATCCCGCAATGGCAGGTGGCGATGGTGGGCTGCCTGAAGCTCGGCGCGGTGCCGATCCCCTGCATCGAGATGCTGACCGCCAAGGACGTCGGCTACCGCATCGGCCACGCCGGCGCCACGGCGGTGGTGGCGCACCGCGACAGCGTCGGCAAGTTCGATGGCATTGCCGGCATCGGCACCCGTATTGCCGTGGACGGCGCGCCCGGCTGGCTGGATTTTGACAAAGCGCTGGCCGCCTGCGACGCCGATTTCGCCTGCGCCGACATGGCGCCGGACGAACCAGCGATCCTCTACTACACCTCCGGCTCCACCGGCAACCCTAAGGGCGTGCTGCATGCAGCGCGCGCGCTCTATAGCTGGCGCGTGGCCGCCAGCAACTGGCAGGGCCTGCGCGAGGACGACCTGATGTGGTGCACCGCCGATACCGGGTGGAGCAAGGCCGGCACCAGCATCCTGTTCGGCCCCTGGTCGGCAGGCACCGCCGTGCTGTTCTACAACGGCCGCTTCGATCCCGCCACGCGGCTGGCGCTGATCGCGCGCCATGGCGTCACCGTGTTCTGTGGCGCCGCGACGGAGTTCCGCCACCTCGTCAATGAACGCTTCGCCGACTACGATCTGAGCCGGCTGCGGCTCGCGGTATCCGCGGGCGAGGCGGTCAATCCGGACGTGGTGCGCCGCTGGCGCGAGGGCACCGGCGTTGAGCTGCGTGAGGGCTATGGCCAGACCGAGACGCTGATGACGGTGGTGAACCCGCCCGGCGTACCCATGCGGCCCGGCGCGATGGGCCTGCCGCTGCCAGGGTCGGAGCTGGCGATCCTGGACGAGCAGGGCCGCCCCCTGCCGGCCGGCACGGGAGGCCAGTTGGCGCTGCGCCTGCCCCATCCGCAGGTGATGCTCGGCTACTGGAACGATCCTGGCCTGACTGCGTCGACCCGCGTGCAGCACGAGGGCACCGAGTATTTCCTGACCGGCGACCTGGCCCACGCCGATGCCGACGGCTACCTGTACTACGACGGCCGCAGCGACGACATCATCAGCTCGGCCGGTTACCGGATCGGCCCGATGGAAGTGGAAAACGCGCTGATCGAACATCCCGCGGTACTCGAATGCGCCGTGGTCGGCAGCCCCGATCCGGAGCGCGGCGAGATCGTCAAGGCCTTCGTCACGCTGCGCCCGGGCTTCGAGCCCGGCGATGCGCTGGTGCGCGCGCTGCAGGACCATGTCAAGCAGGTCACCGCGCCCTACAAATACCCGCGCGCGATTGCCTTCGTGGAAGCGTTGCCGAAGACCGCCAGCGGCAAGCTCATGCGGCGCCTGCTGCGCGACCGCGAATACGCGGCGCATGCTGCCAATGATCCGTCCAGACAGCCGGCCTGAACACCGGCGCCTGCGAGACCTGACCCTCTATCGCTTCGGAATACTGATGCCAGCCGGAACCTATCGCTACCTGCCCCTGGAACGGGTGCACTTTGGCCGCCCCACCGCGCAAGTCCTGGCCGAAGAGGCCGACCAGCGCCGCGCCGACCGTATTTTCGTGGTGACCAGCCGCACCCTGAACCGCACCACCGATGCAGTCGGCCGCGCCCTCGCCGGCGTGCGCGACAAGGTGGTCGGGCTGTTCGATGCATGCGTCGAGCATGTGCCGCGCGACTCGGTCATCGAACTGGCGGCTGCCATGCGCGAGGCCCGCCCCGACCTGGTCGTCACCATCGGCGGCGGCACCGCGATCGATTCGGTCAAGGTCGCCCTGGTGTGCCTGGCGGAGGATGTGAGGACGGCCGCGGCGCTGGATGCGCATTGCGTGCGCGTCGATGCCGCCGGGCAGCGGATCGCGCCGCCGCCCTGCCGGCAGATCGCCGTGCCGACCACGCTGTCGGCAGCCGAGTTCAGCGACCTGGCCGGCTGCACCGATACGGCCTGCGGCAGCAAGCACCATGTGACCGCCGAAGGCATCGGAGCCGCCAGCGTGATCCTGGATCCGGCCATGACGGTGCATACGCCCTCGCAGCTATGGCTGTCCACCGGTATCCGCGCGGTCGACCATGCGGTGGAGTCGCTCTGTTCCCTCGATGCGCAGCCGATGACCAGCGCCACCTGCCTGCACGGGCTGGCCATGCTCGCCGCGGCCTTGCGCCGTCACCAGGCAAACCCGGCCGACCATGCCGCGCGGCTGGACTGCCAGCTTGGCGTGTGGCTGTGCGCCAGCGGCGTCAACCGCGTGCGCTACGGCGCCAGCCATGGCATCGGCCACGTGCTGGGCGGCGCGCTAGGTGTGCCGCACGGCATCACCTCCTGCCTGCTGCTGCCGGCGGTGATGCGCTACAACCTCGCGGTGACGGCGCCCGCGCAGCGGGCCATGGCGCGCGCGCTGGGGCACGACGGCGCCGATGCGGCGGGGCTGATCGCCGCGCTGATCCGCGATCTCGGCCTGTCCACGCGGCTGCGCGAGCTCCAGATCCCGCCGTCCGGCTTCGAGGAACTGGCGCACAAGGCGCTGGAGAACCAGTGGGTCCGCGCCAATCCGCGCCGCATCGACCGCGCGCAGCAGGTGATCGACATCCTGCAGGACGCGTGGTAACGCCGCACCGCCCTCATTGCAGCGGGGCCTCTTCAATCGTCATGCTCTTCATGCCAGCGGCGCCATTCCCGCCGGCGTTCGCGCCATTCGCGCTCGCGCCATTTCCGCTCGCGCCACTGCTGCTCGCGCCAGGCGCGGCGCTCGCGCCAGTCGTCGTAATAGCCGGGCGCCACCACTACCGGCGGGGGCGGGGCCACGTAGACGGGCGCGGGTTCGTAGTAGACCGGCGGCGGCGGCGCCACGGCATAGCCTGGCACGCCGATGCCAATGTCCACGTTCACGCGGGCCTGTGCCGTGGCGGGTCCGATTGCTGCAACGCCTGCCACGATGCAGGCGGCCAGGATTTTCTGCATGGTGATGTCCTCCTGGCGCGAAATGTAGCGAGGCAATGGCGCAGCAGGTGTTTGCAGAACGTTAGGCTGGTAGCGAGGTGTAACGGGCACAAAGATCATCCGGGGCCGCGCGGTCGGTTCCACAGCCAGATGGGCCCTTGGCACGAGTGCCAGACGCACCACAATTGTCGACCGTTGCGGCATCGCCTTTCTCTGTTGCCAGCGCAGCGCCAACTTCCCCTGCCCCAAGATTGACGTTTCACCAGAATCCAACGGTTTCACTATTCCTTACAGTTGACGACAGCGGAACGATTTATCCTCGCGGGCACAGGAATTTACCCACAACAAGGAGAATGCAATGAAAACCGCTCTGGCCCTTCTGGTTGCCTGCAGCGCGCTGCTCGGCGGCTGCGTGGTCGCCCCCTATGACGTCGGCGGCGGCGGCCCGGGCTGCCCCCCGGGGCAGGCCAAGAAAGGCAACTGCCGCGTCGATCCGTACGGCAACGAATCCTTCTGCCCGCCGGGCCAGGCGAAGAAGGGCCGCTGCTGATCGCCTGATCGCGCGCAGACCGGTTGGCGCGCCCGCGCTGGCCGGTATTGAGGCCGGTGCGTCTGTATTGCACCGGCCGCCATCCTGGCCGGACAATGGCGGGATGCGGGCATGCCGCCCGCAGGAGATCGCCATGCAGTTCCGCATGCCACTTCGGTCGGTCGGCCGCCTGTGCGCGGCCATGTTCGTGCTCGGCGCGCTCGGGGCCTGCGCGACGCTGCAACCCGAGCAGACCGGCAAGCAGATGATCGGCAGCCCCGAAAGTGCCGTGCGCAGTACCTTCGGGCAGCCCACGGAGGTCTATCGCCTGGCCGACGGCACGACCCGCTGGCTCTGGTCGCGCCAGCCCTTCGGCCATGAGGTCTACGCCGCGGACTTCGACGCCGGCGGCAGGCTCACCAACTATCGCCAGATGCTGACTGAAGCGGAGATCTACCGCGCGCAGATCGGCGTCTGGACCAAGAAGGACGTGCAGGAGCGCTTTGGCCTGCCGCGCGAGCCGGTCCAGTACTACCCCCTGATGAAGCGTGAAGCCTGGTCCTGGCGCATGTACAAGGAGGCCTACCAGACCGCGCACTTCAGCTGCTATTTCGACGATGCCGGCGTGCTGCGCCAGACCATGATCATCGTCGACCCGCTCGGCGGCGACGCGCGCGACCACGCGCGCTGAGGCGCCGCCCGGGGCGTCGGCAGCCGCGCGGGTGCCATTGTCACCAACAGGGGCTCCCCGGCCCCTGGGCCGTTTTGCGCGCAGAATGTTGGGAATGCGGCAGCCGCCGCCAACCCTCCATGCGGAAAACGAACGTGACCACTGCGATCCTGCTCGAGAACATCCACCAGAGCGCCACCGCCCGCCTTACTGAAGCCGGCCTGCAGGTCGAGCGCCGCACCGGCGCGCTGGCCGGCCCGGAACTGCGCCAGGTGCTGTCCAGCCACGACGTGATCGGTATCCGCTCGGCCACCCACCTGCGCGCCGACGATATCCGCAGCGCGCCCGAACTGCTGTCGATCGGCTGCTTCTGCATCGGCACCTCGCAGGTCGACCTCGAAGCGGCCACGGCCGCCGGCATCCCGGTGTTCAACGCGCCCTTCTCCAACACCCGCTCGGTGGCCGAGCTGGTGGTGTCCGAAGCGGTGATGCTGCTGCGCCGGATCCCGGAGAAGAACACGCTGGCCCATGCCGGCAAATGGGCCAAGGGCGCCAGCGGCGCCTTCGAGGCGCGCGGCAAGACCATCGCCATCATCGGCTACGGCAATATCGGCTCGCAGGTCGGCGTGCTGGCCGAATCCATGGGCATGCGCGTGGTCTACTACGACGTGCTGGCGCGGCTGTCGCACGGCTCGGCGCGCGCCGCGGGATCGCTGGAAGAAGCGGTGTCGCAGGCCGAGGTGGTGACACTGCACGTCCCCGCCACGCCGCGCACGCGCAATATGATCGATGCCGGCGTGCTGGCAGCCTGCAAGCCGGGGGCGATCCTGATCAATGCCTCGCGCGGCACCGTGGTGGATATTCCCGCGCTGGCGGCGGCGCTGCGCGAGAAGCGCCTTGGCGGCGCGGCCATCGACGTGTTCCCGGAAGAGCCCAAGACCAACAACGATCCCTTTGTCAGCGAGCTGCAGAACATGCCCAATGTCCTGCTGACCCCGCACGTGGGTGGCAGCACCGAGGAGGCGCAGGAAAACATCGGCGCCGAGGTGGCGGCCAAGCTGGCGCACTTCCTGGCCACCGGCGGCACCATCGGCGCGGTCAACTTCCCCGAGGTCGATCCCGGTCCGCTGCATGCGCCGGCGCGGCTGCTCAACGTGCACGGCAACGCGCCGGGCGCGCTGGCGGCGCTGAACACGCTGCTGGCGCAGGAGAACGTCAATATCACCGGGCAGCACCTGCAGACGCGTGGCCACACCGGCTATGTGGTGACCGACCTGGACCGCGTACCGTCCGATCAGTTGATGCAGCAACTGCGCACCCATGCGGGCTTTGCCCGCTCGCGGCTGATCCTGCCGCAGGCTGCGCACGCGGCGGGCTAAGCTGCGGTCCCGATAAGCACGAAGGCGGCCGGACAGGCCGCCGGCGGCCCGGAAAAGCAGCCGGGCCGCTTGCGATGCCGCGCCAGCGGCAATGCACAGAACAATGATCACAAGATTGTCATAACCATCGTAAAACGTCCAAATGCGCGGCTATGATGGAATTGGCCGCTGCACGGATCCGTCCCCCGGGCGCGCAACGTAAGCAGCCTCGCTGGCAGCATGCATACCACCACACTGAGAAAGGGGTGAAGACATGGAATCGCTGCAACGAAACGGGATGGCCGCGGGCGTTGCCGTCCGGCTGGTGGTGGCAGGTCTTCTGGCCGTTGCGTCGACCGGCATGGCGGTGGCACAGGGCGGCACCATTACTTTCCAGGGTGCGATCGTCAGTCCGTCGTGCGGCTTCAGGCCGGCTGCCGGACAGCTGCATGCGCGTTGCGTCGAGCCGTCGGGACGAACCGTCACGGCACCGTTCCCGATGCCGCCGGCGCGCATGCCACGGCACGTCCGCATCGGCTTCGCGCAGCTACACACCGAACCGGTGTCCGACCGCTCCGCGGGCGGTGGGCGCACGGTGCCCGAGGCCTACGTGATCATGGCCACCTACCAGTAGCGAGCGACCGGCAGGCCGGCGCCCGTCCACGGGCCCTGCCTGCCACTGTCCGCCAGCGGCTCAGTCCAGCCGGATGTTCGACGCACGGAGGGCCTCGGCCCAGTAGGTCTGCTCGGCCTTGACCACATCGGCGAACGCTGCCGGCGAGCTGCCTTTGACGAGGATGCCAAGCTGGACCATGCGGGCGCGCAGCTCAGGACTGGCCAGCACGCGGTTGACGTCGGCCGACACCTTGTCAATGACGGCGCGCGGCGTGGCCGCGGGCGCGAACAGGCCAAGCCAGCCCTGGCGCCCCAGCCCTGGCACGCCCGCCTCGAGGAAGGTCGGCACATCCGGCAGCAACGGCGAGCGCCCCTGCCCCGCGACGGCAATCGCCCTGAGCTTGCCGGTGCGCGCATGCTGGCGCGCCGATACCGCCGCGACGATGCCGGCCGGCAGCTGCCCGCCGAGCAGGTCGTTGAGCAGCGGGCCCTCGCCCTTGTACGGCACATGGGTCAGCGCCACCCTGGCGTTGCGGCCGAAGATCTCCATCTGCAGGTGGCCGCTGGAGCCGAGCCCGTACGAGCCATAGGGCAGCGGCTTGCCGAGCTTGTGGATGTATTCGATCAACTGCTTCACATTGGCGGCGGGCAGAACCGGCTCGACGCCGCCGCACAGGCGCTGTGCGCGGCGGACCTGTATGGCGGCTGGGAAGCGCTGGATGCTGCCGGCCACGCCAACGATATCGACCGGCCTTCGGTCGCGCGCTGCCGGCTGGATATCGCGCGCGGCCAGTGCGCGCAGCGCTTGTCGCACCTGCGGCGCATCCATGCCAAGCTGGGTGCGCAGCGCCGCACCGAAGCGGTAGCGCTGGGCCGCGAACGGGGGCGGATTCTGTGAACGTGTGGCAACGGCCCTCAGGCCGCCAGCGTCGTCCTGAGGTTGGCCAGCATGTCAGCGACCATTTCGCTGAGCCCATACTGCGCCTTCCAGCCCCAGTCGGCGCGCGCCACCGTATCGTCGATCGAATCGGGCCAGCCCTGTGCGATCGCCTGGCGATAGTCGGGTTCATAGCGGATCTCGAACCCGGGCACCTGTTCGCGAATCGCCGCGGCGATCTGCGCCGGCGTGAAGGTCATGCCCGCGATGTTGTAGCTGCCGCGCTCGCTCAGCTTGTCGGCCGGCGCTTCCATCAGCTCGATGGTGGCGCGCAGCGCGTCGGGCATATACATCATCGGCAGCGCCTCGTCTTCCTTCAGGAAGCAGGTATAGGGCTCGCCCTTCACCGCCGCGTGGAAGATATCGACGGCATAGTCGGTGGTGCCGCCGCCGGGCGGGGTCTTGTGCGAGATCAGGCCGGGATAGCGCACGCTGCGCACATCGACGCCATGGTTGGCGTGGTACCAGCGGCACCAGCCCTCGCCCGCCTGCTTGGAGATGCCGTAGACGGTAGTGGGCTCCATCACGGTCTGCTGCGGCGTCTGCACTGAAGGCGTGGTCGGGCCGAAGGCGGCAATCGAGCTGGGCCAGAACACGCGCTCCAGCCCGGTCTGGCGCGCCAGCTCCAGCACGTTGAGCAGGCTGGTCATATTGAGGTTCCAGGCCCACTGCGGCGCCTTCTCGCCGGTGGCGGACAGCGCCGCTGCCAGCAGATAGACCTGCGTGATGCCGTGGCGCTCGACCACGGTGGCCAGCTCGCCGCGGTCGGTGGCATTGAGCATCTCGTGCGTCAGGTGGACATGGCGGCCGGTGGGCACCACGTCTGACGTGATCACATTGGTGCGCCCGTAACGCTCGGCCAATGCCAGCGCGAGTTCCGAGCCGATCTGCCCGTTGGCGCCGACGATCAGGATCCTTGTTTTGCCCTCGCTCATCGAATCAGCCCCAGTTCGCGGCCGGCCTGGCCGAAGGCGTCGAGCGCCGCCTGCAGCGCGGCTTCGTCATGCAGCGCGCTCATCTGCACGCGGATGCGCGCCTGGCCCTTGGGCACCACCGGGTAGAAAAAGCCGACCACGTACACGCCCAGCTCCAGCAGCCGCTGCGCGAGCTGCTGCGCCTTGTCGGCGTCGTAGACCATGATCGGGATGATGGGGTGGTCGCCCGCCTTGACGTCGAAGCCCAGCTTGTCGAGCCCGGCGCGGAAGAACCTGGTATTGATTTCGAGCCGGTCGCGCAGCGCGGTGCTGCCTTCCAGGATGTCGAGCACCGCGATCGATGCGCCGACGATGGCCGGCGCGACCGTATTGGAAAACAGGTACGGCCGCGAACGCTGGCGCAGCAGCGCCACCACTTCCGTGCGCGCGCTGGTGAAGCCGCCGGAGGCGCCGCCCAGCGCCTTGCCCAGCGTGCCGGTGATGATGTCGATCTTGCCGAACACGCCGCGCAGCTCATGCGTGCCGCGCCCCCGCGCGCCGAGGAAGCCGGTGGCATGGCATTCGTCGATGCCGAGCAGCGCTCCGTACTCGTCGCAGATCGCGCGCATCTCGTCGAGCCGGGCGATGGTGCCGTCCATCGAGAAAGCGCCGTCGGTAAAGACCAGCGTAAAGCGCGCACCGTCAGCCTGCGCCTGCGCCAGTTGCACGCGCAGGTCGTCGAGGTCGTTGTGCTGGTAGCGGTAGCGGCGCGCCTTGGAAAGCCGGATGCCGTCGATGATCGAAGCATGGTTGAGCGCATCGCTGATGACCGCGTCCTCCGCACCGAGCAGCGTTTCGAACAGGCCGCCGTTGGCATCGAAGGCCGAGCCGTAGAGGATGGTGTCCTCGGTGCCGAGGAAGGCCGACAGCCGCCGCTCCAGCGTCTTGTGCAGGTCCTGCGTGCCGCAGATAAAGCGTACCGAGCTGAGGCCGAAGCCATGCGTGCGCAGCGCCTCGTGCGCGGCCTCGATCACCTGCGGGTGCGACGACAGGCCCAGGTAGTTGTTGGCGCACAGGTTGATGACCTCGCGGCCGTCGGTGGTGCGCACCCGGGCGCCTTGCGGCGTGGCGATCACGCGCTCGTTCTTGAACAACCCCGCGGCGCGGATGGCCTCGAGTTCGGTGCGGATGGATGCATAGAATGCCTCGGCATTCGACATGGCGGCTCCTGTTGGTGTGCAGGCGTGCTAGGATTCGATCGATAAATCGAACGCGTTCTGTATATCGAACGTTTTGCGCAATATAACGAACATCCAGCCATGACGCAAGCCCTTGTCCAGAGCCCGCAAACTTCGCAGGCCGAAGGCCCGCCCGCAGTCGGCATGGCGCTGCAGGCGCTGCGGCAGCAGCAGCGCCTGTCGCTCGACGAGCTGTCGCGCCGCGCGGGGGTATCCAAGTCGATGCTGTCGCAAATCGAGCGCAACCTGGCCAACCCCACCGTGGCCGTGCTGTGGCGCCTGGCCAATGCGCTGGGCGTGAGCCTGACCGACTTTCTCGCCAACGGCGGCGCTGAGCGGCCCGGCGCCGGCATCACCGTGGTCCAGCCCCACGCCATCCCCTCGCTGAAAAGCCCCGATACCCGCTGCGACCTGCGCATCCTCGGCCCGATCGACCTGGCCGGGCGCTTCGAGTGGTACGAGCTGACCATCCAGGCCGGCGGCGTGCTGGCCTCCGAGCCGCACGAAGCCGGCACCCAGGAACACCTGTCGGTACTGAGCGGGTCGATGACGGTGCGCGCCGGCGCCGACGAGAAGAAGCTGCGGCACGGCGAGACCGCGCGCTATGCGGCCGATGTCGCACATGCGATCTCCAATGGCGGCAAGACCACTGCCACCGCACTACTGGTTGTAGTGCATCCGGGCTGACACGGGCAAGGAGCGCGGCAGCCCGGCAGCGCTGTTCAGCGGGCGCCGAACAGCCGCCTGATCCGCTCCCACAGCACGCCGAAGAACATCGCCACGGGGTTCAGGCGGACCACCTGGTTGCGTTCGGCCTCGCTCAGGGTCGGGTCCATCCTGCGCGCCACCGACTTGCCGAAATCGGCAATCATGCGCCGCACGAAATCGCGCACCAGCCCTGAGCGCGAGAACTGCGCCAGCGGTCCTTGCAGCGAATACTGCAGGTCGACCTTCACTTCCGTCTCGTGCGCGGACAGCGCCTTCAACTGGTAGGCGATATCGCCCGCGGCCTTGGAATTGCTGAGCGAGTCCTGGCCGGCGCCCTTCAGCACGCCGCGCCTGAGCGCATCGTCGCGCTGCAGCCGCGCGGCGCCGTCGAACTTCGCCGACATCGGCCCGAACCTGATGGCGATATGGCCCTTGACCTTGTCTCCCGCCACCTCGGTCAGCACCGCGCCCGGCAGGCAGCCCGCCACCGCCGGCAGGTCGGCCATGAAGGCCCACACCGCCTCCTGCGCATACGGCACGGTGAAGCTGCCTTCGATGCGCGACCAGCCCTTGCGGTCGGCCGACCTTTCGGCGTCGGCGCCCGGACTGGCAGCCAGGTGCGGCGCCGTGCCGAGCGCTTCGTCCGCAACGGTGAAGCAGGCGAACGGTACTGCGGCCGACGTGGTGACAGCGGCATGCCGCGCGATCACGCCCGCGGCTTCGCGCCGCGCCTGCAGCACTGAGCGGATGGCGGCGACGATGCCCATATAGCCGGTGCAGCGGCACAGGTTGCCCGACAGCTCGTGGCGGATGGTGGCCTCGTCGGCATCGGGCAGGCGCAGCACGATATCGCGCGCGGTCGCCAGCATGCCCGGCGTGCAGAAGCCACACTGCAGCGCGTGGTGCCGGTTGAACGCCGCGCGCAGGTCGGCCATCACGGCATCGTCCTGGTAGCCTTCGACGGTGACGATGTCCGCGCCATCGCAGGCGGCGGCGAAAGTAATGCATGAGCGCACCGGCTTGTCGTCGACCAGCACGGTGCAGGCGCCGCATACGCCGTGCTCGCAGCCCAGGTGGGTGCCGGTCAGGCGGTGCGTGTCGCGCAGGAAGTCGCCCAGGTGCGTCCGGTCCGCGCATGCGCCGGAAAGCCCGCGGCCGTTGACGGTGAATTGGATGGTCTGCACGGGCGCTCCTCAGTTCAGCATTTGCGTGACGCAGCGCATCACGGCGGTACGGTAAAGCTTGCGGTCGATCGCGTCCTTGTCCGGCGCGGCCTGCGCGACGGCGTCATCCACGGCGCTGGCGGTCAGCGCCGCGGCGCCTTGGGCGGCAACGGCCCGCGTGAGCCCGCGCAGCACTACCGGCGGACCGTCGAGCGCGCCCAGCACGATGCGCGCGAAGCGGCGGCTGGCGTCGAAGTACGCGGCGCAGCTCGCCTCGGCAAACTCGCCGGTCTTGCGGCACAGCTTGTGGTAGCCCCAACGGCTGTGCGCGGTGGCCTGCGGCACCGTCACCGCGGCGATCAGTTCGCCATCGGCCAGCACGGTGGTGTAGGCGCCGATCATGAACGCGTCCATCGGCACCTCGCGCGTACCGCCGGTCGATGCGATCGCGATGCGCGCGCCCAGCGCGCTCATCACCACCACCCAGTCCGCGGCGGGGTCCGCATGCGCAAGGCTGCCGCCGACGGTGCCGCGATTGCGGATCGCGCGGTAGGCGATGCCACCGGCCACGGCCTGCAGCATGGTGCCGCGCAGCGGCGCGAATACGCCGTCCTCGATCTGCGCATGGGTCACACAGGCGCCAATGCGGATGCCGTCGGGAGTCGGCGCGACTTGCCGCAATTCGGCCAGTCCCGACACATCGACCACCGTATCGGGACGGGTCAGCCGCAGGTTCAGCATCGGCCCGAGCGACTGGCCGCCGCCCATGGTCGTGGCGACATCGGTGCCCGCGCCAAGGCGGGCCAGCGCGTCCGGCAGCGAGCCGGGCGCATGATAGGAAAAAGCGACGGCTTTCATCGGTCAGGCTGCCTTCTTGCTTTGCGCGCCGGCTTCTGCCGAGTCCAGCGCTTCCAGGATCTTGCGCGGCGTCAGCGGGGTTTCCTTCAGTTCGACCCCGAAGCCGCGCAACGCGTCGTTCACCGCATTGAAGATGGCCGCCGGCGGCGCGATGGCGCCGCCCTCGCCCATGCCCTTGGCGCCGAACTCCGTATGCGGCGACGGCGTCTCGAAATGATGGATGCGGATCGCCGGTATCTCGGTCGGCCCGGGTAGCATGTAGTCGGCAAGCGTGGACGCGAGCGGCTGCCCGTTGCCGTCATAGTGCATCGCTTCGAACATCGCGGTGCCGATGCCCTGCGCCACGCCGCCATAGGTCTGGCCTTCGACCACCATCGGATTGATCATGGTGCCGCAGTCCTCCACCACCACGTAGTCGAGGATCTCGACATGGCCCGAATCGATATCGACCTCCACCGCGACCGCATGCGTGGCGTAGGTGAAGCTGCCGGTATCGACCGCCGGCTTGAAGCCCATGGTGACCTCGAGCCCCTGGGCGTCGACATCCGGCGGCAGCAGGTGCGGGTTGATGTACCAGGCATTGGCGATGCGCGCGATATCGATGCCGCCGGCATCGCCCGCACTCACCGTGCCCCGTTCAAATGCGACCGCCTCTGCCGGCTGCCCCAGCATATGCGCACCGATCTTCAGCAACCGCGGCAGCAGCGCCTTGCACGCACGCGACACCGCGCCGCCCGACATCACCAGCGAACGCGAGGCATAGGTGCCGGTCGAGAACGGCGTCAGCCCGGTATCGCCGTGCACCACCCTGATCCGCCCGATATCGATGCCGAGGATCTCGTGGGCGATCTGCGCGAAAGTGGTCTCCATGCCTTGCCCGTGCGAATGCACACCGACTCGTACCTCCAACCCGCCGTCCGGCGTGATGCGCACCGTGGCCGAGTCGAAGCCGGGAATCACCGGCGTACCCCAGGCCGCGAACACCGAGGTGCCGTGCGCCGACTGCTCGGTATAGGTACCGAAGCCCACGCCGACATAGCGGCTGCCCTGCGGCCCGGCCTGCTGGCGCGCGCGGATCGCGGGCAGATCGATCATCTCCATCGCCTTGCGCACGCTGGCGGGGTAGTCGCCGCCGTCGAAGTGCTTGTTGGTCACGTTGACGTAAGGCATGGCCTGGGGCGGCACCAGGTTCTCGCTGCGCACTTCCCAGGGCTCGCGCCCCACCTCGCGCGCGATGGCGTCGATCACCAGCTCCATGGCAAAGCAGACGCCGGTGCGGGCCACGCCGCGATAGGGCACGAAGCCCGGCTTGTTGGTGGCTATGCATGCCGTTTCGCAGCGATAACCGTCAAAGGCATAGGGGCCCGGCAGGTTGCCGATCGCCTGGCCCGGCTCCAGCCCGATGGTGAAGGGCCACACCGAATACGCGCCGCCGTCGATCACGATCTTTGCGTCCAGCGCAAGCAGGCGGCCACGGGCATCCGCATACGCCGTCAGGTCGTAGTGATGCTCGCGCGAGTTGGCGCCGGCAGTCAGGTGTTCGCGCCGGTCTTCGATAAAGCGGAACGGCCGCTTGCAGGTCAGCGCGAGCCAGGCGATGCACAGCTCCTCCTGCTGCAGCACGCACTTGTAGCCGAAGGCGCCGCCGACGTCCGGCGCGATCACACGCACGCGCTCCTGCTCCAGCCCCAGGCAGTGGGCCAGGATGGTGCGGATCATATGCGGCACCTGCGTGGCGGTGTAGACCACGAGCTGGTCGAACTGGTAATCCCAGTACGCCAGCACCGCCTTGCCCTCCATCGGCACCATGCACTGGCGCGCCAGGTCGATCTTGCGCTGGACCACCACCGAAGCCTCGCGCTGGCGCGCGTCGAAGTTCTTGTCGAGGTTCAGCGTCAGGAAGGTGTTGTCGCGCCAGTGCTCGTGCACGCGCACTTCGCCGGCGAGCTGGCGGGCCTGGGCCACGTCGGTCAGCGCCGGCAGCTCGTCGAACTCCACCGCCACCTGCTCGGCAATGTCTTCCGCCTCGGCGCGCGTCGGCGCGAAGGCCATCGCCACGGGCTCGCCGACGAAGCGCACCTTGCCGCTGGCCAGCGGCGGCTGCGCCGACGGCTGGTAGGACGGGAACGCCGAGTCGGCCACGATATCGCTGGCCGTGGCCATATCCGCGCGCACGATCACCGCCGCCGCGTGTTGTGCCGGCTTGGTGATCGACAGCAGCCGCGCATGCGCCACGGGGCTGCGCAGGAACGCCACCTCCTGCAGGTCGGGCATGGCGATATCCGCGACAAAGCGGCCCTTGCCATGCAAGTGCCGCGCGTCTTCCTTGCGCGCCACGCGGGCACCGACGCCCTGGTTAGCGATGCCGGCGCTCATGCGCTTACCCCGATCGCCGCCAGCCCCTCTGCGCGCGTGGCAACGGTGGCGTACTTCTGCGCCATATCGAACAGGTTCGCTTCATGCGGGCCGAGCGCCCGGTCGCCGACGCAGTCCGACAGCACCAGCGGCCGGAAGCCGTACTGCATCGCATCCACCACGCTGGCGCGCACGCAGCCGCTGGTCACGGCACCGGCCACCGCCAGCGTGCGCACGCCGCGCTGCGTCAGCCACGCTGCCAGCGCGGTGCCGAAGAACGCCGACGGCACGGTCTTGCGGACCACCAGTTCGCCGGGCTGCGGCGCCAGTTCTTCGACTATGGCGCTGTTGTGCTCGCGCTCCTTCAGGGACAGCATGTTCGGCACCTTCATGGCAAACACATTGTGGTCCGACCCATCCTCCGCAAAGACGATGCGGGTATGCGCGATCGCCCAGCCTTCGCGCCGCGCCACCGCCAGCAGCGGCACGGTATTGGCGATGGCCTCGCGGATATTGCCGCCGCCGAACACCGCCGGATCGGCAAAGCCGTTGACGAAATCCACCACCAGCAGCCCGAACGGGGCCGCCAGCTCCAGTTCGTTGCCGAACCCCTGGCGCTGGTATGCGCCAATCTCCTTGTGCATGGCTACTTCTCCTGCGGGTAGCGGAACCCGTCGGTGACCTTGCCGCGGGTCACCATGTCCACGCCGTCCAGCCGGACGGTGCAGTGGCGCACGGGAATATCGATATGGCAGGCGGTGGTGCGGCTGCCGCCGGCTTCGTTGTTGGGACCGAGCGAGAACAGGAAATTGCCTTCGAAAGCACGCGCATCCATGCCGATGGTGGCCTCGCGATCGTACAGCCCCAGCGTCGACCAGTGCGCGCGCGGCTGCAGTCCCCAGCCGATATGCGAGATGGCATAGGCTTGCGGGTCGTTGAACGACGCCATGTATTCGCTCAGCAGCTCCGCATGCAGTCCGCCTTCGATGCGCGTGGCAAAGCCGCCCTCCACCGTCAGCCGGATCGGCTCGGTGACGTAGCTCTTCTGCGGCAGCAGGATGTCGCCGCGGTCCAGCACGATGGTGCCGTTGGCCCCGCCTTCATTCGGCCACGTCAGCGCGAAGCCGCTGGGCCAGTGGTCCCAGCGGCCGGGCTCGTCGACGAAGCCATACTCGCTGATCGCGGGGAACTCGCCCAGCGGGCAGCGCAGGTCGGTGCCGGCGGGCGACACCACGTGCATCTCCTTCGCGGCCGCGAGCCGCCCGGCGGCGGCCTTGACGCGCTCGCGATCCGCCTCGCAAGGCACCATGCGCGCGAGCACCTCGGGCGGCTCTACCGCCAGCAGGATCTTTGTGCCGCCCTTCAGGATGTCGTGCTGCTCCGGCGAGAACAGCAGCGTCATCAGGTCCAGCACCAGGTCGCTTTCCCTGAGCGCGGCGATCGCCGCGCGGTTGCCCGTCAGCGGGGTCGTGCCCAGGTAGGCCAGCGCATCGCGGCTCAGCGCCTTCTCTCCATTGACCGGCGGCAGGTCGAGCCGGTTGACGATGGCGCCCATCGCCTGCGTGGCGATCAGCGCGGTGGACAGGGTCTGTGGATGGGTGGCGGCGCTGGTCAGGATGGTGACGGTCTGTCCCGGCCCGAGCCGGGACAGCGTCAGTACCTGGCGCCAGGCCTCGATCATCTGGTGGTCACTTACCGGCATGTCGGCTCCTTGCTGTCATTGCGTCAGCGGCGCGCCGAGGAAATCCCCCAGCGCCGCGTAAAAGCCCGCTTCGTCATCCCACGGGATCATGTGGCCGGCGCCGGCGACATGGCTGACCAGCAGATCCGGCAGCAGCGCGCGGATCTCGGCCACCTCCTCCGCGCGCACCACGTCGCCGCGCCCGGCGGTCACCAGCAGCGTCGGCACCGCGACCCTCGGCATGTCCGCATGGATATCGTCGCGATGGAAGTCCTCGAAGCTGCGCACCACGGCATCTTCATTGCAGGTATGCAGCCATTCGGCGCGCAGGCGCAGTTGTGCGTCGGTCCAGGTCGGGCAGAAGCGGCGCATGCCTTCCACATCGATGCCCTGCTGCGCCAGCCGGATCGAATCGACATACCACGGCAGTTGCGCGGGATACGGACGGCGCCCGGGGCCGGACACCGGCGGATCGACCATCACCAGCCGCGCCAGCCCGGCGGGCCGCCCCGCCGCCGCGCGCACGCCGATGCGCGCGCCCATCGAATGCCCGACCACGCTGTATCGCCGCAGGCCCAGCGCTTCGGCAAAGGTGGCCACGTCGCGCGCCTGGGCATCGAGGCCGTAGTCCAGGCCGGCTTCCGCCGACGACAGCCCACGGCCGCGTACGTCGAGGATGTAGGTGTCGAAGCCGGTGCCGAAGCGCTCGCCGACAAAGCCCCACGTGATTGCCGGGCTGGTGATGCCGGGAACGATGATGACGGGATCGCGCGCGGCACGATCGGCGTCGCTGCCGCCATAGCGCAGGTAATGCTGGCGGATGCCGTTGACATGGACATGGCCGCCGTGGAGGAAAGTGGTCATGGCGGGCCCTCAGTAAGCGCCAGACAGCAAGGCCCCGGCGCCGGGCACCACCGGCTCGAGGTCCAGCGCCTTGAGCATGGCGTAGGTCGTGGCGATGGCCGCGGTGATGACCGGCTTGCCCGTCATCGCCTCGACCTTCGCCACCGCCGGCAGCGACGGCATCTGCACGCAGGCGGACAGCACGATGGCATCGACATCCGCCAGGTTCATCTGCGTCACGATGCCCGGCAGCCGCGCCGGATCGTGGCGGCCGACTTCCAGGTTGTCGGGGATTTCCAGCGCGCGGTAGTCGACCACCTCATAGCCTTCGTTGCGGATGTAGTCCACCACCAGCTCTGTGAGCGGCTTCATGTACGGCGCGACCACCGCAATGCGGCGGGCGCCGATCACGCGCAGCGCATCCACCAGCGCGCCGGCGCTGGTGATCACCGGTGCCTCGCCGCCGTTCTCGACGGTGTGGGCCTTCAACCGCTGCTCCGACTTGCGGTGGTAGCCATGCCCCATCGCCATGATCGCAACCAGGCAGGCGTAGCCGAGCACATCGACGCGGGCGTCGCTGAGTTCCACCGCGCAGCGGTCGGACTCGGCATCCATGGCGGCCAGTTCTTCCTTGACCACCTTCTTCATCCGCATGCGGCTGGCGTGGAAGGTGAAGCGCTCCGGACGGATCTGCTGGCGCGCCAGCAGCATGGCGGGAATCTCGGTTTCCATCGTCGTATTGGAGCTGGGAACGATCTGGCCGATGCGAAAGACTTTTTGCATGATGGTCCTTGTTTGGTTCGGTTACAGCTTGAGCAGGCGCCGCGCGTTGCCGTGGCAGACCAGCGCGCGCGTGGTGTCGTCGAGCGGCGCGTCTTCGATGAACTTCGCCGCGACTTCGGTGGATTCGTAGGGATAGTCGACCGAGAACATCACCGCTTCCGGACCAAGCTCGGCAATGGCGCCGGCAAGCGCGCCATGCGAGCACACGCCCGAGGTGGTGATGACGATATTGGTGCCGATATATTCCGAAGGCGCGCGCGCCAGCCGGACGCCGTGCGAATAGACCGCGAAGCGGCTGTCGAAGCGCCAGCGCTGGAACGGCAGGCCCTCGCCCATATGGCCGAGGATGATCTTGAGCCGCGGGAAGCGGTCGAACACGCCGCCAAACAGCAAGCGCAGCGCATGCGAGGCGGTCTCCACGCCCCAGCCCCACGCCGCGCCGGCCAGTTCCGGGTGTCCGGCCAGCACTTGCGGCGGCACGCAGGCATCGGTCGGATGCAGGTACAGCGGCACGTCCAGCGCCTGCATGCATTCCCAGAACGCGTCGTAGGCGGGGTCGTCGTAATAGCGGCCGTGGGTATGGCCGTTCACCAGCGAACCCTTGAAGCCAAGCTCGTGCACGGCGCGCTCCAGCTCGCGCGCGGCCTGTTGCGGGTCATGCATCGGCAGCGCGGCAAAGCCGGCGAAACGCGTGGGGTGGCGCGCGATCTGCGTTGCCAGGAAGTCGTTGCTCTCGCGCGAGCGTGCCACGGCGAGGCGCGCATCGGGCTCGCCCTGCACGCCCGGGCCGGTTTGCGACAGCACCGTGATGTCGATGCCGGCACGGTCCATCTCCGCAAGGCGGTCCTCGTCGAAGTCCGCCAGGCGGCGGCCCAGTTCGGCAAACACCGCCGGATCGATATGCTGGGTGAATGCCTTGGAATAGGCCTGAAAGCCCAGCGTCATGAAATGCTCTTCCAGTGCGATTTTCTTCACTTTGGTCATGCTGGTGGGGGCTCCGGACGAAAGAATCGAATTACTCAGTACACTGATTAGTTTCGGATTCTAGTCAGCGTATTCCGAAAAGTCCATGACGCCGCGCGGAGGGTTAACACCTATAACGATGGCCATAGACGCTCAGTACACTGAGCTCAGATGCTCAGTATGCTGACGATATTAAAAAGGCATTTAAACCGGGTATTCCACGCGGGAGGGACCATCCCTGTCGCGCCAGGACTGGCCCGCATTTTGCTCAGCATACTCGCGCTTCTCATCAGCATACTGACTGATGCACCGCAAGCATGCAGCGCTGCACGCCACAAGGGATCGGAAGGCCCTGGCGAGCAGCGCCGGCACCGCCCGGGACGACCAGACATATAGAGACAACAGCTTCACCAAAGGACCCCCGCCATGACGATCAGCCTGACTCGCGCGGAATCGCGCGCCCCCGCTTCCGGCATGACAGCCGAGGAGCGCAAGGTCATCCTTGCCTCTTCCTTCGGCGCGCTGATGGAGTGGTACGACTTCTACATCTACGCCGCGCTCGCCGTGTACTTCGGCGCACTGTTCTTCCCCAAGGGCAACGAAACCGCCGCCTTCCTCGCCAGCCTGGCCACCTTCGGCGCGGGCTTCCTGATCCGCCCCGTAGGCGCGCTGCTGTTTGGCCGCCTGGGCGACCTGATCGGGCGCAAGTACACCTTCCTGGTCACCATCCTGCTGATGGGGGTAGCTACCGTCGGCGTCGGCGTGCTGCCCACGTATGAGCAGATCGGCATCACCGCCACGGTGCTGCTGGTGGTGCTGCGGCTGCTGCAGGGCCTGGCGCTGGGCGGCGAGGTCGGCGGTGCGGTCACCTATGTGGCCGAGCACTCGCCGGTGCACAAGCGCGGCCTGTACACCAGCTCGCTGCAGACCACGGCCACGCTGGGGCTGCTGTCCTCGCTGTTCGTGGTCTACCTGCTCAAGACCTTCCTGACCGAGGCCGAGTTCCGCGACTGGGGCTGGCGCATCCCCTTCATCGTGTCGCTGGTGATGCTGGTGATCTCGGTCTATATCCGCGGCAAGCTGCACGAATCGCCGGTGTTCGCGCGGATGAAGGCCGCCAATACCACCTCAAAGGCGCCGATCCGCGAGAGCTTCACCAACTGGAAGAACCTGAAGTCGGTGCTGCTGCTGTTCGTGGTGGCGGCCGGCCTGGGCGCGATCTTCGGCACCGGCCACTTCTACACGATGTTCTTCCTCAACAAGACGCTGCATGTGCCGCTGGAAACCGTGCACATGCTGATCGCGCTTGCCCTCGTGGTGGCCACGCCCTGCTACCTGCTGTTCGGCTGGCTCTCTGACCGCATCGGCCGCAAGTACATCATGATGGCGGCCTGCCTGCTGGCGGCAGTGTGCATTCAGCCGGTGTTCAAGGGCCTGACCCATTACGCCAATCCGGCGCTCGAGCAGTTCCAGCAGCAGGGATCGGTGCAGGTGACCGCCGGCGACTGCAAGGCGCGCCTGTTCGGCGAACCGGTGTCGGCCTGCGACAAGATCCGCGGCTACCTGACCGACCTGGGCGTGGGCTACACCTTCGTGCCGTCCGGCAATCCAGAGCAGGCGCAAGTACGCATCGGCGAGCGCACGCTGCAGGGCTTCGACCGCGACGCCATCAAGGGCGCGCTGGTCGCAGCCGGCTGGCCCGAGCGCGCCGACCCGGCGAAGATCAACACGCCGATGGTGTTCGTGCTGCTGCTGGTGCCGATCCTGTTCCTGGCCATGGTGTACGGGCCGATGGCGGCGTTCATGGTGGAACTGTTCCCGGCCAGGGTGCGCTACACCTCGCTGTCGCTGCCCTTCCACCTCGGCGCCGGCTGGGTCGGCGGCATGCTGTCCTTCGTGGTCACGGCAATGAACGTGTCCAGCGGCGACGTCTATTTCGGCCTGTGGTACCCGGTGATCATCGCCGGCCTGGCCTTCGTCATCGGCATGGTGTTCGTGCCGGAAACCCGCGGGCGCGACCTGGCCACCTGAGCCTTCCACCGGCACGGCATGGGACGGCGCAATCCGCCCTTTTTACCGGCCATATATTCAGTATGCTGATTTTATTCCCGCAGACAACCTGGAGCCTTCCAATGTCCACCTCTCGCATTCGCCGCACCGTCGCCGCGTCCTGCGCCCTGCTGGGCCTGGCCGCCGCGACGCCCGCACTGGCCGACGCCAATGGCGTAAAGATCGGCGTCATCACCGATATGTCCGGCTCCTATGCCGACCTCTCCGGCAAGGGCTCGGTGCTTGCCGCGCAGATGGCGGTCGAAGAGTTCGGCGGCAAGGCGCTGGGCAAACCCGTGACGGTGCTGTCCGCCGACCACCAGAACAAGGCCGATATCGCCTCGTCGCTGGCGCGGCGCTGGTTCGATACCGATGGCGTCGACATGGTGATCGACTTCCCCAACTCGTCGACCGCGCTGGCGGTGCAGGAGGTCGCACGGCAGAAGCAGAAGATCGACATCGTTTCGACCGGCGGCGCGATGGCGCTGACCAACCAGAACTGCTCGCCCACCGGTTTCCACTGGGCCTGGGATACGTATTCGGTGTCGTATCCGCTGGTGCGGCGCCTGATCGAACAGGGGCGCAACAGCTGGTACTACATCACCGTCGACTATGCCTTCGGCCAGTCGCTGGAAGCCGACTTCCGCAGGGCGGTGGACGCCGGCGGCGGCAAGAACGTGGGCAGCACGCGGCATCCGCTCAATGCCAGCGACTTCAGCAGCCCGGTGGTGGCCGCCTCGGCGTCCAAGGCCAAGGTGGTGGTGCTGGCCAATGCCGGCAACGACATGATCAACGGCGTCAAGGCGGCCGGCGAGTTCGGGCTGATCAAGGCGGGCCAGACCGTGATCACGCCTTCCACCTTCATCACCGACCTCAAGAGCCTGGGCCTGAACGCGGCGCAAGGCCTGACCTATGTCGACCCGTTCAAGCTCGACCTGGATGCCAGGTCGAAGGACTTCGTCGAGCGCTACTACAAGCGCCACAAGGCCTATCCCACGCACGGGCAGATCGGCGTCTATTCCGGCGTGCTGCACTACCTGAAGGCCGTGGAAGCCGCAAAGACCATCGACGGCCCGGCCGTGGCGGAGAAGATGCGCGCGCTGCCGGTGTCCGATGCCTTCGTGCGCAACGGCAAGGTGCGCGCCGACGGCCGCATGGTGCACGACATGTACCTGGCGCAGGCCAAGACGCCGGCCGAGTCCAAGGGCCCGTGGGACCTGGTCAAGTACATCGGCACCATCCCGGGCGACGAGGCCTTCCGTCCGCTGTCGGCGAGCGAATGCCCGCTGGTGAAGAAGTGAGCGCGCCATGCCTGACACCGATGTAATCCTGCAGACGCACGGGCTGACCAAGGCATTCAGGGGCTTTACCGCCGTGAGCGATGTCAGCCTGTCGGTGCGGCGGGGCTCGATCCATGCGCTGATCGGCCCCAACGGCGCCGGCAAGACCACCTGCTTCAACCTGCTGACCAAGTTCCATGCGCCTTCGTCCGGCTCCATCCACTTCAACGGCACCGATATCACCGCACTGCGGCCGGCGCAGATCGCGCGTATGGGGGTGATCCGCTCGTTCCAGATCTCCGCGGTGTTCCCGCAGCTCACGGTGCTGGAGAACGTGCGCATCGCGCTGCAGCGCGGGCTTGGCACCGCCTGGCATTTCTGGCGCGGCAAGCGCTCGCTGTCGCGGCTGGACGCGCGCGCGATGGAGCTGCTCGATGCGGTCGGCCTGGCCGGCTTCGCCCACCTTGGCACCGCCGAGCTGGCCTACGGGCGCAAGCGCGCGCTGGAACTGGCCACCACGCTGGCGACCGACCCCGAACTGATGCTGCTGGACGAACCGACGCAAGGCATGGGCCATGAAGACGTGGAGACCGTGACCGCGCTGATCAAGCGCGTCTCCGCGGGGCGCACCGTGCTGATGGTGGAGCACAACATGAGCGTGGTGTCGTCGATCGTCGATCGCATCACCGTGCTGCAACGCGGCGCGGTGCTGGCCGAAGGCACGTATGACGAGATCTCGCGCAATCCGCAGGTGAAGGAAGCCTATATGGGAACCACAGACGAATCCGAAGACCATCACGCCGCCGCGGCGGCGCCGCACTCCAGCGCGGAGGCAGCATGACCGCCAGTGCCACCCCTGCGCTCGAACTCCGCGACCTGCACGCCTGGTACGGCGAATCGCACATTCTTCACGGCGTGGACTTGACCGTCAACCCGGGCGAGGTGGTAACGCTGCTCGGCCGCAATGGCGCCGGGCGCACCACCACGCTGCGCGCCATCATGGGCCTGGCGGGCGCGCGCAAGGGATCGGTGCGCGTGCATGGCCGGGAAACCATCGGCATGAAGACGCACCGCATCGCGCCGCTGGGCCTGGGTTACTGCCCGGAAGAACGGGCCATCTTCGCCAGCCTGTCGTGCGAGGAGAACCTGCTGCTGCCGCCTGCATTCCCGGGCGCCCACGGCGCCGTGGGACTGCGCGAGCCGATGACCCTCGGCGAGATCTACGAGATGTTCCCCAACCTGCATGAGCGGCGCAAGAGCCAGGGCACGCGCATGTCGGGCGGCGAGCAGCAGATGCTGGCGGTGGCGCGCATCCTGCGCACCGGCGCGAGCGTGCTGCTGCTCGACGAGATCTCCGAGGGCCTCGCGCCGGTGATCGTGCAGAAGCTGGCGAAGATGATCGCCATGCTGCGCCGCCGCGGCTACACCATCGTCATGGTGGAGCAGAACTTCCGCTTCGCCGCGCCGCTGGCGGACCGCTTCTTCGTGATGGAGCACGGCCGCATCGTGGAGGCGTTCGCGGCCGCGGAGCTCGAACGCAAGATGCCCACGCTCAGCGCCTTGCTGGGCGTTTAAGGAGATTTTCCATGGAATTGTTTGGAGTGCCTCTGCCCGCGCTGCTGAGCCAGTTGCTGCTGGGGCTGGTCAACGGCTCGTTCTACGCGATCCTGAGCCTGGGGCTGGCGGTGATCTTCGGCCTGCTCAACGTGATCAACTTCGCGCACGGCGCGCTGTTCATGCTGGGCGCGGTGCTGGCCTGGATGGGCCTGAACTACCTGGGACTGAACTACTGGCTGATGCTGGTGCTGGCGCCGGTGGTGGCCGGCGCGATGGGCGTGGTGCTCGAGCGCACCATGCTGCGCCACCTCTACCGCTTCGACCACCTGTACGGGCTGCTGCTGACGCTGGGCATCTGCCTGCTGATCGAAGGCGCGCTGCGCTCGGTCTATGGTGTCTCCGGGCTGCCCTATCCCACGCCGCAAGCGCTGTCCGGCGTGAGCCACCTGGGCTTTATGGTGCTGCCCAACTACCGCGCCTGGGTGGTGCTGGCATCGCTGGCGGTGTGCTTCGCCACCTGGTTCATGATCGAGAAGACCCGGCTGGGCGCCTACCTGCGCGCCGGCACGGAGAATCCACGGATGGTCGAGGCCTTCGGCGTCAATGTGCCGCTGCTGGTGACGCTGACCTATGCGTTCGGCGTGGGCCTGGCGGCACTGGCAGGCGTGCTGGCCGCGCCGGTGATGCAGGTGTCGCCGCTGATGGGACAGAACCTGATCATCACGGTCTTTGCCGTGGTGGTGATCGGCGGCATGGGATCGATCCTGGGTTCGATCTTTACCGGACTGGGGCTGGGCCTGTTCGAGGGCATCACCAAGGTCTACTACCCCGAAGCGTCGGCGACGGTGGTGTTCGTCGCCATGGTGCTGGTGCTGCTGGTGCGCCCGGCCGGGCTGTTCGGAAAGGAGAAATGATGGCAAACGGAAAGATGTTGAACGCGGGTATGGCCAACGGAAAGCGCGCAACGTACGTCTATGGCCTGCTGCTGGCAGCCCTGCTGCTCGCGCCCTGGCTGGGCGCCTATCCGGTGCTGGTGATGAAGCTGCTGTGCTTCGCGCTCTTTGCCTGCGCCTTCAACCTGCTGCTGGGCTACACCGGGCTGGTGTCCTTCGGCCATGCGGCCTTCTTCGGCGGCGCCGCGTACGCGTGCGGCTATGCGATGAAGCTCCTGCAACTGTCCCCGGAACTGGGCCTGCTGGCCGGCACGGTGTCCGGCGCGCTGTTCGGCCTGGTCTTCGGTGCGCTGGCGATACGCCGCCAGGGCATTTACTTCGCCATGATCACGTTGGCGCTGGCGCAGATGTTCTACTTCTTCTGCCTGCAAACCCCGGCCACCGGCGGCGAAGACGGCTTGCAGGCGGTGCCGCGCGGCAATCTGTTCGGCGTGCTGCCGCTGGCGTCGGACCACGCCATGTACTACGTCGTGCTGGCGATCACCGTGGCGGCCTTCCTTGCCATCATGCGTATCGTCAATTCGCCGTTCGGGCAGATCCTGGCCGCCATCAAGGAAAACGAGCCGCGCGCCATCTCGCTGGGCTATGACGCGGACCGCTTCAAGCTGCTGGCGTTCGTGCTGTCAGCCGCGCTGGCCGGGCTGGCGGGTGCGCTCAAGACCCTGGTGCTGGGCTTTGCCACGCTTACCGACGTGCACTGGATGATGTCGGGCACGGTGATCCTGATGACGCTCGTCGGCGGCATGGGCACGCTGTCCGGTCCGATCGTCGGCGCGCTGGTGATCGTGGCGCTGGAGAACAAGCTGGGCGATGCGGGCAACGCCCTGGCAGCCATCACCGGCATCGGGTGGTTCGATACGCTGGGCGAGTCGGTCAGCATGGTGACCGGGCTGATCTTCGTGGTGTGCGTGCTGACGTTCCGGCGCGGCATCATGGGCGAGATCCAGGCACGCTGGCAGGCCCGCCCGCGGCTGCAGAACGCGATGCCGGCCGCTGCGCGGGCACAGCCGGGTGCCGCCAGTCCCGAGCAGGGTTAACCAGAATTCATCCGCCCCAAAACATCAGTACACTGACCTTATATATTCAGCATACTGACAAATCAGACTCACGGAGATTGCCATGGCATGGATTGAAATCGATGCGGCGCAACAGTTGCAAAACGATGAGGTAATGCCGCTGACCCTCGGCGACCGCCAGCTCGCCGTCTTTCGCAGCGACGACGAGTACTTTGTCACCGACAACGTCTGCACGCACCAGTACGCGCTGCTGTCCGACGGCTACCTGGAAGACGGCTGCATCGAATGCCCGCTGCACCAGGCACGCTTCGACATCCGCTCCGGCAAGGCCATGTGCGCGCCGGCCACCAGCGACATCCGCACCTACCCGGTCAAGTTCGAAGACAGCCGGGTCTGGGTCGAGCTGTGAAGGAGCCGAGCATGTCACAAGACGCGCCCATCCTGATCGTCGGCGCCGGCCAGGCCGGCGCGATGGCCGCGGCCGAACTGCGCAGGCTGGGCCATGGCGGCCGCATCGTCATGGCCGGCGCCGAGCGCCATGCGCCGTACGAACGCCCGCCGCTGTCCAAGTCCGTGCTGGCCGATGGCGGGCAGGATGGCAGGATCGGCGTGCATCCGGCCGGCTTCTATGCCGGGCAGGAGATCGAGCTGCGCCTTGGCACCACGGTCACCGCGCTGGACCCGGCGCACAACATCGCGCGCTGCGCCGACGGCGAAGCCATCCACTACGCCGCCTGCCTGCTCGCCACCGGCGGCAATGCACGCGTGCTGCCGCCGCTGCCGCCGGGCACGCCGCATGTGCACTACCTGCGCACCCTCGACGATGCCGCCCGCCTGCGCGATGCGATGCAGCGGGCCGGCGCGGTGGTGGTGATCGGCGGCGGCTTCCTCGGCCTGGAAACCGCCTCCACTGCCGCGGGAATGGGGCTGCGTGTCACGCTGATCGAAAGCGCCGACCGGCTGCTCGGCCGCGCGCTGCCCCCTGAACTGGGCGCCTGGCTGGCGCAACGCGTGCGTGCGCAAGGTGTCGCGTTGCGGATCGGTTGCGGCATCGCCGCCTTCGTGCCGCAGGCCGATGGCGTGCAGCTGCGGCTCGATGACGGCACGGCATTGCACGCGCCGCTGGTGGTGGTCGCGATCGGCCTCACGCCCGAGGTGGCGCTGGGTGCCGCGGCCGGCCTGGCGCTGCACCCCGCCAACGGCGGCATCCTGGTCGACGAAGAGGGCCGCACCAGCGCTGCCGGCATCTATGCCGCAGGGGACTGCTGCAGCCAGTACCAGCCGCAGTTCGGCGCGCACGTGCGGCTGGAGTCCTGGCAAAGCGCCAACGAGCAGGCCCGCATCGCCGCCGCGTCCATGCTGGGAATGCAGGCTGAGCCTGCCGCCCTGCCATGGTTCTGGACCGACCAGTTCGGCTGCAACCTGCAGATGCTGGGCGCCGCCGATCCCGCCATCCGCTATGCGTGGCGCGGCGTCTCCGACAGCGATGCGCCCGCGCCGAAGTTCATGCTGCTTGGGACCCGGCACGGCCGGCTGTGCCACGCCATTGCCATCAACGCCGGCGGCGACCTGCGCCAGTTGCGCGCGCTGTTCGGCCAAACCGTCGAAGGCATGCTGCCGCGCCTGTGCAACGACGCGCTGCCGCTGCGGCAGCTCGTGCGCGATATCCAGGCGCAGGCAGCCAGCCCCACCCCACTCTGAAAGGAACCCCACATGTACCAGACACAAGCGGTGATCCAGCACACGCTGGGCAGGAAAGACGCAGGCCTGGCCCAGTGCCGCTGGCCCGAAGACGCGCTGCACTACATCCCGGACTGGGTCTACACCAGCAAGGAGGTGTATGACCTCGAGCTGGAGAAGATCTTCCGCGGGCGTTCGTGGAACTACGTCGCGCTCGAGGCGGAGATTCCCGACGCCGGCGACTACAAGCGCTCCTATGTCGGCGCGACGCCGGTGGTGGTGTCGCGCGCGCAAGACGGCTCGGTCAATGTCTTCGAGAACCGCTGCGCGCACCGCGGCGCCGAATTCTGCCGCCACAACCAGGGCAATGCGAAGGAATTCGTCTGCCCGTATCACCAGTGGTCCTATGACCTGAAGGGCAACCTGCAGGGGGTGCCGTTCAAGCGCGGCGTCAACCGCGCGGGCGGCATGCCAAAGGATTTCCGCAACGAGGACCACGGGCTGGTGAAGCTGAACGTTGCCACCCGCAACGGCGTGGTCTTCGCCTCGTACGCGGCCGACATGGAAAGTCTGGAGGACTACCTGACGCCGGAGATCCTCAAGGACTTCGACATCGTCTTCAACGGCAAGCCGCTCAAGGTGCTGGGGTACTACAAGAACGAGCTGCCGTGCAACTGGAAGATGTACCACGAGAACTTGAAGGACCCATACCACGCCACGCTGCTGCACTCGTTCCTGGTGGTGTTCGGCCTGCTGGTGGCGGGCAATGAGAGCGCCATGATCGCCGACCCCGTGCACGGCCGCCACGGCACCATGGCGTCGGCGAAGAAAGAAGACAAGTACGCGGCCGTCAGCGACGAGAACAAGAAGGAGATGCGCTCCTACCACGAAGGCATGCGGCTGGAGGACGAGCGCTTCCTGGAGTATGTGCGCGAGTTCGACTCGCCCTGGTCGGTGACGATGCAGACCATCTGGCCGAACCTGATCGTGCAGCGCGAAATGAATACGCTGGGCGTGCGCCAGATCGTGCCCAACGGGCCGGACAGCATGCTGATGCTGTGGACCATGTTCGGCTACGAGGACGATACCGACGAGATGACGCAGCACCGCCTGCGCCAGGGCAACCTGATGGGCCCCGCCGGATTCCTGGGGCTGGAGGACAACGAGGCGATGAAGTTCGTGCAGGAAGGCGTGCGCCGCTCCAGCAGCGACGTCAACGTGCTCAAGCTCGATCCGGCGCAGGTGGGCACCTCCAACTCCCTGATCTCCGAATCCGCCATCCGCGCGATGTACCAGTACTACCGCCGCGTGATGGGGTTCTGAACGGCGGCCAACGGGAATCCCCAAAAATGAAACCGATGAACTATTCCCTCTATCGAGAGAGCACCCTCGGCGCCGCGCGCGCCATCGAGCTGCGCCTGGAGATCGAAGCTTTCCACGCCGACTACTGCGCGGTGCTCGACGCGGGGCTGGTCGAGCAATGGCCGCGCTTCTTCACTGCGGACGCGCTCTACCGCATCACCGCGCGCGAGAATGCCGAGCGCAACCTGCCGGTGGGACTGGTCTACGCCGAAGGCATCGGCATGATGCGCGACCGCGCCGCGGCGATCGCGAACACGCAGATGTTCGCGCCGCGCTACAACCTGCACCTGGTGACCAACACGCGCGTCAGCGACGAAACCGCCGACGGCGATATCGTGGCGCAGGCCAACTTCATGCTGCTGCAGACGCTCGTCGAAGGCGCCACCACGATCCACCTGGCCGGCACCTACCACGACCGCTTCCGCCGCCACGGCGGCAGGCTGCTGCTGCGCGAGCGGCAGGTGGTCTACGACACCACCATCATCGCCAACGACCTGGTCTATCCGGTCTAGCGCGCTGGCGCACGGCGGGCCTTGCGCCCGCCGTCGCGCTTACATGCTGCGCAGCACCGTACGGCTGTACTGGTTGTTGGCTTCCACCAGCGTTGCCAGCAGTTCCATGAACACTTCGCGCTGCGCGGGCTTCAGCGGCGCCAGCATGCGCTCCTGCGCGCGCGCCATGTCCGCGCGCAGCGCGGTGACCACGCTCTTGCCTTCCCGCGTCAGGTGCACGTGGCGCGTGCGCCGGTCGGCGGGGTTGTCGCGGCGCTCTACCAGCCCGCGCTCTTCGAGCCGGCGCACCACGTCGGCGGTCGTGGTGCGATCCAGGCCGACCTCCTGCCCCAGCGAGGTCTGGTCCAGTCCCGGCAGCACCGACAGCACGGTCAGGATGGCATATTGCACCGGCGTGATATTCGGCGACTTGCACTCCTCGAAGAACATGGCGACGTGGATCTGGTGCAGGCGCCGCACCAGGAACCCGGGACGCGCCCACAGCAGTTCTTTGGCCGGATCGGCTTCCGGCGCGGGCTGCCCCGCACTACCCACGTCGCTCGTTGCGTTGCGTTTCGCTCTTGGAGACATCGGTTTCACCAATTTGTATGCACACTGACAGTATACAGGAGGCATGCACGAACGAATCCACATCGCTGCATTGCAGCGACGTTGTACGCCCGAGGAAACAATGGCCATCGTCGTGTCATCTGCGAGGTCCAGTATCGGGGTTGCAGACCACGCAAGCGCGAGCCATGATGGAATGACAGCGCGCCGCACGGAACCGCGCCGCCCCGGCGGCGTCCAACAGGCTAGTCGTCGGGAACAGCGCGCCGCGCCGCGGACCTTTGCCGCAGTGCGCCATGGCGCGCGGTGGGTGCGCATCGATGTGTCGCGTTGTTCCCCCGGACGGCATTCCGCGCACGCGCTGCAGTGCCGCGCAACCTCCCCCAGCAAACGCCCCCCTGAACAAGGAGACGAACGTGCTGAGCCCGCATGAACTTGCCACGCTGCTATTGTTGAGCGATGGCCCGGATTCACTGGATTCCACCGATTCACGCCAGATCGATCCCGTCGACCTTAAAGCACTGGTCGAGAAACAACTCGTACAACTTGAAGTCCTGCACGGCTGCCGGCAGGAACCGCGCATTACCAGCCACGGTTACTCGATGCTGAAGGCGATGAGACGCTGATTTGCGGCGTCCCGCGCCGGACTGCAAAGATCTGGCGGCAGGCCAGTGCGGGAGAATCTCGGGCAGCGTTACGCGCCGCAAGGCGCACCCGCAACGCAACGGAGCCCACGATGAACGTGCGCCCTGCCGCTGGCGCTGTCGATACAGCGCACGCCGACGCGGCCCGCCGCCGCTTCCTGCTTGAGCTGGGTGGCTGGGTGGCCGCCGCCGGCGTCGCGCCGGGCGATGCCTTCGCCGCGCCCGCGGCCTGCCTGCTGACGCCCGCCGCCACCGAAGGCCCCTTTTATCTTGACGATGCGCTGCTGCGCGCGGACCTCCGCGATGGCCGGCCGGGCCAACCGCTGCGGTTGCGCCTGCGCGTGGTCGATGCGCAGCGCGGCTGCGCGCCGGTGCCGGGTGCGCTGGTCAGCATCTGGCATTGCGATGCGCAGGGCCGATACAGCGGCACGGGCAGTGAAACGGCCAGCCGCGCGGAGCGCTTCCTGCGCGGCGTGCAGCCCACCGGCGCCGACGGCGTCGCCACGTTCACGTCGATCTATCCCGGCTGGTACGCGCCGCGCGCGATCCATATCCACTTCAAGGTGCTGCTCGGCCAGGCCGAAGCGCTGACCAGCCAGCTTTACTTCAGCGATGCCATGAACCGCGAGGTGCTGGGCAGCCATCCGGCCTACCGCGCGCATGGCGTGCCGACGCGCGCCACCGCGCAGGACGCCATTGCCGGCCCGCGTCCCAATTTGCTGCGCGTGCGCCGGCTGGCCGATGCGCCGGAATGGCTCGAGGGCGAATTCACGGTGGGCATCGCGCGCGCCTGACCGCGGGGCCTGCTGCGCCGTCCGCGCCAAAGTGCGTGAGCCCACACCGCGCGGGTATTCCCTAGATTGTGGTTCTCCGTGCCTTTCCTACCATGAAGGGAATCAGGGACCACCCGAGCGGCCGCGCGGCCCAGTGCTCGTAGTGTTCGGCCGCGCTGCCACATCCGGTCCCGCGCTTTCCGCTTTCCCGACTCTTCCGGTGTTCGCGTCAGATGGCGAGCCGGCCAACGGCCGCCAGGCCAGCCCCTCACGGGTTGTCACATACTTAGCAAACGGAGACAGACATGGCATCCAGGACGAGGAAAACTGGCGTTTCCCGGCGCGGCTTCCTTGGCGGCGCCGCAGGGGCGGCGGCAGGCGCAGCGACAATGGGCTTTCCGGCGATCGTCAAGGCGCAGGGGCCGGTCACCATGCGCTGGCAGAGCACCTGGCCAACCAAGGACATCTTCCATGAGTTCGCCGGCGACTTCGTCGCCAAGGTGAACGCCATGTCGGGCGGCGACCTGAAGATCGAGCTATTGCCCGCGGGCGCGGTGGTCAAGGCCTTCGACCTGATCGATGCGGTCAGCAAGGGCACGCTGGACGGCGGCCACGGCGTGATCGCGTACTGGTACGGCAAGAACTCGGCGCTGGCGCTGTGGGGTTCCGGACCGGCGTGGGGCATGGACCCGAACATGCTGCTGGCCTGGCACAAGTACGGCGGCGGCAAGGAACTGCAGCAGGAGATCTACCGCAGCCTGAACCTGGACGTGGTGTCGTTCCTGTATGGGCCGATGCCGACGCAGCCGCTGGGCTGGTTCAAGAAGCCGATCACCAAGCCGGAGGACTTCAAGGGGCTGAAGTTCCGCACGGTGGGCTTGTCGATCGATATCTTCACCGGCCTCGGCGCCGCGGTGAATGCGCTGCCGGGCGCGGAGATCGTGCCGGCGCTGGACCGCGGGCTGCTCGACGCGGCGGAGTTCAACAATGCCAGCTCGGACCGCGCGCTGGGCTTCCAGGACGTGTCCAAGGTCTGCATGCTGCGCAGCTTCCACCAGCCCTCGGAGCAGTTCGAGATCCTGTTCAACCGCAAGCGCTATGACGCGTTGCCGGCCAAGCTCAAGGCACTGATCGCCAACGCGGTGGAGGCGGCGTCCGCGGATATGTCGATCAAGGCGATCGACCGCTATTCCAAGGACTACCAGGCGCTGCAGCAGCAGGGCGTGAAGTTCTATGCGACCCCGAATTCCGTGCTGCAGGCGCAGCTCAAGGTCTGGGACGAGATAGTAGCGCGCAAGGAAAAAGAGAACCCGATGTTCAAGAAGGTCAATGACTCGATGAAGGCGTTCGCGCAGCGCGCCACGCGCTGGCAGAACGACACCAACGTCGATTTCCGGCTGGCAACGAGCCACTACTTCTCCAAACGCACCTGAGCCACGCCACGCCGGGGGCCATATCGTGCAACGCCTGCTGCTTGGCATCGACCGGATCAGCACCTTCGTCGGCCAGGCCGGTGCGTGGCTGATCATCGCGCTGACGCTGATGATCAGCTACGAGGTGTTCTCGCGCTACGCCCTCGGCGCGCCGCACGCGTGGGTGTTCGATGCCAGCAATATGCTGTACGGCACGCTGTTCATGCTGGCCGGCGCCTATACGCTGGCCAAGCGCGGCCACGTGCGCGGCGACATCCTCTATGGCTTCCTGCCGCCGCGGATGCAGGCGTCGATCGACCTGGTGCTGTACCTGGCGTTCTTCTTCCCCGGCGTGATCGCGCTGGCCTGGGCCGGCATCGATTTCTTCCAGGTGTCGCTGGCGCAGGACGAACACTCTTCCATTGCAGCCGACGGCCCGCCGATCTATCCGTTCAAGGCGGTCATTCCGGTGGCCGGGGCGCTGTTGCTGCTGCAGGGCGTGGCCGAGACCATCCGCTGCATCGTGTGCCTGCAGCGCGGGCACTGGCCGCTGCGCGAGGGCGACGTCGAGGAAGTCGATGTCGACAAGCTCAAGGAGATGGTGCAGGGAACACCTACGGCCGAAATGGTCGAGGCTC
>NZ_JBEFLI010000049.1:0-55997 GCF_040578825.1 Cupriavidus necator | reverse complement strand
TCCCTGCACCGCCCCCACCAACGCCCGCCCGAGGCCGCGGCGGCCATGGTCCGGATGGACGTCCATTTCATCGAGATAGGCGCATTCGCCATTGCGGCTGGCCAGCGCGAAGCCAGCCAGTTCGCCGTGGCGCTCGGCCACCCACAGCCGCGAATCGCGCTGCGCGGCGATCAGCGCCGAATCGGGCGTGCTGACCAGGCGCAGCAGCGCCGGCACGTCGGCGTCTGGGAACAGTGCCGCCGCGGCCAGCTCGATCTCGGGCAGCCGCGGCAGATCGTCGGCCACCGCGAGGCGGATGCGCGGGGCCGCGGCGGTTCGCGCCATGGCGCGTTCAGGCGGCCGGGAACAGGCTGACCAGATGGGCCACGGCGGCCGGCACGTCGTCGGCTTCGGTCACGGCGCGCACTACCGCGGCGCTGCCGACGCCCACCGCCAGCACCTCGCGCATGTTGGCCGCGTTGACGCCGCCGATGCCGACCAGCGACGGGATCACCGGCTGCATCAGCTTCACATAGGCGCGGAAGCGGCCCATGCCCTGCGGCTGGGTCGGCATCGTTTTGGTGGTGGTCGGGAAGATCGCGCCCAGCGCCAGGTAGCTCGGGCGGATCGCGGCCACGCGCAGCATCTCGGCGTAGCCGTGCGTCGAAACGCCCAGACGCAGGCCAGAGGCGCGGATCGCTTCCAGCTCGGCATCATCCAGGTCTTCCTGGCCGAGATGGATGCCGTAGATGCCGCTCTGGTCGCCGCCGTTGGCCGCGCGGTAGTCGATCGCCGCCTGCCAGTGGTCGTTGATGAACAGGCGCGAGGTCGAGCCCTGCATGGCCCTGGCCGCGCGCGCAATCTCGGCGCGCACCGCGGCCGGGTCGTCCGACTTGAAGCGAAGCTGCACCGTCGGCACGTTCAGCGGTGCCAGCCGCTCGATCCACTCCGCAGTCGGCACCACCACATACAGGCCCAGCGGGGGGCACGGCGCGAACGGCGCGACCGTTTGCTCCGGCGCGACCAGCGCGGGGTGCCGCACGTGCGGGAACCGGGCAAAGTCCGACGGCCAGTCCGCCGAGCCGGGCTCCCACGCGCGCGCCAGGCACAGGGCGTCGTGCGCCGGGAAATGCAGCGACAGGCAGGCCAGCAGTACCGCGACGAAGGCGGGCGAATGCGGCTGGTCGGTATCGGCCCTGACGCTGAACACCCACGTGCCCATCGGCGAGCGCACGGTGTCGACCCACTGCCCGCCTTCGCGATCGGTTTCGATCAGCGTGGCGCCGGTGGCGGCAATGCGCTCGATCGCCGCCTCGTTCGGTTCGCCGTCGGCCAGCAGCACGTCATGCGCGCCGGGATGCTCCGGCGCATCCTCCAGGCGCCAGGCCTGCCACGGCTTGTCGTCGATGCCGTAGGTCTCGCCATAGTGTTCGAGTACCGCCTGGCGCAGCGGGCCGTCACTGGCGGCATGCACGGGGCGGCGGGTCATGCTCGCTGCTCCGTGCTGTCGGCGTGCCAGAACGGCATGCCGACCACTGGCGTGCTGGCCTGCGCCACCTCGCGCTCGGGCATCGGTCCGGCCAGGTAGGCGGTGCGGCCGGCTTCGACGGCCTGCGCGAAGGCGCGCGCCATGTTGACCGGATAGGCGGCCTGCGCCACCGCGGTATTGAGCAGCACGCCGTCGTAGCCCCACTCCATCACCTGCGCCGCGTGCGACGGCAGGCCCAGGCCAGCGTCAACGATCAGCGGGGTATCGGGCAGGCGCTCGCGCAGCACGCGCATCGCATGCGGGTTGACCGCGCCGCGGCCGGTGCCGATCGGTGCGGCCCATGGCATCAGCGCCTGGCAGCCGACGTCGAGCAGGCGGCGGCACAGCACCAGGTCTTCGGTGCAGTACGGCAGCACCTTGAAGCCTTCCTTGATCAGCGTCTCGGCCACCGACGGCAGGTTGAGCGTATCGGGCTGCAGCGTGTAGTCGTCGCCGATCAGCTCGAGCTTGATCCACGGGGTCTCGAACACTTCGCGCGCCATCATCGCGGTGGTGATGACCTCCTGCGCGGTGAAGCAGCCAGCGGTGTTGGGCAGCACCGGCACGTTCAGCGCCTTGAGCATCTGCCAGAAAGCCTGGCCGCCTTCGCCGTTGCCCACCGCGCCCTGGCGGCGCAGCGCGACGGTGATCATGGCGGGCGTCGACGCCTGCACCGCGGCTTCCAGCGTAGCGGGCGACGGATAGCGCGCGGTGCCCAGCAGCAGGCGCGAGCCGAACGACTCGCCATACAGCACGAACGGATCGCGCAAGGTCTCGGAAGGTTCGAATGTCATGGGTCAGCCTCCCGTTACGGGTTGCACGAGGTCGATGCGGTCGCCGGCCGCAAGGGGGGTGTTGGCGTGCGCGGCGCGCGGCACGAACTGGCCGTTGACCGCCGCGGCAAAGGGGGGCGCGATCTGCGCCGCGGTCACCGCGTCCGCCAGCGTGGCGGAATCGGTGAGGGCGAGCGGTCGGCCGTTGAGCAGGATATCCATGTCAGTCATGCGTTAGTGCAGCAGCCCGCCGGGGGCGGCAACGGTGGCGACCCGCGTTTCGCCGGGCGCTTCGGTCACGGCCTCGATCATGCCAGGCCAGCGCAGCGCGGCCGGGACCGCATGCGCGGCGGGATCGCCCTTGAGCAGCGCATTGACCACCGCGCACGCGGCCTCGGTCACCGCCGGCGCGATCAGGAAGCCGTGGCGGTACAGGCCGTTGACGCGCACCACGCGGGTACGCTGGTCGACGCGGATCGCCGGCAGGTGGTCGGGCCGCGTCGGGCGGCGCTGCACGTTCAGTTCCAGCACGCGCGCCTCGCCGAAGGCGGGATGCAGCGAATGCGCCGCCGACAGCAGCTCCAGCGCGGAACGCACGCTCATCGGCGACTCGTCCTCGCTTTCCAGTTCGGTGGCGCCGATCACGTACAGGTCATTGGGCTTGGGCGCGATATAGATCGGGTAGCGCGGATGCAGCAGCCGCACCGGCCGGTGCAGCTTGACGTCGGGCGCATGCACGCGCACCACTTCGCCACGCAGGCCGCGCAGGCCCGGCTTGTCGCCGCCCGGCTGCGCGGGCCAGGCCGAGCGCGCCCCGAGGCCGCGGCAATCCAGCACCACGTCGGCGCGGATGCCGAGCCTGGGCAACGTCCCGGCATCGACTTCACCGGCTTCCCAGACGCAATGCACGCCTTCGCTGACCGCGCACGACAGCAGCGCGCGCAGCACGCCGCGGTTGTCGAGCTGGCCTTCGCCCGCCAGCAGCAGGCCCTGCGGGAAACGCCCCGCCAGCGCGGGCTCGACTTCGCCCACGCCCTTGCCATCGAGCGTGTGCAGGCGCTGCGCCACCAGTTCGGGCGGCGCCACCGCGCGCACGCGGCTGGTAAACAGCGACATCTCGCCGCGGTCGCGCGCATGCCAGACCACCAGCGTGCCGTCCTGCTGGAAGAAGACCGGCTCCGGCAGTTCGGCCAGCCACGCGCGCCACAGGTCGACGCTGGCGATGCCGAGGTCGACGATACGGCGCTCGGCAATGGCCGATTCCGCCAGCGGTGCCAGCATGGCCGCGGCCACATAAGCGGCCGAGCCCGCGCCGTCCGGCCCGGCCCGCTCCACCAGCGCCACGCGGGCGCCGCCGCGTACCAGTTGCCAGGCGGCCAGGCGGCCGGCAAGACCGGCCCCGAGGATGGCGACGTCAAACGACTGCACTGCTGTCATGAGGGGTGTTGTGCCGGACGGGGCGTGCGGCCGCGCCGGCCTCCTTGTTATCGGTGCCGCCGCGCGAGGCGCTGCGCGGCGGCGAAACACGAGCGGGCATGGGTGCGAAGCCATGCCCGTACTGCCAGTCACTGCATCACGAGTAGATCTTGCTGCCCTTCTTCAGGAACTCGATCGACTTCTCTTCCATGCCCTGCTGCGCTTCCTTGGGCAACGACGCCGCGTAGTCGCGCACTTCCTGCGTGATCTTCATCGAGCAGAACTTCGGCCCGCACATCGAGCAGAAGTGGGCGATCTTGGCGCCCTCGGCCGGCAGCGTGGCGTCGTGGTACGAACGCGCGCGTTCCGGATCGAGGCCCAGGTTGAACTGGTCTTCCCAGCGGAACTCGAAGCGTGCCTTGGACAGCGCGTTGTCGCGCAGCTGCGCGCCGGGCCACCCCTTGGCAAGGTCGGCAGCGTGGGCCGCGATCTTGTAGGTGATGATGCCTTCGCGCACGTCTTCCTTGTCCGGCAGGCCCAGGTGCTCCTTGGGCGTGACGTAGCACAGCATGGCGGTGCCCATCCAGCCGATATTGGCCGCGCCGATGCCGCTGGTGATGTGATCGTAGCCGGGGGCGATGTCCGTCACCAGCGGTCCCAGGGTGTAGAACGGCGCCTCGTAGCAATGCTTGAGCTCTTCGTCCATATTGGCCTGGATGCGCTGCAGCGGCACGTGGCCCGGGCCTTCGATCATCACCTGCACGTCGTGCTTCCACGCCTTGGCGGTCAGTTCGCCCAGCGTGCGCAGTTCGCCGAACTGGGCGTCGTCGTTCGAGTCGGCGATGCAACCCGGACGCAGGCCGTCGCCGAGGCTGAACGACACGTCATAGGCCTTCATGATCTCGCAGATCTCGTCGAAGTGCGTGTACAGGAAGTTTTCCTTGTGATGCGCCAGGCACCACTTGGCCATGATCGAACCGCCGCGCGAGACAATGCCCGTGACGCGGTCGGCGGTCAGCGGCACGTAGCGCAGCAGCACGCCCGCGTGGATGGTGAAGTAGTCCACGCCCTGCTCGGCCTGCTCGATCAGCGTGTCGCGGAACATCTCCCAGGTCAGGTCCTCGGCGATGCCGCCGGTCTTGTCCAGCGCCTGGTAGATCGGCACCGTGCCGATCGGTACCGGCGAGTTGCGCAGGATCCATTCGCGCGTTTCATGGATGTGCTTGCCAGTGGACAGGTCCATGATGGTGTCGGCGCCCCAGCGGATCGACCACACCATCTTTTCCACTTCCTCGGCCAGCGACGAGGTCACCGCCGAGTTGCCCAGGTTGCCGTTGATCTTGACGCGGAAATTGCGCCCGATCGCCATCGGCTCCAGTTCGGTGTGGTTGATGTTGGCGGGAATGATGGCGCGGCCGGAGGCGATTTCCTGGCGCACGAATTCCGGCGTGATGTCTTCCGGACGCAGCGGCAGGCCGGCGCCCAGCGCGTTGCCGGGGTGCTGGCGCAGCAGCGCCTTGTATTCGGGCTTGTCGTACAGCGCCTGCAGGTTCAGCGATTCGCGCAGCGCCACATATTCCATTTCCGGCGTGATGATGCCCTTGCGCGCATAGTGCATCTGCGAGACGTTGGCACCGGCCTTGGCGCGGCGCGGATTGGTCAGCTGGGCAAAGCGCAGGTGCGCGGTGGCGGGGTCGTTGGCACGGTCGCGGCCGTATTCCGACGACAGGCCCGGCAGCACTTCGGTGTCGCCGCGCTCCTCGATCCACTTCGCGCGAACCGGCGGCAGGCCTGCCTTCAGGTCGATATGCACGTCAGGGTCGCTGTACGGGCCCGAGGTGTCGTACACCGGGATCGGCGGATTCTGCATCTCGCCCTTATCGGTGCGCGTGGACGTCTGCAGGATCGTGCGCAGCGGCACGCGGATATCCGGGCGGCTGCCGGTCAGGTAGGTCTTGCTGGAAGCCGGGTAGGCGAATTTCTGGTCGAGATCGCTTTCAAGCGATTCGAAGGAAGCTGCGGGGGCAGTACGGGCCATGGGTGTCGTCCTCTCTCTTGCGGGGTGGACGAAACCAGGAGCCCTGTGAGCGCCGCCACGGCCACGGGGCCGGAGGAAGCGAGTCCCGGAGGGACAAGAGGCTTGGTCTTGCTGAAACTTCCCACGCCGGTACTAACCGGATCGGGTTCGAAGGGACTCTCTCAGCCGCACGGCCCATCCGTACGGCACCCCTGTTTCATCCAACGGGGTGAATTTAAGCACAAGCCCAAAGTGGGCGCCACCCCTAATTCGGTCGCAAGTGCCGTGCGGCAAGGTATCCAATGCAGCATGCTGCAATGCGTCATGCCGCGCGCGCCGCAGCTAAGGGCATCCCCCGGCACTCAAACGCGCGTCACGTGCTCTACCATGCAGTAACACGTGCTTGCCTCCAACGCCAGAACAGCCTGCAGGAATCCGCCATGACCGAAGCCGCCACCCACCGCGTATTCAACCAGGTGCCCGATCTCGCGCACTACAACCTGTTCGCCACCGATGCGGCGCTGCGTGGCGCGCTGCAACGGCTGGGTGGCGACTGGCACGCCGAGGCACTCGGCCAGTTCGGCGCGCGCCTGGGCGAGCCAGAAGTCCAGCAGTGGGCCGCGGACGCCAACCGCTACACGCCTGAGCTGCATACGCACAGCCGCACCGGCGACCGCATCGATCTGGTGGGTTTCCATCCGAGCTGGCATGCATTGCTGGGCCTGCTGCGCAGCCAGCAACTGCAGTCCCTGCCCTTTGCGCAGCCGCGCGCGGGCGCGTGGGTGGCGCGCACCGCCGGCTACTTCCTGCAGGCGCAGGTGGAATCCGGATCGCTGTGCCCGCCTACCATGACCTTCGCCAGCATCCCGGTACTGCGCAAGGAAACCGCACTGTTTGCCGAGTTGGAGCCGCGGCTGTACTCGGCCGAACACGATGCGCGCGACCTGCCCTGGCGCAACAAGACGGCGATCATGATCGGCATGGGCATGACCGAGAAACAGGGCGGCTCCGATGTGCGCGCCAACACCACCGTGGCGCGCGCGGTGAACGGCGAAGGCCGCGGCGCGGCATACGCGCTGACCGGGCACAAGTGGTTCTTCTCCGCGCCGATGTGCGATGCGCACCTGGTGGTCGCGCGCATGGGCGCCGAGGACGGGCCGCTGTCGTGCTTCTTCGTGCCGCGCTTTCGCGATGACGGCAGCAAGAACCCGATCCTGATCCAGCGCCTGAAGGACAAGCTCGGCAATCGCTCCAACTCGAGCAGCGAGGTCGAGTTCCGCGACGCCACCGGCATCCTGATCGGCGAGGAAGGCCGCGGCATCCCGACCATCATCGAGATGGCCACCAGCACGCGGCTGGATTGCGTGATCGGCAGCGCGGCGATCCTGCGCGCGGCCTTCGTGCAGGCGCTGCACCATACGCGCCATCGCAGCGCCTTCGGACGCCTGCTGGCGGACCAGCCGCTGATGCGCAACGTGCTGGCCGACCTGGCACTGGAATCCGAAGCGGCCACGCTGCTGATGATGGAACTGGGCCACGCCTTCGAGCACGCCGACGATGATCCGCTTGCCGCCGCATGGAAGCGCGTGGTCACGCCCGCGGCCAAGTTCTGGGTGTGCAAGCGCACGCTCGAAGCCACCGGCGAAGCGATGGAGGTATGGGGCGGCAACGGCTATGTCGAGGAAGGCCCGATGGCGCGGCTCTATCGCGAGGCCCCGGTCAACTCGATCTGGGAAGGCTCGGGCAACATCATGTGCCTGGACGTGCTGCGCGCGATCCAGCGCAATCCCGACGATGCCGCGCGGCTGCTGCAGGACCTGTCGCGCCGCGCCGGCGGCCATCCGGCGGTACGCGCCGAACTGGCGTCGCTGCAGGCGATGCTGCGCGAAGCGCCCGAGCACCTGGAGACGCATGCGCGCCGCTTTGCGCAGGGCCTGGTGCTGACCGCGCAGGCGGCGCTGATGCTGGCGCATGCCGAGGCAGAGAATGCGGAGCTGTTTGTCGCAAGCCGGCTCGGGCGGCAGCATGGGCGGGTATTCGGCACGCTGGATGCGGATGCCGATACGATGAAGCGGGTGTTTTCGCGCGGCTTCGAAGGCTGACCGGCGAGGCGCGGGAACGACAAGCCTTAACGCGCGTGATCCCCGCGAAAGCGGGGATCACGTGTCTTTCAAAGTCGCCCCTCAGGCCTCCATCGACTCCAGCACCCGCAACATCACGCGCGGCGCATAGCGGATCAGATCGTGCGCGCGCTCGCCGATCATGATCGCGGGCGCATTGGTATTGCCGCCGATCAGCGTCGGCATGATCGACGCATCGACCACGCGCAGGCCGTGCACACCGCGCACGCGCAGCTGCGGGTCGACCACCGCCATCGCATCCATGCCCATGCGGCAGGTGCCCACCGGATGGTAGATGGTGTCGGCGCGTTCACGGATCATCTCGCGCACGTCGGCGTCGTCGCTGCCGTCGGCGCGCAGGTGGGCGGAATAGAGCTCGCGCCCGCCGAAGCATGCCAGCTGCGGCTGCGCGAAGATCCGGCGAACAATGCGCACGCCGGCCACCATGTCGTCGAGGTCGCGCACATCACTCAGGTAGCGCGGGTCGATCAGCGGCGCGCGCCGGATATCGGCCGAGGCCAGGCGCACTTCGCCGCGGCTGCGCGGACGCAGCACGCACACATGGCAGGAATAGCCATGGCCGGCGTTGAGCCGGCGCATATGGTTGTCGCACATGCCGACCACGAAATGCAGTTGCAGGTCGGGCTCGGGCAAATCCGGGCGGGTGCGCACGAAGCCGCCGGCTTCGGCGAAATTGCTCGACAGCATGCCGGTGCGCTCGCGCCGGTAGCGCAGCATTTCCGACAGCAGCCGCGCGAGGCCGCCGAACGACACGCCGAACAGCTCGGGCGCGGCCACGCGCTTGTGCAGCACGATGTCGAGATGGTCCTGCAGGTTGGTGCCCACGCCAGGGAGGTCATGCACCACGCCGATGCCGAGCTCGCGCAGTTGCGCCGCGGGCCCGACGCCCGACACCATCAGCAGTTGCGGCGAGCCGAACGCGCCGGCGCAGACGATCACGTCGCGGCGCGCGCGCAGCAAATGCTGGCGGCCGTCGCGTACGACCAGCACGCCGGCCGCATGGCGGCCTTCGAACACGATGCGCAGCGCCTGCGTGCCGGTCAGCACATGCAGGCGCGCGCGGCCGCCGTTGCAGGCCTTGTCGCGCACGTTGCCGCCGTGCAGGTAGGCGCGCGCCGCGTTCCAGCGCTCGCCCGCATGCTGCGTGACCTGGTACCAGCCCACGCCCTCCTGCTCTTCGCCGTTGAAATCGTCGTTGCGCAAAAAGCCCGCCTGCTGCGCGGCCTCGATAAAGCGTTCGCCGAAGGGGTTGGGCGTGCGCAGGTCGGATACATGCAGCGGGCCATTGCCGCCGTGCAGCGGATCGTCGTCGCTGCCGGCCAGCCGTTCATTGCACTCGGCGCGGCGGAAGTACGGCAGCACGTCGTCCCACGACCAGCCGTCGCAGCCGGCCGCAGCCCAGTCGTCGTAGTCGGCGGGCCGGCCGCGCGTGTAGATCATCGCGTTGGTGGACGAGCAGCCGCCCAGCCCGCGTCCGCGCGGCTGGTAACCGCGGCGGCCGTTCAGGCCTGGCTGCGGTACCGTCTCGTAGGCGTAGTTGCGGGCTCCCGCGCGCCCCAGCATTGCGGCAACACCGGCGGGTGTGCGTACCAGCACATGATGGTCGTGGTGTCCGGCCTCTATGAGGGCAATGGTGTCGTCGCCGCTGTCGGCGAGCCGTCCGGCCAGCGCACAGCCAGCCGAGCCCGCGCCGACGATGACGTAGTCATAGGTGGTTTCCATCTGTCTCCCCGCGAGTCCGCAGGCGGCGCGCATGCGTGAGCCGGACGGGGCCAAGCCGGCCGGCCGCGCGCGCCCTGTCCGTCCAGCGGATGGCAAGCCGTGAAATCCAGTGTAGGCGCTAGCCGCAGGCGTGGAGAAGGACGTAGGGATGACCCGCAATGCCATGCGGACGGCCGTTTGAATCGGCCCGCTGGTAGGAAACTTCCATTGCCACGGCCGGCGCGCTACCTTATCGTGCGCGGGAACACGCGAATCGCATCCGATTGCGCCGGCTTGCGCGGCAAGGCGCGCGCGCTTGCGCAGCGGCCCGGCGAGATCCGACTCAATCCCCCTCAGGCTCCCAGGAACGCAGCGATGCGAGAAGTCCCCGATCTGTCTTCCGTCTTCGGCGCGATGCATGCGGCATCGCGGCGCGACCAGTTGCCGCCATGGACCGTGCGCGCCGACCGGCTGCAGCGCCTGCGCCGGCTGGTGATCGAGCACCAGGCCGCCATTGCCGGCGCGATCCACGACGATTTCACCAACCGGCCGCGGCAGGAAACCGCGCTGCTGGAGGTCTTCCCCAGCATCGCCGGCATCGATGACGCACTGCGCCACGGCAAGCGCTGGATGCGCGTGCGCCGTGCCGCCACTGGCTTCTGGTTCCGCCCGGGACGCTCACGGCTGGTGCCGCAGCCGCTGGGCGTGGTGGGCATCGTGGTGCCCTGGAACTACCCGCTGTACCTGACCATCGGGCCGCTGGCCGGCGCACTGGCCGCCGGCAACCGCGCCATGGTGAAGCTGTCGGAATACACGCCGCGCTTTGCCGCGCTGCTCGCGAAACTGGTACTGCAGCACTTTGCGCCGGACGAGATCGTGGTGGTCAACGGCGATGCCGAGGTGGCCAGCGCCTTTACCGCGCTGCCTTTCGACCACCTGCTGTTCACCGGCTCGACCGCGGTCGGCCACCATGTGATGCGCGCGGCGGCCGCCAACCTGACGCCGGTGACGCTGGAGCTGGGCGGCAAGTCGCCGGCCATCATCGGCGCCGGTGCGGACCTGCCGCGTGCGGTCGAACGCATCCTGGTGGGCAAGCTGATGAACGCCGGCCAGACCTGCATCGCGCCTGACTATGTGCTGGTGCCGGAAGACATGCGCGATGCCGTGGTGCAGGCCGCGCGCCAGTGCGTGAACCGGCTCTATCCCGAGCTGGCGCGCAACCCGCCGGACTACACCAGCATCATCAGCCCGCGCCATTTCGCGCGGCTGGCCGGGCTGGTCGACGAGGCCGCGGCGCAGGGCGCGACCGTGGTGCCGCTGTCGGATGCGCAACCTGACGCGCAGGCGCGCCGCCTGCCCCCGGTGCTGCTGCTGGATGCGCCCGGGAGCGTGACCGCGATGCGCGAGGAGATCTTCGGGCCGGTGCTGCCGGTGGTGACATACCGCACGCTGGACGAGGCGATCGACTACATCAATGCGCGCCCGCGCCCGCTGGCGCTCTATCTGTTCGAGCGCGACCGCGGCGCGATCGGCCATGTGATGCGCCAGACCGTTGCCGGCGGCGTCACCATCAACGACACGCTGTTCCATATCGCCCAGGACGGGCTGCCGTTCGGCGGCGTCGGCGCGAGCGGCATGGGCGCGTATCACGGCCAGGCGGGCTTCGACACCTTCTCCAAGCTGAAGCCGGTATTCCACCAGGCGGCGCTGAACGGCGCCGGCCTGCTCAAGCCGCCCTATGGCAAGACCTTCGAGACGATGCTGAAGCTGCTTCTGCGCTGATCGCGTGCTGATCGGCGCCGATCAGGACACCAGCATCGGCCGTCCGAGCATGCGCGACAGCACCGCCTCGGGCGAATGCGTATGGTCGGAGATCGCCTGCGGTTCGAGGTAGATGGTCTGCTCCATCATCGCGCGGCCGCGCATGGCGGCGTGCAGCAGCTGGTCGCTGAACACGATCCAGGTCGAACCCGGCGGGAAGTGGAATTCCTGCTGCGGCACGTCGCGCTGATAGTCCAGGTCGGCCTTGGCCAGGTCATGCAGCTGCAGCATGCGGTGGTCGTATTCCGAGCGCTTGCGCTTGGTGATATGCAGCAGCTTCATCAGCGACGCCTGTCCCGGCCACATGCCGTGCGTCTTCGGCACGAACTTCTGCGCAAAATCGGCGAACGGCTCGCCCACGCGCCACACCCGCGGCGCGGCCGGATCGATATTGTGGAACACGCGCAGCAGGCGCCTGCCCAGCATCGGGTTGGACGGGAACGAGTCGACGTGCAGGCGCGTGTCGTCCTTGCGCCAGCTCACCGGGCGCCCGGCGATCTCGCTGGGGCGCAGCGAGGTGCCGGCGCGCGTCATGTGCGGGATGTACTCCGGGAACAACGTCCGCACCAGCGTCTCGCTGTTGTCGGCGTAGCGGCGGATCAGCCTGTACAGGTCGGCCAGGTCCTGGGGCGTGCCCTGGGCGCCGCGCACCGCGGTGTCGTCGGCGCGCAGGTTGATGTTCTTGGACTTGCCGTCGGAATAGCGGCTGTCCAGGAAGCGCTCTTCGCCGGACTCGAAGCGGAATTTCAGGTCGGGGAAGTAGAGCACGGCGCCCTGCTCCAGCTCGCGGCGCAGCGTGGCGCGTTCCTCGGCCGTGACCTGCGGCGCCCAGTCGGTGTAGGGCTGCGGGCGGATCAGGTTGAGCTGGCTGGTGGAAGCCGATTGGGCAGCCGGTTGGCTCGACGATGCGGTGGTGGCAATGGCAGGCGCTTCGGGCATGGCATCCTCTGAAACAGTTACCCAGCACGTGGGTCGGCCGCCGGTGTGGCGGCACGGGATGGCGCGATTTTACTCCCTGCGGCTTACCGTGGCGCCGGCGTCACGCGAGCAAGAAAAAACCCCGCGGGCCCGGAGGGCCGGCGGGGTTTCTGTGCTGCGGGCTCAGCGTGGATTACAGGCCGGCCGCGGCGCGCAGCGCTGCCGCCTTGTCGGTGGCTTCCCACGAGAATTCCGGCTCTTCGCGGCCGAAGTGGCCGTAAGCGGCGGTCTTTTCGTAGATCGGGCGCAGCAGGTCCAGCATCTGCACGATGCCCTTCGGGCGCAGGTCGAAATGCTCCTGCACCAGCTCGGCGATCTTGGCGTCGGGGATCTTGCCGGTGCCTTCGGTGTAGACCGTCACGTTGATCGGGCGGGCCACGCCGATGGCGTAGCTCACCTGCACCTGGCACTGGCGCGCCAGGCCCGAGGCCACCACGTTCTTGGCGACGTAGCGCGCGGCGTAGGCGGCCGAGCGGTCGACCTTGGACGGGTCCTTGCCCGAGAACGCGCCGCCGCCGTGCGGCGAAGCGCCGCCGTAGGTATCGACGATGATCTTGCGGCCGGTCAGGCCGCAGTCGCCCTGCGGGCCGCCGATGACGAAGCGCCCGGTCGGGTTCACCAGGTACTTGGTTTCCTTCAGCATCTCGGCCGGCAGCACCGGCTTGATGATCTCTTCGATCACCGCTTCGCGGATCTGGGCCTGGGTGATATCGGGCGAATGCTGGGTCGACAGCACCACGGTGTCCACGCTGTGCGGCTTGCCGTCGACATAGCGCACCGTGACCTGCGACTTGGCGTCCGGGCGCAGCCAGGGCAGGCGGCCGTCGCGGCGCAGCAGCGACTGGCGCTCGACCAGGCGGTGGGCGTAGTAGATCGGGAACGGCATCAGCTCCGGGGTCTCGTCGCAGGCGTAGCCGAACATCAGGCCCTGGTCGCCGGCACCCTGGTTCAGGTAGTCGTCGGAAGCGCGGTCGACACCCTGGGCGATATCGGGCGATTGCTTGTCATAGGCGACCAGCACCGCGCAGCCCTTGTAGTCGATGCCGTACTCGGTATTGTCGTAGCCGATGCGCTTGATCGTGTCGCGCGCAATCTGGATGTAGTCGACGTTGGCGGTCGTGGTGATTTCCCCGGCCAGCACCACCAGACCGGTGTTGCAAAGCGTCTCGGCCGCCACACGCGCGTACTTGTCCTGCGCCAGGATGGCGTCCAGGACGGCGTCGGAAATCTGGTCGGCGACCTTATCGGGATGGCCTTCGGAGACGGATTCCGAAGTAAAAAGGAAGTCGTTTGCCACGAACTTATTCTCCAGGTTGGCTATTGCGTGCCAGCCTGTTCGGTTCATGGCGGCGACGCTTTAGCGGTATTTCAAGCTGCCCGGTGAGAGCGGCATCGCCCCGCAAGTTGTCAGTTAACTCGGCGATACACGCTATTATACGCGCCTGCCGGGCTCGTTGCAGCGCGTCATAGGGAACCAAACGGGACCAAAGCCACACAATGCCGCCCGTACCGGGCCGGTTCCACGATGACGGCACGTTGCGCGCGGAACTGAATACCGAAATCGAAAAAACGCTTGTTTGCCCGTCTGCTCCCCGGCACGGACCCGCGACGGACTCGCTACAGATTCGTTTTTAGCGCTGATGACCTTTCTTTTCTGGCTGATCTCCCGCCTTCCGCTGGGCCTGCTGCAAGCAGTCGGCGGCGCGCTCGGGCTGCTGGCGGGGCGGCTCCCCGGCCGCTATGGCCAGCGCCTGCGGGAAAACTTCCGCCACGCCTTTCCCGATGCCACCGACGCGATGATCGACGAAGCCGCGCGCTCGGCCGGACGCATGATCGTCGAGATGCCCTACTTCTGGAGCCGGCGCAAGATCGGCGCGCGCCTGTACGGCTTTGACGACTACATGTGGCCCGAGCTGGAACAGCTGCAGTCGCGCGGCAAGGGCCTCATCATCCTGACCCCGCACCTGGGCTGCTTTGAAGTGCTGCCGCAATCGCACGCACTGCTGCGCCCCGTCACCGCGCTGTTCAAGCCGCCGCACCAGCCCTGGCTGCGCGACTGGATCGAGAAGATGCGCACCCGCCCCAATATGCATATGGCGCCGGCCACCCCGCGCGGGGTGCGCATGCTGGTCAAGGCGCTCAAGCGCGGCCAGGCGGTGGGCATCCTGCCGGACCAGGTGCCCAGCGGCGGCGAGGGCCACTGGGCGCCGTTCTTCGGCAAGCCCGCCTATACGATGGCGCTGGTGCACCGGCTGCAGCAACTGACCGGCGCGCCGGTGGTGGCGGTGTTTGCCGAGCGGCTCCCGCGCGGCGCCGGCTATCGCGCCCACCTGCGCGTGATCCACGGCGGGGGCATGCTGCCGGACGATCCCGCCGAAGCCGCCGCGGTCATTAACCAGACCATTGAGGAGCTGGTGGCGCTGTGCCCGACGCAATACCTGTGGGCCTACAACCGCTACAAGCATCCCGCCGGTGCGGGCGCTCCCGGCGACAGCGCCGTGCCGGCCACTGATCAATCGATTTCATGAGCCGTTTGTTCACGTGGCTCGGCATCGGACTGCTGACGGTGCTGGGCAAACTGCCATATCCGTTTGTCGCCCGCTTCGGCGAGGCCCTGGGCAGCCTGCTCTACCTGGTGCCAAGCGGGCGCCGCGGCGTGGTGCGGGCGAACCTGCGCCTGTGCTTTCCGGACCGGACCGAGGCCGAGATCGACGCGCTGACGCGCCAGAGCTTCCGTACGCTGTTCCGCAGCTTTGCCGAGCGCGGCATCTTCTGGACCGGCAGCGAGGCGCAGATGCGCCGCTGGGTGCAGATCGACGACCAGGCCGGCCTGGTGGCGCTGGACGGCACCCCGCATATCCTGGTGACGCTGCACCTGTCGGGCGTGGAAGCCGGCGCCATCCGGCTGACCATCCATCTGCGCGAGCACGTCGGGCGCTCCGGCGCATCGCTCTATACGAAACAGAAGAACGACCTCTTCGACGTCTTCCTCAAGCACGCGCGCGGGCGCTTTGGCGCCAACATGATCTCGCGCAACGACAGCGCGCGCGACATCCTGCGCTGCCTGAAGAAGGGCGAGGCGCTGCAGCTGATCGCCGACATGGACTTCGGCGAGCGCGATTCTGAGTTCGTGCCGTTCTTCGGCGTGCAGGCGCTGACACTGACCTCGGTGTCGCGGCTGGCGCGGCTGACCGGGGCTAAGGTGGTGCCGATCTATACCGAGATGCTGCCCGACTACCAGGGCTACGTGCTGCGCATCCTGCCGGCCTGGGACGGCTATCCCGGCGAAAGCGTCACCGACGACACGCGCCGCATGAACGCGTTCTTCGAGGACTGCATCCGCCCGCGCGTGCCGGAATACTACTGGGTGCACAAGCGCTTCAAGCACCGCCCGCCGGGCGAGCCCGAGATCTACTGAGCGCGCCGGCACGTCCGGCGCCCCACGGCTACAATCCCCCTCATGAAACTCCAGTTCACCAAGATGCATGGCGCCGGCAACGACTTTGTCGTGCTCGACGGCATCCACCAGCAGATCGACCTGACGCCCGCGCAGTGGCGCGCGCTCGCCAGCCGGCATTTCGGCGTGGGCGCCGACCAGATGCTGGTGGTCGAGAAGCCCTCGCGCGCGGATGTCGATTTCCGCTACCGCATCTTCAATGCCGATGGCAGCGAGGTGGAGCACTGCGGCAACGGCGCGCGCTGCTTCGTGCGCTTTGTCACCGACAAGGGCATGACCGACAAGCGCTCGGTGCGCGTCGAGGTGATGAACGGGGTGATCACGCTGACGCTGCAGGACGACGGCCAGGTCACGGTCGACATGGGCGCGCCCGAGCTGGAACCGGCGCGCGTGCCGTTGCGCGCTGAAGGCCTGCCGACCCGCACGGAAGGCGCCGACACGCTCTACGGTCTGGAAGTCAACGGCCGCAGGGAATGGATCTCGGCGGTGTCGATGGGCAATCCGCACGCGGTGCAGGTGGTGGCCGATGTGGAAAACTTCCCGGTGCTGCAGGATGGCCCGGTGATCGAACACCATCCCGCCTTCCCCAACCGCGTCAATGCCGGCTTCATGCAGGTCGAGGACCGCCACACCATCCGCCTGCGCGTCTTCGAGCGCGGCGCCGGCGAAACGCTGGCCTGCGGCACTGGCGCGTGCGCGGCGGTCGTGGCAGGCATCCGGCGCGGGCTGCTGGACTCGCCGGTGCGGGTGCACACCCACGGCGGCGAACTGAGCATCGCCTGGGATGGCGGTTCGGAGCCGGTGCGCATGACCGGTCCGGCGACCACCGTGTTCGAAGGCAGCATTGACCTGGCAGCCCTGCCGGCCTGACCATAGGGGCTGCGCGCCCCGGTCACATTCCTTAGCTTTCCTCGCAACGGAAGATCCGCGGGGCGCCCAATCCCTTTGATCGTGCAGGTCAGACCGATGGAGCGCCCATGCCGCTGGACGATTTCCGCATCACCTCGGACAAGCACTTCCGCCTTGCCGACTTCGACGCCGGCAGCAAGCCGCTGTCGTGCGGCAACAAGGAAGAAGATCTTGCCCGCCTGACCGAACTGAGCAACGCCCTCGACGCGCAGCAGGACATCTTCTATGCCGAGCACCGCCGCAAGCTGCTGGTGGTGCTGCAGGGCATGGACACCAGCGGCAAGGACGGCACCGTGCGCGGCGTGTTCCGCAGCTTCGATCCGCTCGGCATCCGCGTGGTCGGCTTCAAGGCACCGTCGCCGGAAGAGCTGGCGCGCGACTATCTGTGGCGCATCCACCTGCAGGTGCCCAGGGCGGGCGAGATCGTGGTGTTCAACCGCAGCCATTACGAGGACGTGCTGATCACGCGCGTGCATGGCTGGATCGACAATGCCGAGGCCGAACGGCGCTTCCGCCAGATCCGCGCATTCGAGACGATGCTGACCGAGACCGGCACCACCATCGTCAAATGCTACCTGCATATTTCGCGCGACGAGCAGAAGGAACGGCTGGAAGCGCGGCTGGCCGACCCGGAAAAGCACTGGAAATTCGACACCACCGACCTGGCCGAGCGCAAGCACTGGAAAGCCTATATGGACGCCTACGAGGCGGCCATCATGGCCACCAGCACACCCGAATGCCCGTGGTACGTGGTGCCGGCCAACTCCAAGACGCACCGCAACCTGATGGTCGCGGAGATCCTGACGAAAGTCTTCGAGGACCTGAAGCCGGCCTATCCGCCGGCGCGGCCGGAGCTGGCGAAGGTGAAAGTCGAATAAGGCTGTCGGGTTGGCTCAGCCGCCGTTGCCGCGGTGCACGTCGTGCGTGACGAAGGGCTTTTCCCGGCTGGGCATCGCCAGCCATTGCGGGTGGCGCAGCGTCTGGCGGATATCGTCCAGCCCGCTGGTCCAGTGCTCCTGCATGGTCAGCGCGCTGAACTGGTAGTCCTTGGCCATGTTCTCGAACGACTTGTCGCGGTAGATCAGCTGGATCACGTTGCGGCGCGCGTCGCAGGCCTGCTCGGCGGCGCGGCGGTACTGCTCGTGGTCGCGCTTTGACGGCGGCACCAGCGCCATCACTTCATTGAGCATGCGGCGCATGTTCTGCTGCTCGCGCATGTAGTCGGTAATGGCGCGCGTGCGGCTGGAATAGCGGATCTCCTTCTCGCGCTCGGCCACGTCGATCAGGTCGTGCGGCAGCTTGCCGCGCGCGCTCCACAGGTCGACCTGGAAGATCAGCGCGTCGCGCCGCGGCTGCGCGGTCAGCACCTCGGCCAGCGGCGTGTTCGAGACCAGGCCGCCGTCCCAGTAATACTCGCCGTCGATCTCCACCGCCGGGAAGCCAGGCGGCAAGGCGCCCGAGGCCATGAAATGCTCGGGGCAGAGCTTGTCGCGGGTGTTGTCGAAATACGCGAAGTTGCCGGTGCGCACATTGACCGCGCCCACCGACACACGCATCAGGTCGGGCCGGTGGTTGATCAGGTCGAAGTCGGCAAAGCGCTCCAGGGTCGCCTTCAGCGGCGTGGTGTCGTAGAAGCTGGCGCGGGTGGGTTCGGCATAGCGCGACAACAGCTCGGGCCAGCTGCGCGGCTGGTAGAAGCCGCGCTGGCCTTCGAACATCGCGCGCGCGGCGTGCAGGCCGTCGAACCAGATGCGCAGCGGCTCGGGCCAGCGTTCGGCATCGTCGGTGAGCCAGTCAGGCGCCAGGGCAGGCAGCCACGGCTGCGCGCAGATGTGCTTCCAGAAGGCGCATAGCTGCTCGACGCGCCGCTCGGGGGGGTTGCCGGCGATCACCGCGGCGTTGAGCGCGCCGATGGAAATGCCGGCGACCCAGTTCGGGTAGATGCCGCCTTCGGCCAGCCCCTGGTACACGCCGGCCTGGTAGGCGCCAAGCGCGCCGCCGCCCTGCAGCACCAGCGCGCGCACGGCATAGGCCTCGTGCGGCGGCCGGTCCGGAGCCTTGGCGGCTTCGCGCACCGGCTTGCGCGGCCGCACCTGGGCGCCACGCTCGGCCAGGGAATCGGCATTGGCGCCGTTTTCGGCTTTGGCCTGCGTTGGCTGCCGTGCCATCTGCCGTGCAGTCTTTTCCTGCCGCTCTTGCGGCACTTGCCGTTCTTGCCGCTCCTGCCGTTCTTTTTCCGCCACGCCGCGCTCCCTGCCGTTTGGAAAGTCCGCCTGCCCTGCCGCCTGTCCGCTAAACGCGGAACGGGCGCCGGTTGGCGGCGCCCCTTGTCATCAACGGTTTCAGACGCCGTAGCGCTGACGATAGGCCGCCACCGCTTCGCGCGAAGCCGACAGCGCGGGGTCCTGCGACGCATCGAGGTAAGCCAGCAGGTCCCTCAGGCTGGCGATGGCGATCACCGGGATGCCGTATTCCCGCTGAACGTCCTGCACGGCCGAATGCGTGCCGACCTGCTCGGCGGTGCCGCTTTTTTCCATACGGTCCAGCGCGATCAGCACCGCAGCCGGCTCGGCGCCGGCGGCGCGGATCAGGTTCACCGACTCGCGCACCGAGGTGCCGGCCGAGATCACGTCATCGACGATCACGACCTTGCCCTGCAGCCTGGCGCCGACCAGCGTGCCGCCCTCGCCGTGGTCCTTGGCTTCCTTGCGGTTGTAGGCGAAGCCGACGTCACGTCCCATGCCCGCCAGCGCCACCGCGGTGGCCGACGCTAGCGTGATGCCCTTGTACGCGGGCCCGAACAGCACGTCGAACTGCACGCCCGAGGCCAGCAGGGTTTTCGCATAGAATTGCGCCACCTGGCCGAGCATCGCGCCCTGGTTGAACAGGCCGGCGTTGAAGAAATACGGCGACTTGCGGCCGGCCTTGGTGACGAACTCGCCAAACGACAGCACGCCGGCATCGAGCGCAAAGCGGATAAAGGTCTGGCTGAGGTCGGCGCCCTCTTGCGTGCTTCCAGGCGTGTTCTGCGTCATCATTTCTCTCTGAATTCAAAATTTCCCGAGATGTTACGGATTATCAGCGCCAACCTCAACGGCATACGCTCCGCCTCAAAGAAGGGCTTTTTCGACTGGATGGGCAAGCAGGATGCGGACATGGTCTGCGTGCAGGAACTGAAGGCCCAGGAGGCCGACATGACCGAAGCGTTCCTGGCGCCACATGGCTACCACGGTTTCTTCCATTACGCCGAGAAGAAGGGCTACAGCGGCGTGGGCCTGTACACGCGGCACAAGCCGGAGCGGGTGGTCACTGGCTTCGGTAATTCCGAGTTCGACAGCGAAGGCCGCTACGTCGAAGTGCAGTATCCGCACCTGGCGGTAATCTCGGTCTACGTGCCGTCGGGTTCCAGCGGCGAGGAACGCCAGCTTGCCAAGTTCCGTTTCATGGAAGCGTTCCTGCCGCACTTGTTGCAACTCAAGGCGAGCGGGCGCGAGATCGTGCTGTGCGGGGACGTCAACATCGCGCACAAGGAAATCGACATCAAGAACTGGAAAGGCAACCTGAAGAACTCAGGGTTCCTGCCGGAGGAGCGCGCCTGGATCGGCGAATTGTTCGACGTCCATGGCTATGTGGACGTGTTCCGCAAGCTGGATCCGCGCCCCGAGCAGTACACGTGGTGGAGCAACCGCGGCCAGGCCTATGCCAAGAACGTGGGGTGGCGGATCGATTACCATCTCGCCACGCCGAAGATTGCCGACACGGCGCGGCTGTGCTCGATCTACAAGGATGAGAAGTTCAGCGACCACGCGCCGCTGTCGATCGATTACGACTACCCGCTCTGAGCGCAGCCATCAGGCCGCCCGGACTTCCTCGAGCAGTTCCGGGTGGCGGTCCAGCAGCTTGAGCAGTTTTACCAGCGCAAGCGGCGGCTTGGTCCGGCCAGTCTCGTAGCGCGAGAATGCATTGACCCCGCCGCCGAAGATCTCTGCGGCTTCGCGCTGGTCGAGGTGGAGTTTCTTGCGGACTTGCATAATGTAAGTCGGATCGACAAGCGAGGCGTTGACTTGCTTGTTGAAGGCGAGCGCCAGCGGTCCGATCCGCTCTTCCTCTTCCTGACCCAGCACACCTTCCCCGCACTGAGGACACCAGTCGGCTAGGACCGCTTCGATTACCGTGGACTCGCCACGGTAGGTATAGACAAAGTCCTTCCGCCCCCTTTCGAGTTCGGCGCCTCCACATACTGGGCATCGCATAGAGAGCTCCTCTGGCAAGGCGGCGCACGCGCTAGCGTGCCTTGAACGACACAATCAGGACTTCCTCGGTCACCGTCAGCTTGAGGTAGATCGCTCCATACGATGTACATGGGCGATACACATCCTGCCAGACGGTATGGTCGACGTAGGTCGTCATGCTTTTGTAGAAGTCGGCGGACTGGATCCTGGCGACTACATCAAGGACGTCGCCGCGCGTGAGACACCTGTTCCTGGCGCCCTGGAACGCTGACATCGTCAAGCTGACCCGCCCTGCCGCAATCAACTCCCGGACCCGCCACAGCGGGTAATGCGCCGTTCCCTTCTCCATGCAAATTAACCTACTTGGTTAGATGCTGCAAGCGCTGAACTGTGCCAAATCGCAATAATCCAATCCGTACAAACCCCTGCGACCGGCCCCCATCCCCGCTACAATGCAGGTTCCCCACAGCGCCCGGCAGGGGAGATTTCTCATATCCAAAGCATTCCCCCGCACTTCATTGAGTGAGTCCGCCATGGTTTTCAAAGTGTTCGTCGATGGTCAGGAAGGCACTACCGGTCTCCGGCTGCTTGACTATCTTTCCGGTCGTTCCGACGTGGAACTGCTGCGCATTGCCGATGACAAGCGCAAGGACCCGGCCGAGCGAGCACGCTTCCTGAACGCGGCCGACGTTGCCTTCCTGTGCCTGCCCGACGTGGCCTCGCGCGAGGCGGTGTCGCTGGTGACCAACCCCAATACCTGCGTGATCGACGCCAGCACGGCGTTCCGCACTGCAGACAACTGGGCCTACGGCCTGCCCGAGCTGGTGCGCGGCCAGCGCGAGAAGATCCGCGCCAGCAAGCGCATCGCGGTGCCGGGCTGCCATGCCAGCGCCTTCGTGATGGCGGTGCGCCCGCTGGTGGACGCTGGCGTGCTGCCAGCCGACTACCCGCTGAGCGCGTTCTCGCTGACCGGCTACAGCGGCGGCGGCAAGAAGATGATTGCCGAGTTCGAAGCCGGCGGTAACCCGAAGCTGGAAAGCCCGCGTCCGTACGCGCTCGGCCTGGAGCACAAGCACCTGCCGGAAATGCGCGTGCAGGCAGGCCTGGCGCAGGCGCCGATCTTCAACCCGATCGTCGGCAACTTCCTGAAGGGCCTGGCAGTGACGGTGCCGGTGTTCGCGGACCGGCTGGCGCGCAAGGTCAGCCCGGACCAGATCCTGGAGATCTACCGCAAGCACTATGAAGGCGAGCAGTTCGTGCGCGTGCTGCCGTACAACAGCGACGACAACCTCGACGGCGGCTTCTTCGACGTGCAGGCCAACAACGACACCAACCGCGTCGACCTGTTCGTGTTCGGCAATGCCGAGCGCCTGAACCTGGTGGCACGCCTGGACAACCTGGGCAAGGGCGCGGCCGGCGCGGCGGTGCAATGCATGAACGTGCATATCGGCGCCGACGAGGCCACCGGGCTGCGCGCCTGACGGGTCAGGGTCAGGTACCGCTGAAGGTGAAAAAGCCGGCAATTTGCCGGCTTTTTTTTGGTGCCTGTTTTCGCGATGGCGCCGTCAGCGCTTCAGCGGTTTCTGTTTGTCGTCGTCGCCGCTGTCCACCGGCGCACCGCCCAGGCCTGCCACATTGGTCCGGTACGGCGGCAGCTTGTCCACGGTGGTGTTGATGGCCCGCGCGTAAAGCGGCAGCACCTCGGGCAGGTGCTTCTCCAGGTCGGCGATCCGGCTGCGGCCGGACGGGTGCGTCGACAGGAACTCGGCGCCGGACTGCGACACCTTGCCCATCTTCTGCCACAGCGTCACCGCGGCGCGCGGATCATAGCCGGCGCGTGCGGCGACATCCATGCCGATCAGGTCCGCTTCGGACTCATCCGCGCGCGAGAAGCGCAGCGTCAGCAGGTGCGCGCCGGTGCCCAGCGCCATATTGCCGAGGTTGCCGAAGCCGAACAGCTGCGAAATCACGTTGGCGCCCAGGTTGGTGATCTCGGATTTGGCGGCGCGCTCGCGCGCGTGCTCCTGCAAGGCGTGCGCGATCTCGTGACCCATCACCATCGCGACCTCGTCGTCGGTCAGCTTGAGCTGGTCGAGCAGGCCGGTAAAGATCGCGATCTTGCCGCCGGGCATGCAGAAGGCATTGACCTGCTTGGAGCCGATCAGGTTGATCTCCCACTGCCACTGCCGCGCACGCTCGTTCCAGCGGCCGGTCTGCGGCAGCAGCCGCTTGCCGATGGCGCGCAGGCGGATCAGTTGCGGGTGGCTGTCAGGGGCGAGGGCGCGCTTGGCGATGGCCTCCTGCTTGAGCTGCTCGTATTCCTGCGTGGCCTGCTGTTCGATGGCCTCGGCCGGCACGATATTGCGCACCGCGGAGCCGCCCGGGTTCAGCCGGATGCCGCCGGCATCGCTGTTCTGCGCCTGCGCCGGCACGCCCCAGCCAAGCGGCAAGGCTACCGCGGCCAGCGCCAGCGCGCGGGCCAGCCGGAGACGGGTGGGACGCTGAACACCTTGCAGGCGGCGGAGCATGTGCGGTTCCTCGGGCGCAATCAGGGAATGGGCAATCAGGTGATGCAATAATACACGGCGCCCGCGCAGCCGCGCGGCGGCACACGCCTGCCCCGTCCATGAATTTCCAGACCTATCTCGATATCTTCCGCAACCGCCGCATCGGCGCCATGCTGATGCTGGGCTTTGCCTCCGGCCTGCCGCTGGCGCTGACTTCGGGCACCTTGCAGGCGTGGATGACGGTCGAGGGGCTCGATATCAAGACCATCGGCTTTTTCTCGCTGGTCGGCCAGGCCTATATCTTCAAGTTCCTGTGGGCGCCGCTGATGGACCGCTACACGCCGCCGCTGATGGGGCGCCGCCGCGGCTGGCTGCTGGTGACGCAGATTGCTCTGGTGCTGGGCATTGCCGGCATGGCCTTCTGCCCGCCGCGCGAGGCGTTGTGGACACTGGCCGCGCTGGCCACGCTGGTGGCCTTCCTGTCGGCTTCGCAGGACATCGTGTTCGACGCCTACAGCACCGACGTGCTGCGCCCGCCCGAACGCGGCGCCGGCGCGGGGGTCAAGGTGCTGGGCTACCGGCTCGCCATGCTGGTGTCGGGCGGCCTGGCGCTGTGGCTGGCCGACCGCGTGCTCGGCTGGCAGCAGACCTACCTGCTGATGGCGGCGCTGATGGGCGTAGGCATCGTCACGCTGCTGTGGGCGCCGGAGCCGGACGTGCCCGCGCGCGCGCCGCGCTCGCTGGAAGAAGCCATCCTGGGCCCGCTGCGCGACTTCTTCGCACGCCCGGGTGCATGGTGGCTCCTGCTGCTGATCGTGCTGTACAAGCTCGGCGACGCCTTCGCCGGCAGCCTGTCGACCACCTTCCTGATCCGCGGCGTGGGTTTCTCCGCGGGCGAGGTCGGCATCGTCAACAAGACGCTGGGGCTGGCGGCGACCATCATCGGCGCGCTGTTCGGCGGCACGCTGATGGTGCGCCTGGGGCTGTACCGCTCGCTGATGGTGTTCGGCGTGCTGCAGGCGGTGTCGAACCTGGGCTACTGGATCCTGGCGGTGACGCCGCCGCACTTGTGGACCATGGGCGCGACCATCGCCGTGGAGAACCTGTGCGGCGGCATGGGCACGGCGGCCTTCGTGGCGCTGCTGATGACGCTGTGCAACCGCTCGTTCTCGGCCACGCAGTACGCGCTGCTGTCGGCGCTGGCCTCGGTGGGCCGGGTCTATGTGGGGCCCACGTCCGGCTATATGGTCGAGGCCTGGGGCTGGGCGCCCTTCTACCTGGGCACCGTGGCGGTGGCGCTGCCAGGCGTGATGCTGCTCTGGGTCATGCGCAACACCGTTCACCGCTACGAGGCCCAGGCGCGCGAAGCGATCGCCTGAGCCCGCCCCGGCTCATTCCTTGTAGTAGACGATCTGGTGCGAGCTGGCGATCAGCGCGCCGTCCGCGCTCCATAGCTGCGCGCGCTGGTCAAAGAAGCCCTGGCGGAACACCTGCGCCTGCGCGCTGGCCAGCACGTGGCTGTCGCCGATGGCGGCGAGCGTGCCGGCATCGGCATGGAAGTAGGTGGTCATCGACACCGTGCCGGCCGGCACGAAGCCCGCGCGCTTGAGGAAGATGCGCGGGTAAAAGCTGTCGGCCCATGCCGCCACGGCGGCAAAGTCAGGGGTGCGCGCCGGCGCATCGCGCAGCCAGAATTGCGTCAGGCTGTCCGGGTGCTCCGTTCCGGGCTCGGCAGTCGGCTTGGCGCCGCGCACCGGGCGCATGTCGTAAGACTTGAGCCAGCGCACCGGCGCAAACCCGCCCATCCCCGGCAGCGTCTCGGCCGCAGGCACTTGCGGCATCGCCGCCTCGCCGCAGGCCCAGGTCTCGCGCCGCACGGCAAAGACCGCGGTGGCCGTGGTCGCCACGGCATCGCCCTGGCGCAGTTCCAGGTTCCAGTGCTGGGTCGAGCGGTTGGTGCGCACCGGCCGCGCCTCGATCTCGAACGGCCCCTCGGCGATCGGCCCGGCAAAGTTGACCGTCAGCGAGATCGGGTCCCCCAGCCGCTGCGGATGGTCCAGCGCCGCCTGCAGCAGCGTCGCGGCGGTGATGCCGCCGAAGGGCCCGATCATGTTCCAGTACGCAGGCGTGGTGCGGCCCAGAAAGCGATGCTCGCCCGCAGCCTCCAGCGCGATTGCATCGTCAAAGGAATGGAGCGTGCCGGCGGCGGCGGTCAGGGGGGCGTTGGCGGTCATAGCGAGGGCAGTGAATAGCACGATCGTTCGATGAGCTGCCTACACTAATCGTAGTCAGGCCTCAGGTCAACACGATCGTGCAGACGGCATCCTCCGGTGCGGCATCAGCCCTCCACCCGCCGCCGCCGCAGCGGCAGGCTCCAGCCGAGCTGGTTGGCGATCACGCCCAGCAGCACCAGCGCCATGCCCGCGATCTGCAGCGGGCCCAGCACCACGCCGAACACCATCACGTCGATCACGATCGCCACCAGCGGATAGACGAACGACAGCGTCGCGATCGACACCACGTTGAGCCGCTGGAAGGCGCCGTACAACAGGGTGTACATCACGCCGGTGTGGACCAGTCCGAGCGCCAGCAGCGTGGCCCAGGTGCCGGTGCCATAGCTGCCGGCAGCGGGATGCGCCAGCGGTGCCAGCATCAGCACGCCCAGCACCATCTGCAGGCCGGCGATCTGGGCTGGCGGAATCGCCTGCAACCGCCGCGTGGCCATGGTGGTGACCGCGTACAGCAGCGCGGCCAACAGGCCCAGGCCGACGCCGGCCAGCATGCCGGCCCCGGTCGCGCCGTGCTCCAGGCCGGTGATCAGCATCACGCCGGCAAAGGCCAGCAGCAGCCACGGCAGCCGCGCGAACGGGAACGGCTCGCGCTGCATCACCGAGGTCAGCAGCAGCAGGAAGAACGGCTGCGTGTGATAGACCACCGTGGCGATCGCGATGCCGCTGTAGGCGTAGGCCGAGAACAGCGCCAGCCAGTTGAGCACCAGCGTGACGCCGCCCAGCACCAGCCAGCCGGTCTGGGCGCGGCTCATGCGCACCCAGCCGCGCTGCAGCGTCAGCACGCCAAGCAGCGCCGCGCCGCCGAACAGACAGCGGAAAAAGACCACGTCCAGCGGCGGCTGGCCGCTGGTGACGACGAACCAGCCGATGGTGCCCGACAGCACCATGGCCGCGACCATGCGCCAGGCGCCGCCGGGCAGGGGTAGTTGTGAAGGCATCAGGGACTCCGGCAATACGAATGTCCGCAATTGTTCCACCATGCAATTCACTCAACAATGCTGTCCGCGCTCAATTAATATTTGACTTGTGATCATAAGCAGGAGCTGCGGCATGCAGAATGCACCACTCAATGCGATGGCCGTGTTTGCGCGCGTGGTCGAGTGCGGCAGCTTCTCGGCGGCGGCGCAGGACCTGGGCATGACGCCGTCGGCGGTCAGCCGCCATGTGTCCCGGCTGGAAGCAGCGCTGGGCGCGAGCCTGCTGCAGCGGACCACGCGCGCCTTCGCGCTGACCGAACTGGGCCAGTCGGCCTACGCGGCCTGCGCGCGCATGACCGCCGCCGCGCGCGAAGTGACCGCGCTGGCGAGCGAGCATGGCGGCACCCCGCACGGCGTGCTGCGCGTGACCGCACCGGTATCGTTCGGGCAGGCCTGGCTGGCGCCGCGGCTGCCGGCATTGCTGGCGAAGTACCCGGCGCTGGACCTGCAACTGACGCTGGCCGACCGGATGGTCGACCTGGTCGAGGAAGGCCTCGACGTGGCCGTGCGCATTGCGCGCGAGCTTGCGCCCGGGCTCGCCGCACGGCCGCTGCGTGAGGTGCGCTACCGGCTGGTGGCATCGCCCGCCTACCTGGACCGGCACGGCACCCCGGTCACGCCCGCCGAACTGCCGGCCGCGCGCTGTCTCTACCTCGGCTACGGCAACTTCGGCGAGCGCTGGACACTGCGCCACCGCGCCGGCGGCGAAACCGTGGTGGTACGCATCCCGCCGCGGCTGACGCTGAACAACAGCCTGGCGATCATGACCATGGTGGAGCGCGATGCCGGCATCGGGCTGGTGCCGGATTTCTCGCTGGGAAGCGCGCCGGACGATGGCAAGGTAGTGACGGTGCTGCCCGACTGGGACATCCTCGAGGCCTATATCGGCACCGCCTATGCGGTCTACACGCCGACGCGGCATGTCCCGCCCAAGGTGCGCGCCTTTGTCGATCACCTCGCGGCGACCGCGGGCGACGCGCCGCGCTGAACTAGTCCGGGCCCGGGCCCTGGCCCAGGACCTGCCGCAACAGCCACAGCACCGCCCCGCGCACGCGCGCGGCATCGGCGCCGGCCTCGATCTCCAGCGCGGCACGGTCAAACGCCGCTGACAGCAGCGGCGCCAGCGCGCCCGCCACCCCGCCGTGCCGGCCTACGCCCGCAGCATCCAGCCCGTCGCGCAGCGTGCGCGCGGCGTGGGCTTCGTCCAGCGCCAGCGCTTCGCGCCACCCGAGCACCGCGGGACCTTCAATCAGCAACAGCCGCGTTCGGCCCGGCACCGTCATCGCGTCCAGGTATGCCTGTGCGCCGGCGATCAGCGCCTCGGCACCCTCCAGCCCTTCGGGCGCCGCCGCTTCGATCTCCGCGGCCACCGCTGCGGCCTCCTCCGCCAGCACGTGGCGGAACAGGTCGCGCTTGTCCGCAAAGTGGTGGTACAGCGCCCCGCGCGTAATGCCGCCGGCGGCGCAAACGTCGGGCGTCGAGGTCTCGCCATAGCCCCGGCTGACAAACAGGACGCGTGCGGCGTCGAGCAACGCCTGGCGCGTCGCCTCGGTACGTTCGCGGTTGGATCGGGCCACCTTACCTCCTGCAAAGATCCTTGCATACATGCAGCCTGTATCTTAATATGGATCTACATGCAGGCTGTATGTTTCCGAAAGCGAGGCGTCCTCCCGTGAAAGTCACCAGCTACTACCCCGTCCTGATGACCGGCGATGTCGCCGGCACTGTCGCCTTCTACCAGCGGCTTTTCGGCTTCGCCGCACTGTTCACCAGCGACTGGTACGTGCACTTGCAGCTTGCCGACGATCCGTCGGTCAACCTCGCAGTGCTGGACCACAGCCACGAAACCATCCCTGCCCCGGCGCGTGGCCACAGCGCGCAGGGCCTGCTGCTGAATTTCGAAGTGGAAGACCCGGATGCGGTCCACGACCGCCTGCAGGCGGCCGGGCTGCCGATCCTGCTGCCGCTGCGCGACGAGGCTTTCGGCCAGCGGCATTTCATCACCGCCGACCCTAACGGCGTGCTGATCGACGTCATCAAGCCGATCCCGCCATCCGCGGAATTTGCCGCGCAGTACGAGGCCGGGGCGCTGCCCGGCTGAAGCGCTGGCGTCAGGCCGCGCAGACCCGGTACACCGCCAGGCTGCCGCGCCAGTTGACGCCCCAGTTGACGGTGATGCCCTCGTGCATCACCACGCGGTCAACCACGCGCAGGCCGACCTTCGGCGCCAGCGCCTCGAAGTCGCTGATGGTCAGCACGCGCACATTGGGCGTGTTGTACCACTGGTAAGGCAGCGCTTCCGACACCGGCATGCGCCCGCGGAACACCGACAGCCGGTGCGGCCAGTAGCCGAAATTCGGAAACGACACGATGCACTCGCGCCCAACGCGCAGCGTGTCGCGCAGCACCTGAGCGGTGTTGTGGATGGTCTGCAGCGTCTGCGACAGGATCACGGTGTCGAAGCTCTTGTCCTCGAACAGCGCCAGCCCGCCCTCCAGATCCTGCTGGATGACATGCACGCCCTTCTGCGCGCACGCCAGCACGCCTTCGTCGCGGATCTCGATGCCGTAGGCCTGCACGTCGAGCTCGTCCTGCAGTACGCGCAGCAGGCTGCCGTCGCCGCAGCCCAGGTCGAGCACGGTGGAGTTGGGTTCGATCCAGCGCGCGATTGCGCGGAAGTCGGGGCGCAGCGCCAGGATATTGGGATTGGCCAGGGCGTTCATGCGCCGATCTCCTCTGCGATGCGGTCGTAATAGGCGCGCATCAGGTTGTGATAGCGCGGGTCGTCGAGCAGGAAGGCGTCGTGGCCGTGCGGCGCGTCGATCTCGGCGTACGAGACCGGGCGCTTGTTGTCCAGCAGCGCCTTGACCAGCTCGCGGCTGCGGCTGGGCGCGAAGCGCCAGTCGGTGCCGAAGCTCGCCACCAGAAAGCTCGCCTGCGTCTGCGCCATCGCGCGCGTGAGGTCGCCGCCGTGGGCCAGCGCCGGGTCGAAGTAGTCGAGCGCGCGCGTGATCAGCAGGTAGGTGTTGGCGTCGAAGTACTCGGCGAACTTGTCGCCCTGGTAGCGCAGGTAGCTCTCCACCTGGAACTCGACATCGAACGAGAAGCGGATGTCGTCGGTCTTCAGCTCGCGGCCGAATTTCTCGGCCATGTCCTCGTCCGACAGGTAGGTGATATGGCCGATCATGCGCGCCACGCGCAGGCCGCGCTTGGGCTTGACGCCATGCGCGTAGTAGTTGCCGCCATGGAAATCGGGATCGGACAGGATCGCGCTGCGCGCGACCTCGTTGAAGGCGATGTTCTGCGCCGACAGCTTGGGCGTGGAGGCGACCACGATGCAGTGGCGCAGCCGGTCCGGGTACATCAGGCTCCAGGCCACCGCCTGCATGCCGCCCAGGCTGCCACCCATCACCGCGGCGAATTGCGTGATGCCGAACGCGTCGGCCACGCGCGCCTGCGCATTGACCCAGTCTTCCACCGTCACCACCGGGAAGCTCGCGCCATAGGGCTGGCCGGTGGCCGGGTTCAGGCTCATCGGCCCGGTCGAGCCGAAGCAAGAGCCCAGGTTGTTCACGCCGATGACGAAGAAGCGGTCGGTATCGAGCGGCTTGCCGGGCCCGACCATGTTGTCCCACCAGCCCACCTCGCGCGGATTGTCGGCGTAGACCCCGGCCACATGGTGCGAGGCATTGAGCGCGTGGCAGACCAGCACCGCGTTGGAGCGGGCCGCGTTGAGCGTGCCGTAGGTCTCGACCATCAGGTCGTAGCCGGCGATGGAGGTGCCGTTGCGCAGCTTCAGCGGCTCGGCGAAATGCATGCGCTGCGGCGTGACCACGCCGACCGAATCGGGCGGCAGGGCGAGCGCGCTGGGCGCGGCAGACGGCAGGGCGACATCAGTCATGGAATCCGGGCCCGTGGCAAACGGGCATAAAAAAACCCGACCGGCATTTGCGTATGCAGCATCGCAGCCAAGTCGGGATTCACTGGATTCCTTGCGGGATTCCGCGTGCCGGCGCCATCCATTGCAGTGGTGACATGGGGCGCCGACCCAACCTCTTTAGCCGCATTTATAGTGGCAACCCGGACCTTGGTCCCGTGGCTGCCGCGCGCCCGCAAGCCAGTCATCAAATCGGCGCGACCGGGCAATTATAGAGCAATCGGCCCGGCATGTTGATTTCACCCCAGCAACACCCTCAGATGCGCGTCGGCATGGTCCGACGGCGACTTGCGGAAGCCGCTCTTGGCATAGCGGTGCCACTGCCCCTGCACCGCCGCCATGATCAGCGCCGCGCGCGCCGGGATATCGGCGTCCGCGGGAAACGCGCCCTGCGTCACCGCCATCTTCAGGCACTGGCGCAGCGACGCCTCGATGCGGTCCACCACCTGGTTGATGCGCTCCTGCAGCCGTTCGTGCTCGCCCACCAGCGCCTCGCCGGTCAGCACGCGCGTCATGCCCGGGTTCTTCTCGGCAAACGACAGCAGCATGCGCACGATCATTTGGGCCTGGCGCAGGCCGTGCTCTTCCTTGTCGACGATCTGGTTGATCAGGCCGAACACGGTCTGCTCGATAAAGCCGATCAGGCCTTCGTACATCTGCGCCTTGCTGGCGAAGTGGCGGTACAGCGCCGCCTCGGACACGCTCAGCCGCGCCGCCAGCGCGGCGGTGGTGATTTTTTCCCCGCGCGGGTGCTCCAGCATGGTGGCCAGTGTCTGCAGGATCTGGATGCGGCGCTCGCCCGGGCGCGGGCGCTTGCGCGCCGGTGTGGCCGGCGCCGCCGCTGTGTCGATATCGTCGGCGCTCCCTGCAATGACCGCCTCCGGCTGGTCCCCGTTGCTTTGCGTCATGACCCGAGTCTCCGCATTCGTCGTTGGAGTTGATGCATCGATTGTACTTTTATGTCCACATAGGCCGGGCGATTCGGCACGCGGGCGCGCACGCGCGGCACGTGGTCGGGCTGCGCCTGCGGGGCCGGGGTCTCTGCCGCCACCAGCGTCACCGACTGTTCCTGCGCGGCGTGGCCGACATGGTGCCGGTCCTCCGCCTCCAGCGTCGAGCGTACCGCGGCATCGCGCCGGCTGCCGTCGTCGCGCTCGGCGGGTTTCTCATGCGGGCGCGACGGCGCGATGGTGCGGAGGTAGCCCGTCACCCATGCCGTGCGGATACCGGTGCCGGCATAGCGCTTCAGGTGCGACACGGTATCTTCCACCAGCACCGCGCGATGCGGCGCAATGCCCGTCTGCGCCAGCAGCCGGCGCAGCATGCGGCGGTCCGGCTTGGGCCGCAGGTGGCCGTGCACCCACATCTGCTCGATCGCCACCACGCGCTCGAAGCAATGGCGGATGCCGGCGATATCCAGCACCGCCTGCGCATAGTCCTGCGGCGCGTTGGTGACCAGGATCTTGCGCCCGGGCAGGTGCCGCAGGTGCGCGGCCAGCCCGCGCCGCACGCGCACCATGTCGGCCAGCCGCGGGAATTCATGCGCGGCGCGCAGGAAGTCGGCGGGATCGACGCCATGGTGGCGGATCATGCCGAGCAGCGTGGCGCCGTAGCGCTGCCAGTAATCCACGCGCACGCGGCTGGCGGTGGCCTCGTCGCAGTCGAGCACGCGCGCCACGTAGGCGGTCATCAGCCGGTTGATTGCCGGGAAGATCGCATGCGAGGCGTCGTGCAGCGTGTTGTCGAGATCGAACAGCCAGACCGTGCCGCCCGAGTTGTTGCCGGACGGGCGGCGGCGCAGGCGAGCGCGGACACGGCGCGGAGGAGGAAGACTGGAAGGCACGCCGGGCAACTCGGAGGTGATGGGGTGTTCCGGGGCGGCTGGCCGTGGCCAGCGCCGCCCCGGCAGCTCCGCTCAGTGCGAGCGGATCATGGTGCCGAACGCCTGCTCGGTCAGGATTTCCAGCAGCAGCGAATGCTCGATGCGGCCATCGACGATGTGCACCGAATGCACGCCGCTCTTGGCCGCGTCCAGCGCCGAGGAGATCTTCGGCAGCATGCCGCCCGAGATGGTGCCGTCGGCGAACAGCTCTTCGATCTCGCGCGCGGTCAGGTCGGTCAGCAGGTTGCCCTTCTTGTCCATCACGCCGGGGATGTTGGTCATCATCACCAGCTTCTCGGCCTTGAGGATCTCGGCCATCTTGCCGGCGACCACGTCGGCGTTGATGTTGTAGGCCTGGCCGTCGTCGGAGAAGCCGATCGGCGAGATCACCGGGATAAAGGCGTCGTCCTGCAGCGCCTTGACCACCGCCGGGTTGATCGCCTCGATATCGCCCACGTAGCCGATATCGATGAAGGCGCCCGGGTTCTCGCGATCCGGCATCTGCAGGCGCTTGGCGCGGATCAGGCCGCCGTCCTTGCCGGTCAGGCCCACGGCCTGGCCGCCGTACTGGTTGATCAGCATCACGATGTCCTGCTGGACTTCGCCGCCCAGCACCCACTCGACCACTTCCATGGTCTCTTCGTCGGTGACGCGCATGCCCTGCACGAAGGTGCCGACCTTGCCGACCTTCTTCAGCGCCTCATCGATCTGCGGACCGCCGCCGTGCACCACCACCGGATTCATGCCGACCAGCTTCAGCAGGATCACGTCGCGCGCGAAGCCGTGCTTGAGCTTCTCTTCGGTCATGGCATTGCCGCCATACTTCACCACGATGGTCTTGCCGTGGAACTTGCGGATATACGGCAGCGCCTCGGCGAGGATCTCGGCTTTCAGCGCGGGGGCAATGGCGGCCACCGTCGTTGCGGCAGGCCCGGGGTTGTCGGCGTTCATGGGGGACATCCGTGAGATTCAACAGGTATGATGGCTAATCGATGGCGTACCCGGGGGAAAACCAACGGGGATCGCCCGAAAGTGCGCCATCCGGCCACGGCAGGCGCCGATTTTACAAGAAACCGCGCGAGGCGCGAGCCTGCTGCTCGCAGGGGCCGGCGCAAGCCGCCAGCAAGCGCCCCACGGGGCACCAGAGGGCGCGCCGGCGTTCCGTCCACGCAACAGCGCACGCCACAGCGCGATGCCACCTGAGCCGTTTGGCCCGTACCCGGCGCTGCGGTTCCCCGTATCGACCACCATGCCCGACGCCCACCGCGCCGCACCTGCCGCCGCCACGCCAACGCCGCGGAGCCGCCGATGAGCGACGCCCGCACCGTCCTCACCGGCCAGCTCCGTCCGGTCGAGCATTGCAGCCGCTGCGGCGCCGGCTTCGTCTGCGGCTATGCGGCCGGCCTGCCGGAGTGCTGGTGCGCCAGCCAGCCGCTGCTGCCGGCGCGGCAGCTCGTGCCCGGGCAGCACTGCCTGTGCCCTGCTTGCCTGGCGGCGCGCCGCGGCGACGCTCAGGCGCCGGATTCGGCCGCCGGCTGACTTGCCGATGCCGCTGGCCTGGCGGGCGCACTGCCCCACTGCATCACCATCATCCCCATGACGATCAGCAAGGCACCCGCCAGCCGCGCCGGCGTCAGCGCGCGCATGGCAAACCCGGCCAGCCCGAACTGGTCCACCAGCAGCGCGGCCAGCACCTGCCCCGCCACCACCGCGGCGATAAACCCCGCGGCGCCGAGCTTCGGCGCCATTGTCAGCGCCGCGGAGATGTAGAACACCCCCAGCACCCCGCCGATCCAGACCCAGCCCGGCGCGCGTACCAGCAGCGACGGCGCCGGCAGTGGCACCCGCAGCAGCCACAACACCGGCAGCAGCGCCGCCAGGCTGACCAGCAAGGACACCAGCGTGGCCGACAGCGGATGGCCCAGCGTGCGCCCCAGCGCGGCGTTGGCACCGGCCTGGAAGGGGATCACGGCGCCGGCCAGCACCGCGGTGGCGAGTGGCAGCAATAGCGGCAGCAACAACGGCGCTGACAGCGAAAATGGGAACTGAGTGCCTGACATGGCGCGCTCCGTAAGGCAATAATGCGATGCCTGCCAGTGTGGAATGTCGCCAAGCGAATTGCCAATTCTGCTTTCGCACGTTTAATATTCGCCGAATGAATAGCCTACGCGGAATCGACCTGAACCTGCTGGTGGTGCTTGAAGCACTGCTGGCCGAGCGCCATATCTCCCGCGCCGCGCTGCGGCTGCATCTGAGCCAGCCGGCAGTCAGCCACGCGCTCGGGCGCCTGCGGCAATTGCTCGACGATCCCATCCTGGTGCGCGGCAAGGGCGGCCTGGTGCTGAGCGCGCGCGCACATGAACTGGCCGGCCCGCTGGCCGAGGCGCTGGCCCAGGTGCGCATCCTGCTGGGACCGAGCGGCTTCCAGCCCGCCACCACGCGCCGCACCTTCCGGCTGGCGATGTCCGACTACGGCGCGCTGGTGGTGCTGCCGCGGCTGCTGCGCGCGGTGCGCAAGGCCGCGCCCAATATCGACCTGGTGGTGTCGCAGGCCAGCCGCGAAGGCATGACCGCGCAGGTGGCCGACGGCGAAATCGACATGGCGCTGGGCGTGTTCAGCTACCAGCCCGAAGGCGTCAAATCCGCCGAGCTGTTCCGCGAGAGCTATGCCTGCGCGGTGGATGCGGCGACCGTGCGCGATACCGGCCGGCTCGACCAGGTGGCGTATCTCGCGCGCTCGCACGTGCTGGTGGCCACGCACAGCGAACGGATGGATGCGATCGACGCGGCCGTGGCCAAGCTCGGCGGGCGCCGCAAGATCGCCTGCGTGGTGCCGCACTGGAGCGTGGCGCCGGCGCTGATCGCCGGGACCAACCTGGTGCTGACCACGGCGCGGCGCAGCCTGGCCGCACTGGAGGGCGACCCGCGCTACGCCGTGTTCACGCCGCCGTTTGCGCTGGACGACTTCACCTTCAGCATGATCTGGCACGAGCGCACCGATGCCGATCCGGCGCACGCGTGGCTGCGCGAACGCGTGCTGGCGGCGGCGGCCAGTCAGGAATCGGAAGAGCCGATCAGCTTGCGCGGATGACGGCGGGTGGCGGGCTTGCCGCCGGCGGGCGCCGGCGGCTGTGGCCTGGCGTCACGGCGCTGAACCGGGCCGGCGGGTGGCCGGGTGGCACGCGTGTCCCCGCAAAAAACCAGCTTCTGGCGGGTGCCGTGTTGCTTGTTGGCCATGGTTGAGAGGAGGAGCGGCCCGGCTTCGACGGGCCTGTCAGCACGAGGATCAGTGCTTGTGCTCGCCGTGGCCCGCATGGCCACCGGCGGCAGCAGGCACCATGTCGCGCACTTCGGCCGTGACCTTCTGCTCGGTCACCTTGCCGCCCTGCTCGATCTTCAGGGTCAGGGGCACGGTGTCGCCCTTCTTGAGCTGCTGCTTCAGGTCCACCAGCATCACGTGGTAGCCGCCCGGCTTGAGCTCAACGTTCTGCATCCTGGGCAGGTCCAGCGACTTGACCTGGCGCATCCGCATCACATTGCCTTCCATCTTCATCTCGTGCAGCTCGGCCGTGCCGACCGGCGACGATACGCCAACCAGCTTCGCGTTGTCGTGCGCGTGCAGCACCATGAAGGCGCCCGATGCGGTCTGGGTCGGCACCGTGCCGCGCACCCACGCATTGCTGACATCGACCTGGGCCAGCGCGGCCCCCGACGCCAGCATGGCGCCGAGCGCGGCGAACGATGCGGCCACCGTGGCCGCGCGGATCTTGGCTTGCATGAAAGGCTCTCCTGAAAGCAGACATTAGACCATGCCGATGCCTGGCCGTGCGCGTGCTCGGCAAGGGGGGACGCCGGCGCGGCATACAGCCGGCTAGTCTGGCAGGCGCCGCCGCGCGCCGCCAATGCGGCAAGGTGTCGCACGCGCCGGTGCCCTCGCGGCCGCATTGATACACTCGCGCCATGACCCGCCCCACCGTCGTGCCCCGCCTGCCCGATATCCCCTTCCTGACGCCCTTGCCGGCCGGCTCCTCCGCCCGCCACGGCCAGGTGACGCTGCGCCGGCTGTTCTGGCTGCGCTGGGCGCTGCTGTCCGGCGAGGCGCTGACGCTGCTGATCTGCGATCCCATCGCCGGCATCCGGCTGCCGTACGGTCCGCTGCTGGTGGTGTTCGGGCTGCAGGCGCTGTTCAACCTGCTGACCGGCCTGCGCCTGCGCCAGCACACGCGGCGTAACAGCGCCCCCCGCGAGGCCGAGCTGATGGGCCAGCTGCTGGTGGACCTGACCGCACTGTCGGCGATCCTGTTCTACACCGGCGGGGCCACCAACCCCTTCGTGTCGTTCTACCTGCCCGGGCTGGCCATCGCCGCGGCGATCCTGCCGTGGCGGCAGGTGATCGCGCTGGCGGTGTACGCGCTCGCCTGCTACACCGTGCTGCTGTTCGAATACGTGCCGCTGGACCTGCACAACCCGGACAACGCAGTGAACTACCACCTGGCCGGCATGTGGCTGAATTTTGTCGCCAGCGCGGTGATGATCGCGCTGTTCGTGGCACGGCTGTCGGGCGTGCTGCGCCAGCGCGAGGCGCAGCTCAACCTGGCGCGCGAACAGTTGCTGCGCGAGGCCCGCGTCGAAGACCTGAACGGCCAGGCCGCCGCGGTCGCGCACGAGATCGGCACGCCGCTGGCGACGCTCGCGGTCATTGCCGGCGAGCTGCGCGCCGATGCCTCCGACCCCGGCCGCGGCGCCACCACGATCCACGACTACCTGGCCGACCTGCAGACCATGGAGCAGCAGCTCGCGCTGTGCCGCACCACGCTGGCGCGACTGCGCGAGGATCCCGCCACGCTGGCCCCGCAGCGCATCGACGGCTGGCTGCCGGCCTTTGCCGAGCGCTGGCAGTTGCGCCATCCTGGCGCCGGACTGCAGGCCGGCACTACCCCCGGCGCCGGCGCGCAGGCGGTGGAAACCGCGCGCGTGGGCCAGATCCTGACCATCCTGCTGGACAATGCCGCGCGCAGCCAGCAAACCGCCGGCCGCGGCAACGAACCGCTGCAGTTGCAGATCGCGATGGAGCCCGGCAATACCGCACCGTGGCTGTCGTTCCGCGTCGCCGACCACGGCGACGGCATCCCCGAATCCCTGCGCGGCCAGCTCGGCGAAACCCCGGTAACCAGCCAGCACGGCGGCCAGGGCATCGGCCTGTACCTGGCGCAGAGCGCCGCCCGCCAGATGGGCGGCGAGCTGGCCTGGCACGACCGCCCCGGCGGCGGCACCGTGGCCGAACTGCGCCTGCCCGCGCTGGCCGCGCTGGCGACGTTTGCCGCGCGCACCGCCAATCCCGAACCACAGCCATGACCGACACCAACCATCCCGTACCCGAAGCCACCGCACCGGCGGGCACGCCTTTCCTGGTCATCGACGACGATGAAGTCTTCGCCGGCACGCTGGCGCGCGCGCTGACCCGCCGCGGCTACGCGGTGCAGGTGGCGCACGACGGCCGCACCGCGCTGGCGCTGGCCGCGCGCACCGCCTTCGCCTACGTCACGCTCGACCTGCACCTGGAGCCGCCGCCCGAGGCCGGCAGCACCGCGCCGGCTGAATCCGGCCTGCAACTGGTGTCGCCACTGCGCCAGGCGCTGCCCGACGCGCGCATCCTGATCCTGACCGGCTACGCCAGCATTGCCACGGCGGTCGCGGCGGTCAAGCAGGGGGCGGACGAGTACCTGGCCAAGCCGGCCAATGTCGATTCGATCCTGACCGCGCTGATGGCGGGGGTGTCAGAGGATGCGGCGCAGGCTGCGATGGAAGAGCCGGTGCCGCTGTCGGTGGCGCGGCTGGAGTGGGAGCATATCCAGCGCGTGCTGGCCGAGCATGGCGGCAATATCTCGGCCACCGCGCGGGCGCTGAACATGCATCGGCGCACCTTGCAGCGCAAGCTGGGGAAGCGGCCGGTGTCGCGGTAAAAGACGAGGGCCCGCGGTTTTCTCCCCACCCCTCTCCCGCAGGCGTCGCAGGCGGGAGAGGGGAGCGTTCACCGGGGATGGCGGCTGCAGTGCAGATGACTACTGCGCAGGCATCACAGTTGTCGCAACTCTGAAAGCGTTACAGCCGCAACTGGACATAGTCCCAGTCCAGCCCATCGGCACTGTCCTGCGGCGTGCTGCTTTTCGCGACGATGCGCATGGCATCGCCGGCATGCCGGTCGGCCAGGTTGAACAGGCCGCCGGCATCCAGCGCCAGCTTCGCTGCCGCGGCGGTGGCCGCGCCACGCGCGCCCGATTGCGTGGCTGCGGCGGCGGCTTCGGCGGCGGGTGCGGCGGGACGGATGCAAAGAAAGGCCGTGGCGGCGGCCAGTGCGGCCAGCAGGCCTGCGGTGGCGAGCACCACGCGGCGGGTCTTGTATTGGACCATTCGATTTCTCCTGCCAGTGAGTTGAGTGGGATGCGGTGGCTCCCGCACCGGTCAATCGACCGTCAAGGTGACGAAGGGTCGCATTGACGCGCCCTGGCGCGCCAGCGTGCTTACCAATGCTTACGCTCCTTACCGGGATGTGCCAGGCGGATACGTACGGACGCAAAAAGGGCGCACCGTGGTGCGCCCTTTTTTGCATGAAAGTCGCCTTACAACACGTACCGCGACAAATCCTCATTCCCCGCCAGATCGCCCAGCCGCTCTTCCACATAAGCCGCATCGATCGTCACGGTCTCGCCCGACGACTTGGTGGCGTGAAACGACAGATCCTCCAGCAAGCGCTCCATCACCGTGTAAAGCCGGCGCGCACCGATGTTCTCCACCTTCTCATTGACCGAGAACGCGATCTCCGCCAGCCGGCGGATGCCATCCGGCGCAAACACCAGGCTGACCTCTTCCGTGTTGAGCAGCGCCTGATACTGCTTGGTCAGGCTCGCGTCGGTCTGCGTCAGGATCGCCTCGAAGTCCTGCACCGACAGCGAGTCCAGCTCCACGCGGATCGGGAAGCGGCCCTGCAGTTCGGGGATCAGGTCGCTCGGCTTGGACAGGTGGAACGCTCCCGAGGCAATGAACAGGATATGGTCCGTCTTGATCATGCCGTACTTGGTGCTCACCGTGGTGCCTTCCACCAGGGGCAGCAGGTCGCGCTGCACGCCCTGGCGCGACACCTCGCCGCCGCCGATATCGCTGCGGCTGGCGATCTTGTCGATCTCGTCCAGGAACACGATGCCGTTCTGCTCGACATTGGTGATGGCCTTGTGCTTGAGCTCGTCGTCATTGACAAGCTTGGCGGCCTCTTCGTCGATCAGCAGCTTGAAGGCTTCCTTGACCTTCATCTTGCGGCGCGCCTTCTTGCCCTGGCCCAGGCCGGCGAACATCGAGCGGATCTGCTCGGTCATGTCTTCCATGCCCGGCGGGCCCATGATGTCCATGCTGGGCATGCCCGCGGCCAGTTCCAGCTCGATTTCCTTGTCGTCGAGCTGGCCTTCGCGCAACTTCTTGCGGAACACCTGGCGCGTGTTGGAATCCTTCTCTTCCGGCTGCGTAAAGCCGATATCGCGCGGCGGCGGCAGCAGCACGTCGAGCAGGCGGTCCTCGGCCGCATCCTCGGCCTTGGCGCGCACCTTCTTCATCTCGGATTCGCGCGTCTGCTTGATCGCCATCTCGGCCAGGTCGCGCACGATGGTATCGACGTCGCGGCCGACGTAGCCCACCTCGGTGAACTTGGTCGCTTCGATCTTGATGAAAGGCGCGTCGGCCAGCTTGGCCAGGCGGCGCGCGATCTCGGTCTTGCCGACGCCGGTCGGTCCGATCATCAGGATGTTCTTGGGAGTGATTTCCTGGCGCAGGGGCTCGGCCACCTGCTGGCGGCGCCAGCGGTTGCGCAGCGCCACGGCCACGGCCTTCTTGGCCTTGTTCTGGCCGATGATGTGCTTGTCGAGTTCGGAAACGATTTCCGACGGGGTCATGGTGTGCGACATGGTATCCGTTCAGTAGGGGCGCGGTGGGGCGAGAAGGGGCGCGGGCCGGCCTTCGCTTATTCCAGCGTCTCGATGACGAAGTTGGTGTTGGTGTAGATGCAGAGCTCGCCGGCGATGGTCAGCGCTTTCTCGACCACGTCCTTGGGCGGCAGTTCGGTGTTTTCCACCAGCGCCTTGGCGGCCGACTGCGCATACGCGCCGCCCGAGCCGATCGCGGCGATGCCACCCTCGGGGTCGAGCACGTCGCCGTTGCCGGTGATGACCAGCGTGGTGTCGCGGTCGGCGGTGATCAGCATGGCTTCCAGCCGGCGCAGCGCACGGTCCGAGCGCCAGTCCTTGGCGAGGTCGACCGCGGCGCGCGTGAGGTTGCCCTGGTACTTCTCCAGCTTGGCCTCGAAGCGGTCCAGCAGCGAGAAGGCGTCGGCGGTGCTGCCGGCAAACCCGACCAGCACCTTGCCGTTGTAGATGCGGCGCACCTTGCGAGCGGTGCCCTTCATCACGATATTGCCGAGAGTGACCTGACCATCACCGCCAAGTGCGACCTGATTGCCGCGGCGAACGCTGACGATGGTAGTGCCGTGATACTGTTCCATGGTGGCTTCCGTGAATATGTCAGGACCGTACTTGGCGACGCCCCCGGCCGGTTTCAAGGCCCTCGCGTGCGCCGGGCGCGGTCTGACCAATATAGGATGCCTGCCGCCACGTTGCCCGGCGCCGCGCCCAGACAAAAAGGGCCCTGCGTTGCCGCATGGCCCTTGTCCGCAACGCGCGGAGCCACCGGCCCGCGCGCTTCGCGCATCACTCCTGCATCACTCCACGAGATCAGTCCGCATACACGCCGGCCTTCTTGATCACCGGGGTCCACTTGTTGATCTCGGCGCTCAGGTGGGTGCGCAGCGAATCCGGCGTGGCGCGCTGTGCCGGCGCGGCTTCGGCGCCCAGCTCGGCCATCTTGGAGCGGAAGGTCGGGTCGGCCACGGCCTTCTGCAGCGCAGCCGACAGCTTGTCGATCACCGGCTTGGGCGTGCCCTTGGGCGCGTACATGGCGTGCCAGACCTTCACTTCCACGCCCGGCAGGCCTTGCTCGGCCGCCGTCGGGATATCCTTGAACGCTTCCACGCGGCGTGCCTGCATGGCCGCGTACGGCTTGACCGAGTTGGCCTTCAGATGGCCTGCGAGATTGGTGGTCTGGTCGCACAGCAGGTTGACCTGGCCGCCCAGGATATCGGTCAGTGCGGGCGCGGCGCCCTTGTAGGGCACGGTGGTCAGCTCGGTCTGGATCGCGCTCTGGAACAGCAGGCCGCACAGGTGTGAGGCCGAGCCGATGCCGGCATTGGCCAGCGTCAGCTTGCTGGCGTTGGCCTTGAGGTACGGCATCAGGTCCTTGAAGCTGTTCGGCGGCAGCGACTTGTTGCCGACCAGGATCATCGGCACGTCGGCGATTTCGCCGACCATCTCGAAGTCCTTGAGCGGATCGAAGCCCAGGTTGCGGTACAGCGCCGGGGCCGTGGCCATGCCGATATGGTGGATCAGCAGGGTGTGGCCGTCGTTCTTGGCCTGTGCCACCTTTTTGGCGCCGATGGTGCCGCCGGCGCCGCCGAGGTTCTCGATGATCATGGTCGCGCCCAGATGCTTGGACATGATCGCGGTCAGCTCGCGCGAGAGCTTGTCGGTCGGACCACCTGCGGCAAACGGCACCACCGCCGACACCGGCTTGCTGCCGGGATATTCCTGGGCATACGCGCCCGACACCACACCCATTGCGCTGACTGCCAGCGCTGCCGCGACCATCTTTGCCACTCGTTTCATGCTCTCTTCTCCTGGTTCCCTTCAATACCCGTCTGCAAGGCGTTGCTGCCGGCCCGGCCCCGGCTGTGGGGGGCCCTGTTTTGCGCTGGCTCTTTGACCGCGCTTTGGCCTGCCGGCAGGCACGCCCCCCGCCCCACGCAGCAGCATGGGCGGGGGGATGATGTTAGCAACCGCAGACAATGTGCAGGTATAGGGGCTAACCCGCCTGCAACGCGGGATATATACCGGGATACGGCGAAGATATGGGAGATATGCGCGGAAAACGCGTGGTTCGCGCCGGTGCGGGCCCGCTAGCGGAAGAAGCCGAGCATTTCCTCCAGCAGCGGCTCGGGGGCTTCCTCGGGGATGTAATGTCCGCATGGCAGCGCGCGGCCGCTGGCGTCGGTGGCCACCTCCTGCCACAGCGCCATCGGCTCGAAGCAACGCGCCACCACGCCGTGCTCGCCCCACAGCACGCGCAGCGGCAGGTCCAGCCGGCGCCCGGCCTCGCGGTCGGCGCGGTCGTGTTCCAGGTCGATGGTGGCGGCGGCGCGGTAGTCCTCGCACATCGCATGCACGCGCGCGGGGTCGCGCATCGCGGCCACGTAGGCGGCCATGGCATCGGGCGCGAACGGGCTGGGACCGGGCTGGCGCAGCCCCACCAGCTTCTGCAGGTAGAACTCGGGCTCGGCGTTGATCAGCGTTTCCGGGAACGGCGCGGGCTGGATCAGGAAAAACCAGTGCCAGTAGGCCGCGGCAAAGGCCATGCTGGTGCGCTCGTACATCGCCAGCGTGGGCGCGATGTCGAGCAGCATGGCGCGGCTGACCGCTTCCGGATGGTCCGCGCACAGCCGGTGCGCCACGCGCGCGCCGCGGTCATGCCCGCACAGCGCGAAGCGCTGGAAGCCGAACGCCGCCATCAGGTCAACCTGGTCCTGCGCCATGGTGCGCTTGCTGTAGCGCTCGTGCCCCGGGTTGCCCGCGGGGGCCGAGCTGCTGCCGTAGCCGCGCAGGTCGGTGGCGATCACGGTGAAGTGGTCGGCCAGCGCGGGCGCCACGCGATGCCAGATCAGGTGGCTCTGCGGATGGCCGTGCAACAGCAGCAACGGCGGTCCTGAACCGCCCTGCACGCCGGCGATCTCCACCTCGCCGAGCTGGCGCCGGAAGGGTTCGAAGTTGGGGAACAGCAGCGCGCTGGCGTCGTTCAGCATGGGGGGTCTCCGCTTGGTCTGCTTGGTTTTCGAGGGCGTCTTTGTGCCGATCATAGGCGCAAACAGCACCTTCGGCATGACGGGCCCGGGTGGCGCCGGCAATACAAGGCCACCGCCGTGGAAGACGGCGTTGACGCAACTGAATTGCATCAACCGTGCCCCTATGGTTAAATCGCCCCATGACCCGTCCCAGCCCGGACCGGCCGGCCGCTGCGCCGGAACCGGCGATACTTGAAGCCGCCCACGAACGCCTGCGCCAGCTCGGCGCGCGCGTGACGCAGCCGCGGCTGTGCATCCTGGCCTGCCTGATCGGCAGCGACGAAGCGCTGACGCACCAGGCCGTGATCGACCGCCTGCCCGAGCAGGGCGAGACCGTCGACCGCGTCACCGTCTACCGCGTGCTGGACTGGCTGGTGGACCAGGGCGTCGCGCAGAAGCGCGCCGGCAACGACCGCGTATTCCGCTTCAGCCTGATCGAGCGCGAGGCTGCGCGCGCGCAGGAGCACCGCCAGCACAGCCATTTCCACTGCACGCGCTGCGACCGCACCTTCTGCCTGGACGCCAGCGCGCCCGCACAGCCGGCCGTGCCGCGCGTGCCCAGCGGCTTTGCCATCGAACATGTCGAACTGACCGTGAACGGCGTCTGCGCCGAATGCGGCAAGCGCGCGCCCGCCGGCCAGCATTGAACGGCCTTCTCAAATTCCCGGAGAACAACAAATGTCCAAACTGATCCCGGTCACGATCCTGACCGGCTTCCTCGGCAGCGGCAAGACCACCCTGCTCAAGCGCATCCTGAACGAGCAGCACGGCATGAAGATCGCCGTCATCGAGAACGAGTTCGGCGAGGAGAACATCGACAACGAGATCCTCGTGCAGGACGGCCGCGAGCAGATCGTGCAGATGAGCAACGGCTGCATCTGCTGCACCATCCGCGGCGACCTGGTGCAGGCGCTGTCCGGGCTGCTGACGCGCCGCGACGCCGGCGAGATCGACTTCGACCGCGTGGTGATCGAGACCACCGGCGTGGCCAACCCGGGCCCGGTGGCGCAGACCTTCTTCATGGACGAGGAGATCGCCTCGCGCTACCTGCTCGACGCGGTGATCACGCTGGTCGACGCCAAGCACGCGCATATGCAGCTCGACAAGCAGGAAGAGGCGCAGCGCCAGGTGGGCTTTGCCGACGCCCTGTTCATCACCAAGTCCGACCTGGTGAGCAAGGAGGACGTGGCCGAACTGCGCCACCGGCTGGTGCATATGAACCCGCGCGCGCCGATCCGCCTGGTCAACTTCGGCGAGGCGCCGCTCGACACCATCTTCGACCTGCGCGGCTTCAACCTGAACGCCAAGCTGGAGCTCGACCCGGAATTCCTGCGCGAGGACGACCATGACCACGCGCACGACCACGACCACGAGCACGGCGAGCACTGCGGCACCGACTGCGGCCACGATCACGATCACGATCACGATCACGATCACGATCACGGCCATGGGCACGGGCACGGGCACAACCACCACCATCACCACCACCATGCCGACCGCATCGCGTCGTTCGTCTTCCGCAGCGACAAGCCGTTCCACTACGGCAAGCTGGAGGAATTCCTGTCGGGGATCCTGGCGGTGTACGGCGAAAAACTGCTGCGCTACAAGGGCGTACTATATATGGATGGTGTGGACCGCAAAGTGGTGTTCCAGGGGGTCCACCAGCTGATGGGCAGCGATATCGGCGCCAAGTGGGAAGACGAGACGCCCGGCACCCGTATGGTGTTCATCGGCGTGGACCTGCCTCGCGATGCCATTCTCAAGGGCCTGGAGAACTGCCTGGCCTGAGTGAGCCTGCCGCCCCTCGGGCGGCACCCTCCCAGACACCGCCCCGCGGCCGCCCCCCGTTCGGGGTACCGGGGAAATACCAAGTGCTGGCTGGCTTTCCCCCGTATCTCGGAAAAATTTGTTCAAGTACAATAGGCCGGATTTGATACCGGTGGCGCACCTTTTTTCCGCTGCCGGTATTTGGTCCACGGAATTGGTGGACCGAAGGGCGGCGGTTGTCGTCAGCATGAGGCAGGCCGCCGGCAGGTGCGGTCGCAGTGCTTCGTGCGGAGACCGCCTTTCCGCTTGGGGTACCCGGCGCGCGCCGTCACTGACTGACGCGAGAGAGAGGTGTCCCCATGACAGCCGCAACGAAGACCAAAGAAAGCCGCAGCAAGACTGGTACTGCAGCGGCAGAGACGCTCAAGGCGCAGCCTGTGAAGGCCGCGCCCGCTCCCCGCGGCAGTACGGCGAACGCCGAAGCGGGCGCAACGAAGGGAGGCCCGCGAAGCAGCAAGACTGCAGCCAGCCAGAGTGAAACAACCGAGGCGCGCAAGCGCGCGGACAGCGCACCCGAGCGGCCCCAGACGCCGCCGGCCGCATCAACAAGAGAATCAGCAGCAACCATGAGCAGCAACAAACTTCTGACTGAAGCTGAAATCCTGAAGATGAGCGACAAGGATTACATGAACGAAGCGCAGCTCGCCTTCTTCAAGCATCGCCTGGAGCAGCTGCGCGACGAAATCCTGAAGAACGCTGACCAGACCACGGAACACCTGCGCGAAACGGTCATCGTGCCGGATCCGGCCGACCGCGCCACCATCGAGGAAGAGCATGCGCTGGAACTGCGCACGCGCGACCGCGAGCGCAAGCTGCTGAAGAAGGTCGAGCAGTCGCTGCAGCGCATTGAGTCCGGCGACTACGGCTGGTGCGAGGAAACCGGCGAGCCGATCGGCGTGCCGCGCCTGCTGGCCCGGCCCACCGCCACGCTGTCGCTGGAAGCGCAGCAGCGCCGCGAACTGCGCCAGAAGCTGTTCGGCGACTGATGCTGGACGCCTGAGCCAGTGCGCCGGCACTGCCGGTGCGCCAGGCGCAACATGACGGCCCGGGGATCCGGGCCGTTTGTGTTTCTCCGCACGGCGATACCGGCGCCGGGCAGCGGCCGGTGCTTTGTCTCGCGGTCACCACGGCACTACCATAGTCAGAATCCTCTGGCTGTCGCCGGCCCGGCCTTTCTGGTAAATTCGCAACCTTGTTGCAACAACGGGCGCCACACCGGCCCGGTTCTGTTGCTTGCCGGTAATTTCCTCCCCTTCCGCCCATGGCTGATCGCCTGCCTGTGACTGTGCTGTCCGGTTTTCCCGGCGCCGGCAAGACCACGCTGCTGAACCACCTGCTCGCGCAAGGCGCGGGCGGTCGCGTGGCCGTGCTGGTTTGCGGTGAGCAAGGCGGGCAGACCCTGGCGCCACTGCCTGCCGGCTGCGAGGCCACCGTGCTGCCGTCGGGCGAAGACCTGCTTGCCGAAGCCGCGCGGCTTGCCGCCGAAGGCCGCTTCGATGCGCTGCTGGTGGAAGCCGATGGGCTGGACGACCCGCTCGCCATCGCCGAAGGCTTCCTGTTCGAGGCCGAGCACGGCGCCGGCCCGGACGCCGCGCCGCAGCCCGACACGTTGGTGACTGTCGTGGATGCCGCCAGCTTCCTGCGCGACCTCAACGAGGCCGAGTTCCTGGCCGACCGCGGACTGTCGCAAGCGGAAGACGACGACCGTACCGTCGCCGAACTGCTGGTCGCGCAGGTGGAGTTCTGCGACGTCATCGTGCTGAACAAGGCCGACCTGGCCGGCGCCGCGGAACTGCCGCGGCTGCGCGCGGTGCTGCACGCACTCAACCCGCGCGCCGACATCGTCGAGGCCGTCTACGGGAAGGTGCCGCCGCAGCGTGTGCAGGACACCGGCCGCTTCGACTTCGAAGCCAACGCCGACGCCCCCGGCTGGCTCGCCGCGCTGCGCGGCGAGGCGCCGGCTGCCGACACCACCAGCGGCGTGTCGACGCTGGTCTACCGGCAACGCCGCCCGTTCCACCCGCAACGCTTTGCCGACCTGATCCATACCGAGTGGCTGCGCGAGCACGGCAGCGTGCTGCGATCCAGGGGCCTGTTCTGGCTGGCCAGCCGCATGGACACCGCCGGCGACTGGAACCAGGCCGGCGGCGTCTGCCGCCACGGCGGCGCCGGCGCCTGGTGGGCCGCGCTGGATCCGGCCGAATGGCCGGCCGATGCCGCCGAGCGCGCCGAGATCGAAGCCGACATGCGCGTCGACGGCGCCCCGGCGCGGTTCGGCGACCGCCGCCAGGAACTGGTGCTGACCGGCCTGGACCTGGACCATGCCGCGCTGCAAGATCGTCTCGATGCCTGCCTGCTGAGCGACGCCGAGATGGCGGCGGGCGTGGACGCGTGGGCGGCTTATCCGGACCCCTTCCCCGCCTGGGTCGACGACTTCGATGACGACCATGGCCACGATCATGGCCACAGCCATGGCGATGACTGCGGCTGCGGCCATCCCGACCACCACCACGGCCATGCGCACTGACTGGTTCAGCCGCCTGCGCGCGCACGGCCCGGGCCTGTGGTCCGCGCTGTGGCTGGCGCTGTGCCTGCTGCTGGCGCAGCATGCCGGGCTGAGCCACCGCATCGTGCACGGCGGCCTGCTGCTGTCTGCCAGCGCGACCACTGCCACGGTGGCTGCGGCTGACGCCGACCAGCACCCGCTGGCGCCAACATTCACCGGCCACTCGTGCGTGCTGTTCGACGGCGCCACCGTGGCCGATTCCGTTTGCGGCAAGCTGCCGCTGCCCGACCTCGCCTTCGGCAAACCGGTCAAGCCGGCCAACCTGGCCTGGCGCTGGCCCGACCTGCCCGCGGCCCACCCCTTCCACTCGCGCGCGCCACCGGCGCCGGCCATCGCCCTTTCCCTCGCTTGATCGGGACGCGGGACGCGGCGCTCGCCGCGCACCCGGCCCATGAGTTTCCGAGCTGTACGCCTGCCGTTTCCGGCTGCGCGGCCCTGCCCATTGCGGGCGGGCCGGCGCCGGGCGGCTGCCGTGCCAGCCGGCCCGATTGCCACTGCCTCACTCCGCGCGCCATGTCCAACCGCTCACACTCACAAACCAGCGCACCGCGCCTGACCCCGCTGGCGGCCCTTGCCGCTTCGCTGTTCGCCACCATGGCGACTGCCTTCGTCGCGCCTGCCGCGCTGGCGCAAACCGCCACCCCGCCCGCCGCTGCCGACACGGCACCCGCCACGCCTGCCACGCCTGCCACCGTCGCCGCTCCCGCTGCCGGCACGCTGCGCGAAGTCGTGGTCACCGCCAACCCGCTCGGCAGCGACCTCAACGACATGGTGGCGCCGGTGTCGACGCTGGGCGGCGACTCGCTGGCCGTGCGCCAGAACAGCACGCTGGGCGAAACCCTCGACAAGCTGCCCGGGGTGTCGTCCACCAATTTCGGCCCCAACGCCAACCGCCCGGTCATCCGCGGCCTGGACGGCGACCGCATCAAGGTGCTGCAGAACGGCGGCAGCACGGTCGATGCCTCCACGCTGTCGTATGACCACGCGGTGCCGGTGGACCCGCTGGTGGCCGAGCGCATCGAGGTCGTGCGCGGCCCGGCGGCGCTGATGTACGGCGGCAACGCCATCGGCGGCGTGGTCAACGTGATCGACAACCGCATCCCCAAGGAGCCGATCGAAGGCGTCGGCGGCGCGGTCGACGCCAGCGGCACCATCGGCGGCGACCAGGCGCGCAATGCCAGCGCGCTGATCGAGGCCGGCAACGGCAAGTTCGCGGTGCACGCCGACGCCTTCGCGCGCAAGACCAGCGACCTGCGCATCCCTGGCTTCGCCCGCAGCGACCGCCTGCGCGCCGCCGAGCCGCTGCCCGACGGCGAGAGCGAGCCCCACGGCCGCTTGCCCAACACCAGCGCCGACCAGCAAGGCGGCTCGCTGGGCGGCTCCTATACCTGGGCCGACGGCTTCGTGGGCGCCAACTACAGCGCCTACCGCAACGAGTACGGCACGCCCGCCGAGGACGACGTGCGGCTGAAGATGAAGCAGGACCGCTTCGCGCTGGAAGGCGAGGCGCGCAACCTGGCCGGCAACACCGGCGGCTGGATCGAATCGGTCAAGGGCAAGTTCAGCTACACCGACTACGAGCACAAGGAAATCGAGGGCGGCGAGACCGGCACCATCTTCAAGAACCGCGGCTGGGATGCGCGGCTGGAAGCCAGGCACGCCAGGATCGGCAACATGACCGGCGTGCTCGGCACGCAGTTCGGCCATACCGATTTCTCGGCGCTGGGCGAAGAGGCCTTTGTGCCGAGCACCACTACCGACAACGCCGCGCTGTTCGTGTTCGAGGAACTGCCGCTGACCGCGTCCGGCGACCTCAAGCTGAACCTGGGCGGACGGCTGGACCACAGCAGCATCAAGGCCAGCGCCAACGGCAACGACCGTTTTGCCGACGCCAACCGCAGCTTCAACGCCACCAGCGCGTCGGCGGGGCTGCTGTACAAGGTCAACCCGCTGTGGTCGCTGACCAGCAACCTGTCGTACACCGAGCGCGCGCCGACCTTCTACGAGCTGTATGCCAACGGCCCGCACGTCGCCACCGGTTCGTGGGAGATGGGCGATCCCAACGCCAACAAGGAGCGCGCCACCTCGATCGACCTGGGCGTGCGCTTCAAGTCGGGGGCGCACAGCGCGAGCGTGTCGGGCTACTACAGCCGCTTCGCCAACTACCTGGCGCTGACCAATACCGGCCGTGCGCGTGACGAGGCGGGCGATGTGGTCGCTCCCGGCAGCCCGGATTCGCTGCCGGAATTCCAGTACCTGGGCGTGCCGGCCACGCTGTACGGCTTCGAGGCCGAAGGCAAGGCGCGGCTGTGGCAGAAGATGCTGACCGCCAGCGACACGCTCGACTTCGAGGCGCGCGCCGACTACGTCCGCGGCGAAAACCGCGACACCGGCGAGCCGCTGCCGCGGCTGGCGCCGCTGCGCCTGGGCGGCGGGCTGGTGTATGGCGCGGGCCCGTGGGGTGCGCGCGTGGATGTCACGTACGTAGCCAGGCAGACGCGCGTGCCGGCCAACGACACGCCGACCGACGCCTATACGCTGCTGAGCCTGGCGCTGACGTACAAGTTCAAGACGGCGAAGACGCAGACGCTGGTGTACCTGCGTGGCGACAACCTGACCAACCAGGATGCGCGCAATGCGACCTCGATCCTGCGGGATATTGCACCGTTGGCCGGGCGGAGTGTGAAGGTGGGGTTCAGGACGACGTTCTGAGGTGATGTCGGCATAGCAGCGGACGGTACTTCGTTGCTATGCCCGCCCTCTCCCCCGCCCCTCCCCCGCCCCTCTCCCGCAGGCGGGAGAGGGGCCGGGGGAGAGGGCAGGCGCATCCATACCGCGGCGCGCTCAATCCCGATTCACCACCCGCTCCCCTTCCACCGCCAGCGCCCCCACCCCCGCCAGCGCGCGCACCGTCTGCGCACAAATTTCCGCCATCGTCTGCGACGGCATAAACCGCTCGCGGATGCGCACCATCAGCGGCGCCGCCTCCATCCACGCCACCAGCTCGCCCAACGCCATGCGTTGCTGCTCCAGCAGCTTGAACTTCACCAGCACCTTGACCGCATGGCTGGCATTGCGCGCAGGATCGGCACGCAGATAACCAAGCCGCCCCTTGGCGCGTTCGACCGCGGCGGCCACCTCGGTAAACATCCGCCCGTGCCCCGGAATCACCAGCCGCACATCAAGCTGCGCGATCCGCTCCAGCACCGCCGCCTGCTCGGCAAATCCGCTCTCGCCGTCGAGCTCGGGAAAGATCACCCCAAACCCGTTCTCCCACAACGCATCCCCTGAAATCAGGATGCGCGGCAGCGGCGCGAACAGCATCACCGCATGCGGATCGTGCCCCGGCGCGGCCACCACCTGCCAGTCGATGCCGCCGAGACGCAGCGTATCGCCATCGTGCAGCACGCTGTCGAAGCGAAAGCGCTCGCACTGCTGCCCGGTCGCCTTATAGGTGAGCGCATCGGTATCCCATGCCGCCACCGCATCGGCCTCCGCGGCGGGGATCGCGGTATGCGGCTGCCAGCGCGCCTGCAGCGCGGCATTGCCGCCGCAGTGGTCGGAGTGCAGATGCGTGTTGACGATGCGCGCCAGCGGCCGGCCCTGCAGCGCGGCCTCCACCAGCGCCACCGTCTGCGGCGCGTGGGTGAGGTAGCCGGTGTCGACCAGCACCGTGTCATCGCCATCGGCAAACAGGATATTGTTGGCCGACAGCCAGCCGCGCTCGAACACGCGCATGGTCGCCGGCAACTGCGGCACGGATGCTTCGCTCAAGGGGATGTCTCCTCGCCTGCCAGCCATGCGGCTCGCCGCGGCAGCTGCGCCCAGATGCGGCGCTTGTCTTCGTCGCTGGCGGACGACCAGCCGGCGATCTCGTCGATGGTGCGCAGGCAGCCCTCGCAGTAGCCGCTGGCCGCGTCCATGCGGCACACGTTGCGGCAGGGCGAAGGCACCGGCGACGCCAGCCGCGCCGCCTCGGCCCGGACCGCGAGTTCCGCGGCGGATACGGCGGGCACGCGTGCGTCAGGCATGCCGCTGCTGGCGCGCAACCTTGGCCGCCACCTTCTCGTTGAAGCGGCCGGCGTCGATCAGGTGGCGCTCATGGACGCCTTCGGAGATCTTGTCCTCGCCGTCCCACGCGCTCAGCTGGAAGCGCAAACGGCGGCCGTCCACTTCCACCAGCTCGCCTTTCACTGTCACCGTCATGCCCGGCGGCGTCGGCGCCAGGTGCGAAAAGCTGACCAGCGTGCCAAGCGACTGCTCGCGCGGCCAGTCCAGGTGCTCGCGCAGCATCTGCAGGCAGGCGCATTCCATGATGCCGACCATATAGCCGGTGGCCAGCACGTCGGGCATTTCCACGCAGCCGGGGATATCGTCGTAGAGCCGCGGCACGGTGGCCTTGGGCGGCACCGTGTACTGCCAGCTGAAAGTCCGCCCGGGGCGCAGGTCGGGACTCATGCCACGGAGCCTGCCGCCACGTCGGCCACGTCGGCGCCGGTCATCTGCTGGAGCTGGTGCGGCGTCAGGTTGAACACCGCATGCGGATGGCCCGCCGCGGCCCACAGGCTGTCATAGCGGAACAGGTCCTGGTCCAGCAGCATCACCGGTGCCACCGCATGGCCGATCGGGCAGACCCCGCCGATGGCATAGCCGGTCTTCTCGCGCACGAAGCGCGCATCGGCCTTGCCCAGCGCACCGACGCGCGCGGCCACCTTGGCTTCGTCGACGCGGTTGCTGCCGCTGGCGATCACCAGCACCGGCGCATCGTCGGCCACGCGCCGGAAGATGATCGACTTGGCGATCTCGGCCACCCTGCAGCCCAGCCCCGCGGCCGCCTCGGCGGAGGTCTTGCCGGTGGCGGGCAGCATCACCACCGGCCGGTCGTGGCCGAGTTCGGCCAGCAGGTCCGCCACGCGCTGCGCGGACTCGGGCAGCGCTTCGTCATTCGCCGTCATGCGTTCTTTCTCCTTGTTATGCGGCCCGCGCTCAGACGCAGGCGGGCGCCGCATCGCTGGCGGCGGCCCATTTGGTCAGCAGCGCGCGGCCCACGCGCGAGCTGTTGGCGCGGCCGATCGCCTGCGAGATATAGTCGCCGGTGCGCACCACCGCTTCCAGGTCGATGCCGGTGTGGAGGCCCATGCCGTGCAGCATGTACAGCACGTCCTCGGTGGCCACGTTGCCGGTCGCGCCCTTGGCATAGGGGCAGCCGCCCAGCCCCGCCACCGACGCGTGGAAGATCGAGATGCCCACTTCCAGGCTGGCGAGGATGTTGGACAGCGCCTGCCCGTAGGTATCGTGGAAATGGCCCGACAGCCGGTCGGCCGCAAACTCGGCCGCCGCGGCGCGCATCACTTCCTGCACGCGGCCAGGGGTACCGACGCCGATGGTGTCGGCAATATCGATCTCGTCGCAGCCTAGCTCGCGCATGCGCCGCACCACGTCGACCACCGCATGCACCGGCACTTCGCCCTGGTACGGGCACCCCAGCGCGCACGAGATGCTGGCGCGCAGCCGCACGCCCTTTTCCTTCGCCGCCGCGGCCACCGGTTCGAAGCGCGCGATCGACTCGGCGATCGAGCAGTTGATGTTCTTCTGCGAGAACGCCTCGCTGGCGGCGCCGAAGATCACCACCTCATCGGCGCCGGCCGCGATCGCGCCCTCGAAGCCCTTCATGTTGGGCGTCAGCGCGGAATACAGCGTGCCCGGACGGCGCTGGATGCGCGCCATCACCTCGGCACCATCGGCCATCTGCGGCACCCACTTGGGCGATACGAACGAAGCGGCCTCGATATTGACGAAGCCCGCATCGGTAAGCTGGTTGATCAGCGCGACCTTGACGTCGGTCGGCACCATCGCCTTTTCGTTCTGCAAGCCGTCGCGGGGACCGACTTCAACGATCTTCACGTAGTTCGGGATGGTCATGACTGTCTCCTTTCCGTTGTTCGATATGTTCGTGCACTCAGTAGCCGCGCCCCACGTCGACCACGCCCGCGATCGGCTGGCCCGCGCGCATTGCGCGAATCTTGCCGGCGATCTGGGCGATGCTGTCCTCGCGCAGCGTCAGCGCCGAGATATGCGGCGTGATGGTGATGCGCGGCTCCTGCCAGAACGGGTGCTCCGCGGGGAGCGGCTCGGTGCGGAATACGTCGAGCGTGGCGCCGGCGACCTGCCCCGACTGCACCGCCGCCAGCAGGTCTTCCTCAACGAGGTGCGGGCCGCGCGCCACGTTGATCACATAAGCGCCTTGCGCCAGCCGTGCGAACAGGCCTGCGTTGAGGATGTTCTCGGTTTCCGGTGTCAGCGGCAGCACATTGACCAGCACGCGCAGCCCGTCGAGGAACGGCGCCTGGCCGGCATCGCCATAGAAACCGCTGACGCCTTCGATCGCGCGCGCGGTGCGGCTCCAGCCGCGCACCGGGAAGCCAAAGCCCGCCAGCGTGCGCGCGATGTGCGTGCCCAGCGTGCCCACGCCCATCACGCCGATGGTGAACTCGGCGCGGCGATGCGGCTTGAGGAACTTCCAGTTGCCGGCGCGCTGCTGCGCTTCATAGGCATCGAGCTTGCGGAAATAGCGCAGCACCGCGTGGGTGACGTACTCGGCCATCTGCGCGGCCATGCCGGCATCGTCCAGGCGCACGATCGGCACGCCGGCGGGCAAGGCCTCCGGGTCCTGGTCGCGCAGCCGCAGGATGCCGTCGACCCCGGCCCCCAGGTTGAACACCGCCTTCAGGTCGGTACGGCCTTTCAGCATCTCCACCGGCGGGCGCCAGACCACGGCGTAGTCGGCGGGTTCGCCACGGCTGTCTTCCCAGGTCACGCACTGGGCTTCAGGGAGTGCTTCGGCGAAGCCTGCGATCCACGGATCGTAGCGGCCGTCGGGGACGTACAACTGCAACTTCATTTTGTCTCCAGGGGGATTCTGGTCGTGGGGTAATAGAGTATTTTGGCAGAGTAATGCGGTTGGCGTTCGCGGTGCCCAACCGCCGTGGCCGGCGCGGGACCGCCGTGGGGCGGGCCCCGCCCCACGGCCCGGCTTACTTCCCTTCGAACGCCAGCAGTTGGGCCCCTTCGGCCACCTGCTCGCCCACGCCATACAGCACTTCGCTGACCACGCCATCGGCCGGCGCACTGATGGTGTGCTCCATCTTCATCGCTTCCATCACCAGCAGCGGCGCGCCGCGCGTGACGGTGCTGCCGGGCTCGACCATCACCGCGATGACCTTGCCCGGCATCGGCGCGGTGAGCTTGCCGCCCTCGCTTTCGGTTTCACCGGCGTGCGCGAGCGGATCGATCCAGGTCAGGCTGACATGGCGCCCGGCATTGAACACATGGAAGGCCTCGCCATCGATATGCACCTGCCCGTGCGCGCGGCGCGTGCCGAGGTCGACGAGGATATCGCCGGCCTGGCAAGTACAGGTGAACGGCGCGGCCTGGTCGGCGTAGATCAGCGTGCTGCCGCGCTCATTGATGTGCAGCGTCACGTCGAGCACCTGCTCGCCGTAGCCGAAGCGCAACTGGCGCGTCGCGCCACCGTTCAGCCGCCACGCGCCGGCGTGGGTCCATGGCGAATGCTGGTCAGCGGCATCGATGCGGCGCTCGCGATTCTCGAGGTCGAACAGCGCCGCCACCGCCAGCGCAATGATCTCCAGACCGACCGGCGCCGGCTGCGGAAACAGGATCTTCTCGTTGCGCTCGATCAGGCCGGTATCGAGATCGGCGGTGCGGAACGCTTCGGACGACACCAGCCGCTGCAGGAAGGCAACGTTGGTCGACAGCCCCACCACGTGATACGACGCCAGCGCCTGGCGCATCCGTGCCAGCGCTTCGTCGCGGTCCTTGCCCCAGACGATCAGCTTGGCGATCATCGGGTCGTAGAACGGGCTGATGCTGTCGCCTTCGCGCACACCGGCGTCGATGCGGATGCCGGCCGGGCCGTGCATATCGCCGCCGCGCATGAATTGCACCGCCGGTGGCGTGCGCAGGAAGCGCAGCGTGCCGGTGGACGGCAGGAACTGCTTGTCGGGATTCTCGGCGTAGATGCGCGCTTCCAGCGCATGGCCGTCGATGC
>NZ_JBEFLI010000048.1:0-57255 GCF_040578825.1 Cupriavidus necator | reverse complement strand
CTCCCCGCTCCCCCAGCCCCGACCGCGACAACCCATTGTTCAACCAGTCGCTGGAAAAAGGCCTTGAAGTCCTGCGCGCCTTCAGCGGCGTCCATCGCACCCTGACGCTGGCCGAACTGGCCGCGCTGACCGGCATGAACAAGAGTTCGGCGCAGCGCACGGTCCATACGCTGGAGGCGCTGGGCTATGTCGACAAGCACCCGCAGACGCGCCGCTTCCGGCTGACGCCGCGCGTGATGGAGATCGGCTACAACTACCTGGCCGCCGACGCGCTGATCCCGGTGGCTAGCCCATACCTGTCGCAGCTCGCCGCCGCCAGCGGCGAGACCGCGAACCTGACCGAGCCGGTCGGGTTCGACATGGTCTATGTGGCGCAACTGATGACCGCCAAGCACATGCCGGTGCTGACGCCGGTGGGCATGCGCATCCCGATGTATTGCACGAGTTCGGGCCGCGCGTACCTGAGCACGCTGCCAGACGAACAGGTGATGGCGATGCTGGAGCAATCCGCGCGCGTGGCACGAACGCCGGCGACGCTCACCGATGTCGAAGCCATCTTCGAGCGCGTGGTGGCCTGCCGCCGGTTGGGTTACGCGAGCAATGAGGAAGAGCTGTTTATCGGCGACATGGGCCTGGGCGCGCCCATCGTCAACAGCCGGGGCGTGGCTGTCGGCGCGGTGCATGTGTCGCCGCCGGCGAGTCGCTGGAGCATGGCCGAGGCGCAGAAAAAACTGGCGCCGCTGGTGGTTGAATGCGCGTGGGCGATCTCGCGTTCGATCGCGCATTGAGCTACGCCGCCCGCTGCGAAAATCAAGCTCCGCGCACGTGGTAGAACACCTGAGTGTCAGCGGCTTTCGCGGACCCTTCGGGGCATCTATGCTGAATGTGCCGGGACGTCAGTGCTCGCATGGCACACCGTCCCGGTTCTCACCTCAGCCCCGATTGGAGGGCATATGAAAGCTTCTGCCTTGCTCTTTGCAGCGTCGATGGCCGCTGGCTGGTCATCGTTCGCACAGGCCGCCGGATGCCAGTACGACATGCAATGCAAAGGAGAGCGGATCTGCCAGCAAGGGCAGTGCGTTTTCCCTGACGCGGAAGAGACGCCCGAAGCGGGCGGGCCGACGCACGTTGCGCCGACCATCAAGCGCACGCCGGCTCCCCCGCCGCCACGCGGATGCTGCACGGTGGCAGGAAAGCTGAAGCTCTCGCCATCTTCGGCTTCCGACACCAGCCTGGCCGCGGGCGATGCGTGCCAGGGGCTGACCAACTCCGGCAAGCCGGTACCGGGCACGATCTGCAACTAGGCGCAGTAGCGCGTGCACGTTGCGTGCGTGTTGGGTGCGGGTGCGCACGTGCAGCCGGGCCATCCGTGGCCGGTAGCTGGCGTGCGCGCGCGAGCATGGCATGCAGCAGCACCGCGCGCTGCCCACGCACTCTGCGGCGAACGCGCACCGCTCTAGCGGACACGCTGCGGTAGCCGATTGGCTCCGCGCGTCACCGACACTGGCACCGTCCAGATCGGTCCGCGCGAACGCCGCATCGAACTCTCCCCCCGAACACCCCGGCTTGATCCGGGTGCCCTCCACTGCGCGCAGTGGCACATGACTTGCTTTGCAGACATCGGCGGCCTTCATCCCCAGCCGTTCCGACTTCCACCGTCTCAGGAGCAAGCCTGTGCATCACGACCCGTCCCCTCTCGCGAAAGGCATCAAGTCCGCGTCCGTCCTCAGCGCCATCGCGCTGTCGCTGCTCGCGCTGCCAGGCGCGGCGCACGCCGACAAGGTGCTGCGCATCGGCATGACCGCGGCCGACATCCCGCGCACGCTGGGCCAGCCCGACCAGGGCTTCGAAGGCAACCGCTTCTCCGGCATCCCGATGTACGACGGCCTGACACAGTGGGACCTGTCCAAGGGCAACGGACCCAGCCTGCTGATCCCGGGGCTGGCCACCGAATGGAAGGTCGACGCCGCCGACAAGACCAAGTGGGTGTTCAGGCTGCGCCCCGGCGTCAAGTTCCACGACGGCACCCCGTTCAACGCCGATGCCGTGGTGTGGAACGTCGGCAAGGTGCTGGACAAGACCGCGAAGCAGTTCGATCCCAGCCAGGTCGGCGTGACCGCCTCGCGCATGCCGACGCTGCGCACGGCGAAGAAGATCGATGACCTCACCGTCGAGCTGGTGACGTCCGAACCGGACTCGTTCCTGCCCTACAACCTGACCAACCTGTTCATGGCGTCGCCCACGCAGTGGGAGAAGAAGTTCGCCGCGGTGCCGGCCTCGGTCACCGACCCGGTCGAGCGCTCCAAGCAGGCGTGGGTGGCCTTTGCCGCCGACGCCGCCGGCACCGGGCCATTCAGGATGAGCCGCTTCGTGCCGCGCGAGCGCCTGGAAGTGGTGCGCAATGCGCAATACTGGGACGCGAAGCGCGTGCCGAAGATCGACAAGGTGGTGATGGTGCCAATGCCCGAGGCCAACGCCCGCACCGCCGCGCTGCTGTCAGGCCAGGTGGACTGGATCGAGGCCCCGGCGCCTGACGCGATCGCGCAGATCAAGAGCCGTGGCTTCGAGGTCTACGCCAACGCGCAGCCGCATATGTGGCCGTGGCAGCTTTCATTCACGCCGGGGTCGCCGTGGCTGGACAAGCGCGTGCGCCAGGCCGCCAACCTGTGCGTCAACCGCGCCGGCCTGAAGACCCTGCTGGGCGGCTATATGGCCGAGGCCAAGGGCATCGTCGAGGCCGGCAATCCGTGGTGGGGCAATCCGAAGTTCGATATCAAGTACGACCCCGCCGCCGCGAAGAAACTGATGCAGGAGGCCGGCTACTCCGCCGCCAAACCGGTCAAGGTCAAGGTGCAGGTCTCGGCGTCCGGCTCCGGCCAGATGCAACCGCTGCCGATGAACGAGTACGTGCAGCAGAACCTGAAGGAGTGCTTTATCGACGTCGACTTCGACGTGGTCGAATGGAACACGCTCTTCACCAACTGGCGCGTCGGCGCCAAGGATCCGAGCGCGCACGGCGCCAACGCCATCAACGTCAGCTTCGCGGCGATGGACCCGTTCTTTGCGATGGTGCGCTTTGTCAGCACCAAGACGCAGCCGCCGGTCTCGAACAACTGGGGCTACTTCGGCAACGCCGAGTTCGACAAGCTGATCGAAAACGCACGCACGGCCTTCGACGAGAAGTCGCGCGACGCGGCGCTGGCCAAACTGCATGCCCGCATCGTCGAAGAGGCGCCGTTCGTGCTGATCGCCCATGACGTCGGCCCGCGCGCGATCTCGAAGAAGGTCAAGGGCGTGGTGCAGCCGCAGAGCTGGTTTATCGATATCGCGACGATGTCGATGGATTGAGGACACGACGCTTACCGGCGCCAACCTGGTTGTTCGCACCGTCGTCCCCGCGCACGCGGGGACCCGGCGGCTTTTTAAGACGCTGGATGCCCGCCCACGTGCCCCGGAGGGGTATGCGCGGGCATGACGGTGGTCACGCATCGCCTCTCCTGGATACCGCCAGTCATGCAATACCTCTTCCGCCGCATCCTCTACGCCCTGCCGATCCTGCTCGGGGTGGCGCTGCTGTGCTTCTCGCTGGTCCATATCGCGCCGGGCGATCCGCTGGTATCGGTGCTGCCGCCCGATGCCTCCGAAGCGTTGCGCCGCCAGCTCACCGCGCTGTACGGCTTCGACAAGCCCTTCCTGGAGCAATTCGTGCACTGGCTCGGGCGCGCGCTGCAGGGCGACCTGGGCACCTCCATCGCCACCAGCCGCCCGGTGATGGCCGAGGTCGGCGCCGCCGTGGTCAATTCGCTGCGGCTGGCCACCGTGGCCACGCTGATCGGCTTCAGCTTGGGCTGCCTGTTCGGCTTTGTCGCGGGCTATCTGCGCGATTCGGTGGCGGACCGCACCGCGTCGCTGCTGTCGGTACTGGGCGTCAGCATCCCGCATTACTGGCTCGGCATGGTGCTGGTGATCGCGTTCTCGGTGCTGCTGGGCTGGCTGCCGGCCACCGGCGCCGGTCCGGGCGGATCCGGCGACTGGGCGTGGGACTGGGAGCATATCCAGTACATGCTGCTGCCGGCCGTAACCATGTCGGTGATCCCGATGGGCATCGTCGCGCGCACGGTGCGCGCGCTGGTGGCGGAGATCCTCGCCAATGAGTTCATCGTCGGCCTGCGCGCACGCGGGCTGTCCGACCTTTCCGTGTTTCGGCACGTGGTCAAGAACGTAGCGCCGACGGCGCTGTCGGTAATGGGCCTGCAGCTCGGCTACCTGCTGGGCGGCTCGATCCTGATCGAGACCGTGTTCTCGTGGCCGGGCACCGGCTTCCTGCTCAATTCCGCCATCTTCCAGCGCGACTTCCCGCTGCTGCAGGGGACCATCCTGGTGCTGGCGGTGTTCTTCGTGCTGCTCAACCTGCTGGTCGACACGCTGCAGACGCTGTTCGACCCGCGCATCCAGCGCAGCTAGCGCAAAGGAGCCGCCATGGAAATGACGCTCGACAACTCTGCCGCCAAGGTCGCGGTGCAGCGCTCGCCCGGCTACTGGACCACGGTGGGCCGGCGCCTGCTGCGCAACAAGCTGGCCATGCTGGCCGCGCTGGTGCTGCTGGCGCTGGTGCTGATGGCGCTGTTCGCGCCGGTGCTGATGCCGGCCGACCCGTATGCCTCGTCGATCCTCAAGCGACTGAAGCCGATTGGCACCGGGCACTTCCCGCTTGGCACCGACGAACTGGGACGCGACATGCTGTCGCGGCTGATGCTGGGCGCGCGGCTGTCGCTGTTCATGGGGATCACGCCGGTGCTGCTGGCCTTCGTGATCGGCAGCGCGCTGGGCATCGTCGCCGGCTACGCCGGCGGCTGGACCAACACCGTGATCATGCGCATCACCGACATCCTGTACGCGTTCCCGTCGGTGCTGCTGGCGATCGCGCTGTCCGGCACGCTGGGCGCGGGCGTGGGCAATGCGCTGCTGTCGCTGACCATCGTCTTTATCCCGCAGATCGTGCGCGTGGCGGAAAGCGTCACCACCCAGGTGCGCAACCGCGAGTTCGTCGACGCGGCGCGCGCCTCGGGCGCGTCGTCGCTGACCATCGTGCGCGTCCATGTGCTGAACAATGTGCTGGGTCCCATCTTCGTCTACGCCACCAGCCTGATCTCGGTGTCGATGATCCTGGCCTCGGGCCTGTCCTTTCTTGGCCTCGGCGTCAAGCCGCCCGAGCCAGAGTGGGGCCTGATGCTCAACACGCTGCGCACGGCGATCTACACCCAGCCGTGGGTCGCGGCGCTGCCCGGCGCGATGATCTTCCTGACTTCGGTCTCGTTCAACCTGCTGGCCGACGGCATCCGCTCGGCCATGGAAATCAAGGACTGAACCATGCCAGCCGTGATGCAAGCCCCCTCTCCCGGCCGCGATGTCGGCGGTCCAGCGCAGCCGCTGGTGATCGCGCACGAGCTGGTCAAGCACTTCCCGATCAAGTCCGGCTTGCCATGGCGGGGCGCGCGCGCGGCCGCCGTGCGCGCCGTCGACGGCGTCAGCTTCGACGTGCGCAAGGGCGAGACCCTTGGCGTGGTCGGCGAGTCCGGCTGCGGCAAGTCCACCACCGCGCGGCTGCTGATGCAACTGACCGAACAGGACAGCGGCGAGCTGATCTTCGACGCGCAGGGCGTGGGTTCCGCCCAGTTGCCGCTGAAGCAGTTCCGCAGCCAGGTGCAGATGGTGTTCCAGGACAGCTATTCGTCGCTGAACCCGCGCCTGACCATCGAGGAATCGATCGCCTTCACCCCGCGCGTGCATGGCATTCCGGCGCGCGAGGCGACCGAGCGCGCGCGCTACCTGCTGCAGCGCGTCGGGCTGGAGCCGGCGCGCTTTGCCGGGCGCTACCCGCACGAGCTGTCGGGCGGCCAGCGCCAGCGCGTCAATATCGCCCGCGCGCTCGCGCTGCGCCCGCGGCTGGTGATCCTGGACGAGGCAGTGTCGGCGCTGGACAAGTCGGTGGAGGCGCAGGTGCTGAACCTGCTGCTCGACCTGAAGGCGGAGTTCGACCTGACCTACGTCTTTATCAGCCACGACCTCAACGTGATCCGCTACCTGTGCGACCGCGTGATGGTGATGTACCTGGGCAAGGTGGTGGAGATCGGCGATACCGAGACGATCTACCGCCACCCCGCGCATCCGTACACGCGCGCGCTGCTGGATTCCATGCCGTCGATGGACCCGGATCACCGCACCGAGGTCGCGCCGCTGGCGGGCGACCCGCCCAATCCGATCAACCCGCCATCCGGCTGCAGCTTCCATCCGCGCTGCGCCATGGCGCAGGACGTGTGCGCGCGGCGCGAGCCGCAGCTGACCGACCTGGTGGCCGGTCATCCGGTTGCCTGCCTGCTGGCCACCGCGCCCTGAGGAGTCCTCATGTCCGCAACCCCGCAAAACACCGTGCCCGGCGCGCCGATGATCTCCGTGCGCGACCTGCGCGTCACCTTCTCCGGCGGCGGCAAGACCATCCGTGCCGTCAACGGCGTCTCGCTCGAGGTCGGCGCCGGCGAGGCGGTGGCGTTGATCGGCGAATCCGGCTCGGGCAAGAGCGTCACGCTGCGCGCGCTGATGCGGCTGCACCCGTCGCGCCGCACCCGCATGGAAGGCCAGATCCGCGTCGACGGCGCCGACGTGATGGCGCTGGACAAGCACGCGCTGGCGCGGCTGCGCGGCGGCACCATGGCAATGGTGTTCCAGGAGCCGCTGCTGGCGCTGGACCCGGTCTACACCGTGGGCCAGCAGATCGTTGAATGCATCCGCACCCATGACAAGGTGTCGGCGGCAGAAGCGCGTGAACGCGCGCTGAAGGCGCTGGAGGCGGTGCGCATCCCCAGCCCCGAACGGCGCCTGGCCGCCTACCCGCACGAGATGTCGGGCGGCATGCGCCAGCGCGCGATGATCGCGCTGGCGCTGTCCGCGCGGCCGAAAATCCTGCTGGCCGACGAGCCCACCACCGCGCTGGACGCCACGGTGCAGATCCAGGTGCTGATCCTGCTGCGCGAACTGCAGCGCGAGCTGGGCCTGTCCATCGTCTTCGTCACCCACGATATCGGCGCCGCGGTGGAGATCGCCGACCGCGTCGCGGTGATGTATGGCGGGCGCATCGTCGAGGAAGGCCCGATCCGCACGCTGCTGCGCGAGGCGCGCCATCCGTACACCATCGCGCTGCTGCAGAGCCGCCAGCATGGCATGGACCGCGGCCAGCGGCTGAGGACCATCGGCGGCGCCCCACCCGACCTGGCCGCGCTGCCCCCGGGCTGCAGCTTCGCGCCGCGCTGCGCGCATGCGCGGCCCGAATGCCTGGCCGCGGTGCCGCAGGCTATCACCGTCGGCACCGGCCACCGCGTCAGTTGCGTGCTGGCCGCCGAGCCGGCGGTCGCCACGGCGGCATAGCGCCCTGTCCCCTGCCTTCCCCACCAGACACCGATATTTCCAGGATCTCTCCATGACGCTTGCCACCCATCCCGCCCGCGCCTTCATGCCCTATCCCGGGGTCGCCGTGCCGCACGCGGCCAGCGGCCCGCTGCAGGGCCTGACCTTTGCCGTCAAGGACCTGTTCGATGTCGCCGGCTATCCGACCGGCGGCGGCAACCCGCATGTGCTGGCGCGCTCAGGCATTAAGGCCGCCACCGCGCCGGCGGTGCAGCGCATGCTGGACGCCGGCGCCGCCTTTGTCGGCAAGACCCATACCGACGAACTGGCCTTCTCGATGAACGGCAGCAACGCCCACTATGGCCGCCCGGTCAACGGCGCCGCGCCGGACCGCATCACGGGCGGCTCGTCGTCGGGCTCCGCCGCGGCCGTATCTAACGGGCTGTGCGATGTCGCGCTGGGCTCCGACACTGGCGGCTCGGTGCGCGCGCCCGCCAGCCACTGTGGCCTGTTCGGCATCCGGCCCACGCACGGGCGCATTACGCTGGAGCGTTGCCTGCCGCTGGCGGAGAGCCTCGATACCTGCGGTTTCTTCGCCCGCGACATCGCCACCTTCGCGCGCGTCGCCGACGTGATGTTGGGCGCCGATCGGGCACCGCTGCCGGACGCGCCGCGCTTGCTGTTTGCGACCGACCTGTTCAGCCAGCCGACGCCGCCCGCCCGAGCTGCGCTCGCGCCGGCCGTCGCGAAAATCGAAGCGGCCCTCGGCAAGGCAACGCCGGTGACGGTGGCAGACCGCGCGCTATCCGAGCTGTGGTGGGCTTTCCGCCATGTGCAGGGTTGGGAAGCCTGGCAGAGCGCAGGCGCGCTGATCGAGCAATACGGGCTGGAGCTTGGTGCCGATGTCGCGGCGCGCTTCGCCTTCTCGAAAGCCGTCACGCCGGCGCAATTCGAAGAAGCCAGCGCGGTGCGCCGCGATTTCACCGCGCACCTGGCCCGGCTACTGGGCCCGGACGGCGTGCTGGTGCTGCCGACGATGCCCGATATCGCCCCGCTGCGCGCCGAGCCGATGGAGTCATTGGAGACATACCGCAATCTTGCCGCCCATACGCTGTGCCTGACGCCGCTGACCGGCTTCCCGCAACTGAGCCTGCCGCTGGCGGGCCGCGACGGCGCACCGCTCGGCATTTCGCTGCTCGGGCCGGCAGGCAGCGACCGCAGCCTGGTCGCGCTGGCCGAGGCCATCCTGGCAAAACAGGCGTGAGGCGGGGAGAAGCCGATATGACCCGCATCCGCATCACCGCCGGCGGCTACAGCTTTGTCGCCGAGACCAACCCCGACGCGCCCAAGACGGTCGAGGCATTCCTGAAGCTGCTGCCCTACCGCGAAAAGCTGATCCACGTGCGCTGGAGCGGCGAAGGCTGCTGGATCCCGCTGGGCGAATTCCGGCTCGGCGTGGATTTCGAGAACCCCACCAGCCACCCTTCGGTCGGCGACATCCTGTTCTATCCCGGCGGCTACAGCGAGACCGAGATCATCCTGGCCTACGGCAGCTGCTGCTTCGCCAGCAAGATGGGGCAGCTTGCGGGCAACCATTTCCTGACCGTGGTCGAGGGCAAGGAACACCTGCGGGCGCTGGGGACCAGGGTGTTGTGGGAAGGAGCGCAGGATATCCTGTTCGAGCTGGCCGGCTAGCCCGCGCCCACACCGTCACATCGCCAGCGCGCGCGGTCCGTCCTCCGGCCGCCTCACCCGGAACCACGCCGCATACAGCGCCGGCAGAAACAGCAGCGTCAGCACCGTCGCAATGATCAGCCCGCCCATGATCGCCACCGCCATCGGCCCCCAGAACATCGAGCGCGACAGCGGGATCATCGCCAGCACCGCAGCCGCGGCGGTCAGGATGATGGGGCGGAAACGGCGTACCGCGGCCTCGACGATGGCGGTCCAGGCGGGCACGCCGGCGCGGATGTCCTGCTCGATCTGGTCGACCAGGATCACCGAGTTGCGGATGATCATGCCCAGCAGCGCGGTGATGCCGAGCTGCGCCACAAACCCCATCGGCGCGCGCAGCAGCAACAGCGTGGCGGCGGCGCCGATCAGCCCGAGCGGTCCGGTCAGGAACACCATGGTCGCGCGCGAGAAGCTGTGGAGCTGCAGCATCAGCAGCGTGAAGATGATGAAGATGCACAGCGGCAACTGCGCGGCGATCGAGGCGCCGGCCTTGCCGCTTTCTTCTTCGGCGCCGGCCACGGTGATGCGGTAGCCCGGCGGCAGCTCCTCGCGCAGCTTGTCGAGCTTCGGGTTGATCTGCGCGGTCACGGTCGGGCCCTGGATGCCGTCGACCACATCGGCCTGCACGGTCACGCCGAAATCGCGGTTCTCGCGCCACACCACGCCCGGCTCCGAGCGCAGCGCCACGCGCGCCACCTGCATCAGCGGCACCGTGCGGCCGCTATTGGTCGGCACCAGCATATTGTTCAGGTCCGAGATCGCATCGCGCTCGTTGCGCGGCGTGCGCATCATGATGTCGATCAGCTTGTCGCCGTCGCGGTACTGGCCCACCGGCACGCCGGTCAGCACCGTCTGCGTGACGCGCGCAATGGCGTTAGTGGTCACGCCGAGCGCGCGTGCCTTGTCCTGGTCGATCTCCAGGCGCAGCATCTTGACGTTCTCGTTCCAGTTGTCGTTGACGCCGACGGTATTGGGATTGGCGCGCATCTCGGCCTTGACCTGGTCGGCGAGCTGGCGCACGCCGGCGGCGTCGGGTCCGATCACGCGGAACTGCACCGGATAGGCCACCGGGGGCCCGTTGGGCAGCAGCTTGACACGGCCGCGCAGGTACGGGAATTCGCTGTCGAGCAGCGCGATGACACGGCGGCGCAAGGCGTCGCGCACTTCGGTGCTGACCGGCATCACGATCACCTGCGCCACGTTGCTCTGCGGGAAGATCTGGTCCAGCGGCAGGTAGAAGCGCGGCGCGCCAGTGCCGACGAAGGTGGTCAGGCTCTCGACCTCGCGGTCCTTGCGCACCAGGTTCTCGAAGCGCCTGGCCTCGGCCTCCATCTGGGCGAAGCCGGTGCCTTCGGGCATCCACATCTCCACCATCAGCTCAGGCCGGCTGGAATCCGGGAAGAACTGCTTCTCGACGAAATTGAAGGCGTAGATGCCCAGCGCAAAGGCCACCAGCGTGATCGCGATCACCAGCTTGCGCCAGGTCACGCACCAGTCCACCAGCCGGCGGAAGCGCGCGTAGAACGGCGTGTCGAACACCTCATGCGGCTCGCCCGCGCCCGCGCTGCGCGTCTTGAGCAGCAGGTAACCCAGGTAAGGCGTGAAATAGACCGCCGCCAGCCACGACAGCACCAGCGCCAGCGCGGTCACGGCAAAGATCGCGAAGGTGTATTCGCCCACGGTCGAGCGCGCCAGCCCCACCGGCAGGAAGCCGGCCGCGGTGATCAGCGTGCCGGTCAGCATCGGCATCGCGGTCGAAGTGTAGGCGAAGGTGGCGGCCTCCATCTTGGAGAAGCCCTCTTCCAGCTTGCGCACCATCATCTCGACCGCGATGATGGCGTCGTCCACCAGCAGGCCCAGCGCGACGATCAGCGCACCCAGCGAGATCTTGTGCAGGCCGATGCCGAAGATGTTCATGAACAGGAAGGTCACCGCCAGCACCAGCGGGATCGTCAGCGCCACCACCAGCCCCGGGCGCGCGTCCAGCCGCAGCGGTTTGGTGTGCAGGCCCAGCGCGACAAAACTGACCGCGAGCACGATCACCACCGCCTCGATCAGCACGTGCACGAACTCGCCCACCGAACGCTGGACCGCCTTCGGCTGGTCCTGCACCTGGTCCATCTCGATGCCCACCGGCAACTGGCCGCGCATCCGCTCGAAAGCGGCGCGCAGGTCCTTGCCGAGCTGGATGATGTCGCCGCCCTTCTGCATCGAGATGCCCAGCCCGATCACATCCTTGCCGTTGAAGCGCATGCGCGTCTGGGTCGGGTCGACATAGCCGCGGTACACATGCGCGATGTCGCCCAGGCGGATATTGGCGATGCCGTTGGGGCCGCGCAGCACCAGGTCCTCCAGGTCCTGCACGCTGGCGAACTGACCGGACAGGCGCACCTGCAGGTTGTCGCTGGGGGTGACCAGCACGCCGCTGCCGGTCAGGTTGTTCTGCTGCGAGATCTGCTCGGCGATGGCGTTGATGTCCAGTCCGAGCTGGGCGAAGCGCGCCTGGTTGAACTCGATGTAGACCTTTTCGTCCTGCAGGCCGATCAGCGATACCTTGGCCACCGCCGGCACGCGCAGCAGCTCCTGGCGCACCAGGTCGGCGTACTCGCGCAGTTCCTTGTAGTTGAAGCCGTCGGCCGACAGCGCATAGATGGTGCCGTAGACGTCGCCGAACTCGTCGTTGAAGAACGGCCCGCGCACGCCGCTGGGCAGCGTCTGCTGGATATCGCCGATCTTCTTGCGCACCGTGTACCAGATCTGCGCCGTTTCTTTCGCCGGCGAGGTGTCCTTGAGCTGGAAGATGACCGTGGTCTCGCCCGGCTTGGAGAAGCTGCGGATCTTGTCCGCATACGGCACTTCCTGCAGCTGGCGCTCGATCTTGTCGGTGACCTGCACCGCGATCTGCTCGGCGGTGGCGCCGGGCCAGAACGCCTGCACCACCATCACGCGGAAGGTAAAGGGCGGATCCTCGTCCTGCCCGAGCTGGAAGAACGCCAGCATGCCGCCGAGCAACAGCACCACCAGCAGGTAACGGGTCAGCGGCTGGTGCTCGAGTGCCCAGCGCGACAAATTGAAGCGCGAATGATCCATGCGGCCTCAACCCTGCTGCGGGGTGGCGGCCGGCGCCGACGGGGCCGACGCCGGCGCCACTGTCTGCAGCGGCCGCACCTTCTGGCCGGGGCGCAGCAGGTGGACCCCGGCGGTGACGATGGTCTGGCCCGGCGCCAGCCCCTGGCGCACCTCCACCTCGTTGCCGATGGCCTCGCCCAGCGTCACCGGCACCGGCTGCACCGTGCCGGCGGCGGTGTCGTAGACCCACACCTGGTTGCGGCCCTGGTCCTGCAGCAGCGCGGTCAGCGGCACGCGGATGGCCGGAGTGGCCCCGTTGCGCACGAAGGTCACCACCGCCGTCATGCCGAGCTTGAGGTCGGCGGGCGGGTTCGGAATGGTCACGCGGGTGGCGTAGGTGCGGGTAACGGGGTCGGCGGCGGCGGCGATCTCGCGCACGCGGCCGGGCAGCGAGCGCTGCGGCTCGGCCCAGGTATGGATGCTGACGTCGGTGATGCCGCGCAGCTGGTCGACCTGGTCTTCGGGGAGCCCGATGGCGACTTCCTTTTCGGCGGTCTGCGCCACGCGCACCACCGGCTGGCCGGGGGTGACGACCTGCCCGACCTCGGCATCGATTGCCGTGACCACACCGTCGGCGTCGGCGTTCAGCACCGCATACGCGGTCTGGTTGGACTGGCTGCGCAGGCCGGCTTCGGCCTGGCGCAGCCGCGATTCGGCGGCCTCATAAGTGGCCTTGCGCCGGTTCTGCTCGGCGGCGCTGATAAAACCCTTGGCAAACAAGTCGTTGTAGCGCTTCAAGTCGGCGGCGGCGAGATCGCGGTCTGTCCTGGCGGCCTCGTACTGGGCGCGCGAGCCGGCCTCGGCCAGCGACAGATCGGTCGGGTCCAGCCGTGCCAGCGGCTGTCCCTTGCGCACCGTCGCGCCCACGTCGACCAGCCGCGCGGCGATCTTGCCGCCGACGCGGAAGCCCAGCCGCGATTCCACGCGCGGGCGCACGTCGCCGGAAAACTCGAAAGCCGTCTTGCCGCCATGCTGGCTGAGCTGCATCAGGCGCACCGGGCGCACTTCCGGCACGGGCTCGGTCTTCTTGCCGCAGCCGGCCAGCGCCAGCACCGACACGGTGGCGAGCATGGCAAGCGCCCTGCCGGTCCGGCGCAAGATAGGAGAAACAGCAGGAGTATCTGCGGCCGCAACTTCCGGCACCTGGCAAAGCACTGGCATCGTAGGCAACAAGTCGGATGGAACTGCAGGCGAGACTGGCCATGGCCGCGAGGGCCGGCGGGCAATAAATAACTGGCCGGTCAGTAATATAGCGATCCCCCGGGGGGTGCGTCAAACGGCAGGCGACGAAACGACTGGAATGAAGCCTCAGGTGTCCGTCCGCCCGGGCGAGCTGTGGTTAAATGCGCATGCGCCGCCAGCCGGCCGCGTAGCATCCCCTGCTTTTCCCACATCTTCAGACCGAGACCGGCGTGACGCCCGATCAGTATTGCCAAGAGAAAGTCGCCCAGAGCGGCTCAAGCTTCTATTACAGTTTCCTGTTCCTGCCGGCCGAACGCCGCCGCGCCATCACCGCGCTGTACGCCTGGTGCCGCGAGGTCGATGACGTGGTCGACGACAGCCATGATCCGGGCCTGGCCCACCAGCAGCTCGACTGGTGGCGCGGCGAACTGCGCCGCCTGTTCGAAGGCGAACCGACCCACCCGGTGACCAAGGCCCTGCAGCCGCATGTGCAAAGCGCCGGCCTGCCCCACGCCGAGATGTCCGAAGTGCTGGACGGCATGGAGATGGACCTGACCCAGACCCGCTACCTCGACGAACATGGCCTGAATCGCTATTGCCATTGCGTGGCGGGCGTGGTTGGCACGCTCAGCGCGAGGCTGTTCGGCTACAGCCAGCCGCAGACGCTGCAGTTTGCCGAGAAGCTCGGGCTGTCGCTGCAGCTCGTCAATATCCTGCGCGACGTGGGCGAGGACGCCCGCCGCGGCCGCATCTACCTGCCGGTCAACACCCTGCAGCAATTCCAGGTGCCGGCCTCGGAAATCCTGAAGGGCGAGCATTCCGACCGCTTTGTCGCGCTGATGCAGTACCACGCCGGCCGCGCCCGCGCGCTGTACCGCGAGGCGCTGGCGCTGCTGCCCAAGCAGGACCGCCGCGCCCAGCGCGCCGGCCTGCTGATGGGCGCGATCTACCACGCGCTGCTCGACGAGCTCGAGGCAAGCCAGTTCCAGGTGCTGAACCAGCGCATCGCGCTGACGCCGATGCGCAAGTTGTGGATTGCGTGGAAGACGTGGGTGCGCAATAGTTAGAGCCGGCACTAGCGGCCGCAGATGGCGACACAGTCTGCATACCGCCGGCTGATGACACTATGTCCTGTCCCCGATTTCCTGATTCCTCCCAAGCCGTACCGCCATGACGCAGACCTCCGCTTCCCTCGGCGAGACCATCCTCGCCAATGCCGACCAGCTCGCCCGCTTCTCCGACATGGAGGGCGGCCTCACCTGCGCCTACCTGACCCCCGCCCACCGCGCGGCGCAGGCGCAGCTCGTGGCGTGGATGGAAGCGGCCGGCATGCAGGTGCGCATCGACGCCATCGGCAACGTGATCGGCCGCTATGCCGCGGATCCGGCCGCAAGCGACGCGCGCGTGCTGATGACCGGCTCGCACTTCGATACGGTGCGCAACGGCGGGCGCTATGACGGGCGGCTGGGCATCCTGCTGCCGATCGCGGTGGTCGCCGCGCTGAATCAGGCCGGCATCCGCCTGCCCTATCACTTCGAGGTGGTGGGTGTTGCCGAGGAGGAAGGGCTGCGCTTCAAGACCAGCTTCCTCGCCAGCAGCGTGCTGGCGGGCCGCTTCGATCCCGCGCTGCTCGAGCGCCAGGACGCGGACGGCATCACGCTGCGCGAGGCGCTGGCGGCATCCGGCCTGCCCGGGGGCGGCGAGCTGGAGGCGTTGCGCGCGGCGGCGGTCGATCCGGCTTCCCTGCTGGGCTTTGTCGAGGTGCATATCGAACAGGGCCCGGTGCTGCTGCACCACGGCCTGCCGCTGGGCGTGGTCACGCAGATCGCCGGCAGCAGCCGGTTCCAGGTCAGGGTGGAAGGGCTGGCCAGCCATGCCGGCACCACGCCGATGGGCATGCGCAAGGACGCGGCCGCAGGTGCGGCGGAGATGATCCTGCTGGTCGAGCAGCGCTGCGCGGCGGCGCCTACGCTGGTGGGCACGGTCGGCCAGTTGCAGGTGCCGGACGGGTCCAGCAACGTGATCCCGGCCGCCTGCACCTTCTCGATGGATATCCGCGCGGGCGAGGATGGCATCCGCGAGGTGGCGATCGCCGACATCGTCGCCGGCATCCACGAGATCGCCGGGCGGCGCGGCCTGAGCGTGCAGGTGGAACGCGTGCCGCCGGTCAACAACGCGCCGTGCGCGCGCTGGCTGATGGACCAGTTCGGCGCCGTGCTGAAGAAGCGCGGCCTGCAGGCTTTCGAGCTGCCGTCCGGCGCCGGCCATGACGCGATGATGATGCAGCGCATCACGGACGTGGCGATGCTGTTCGTGCGCTGCGGCAACGGCGGCATCAGCCATAACCCGCTGGAGACCCTTACGGCGGAGGATGCGCAGCTGGCGGCGGAGGTATTCGTCGATTTCCTGCGGCACTTCCAGCCGCGCGGCTGACAAGCCGGGCGGCGCTCAGCCGCCCCGGTAGATATCGCGACCGAAGTCGTACAGGTTCTTGCGCAGCTTGCGGCGCTCGTCCGGCGACAGCCGTGAGCCGCCCCGTTCTTCCCGCCGGCGTTCGGCGTCGCGCTGCTCGGCGCGATGGCGCTCGGCGCGGGCGCGGGCTTCGCGCTGGTTGTTGCCCGGGTCGCTGGCCTGGGTCGACGGAGGGCGCTTGAGCAGGTTGGCCATGCCGGCCGATTGGGCCTGCACCGACCCGCTGGACATGAGCGCCAGCACGGCGATCGCCAGCGCAAGGCATGCGCCGGCGATACCATGCTGCGGATGCCCGGGCCGGGTTCGGTTCGCTTTCATTGATAATGGCGGTCTTGGCTTCGGGAAAGGCAGTCGTCAAGGAGCATTCTGGACGACTGCCTGAAGCCGGGAACTCAGTACCCGTCCGGCGCTGGCGCCAACTGCAAGCATCGCGCCAGCGCCTGCGCAGCAGGCTGGCTGATGCGGTGGAGCATCCGGTGCAAATGCGCGGAAATCCGCGCCACCCGGTGCGCAAAAAGACGGATTGCGCAGTGTAATCGCACGATTGGTGCACACTGCCATACGCCGGGGTAAAGTATGTAACGTTTTGTTAAGCCATTTTGAGCGAAAGCGATAGTCGCTAAGATACCGCCATGGAAAATACCAGCCACAAGATTCTTGTCGTCGACGATGACCCGCGTCTGCGCGATTTGCTGCGCCGCTATCTGGGCGAACAGGGTTTCACCGTGCTGGTGGCGGAGAACGCCACCGCGATGAACAAGCTCTGGCTGCGCGAGCGTTTCGACCTGCTGGTGCTGGACCTGATGATGCCGGGCGAAGACGGCCTGTCGATCTGCCGCCGGCTGCGCGGCGCCAACGACCAGACCCCGATCATCATGCTCACCGCCAAGGGCGAGGACGTGGACCGCATCGTCGGCCTGGAGATGGGCGCCGACGACTACCTCCCGAAGCCGTTCAACCCGCGCGAGCTGATCGCGCGCATCCACGCGGTGCTGCGTCGCAAGGGCCCGGCCGAAGTGCCCGGCGCCCCGTCGGAAACGCCCGAGACCTTCGCCTTCGGCGACTTCGTGCTGAACCTGGCCACACGCACGCTGACCAAGAACGACGAGGAAATCACGCTGACCACCGGCGAATTCTCGGTGCTCAAGGTGTTTGCCCGCCATCCGCGCCAGCCGCTGTCGCGCGAGAAGCTGATGGAAATGGCGCGCGGCCGTGAATACGAAGTGTTCGACCGCAGCCTGGACGTGCAGATCTCCCGGCTGCGCAAGCTGATCGAGCCGGACCCGAGCAACCCGCGCTTCATCCAGACGGTATGGGGCCTGGGCTACGTCTTCATCCCCGATGGCGTGAAATAACCGATAACGGCCGCTGTTCCTATCGTGGCTACCGTTATCGGTAGAACCGCTACGCGGTTCTTTGGTTCGCTGTTCTGGCGAACCTTCATGCTTATCGCCCTGCTATTGGCGATTTCGCTGGGCATCTGGTTCCAGAGCTACCGGCTGTTCGAACGCGCCCCGCGCGCGCAGCAGATCGCCATGCAGGTCGTCAGCGTGGTCAAGCTCACGCGCGCCGCGCTGCTCTACTCCGACCCCGCGCGGCGCCGCTTCCTGCTGCTCGACCTGGTGCAGAACGAAGGCATCAAGGTCTATCCGCGCGAAAAAGACGACGACTTCGCCGCGCCCACCGCCAATCCCTTCCTGACCGCGCTGGTGCAGCAGGAGATCCGCAGCCGGCTCGGCGAGGACACGGTGCTGGCCACCACCGTCAATGACATCCCCGGCGTCTGGGTCAGCTTCGAGATCGAGGGCGACGACTACTGGGTGGCGATCAGCCCCGAGCGTTTCGAGCGTGTGCCCGGCATCCAGTGGCTGTGGTGGAGTATCGCCGCGCTGCTGCTGTCGATCATCGGCGCGGCCTTTATCACCGCGCGCGTCAACTACCCGCTCAAGCGGCTGGCCAACGCCGCACGCGCGATCGGCGCCGGCGGCGACCCGCCGCCGCTGCCCGAGCACGGCGCCAGCGAAGTGGCGCTGGCCAACCACAGCTTCAACCAGATGGTGCGCGACCTGCGCCAGCTCGACGACGACCGCGTAGTGATGCTGGCCGGCATCTCGCACGACCTGCGCACGCCGCTGACGCGGCTGCGGCTGGAGACCGAGATGTCGCCGATGGACACCACCACGCGCGACGCGATGATCGCCGATATCGAGCAGATGGACGCCATCATCGGCCAGTTCCTCAACTACGCGCGCCCGCCGCTGGAAACGGTGGAACCGGTCGACCTGTCCGCACTGGTCCACGATGCCGTGGGCGTCTACGCCGCGCACGACGACGTGCGCGTGCGCGTGCGCGCCAACGAGCCGGTGATGGCCGTGGCCAACCGCATGGAAGTGCAGCGCATTCTCGACAATCTGGTGGAAAACGCCCGCCGCTACGCGAAGGACGAGCAAAGTGGCATGGCCGTGGTGGAAATTTCCACGCGCGTCGACGACAAGGAAGCGGTACTGACCGTGGCCGACCATGGCAACGGCGTGCCCGACGGCCAGCTCTCGCTGCTGACGCGTCCCTTCTACCGCCTCGACAGCGCGCGCAGCGAGGCCAAGGGCGCGGGCCTGGGCATGTCCATCGTCAACCGCATCATGCAGCGCAACGGTGGCCGGCTGGTGCTGGCCAACCGCCCTGCCCCCGAGACGGGCCTGGTGGTCAGCGCCTGCTTCCGGCGCGCCTGAGCCGTTTCTATTCTGGCGTGAATGTGGCGGGTTGAATCCACGGCAATCGTCACCAACTTGCCATGAGCGGGCGCCTTACGCATGGCATACTTGCCCTTCCGCATCCGCCGCTGGCCTGGGCCGATGCCACGCAGCCCCGCTTCCGTGTGCACATCCTGCAGCATGCTTTGCCTATCGGACTCTTTGAGAATATCAATTAGCCCGGTACCGGATGATCACGCATAATCACGTTTTGTCGCGGTGCACTGCAGCAAATGCAGTACCGGTCCCACGCCGGCAATGCAGCAGCGCCGCTCTCATCGCAACCGTATCAGGAGAAGTCTATGAAGACCGTTGGTGACAAGCTCGAAGCCTTCCACGTCGTCGGTGTCAAGCCGGGTTTCAACAATCACGAAGAGAACGGCCAGTCGGCTTTCGAAGACATCACCGAAAAGTCGTTCGAAGGCAAGTGGAAGATCATCTACTTCTACCCGAAGGACTTCACCTTCGTCTGCCCGACTGAAATCGTTGCCTTCGCCAAGCTGAACGGCGACTTCGCCGACCGCGACGCGATCGTGCTGGGCGGCTCGACCGACAACGAGTTCGTCAAGCTGGCATGGCGCCGCGAACACAAGGACCTGAACAAGCTGAACCAGTGGCAATTCGCCGACGTGACCGGTTCGCTGATCGACCAGCTGGGCGTGCGTGACCACGCTGCCGGCGTTGCCCTGCGCGCGACCTTCGTCGTCGACCCGGACAATGTGATCCAGCACGTTTCGGTGAACAACCTGAACGTCGGCCGCAACCCGGACGAAGTCCTGCGTATCCTGGACGGTCTGCAAACGGACGAGCTGTGCCCGTGCAACCGTGCCGTTGGTGGCGCCACGCTGTAATTTGCAGTCGGTCGCCAGACGCCGTGGCGATCCGCGGAGGGCCCTGCGCCCTCCGCTCCAAAACCCGCTCGCGCGGGTTTTTTGAGCCCCGATCGATAGGAGAAATAAATGGAATTCCTCAGCACGATTAAGAATTGCATCCCCGATTACGCCAAGGACATCCGCCTGAACGTGGACGGCACCATCGCGCGCTCTTCGCTGGAAGGCAACGATGCGGTGGGTGTGGCGCTGGCGGCGGCGTTCGCTGCGCAGAGCAAGGTGCTGGTGGACGCCATCCGTAACGCCGAGGTGCTGTCGCCCGAGGAAACCAACGGCGCGCTGACCGCGGCGGCGCTGATGGGCATGAACAACACCTGGTACCCGTACATCGAGATGGCCGACGATCCGGACCTGGCCACCCAGCCGGCCGGCCTGCGCATGAATGCCTACGCCACGCACGGCGGCGTGGACAAGCGCCGTTTCGAGATGTACGCGCTGGCCGCCTCGATCGTGGGCAAGTGCCACTTCTGCGTGAAGTCGCACTACCAGCTGCTGAAGAACGAACAGGGCATGACCGCGCAGCAGCTGCGCGACGTGGGCCGCATCGCCGCGGTGATCGTGGCTGCCGCCAACGTGATCGCTGCGCAGTAAGCCAGCCTCCAGCGCGCCCCCGCGCCCCCCGGGGCCCATCCGCGGCCCTGTAGCACAGCAGCCGGCAGCTTCCCATCAGGAATTGCCGGCTGTTCCCATCCCGCAACCGTTGCGGCGCCGGCGCTGCACTTGCGCGGCGATCGGCCTACAATCCAAGCAGGATTCGCACTTCACGCCTGCCATGACCCTGCCTTCGCCGACTTCCCCCCGCTTCCACTACCGTCTCGCCGCGGTGCACGACTGGGGCGACATCGCCGCCGTCACGCAGCAAGCCTATGGTCAGTATGAGCTGGAGATCATGGAAGACTGCCGAGCCTCGTTCCAGCGCGGCATGCAGGCGGTGCTCGCGGCGAGCAACCCGGATATGGAATGGTGGGTGGCAGAAACCGATCACGGCATCATGGGCGCCGTGCTGTTCTGCCACCCCGGCGCCACGCTGCCGGCGCTGGACGGCAGCACTATCACGCTGACCCAGCCGGAAGCGCGGCTGCTGTCCGTCAGCCCGCAGGCGCGCGGCATGGGGCTGGGCCGCACGCTGATGCAGATCTGCATCCAGCGTGCGCGCGACATCGGCTCGTCCGCGCTGCTGGTGCGCACCATGCCGGAAATGGCGTCGGCCAACCGGCTGTGCCAGCAGATGGGCTTCACCAAGCGCACTGAAGCCGGCGCGCGCAGCGGCGCGATGGCGCGCCTGATCGACTACACGTATGCCATCACGCCGGAGAATGATCCGGCGGCTGACGCTGCGAAGTAAGTAGGCGATGTTGTGCGCTGACTCGCCCAGAGAAGGCCATCAACCGTGGTGATCGCTCCCCTCTCCCGCGCGCGGGAGAGGGGAGCCCCCCAACAGCAACTTTTCAGTCCTGCACGCCCGTCACCGACGCGCGCCACACCAGCACCGCGGCCTGCGCGACGATCCCTTCCTGGCGCCCTTCGAAGCCCAGCTTCTCGTTGGTCTTGGCCTTGACGTTGCAGCGCCCCGGCGGCAGCCCCAGGTCTTCGGCCAGGTTCGCCACCATCGCGCCGATATGCGGCGCCAGCTTGGGTGCCTGCGCGATCACGGTGGCATCGACATTGCCGATTTCAAAGCCCGCCTCGCGCACGCGGCGCGCCGCCTCGCGCAACAGCACGCGGCTGTCGGCGCCGGCGAACTGCGTGTCGGTGTCGGGGAAATGGCGGCCGATATCGCCCAGCGCGGCCGCGCCGAACAGCGCGTCGGTGACCGCGTGCAGCAGCGCATCGGCATCGGAATGGCCCAGCAGGCCGCGGTCGTGGGGAATCTCCACGCCGCCCAGGATCAGCTTGCGGCCGGGCACCAGCGCGTGGACGTCATAGCCCTGTCCTACGCGGATATCGAACGGCATCATGGGGTCATGCTCCTTTGCGCGGGCCGGGCGTCGCGCCCTTGCCATCGCTTTTAACATCATCCCCCAGCAGCACTTCGGCCAGCGCGAAGTCTTCCGGGTAAGTCACCTTGAAATTGCGCAGCGAGCCGTTGACCAGCCGCGGATGCAGCCCCAGCCGCTCGATCGCGCTGGCCTCGTCGGTCACCACCGCACCGGCCGCCATGGCGTCCTGCAGCGCCTGGCGCAGCACGCCCAGGCGGAACATCTGCGGCGTCTGCGCCTGCCACAGCCCTTCGCGCGGCACCGTGGTGCCGATGCGGGCATCGCCCTGCGCCCGTTTCAGCGTATCCGGCACCGGCACCGCCAGGATGCCGCCGATGGCCGCATCGGGATCGTCGTCACCGTCGCTTTCCACCGCGCGCACCAGTGCGTGGATCATTGCCGGGGTCAGGCCCGGGCGCGCGGCGTCGTGCACCAGCACCCAGTCGCTGTCGGTCGCGCCGAGCTGCGCCAGGTGGTGCAGCCCCGCCAGCACCGAGGCATGGCGCGTATCGCCGCCGATAAAGGCGGTATCGAAGCGCAGCCCGGCAAAGGCGGCCGCGCCGAAGCGCGATTCCAGCGGCATGTCGTCGGGCGCCAGCACCAGCGCGGTGGCGTTGATGGCGTCGCACGCGGAGAACGCCGCCAGCGCGTACCAGATCATCGGCCGGCCGGCCACGGTCTGGTACTGCTTGGGCACGGTGCCGCCGGCGCGGCTGCCGGTACCGGCACAGGGAATCAGGGCAAAGCGGCGAGCGGACACGGCATCGGCAGGAAATTGAGGAGAGCAGGATCGCAGCGGGTGCCAGCGGGGCAACCGGTGCGCATTCTATAATACGGCCCTTGTCCGTCGCCATGCCGTGCCAAGTTGCGCGGCAGATGCCTCGGGCGGCGCCCCCGCGCCTGCTGTACCAATGCCTTGCTGTACTTGCCGTACCCGGTCCGACCCCCGCCCGCAACGCCGGCGGGGTGTCGTCGTTTCGAACGCACGTAGCCGACATGCCTGACGCCACACCCGCCTTCCCCTTCGTCAACCTGCCGCTGCTCAAGCCGGGGCTGCGCCACAGCGTCGCCGGCCTGCGCGGCTCGGCCGATGCGCTGGCCCTGGCCGCCTACGCGCGGCAGCACCGCGAACGCGTGCCGATGCTGGCGGTGGTGTGCGCCAATGCCGTCGACGCCCAGCGCCTGGCCGAGGAAATCCCGTGGTTCGCGCCGGAGCTGCGCGTGCGCCTGCTGCCCGACTGGGAAACCCTGCCGTACGACAGCTTCTCGCCGCACCAGGACCTGGTGTCCGAGCGCCTGGCCACGCTGCACGACATCCAGGGCGGCCAGTGCGACGTGATGCTGGTGCCGGCCACCACCGCGCTGTACCGGCTGGGGCCGCCGTCGTTCCTCGCGGCCTACACCTTTTTCTTCAAGCAGGGCGAGCGGCTCGACGAAGCGGCGCTGAAGTCCCAGTTCACGCTGGCCGGCTACGAGCACGTCAGCGCGGTGATGCGGCCCGGCGAATACAGCGTGCGCGGCGGCCTGATCGACCTGTACCCGATGGGCTCGGCGCTGCCATACCGGATCGACCTGTTCGGCGACGAGATCGAGACCATCCGCGCGTTCGACCCGGACACGCAGCGCAGCCTGTATCCGGTCAAGGAAGTGCGGCTGCTGCCGGGGCGCGAATTCCCGCTCGACGAAGCCGCGCGTACCGCCTTTCGCGGCCGCTGGCGCGAGGTGTTCGAGGGCGACCCGACCAAGTCGCCGATCTACAAGGACATCGGCAACGGCGTGCCGTCGGCCGGCATCGAGTACTACCTGCCGCTGTTCTTCGAGCAGAGCGCGACCGTGTTCGACTACCTGCCCGCCGATACGCAGCTCGCGTTCGCCGGCAATGTCGACGAAGCCATCCGCCGCTTCTGGGCCGACACCACGCAGCGCTACAACTTCATGCGGCACGACCGCGAGCGCCCGCTGTTGCCGCCGTCGGCGCTGTTCCTGTCCGAAGAGCAGTTCTTCGTCGCGGCCAAGCCGATGGCGCGGCTGGTGCTGCAGGCCGAGGCCAACGGCGACCAGCCGCCCTTCTCCGCGATGCTGCCCGACGTCTCGGTCAACCGCCGCGCCGAAGACCCGCTGGTCAACCTGGAGTCCCTGCTGCTCGACAAGCAGAGCCGCGTGCTGATGTGTGCCGACTCCGCCGGCCGCCGCGAGACGCTGCTGCAACTCTTTGCCGAAAGCGGCCTGCGTCCGCAGCCGGTGGACGACTTTGCCGCCTTCCTGGCGGGCGAAGCGCATTTCTCGATTGCGGTGGCGCCGCTGCAGAGCGGCTTCGCGCTGCCGCAGGGGCAACTGGCATTCGTCACCGAGGCCGAGCTCTACGCCGGCACCGCGCGCCGCACCGGGCGCCGCAAGCAGGAGCAGGCCTCCGCCGTCGACTCGATGGTGCGCGACCTGGCCGAGCTGAAGATCGGCGACCCGGTTGTACACAGCGAGCACGGCATCGGCCGCTACCAGGGCCTGGTCACGCTCGACATGGGCCAGGGCGACGAAGAATTCCTGCACCTGGACTACGACAAGGGTAGCAAGCTGTACGTGCCGGTGCACCAGCTTCACGTGATCTCGCGCTACTCCGGGGCCGACCCGGACACCGCGCCGCTGCACCACCTGGGCTCGGGCCAGTGGGACAAGGCCAAGCGCAAGGCCGCGCAGCAGATCCGCGACACCGCGGCCGAACTGCTCAACCTGTACGCGCGCCGCGCCGCGCGCGAAGGCTTTGCCTTCCCGCTGTCGCCGAAGGACTACGAGACCTTTGCCGAGAGCTTCGGCTTCGAGGAAACGCCGGACCAGGCGGCCGCAATTGCCGCGGTGATCGCCGACATGACCTCGGGCAAGCCGATGGACCGGCTGGTGTGCGGCGACGTCGGCTTCGGCAAGACCGAGGTGGCGCTGCGCGCCGCCTTTGTCGCGGTGCTGGGCGGCAAGCAGGTGGCGATGCTGGCGCCGACCACGCTGCTGGCCGAGCAGCATTTCCAGACGCTGTCGGACCGCTTTGCCGAATGGCCGGTGCGCATCGTCGAGCTGTCGCGCTTCAAGACCAGGAAGGAAATCGACGCGGCCATCAAGCAGATCAACGAAGGCACCGTCGATATCGTCATCGGCACCCACAAGATCCTGTCCGACCAGGTGAAGTTCCAGCGCCTGGGGCTGGTCATCATCGACGAGGAGCACCGCTTCGGCGTGCGCCAGAAGGAAGCGCTGAAGACGCTGCGCGCCGAGGTCGACGTGCTGACGCTGACCGCCACGCCGATTCCACGCACGCTGGGCATGGCGCTGGAGGGGCTGCGCGACTTCTCGGTGATTGCCACCGCGCCGCAGAAGCGGCTGGCCATCAAGACTTTCGTGCGGCGCGAAGAAGACGGCGTGATCCGCGAGGCCATCCTGCGCGAGCTCAAGCGCGGCGGCCAGGTCTACTTCCTGCACAACGAGGTCGAGACCATCGAGAACAAGCGCGCCAGGCTGGCCGAGCTGGTGCCCGAGGCACGCATCGCGGTTGCGCACGGCCAGATGCACGAGCGCGAGCTGGAACGCGTGATGCGCGATTTCGTCTCGCGCCGCGACAACATCCTGCTGTGCACGACGATCATCGAGACCGGCATCGACGTGCCGACCGCCAACACCATCCTGATCCACCGCTCCGACAAGTTCGGCCTGGCGCAGCTGCATCAGTTACGCGGCCGCGTCGGGCGCTCGCACCACCAGGCCTATGCCTACCTGCTGGTGCATGACGTCGACGGGCTGACCAGGCAGGCGCAGCGCCGGCTGGAAGCGATCCAGCAGATGGAAGAGCTGGGCTCGGGCTTCTACCTGGCCATGCACGACCTGGAGATCCGCGGCGCGGGCGAAGTGCTGGGCGACAAGCAGTCGGGCGAGATCCACGAAATCGGCTTCCAGCTCTATACCGATATGCTCAACGCCGCGGTCAAGGCGCTGAAGGCCGGCCAGGAGCCGGACCTGATGGCGCCGCTGGCCGCCACCACCGAAATCAACCTCGGCACGCCGGCGCTGCTGCCCAACGACTACTGCGCCGACGTGCATGAACGGTTGTCGCTGTACAAGCGGCTGGCCAACTGCGAGACCGCGGAGCGCGTCGACGATATCCAGGAAGAACTGATCGACCGCTTCGGCCGCCTGCCCGCGCAAGCACAGGCGCTGGTGGAAACGCACCGGCTGCGCATTGCCGCGGCACCGCTGGGCGTGCGCAAGATCGATGCGGGCGAGGCCACCATCAGCGTGCAGTTCGTGCCCAATCCGCCGGTGGATGCAATGCGCATCATCGACCTGGTGCAGAAGAACCGCCATATCAAGCTGGCCGGCCAGGACAAGCTGCGCATCGAGGCCAAGATGCCGGACGTGGCGGTGCGCGCGCAGACAATCAAGCATACGTTGCGGCAACTGGCCTGATGGCGCCGGCCTGAGGCGGCGGGCGCATGGACTGAGCGCCCGCCCGGGTGTAGCATCAAACCCTTAACAAGTCAGCGATAGCGCCCCCATGCACGCTCAAGCCGCCGCTTCCCGCCAGCCCGCCACCGAATCCGCAGCGCGCGGCAGCGCGCTCGAATGGACCCAGCGGCTAGTCGCGTACGACACCACCAGCCGCCATTCCAACCTGGGCCTGATCGAGACCGTACGCGATCATTTCCTGGCCAGGGGATTGAAACCGCATCTGAGCTATAACACCCAGCAGGACAAGGCCAACCTGTTCGTCACCGTGCCCGCCGCCAATGGCGACACCAATGGCGGCATCGTGCTGTCGGGCCATACCGACGTGGTGCCGGTCGACGGCCAGGACTGGACCACCGACCCGTTCAAGCCGGTGATCCGCGACGGCAGGCTCTATGGCCGCGGCACCTGCGACATGAAAGGGTTTATCGGCACCAGCCTGGCGCTGCTGCCGACGATCCTGGAGGCGAAGCTGCGCGAGCCGGTGCACTATGCGCTGTCGTTCGACGAAGAGATCGGCTGCATGGGTGCGCCCTATCTGCTGGCCGAGTTGCGCAAGCGCGGCGTGACGCCCGGCGGCTGCATCGTCGGCGAGCCCACCAGCATGCGCGTGATCGTCGCGCACAAGGGCATCAATGCCTACCGCTGCTGCGTCAAGGGCCAGGCCGCGCACTCGTCGCTGACGCCGCGCGGCGTCAATGCGATCGAATACGCGGCGCGCCTGATCTGCTTCATCCGCGATATCGCCGACGAGTTCAGGGCCAACGGTCCCTACGACCAGGCCTTCGACGTGCCCTACACCACCGCGCAGACCGGCACCATCCAGGGCGGCATCGCGCTCAACACCATCCCCGCGCTGTGCGAGTTCGTGTTCGAGTTCCGCAACCTGCCGGGGGTCGATCCGGAAGCGATCTACGCGCGCATCCATGCGTACGCCAACGACGTGCTGCTGCCGAAGATGCGTGCCGAACATGCCGATGCCGACCTGACGCTGAGCAAGGTGGCTGCGGCGCCGTCGCTGGACGTGGCCGAGCAGGCTGCGATTACGCAGCTGGTGCGGGCGCTGACGGCTGATCGCGATACCAACAAGGTGGCCTATGGCACCGAGGCGGGGCTGTTCCAGCGTGCGGGAATCCCCGCCGTGGTGTGCGGGCCCGGCGATATCCAGCAGGCGCACAAGCCGGATGAGTTTGTCGCGCTGGAGCAGCTCGCGGCGTGCGAGGCGTTCCTGCATAAGGTGGTCGACAGTCTGCGCGTGGCGGCCTGCCAGGCTTGACTTTGCTTTGCTGCGTCGGCATTTCGTCGATACCAGCATCCGGAACTCGGCAACTACGAGACCCGCACCGCCAGACTGGTGGCCGACCACCTGCGCAAGCTCGGCATGGAAGTGAAGACGGGCGTGGCCAAGACCGGCGTGGTGGGGGTGCTCAAGGGCGGCAAGGCCGGCCCGGTGGTGGCGCTGCGTGCCGACATGGATGCGCTGCCGGTGAAGGAACGCGTGGACGTGCCGTTCGCGTCGAAGGCCAAGGGCCAGTACCTGGGCAAGGAAGTGGACGTGATGCACGCCTGCGGCCACGACACCCACGTGGCGATCTTGATGGCGACCGCCGAAGTGCTGGCCGGCATGAAGGACCAGCTTCCCGGCACGGTGAAGTTCATCTTCCAGCCCGCCGAAGAAAGCCCGGCCGACTTCGAGCCCAACGGCTCCAACACGTGGGGCGCCAAGCAGATGGTGTCCGAGGGTGTGCTGGACAACCCGAAGGTCGATGCCATCTTCGGCCTGCACGTGACCAGCGGCATCGAATCCGGCAAGCTCGGCTGGCGCAGCGGCGCGTCGATGGCCGCGGCCGACCAGTTCTGGATCGACGTCAAGGGCCGCCAGACGCATGGCGCGCGGCCGTGGGGCGGGATCGACCCGATCGTGGTCGCGTCGCAGATCGTGATGGGCCTGCAGACCATCCAGAGCCGCCAGGTCAATGCCATGCTGGAACCGTCGGTGATCACCGTCGGCACCATCCACGGCGGCAACCGCATGAACATCGTGCCGGAGAAGGTCGAGATGATGGGCACGGTGCGCACCTATGACGAAGGCATGAAGAAGGACATCCATGCCCGCATGAAGCGCACCACCGAGGCCATCGCCAGCAGCGCCGGCGCCGAGGCCAGCTTCCGCGTGGTCGAGCTGTACAACGCCACCATCAACCAGCCGGCGCTGACCGAGAAGATGGCGCCCACGCTGCAGCGCGTGGCCGGCGACGGCAACTGGATGATCACGCCCAAGGCGACTGCGTCGGAGGACTTCTCGTTCTACCAGGAGAAGGTGCCGGGGTTGTTCTTCAACCTCGGCGTGACGCCGAAGGGCCAGGATGTGAACAAGGCGCCTTCCAACCACTCGCCCGAGTTCTATGTGGACGAGCCGGCGCTGATCAACGGCGTGCGTGCGCTGTCCAACCTGACGGTGGACTACATGGTGATGGCGCAGCGCTGAGCGGCCCCCGGGCTGAACGGACTGACGCGGCGCGGGCGGGCGCGGCTACAATATCGGTTTTGCCGCGTTGCAGCCCCCGCCTTTCCGTCCCCCGGGAAGCGCGCCCGCCCGCGCCCAGCCCCGATCTTCTTCTGTCATGCCCCTGATTCTCCAGAGCACCGCCCCGCTTGCCGCCGCCGACCTCGACACCGCCCGCACGCTGGCCCGCGCCTCCGAACTCGTGCCGCGCAGCGACACCGTGGCCGCGGCCGGGGACTGCGCGCCGCTGACGCCGGCGCTGCGCGATACGCTGGACGACTTCTGCGGCCCGCGCGCGATCGACTGGGCGGTGGTGCCGGCCGGACGCAAGCTGTCTGACTTCCGCCTGGTGGCGATGGACATGGACTCGACGCTGATTACCATCGAGTGCATCGACGAGATCGCCGACTTCTGCGGGCTCAAGGCCGAGGTCTCGGCCATCACCGAAGCCGCCATGCGTGGCGAGATCACCGATTTCAACGAGAGCCTGCGCCGCCGCGTGGCGCTGCTCAAGGGCCTGGACGCGAGCGTGCTGGACCGCGTCTACGAAGAGCGCCTGCGCCTGTCCCCGGGCGCCGAGCGCATGCTGCAGACCGTGCAGGCGCTTGGCCTGCGCACGCTGCTGGTGTCCGGCGGCTTCGTGCATTTCACCGAACAGCTCAAGTCGAGGCTCAGGCTCGACTTCACACGTGCCAACACGCTGGAGATCGTCGACGGCAAGCTGACCGGCAATGTGGTCGGCGAGATCGTCAATGCGGACGTCAAGGCGCGCACCGTGCAGGAAGTGTGCGCGCAGATCGGCGCCACGCCGGACCAGGCCATCGTGATGGGCGACGGCTCCAACGACCTGAAGATGATGGCGGTGGCCGGGCTGTCGGTCGCGTTCCGCGCCAAGCCGGTGGTGCGGACGCAGGCCAGCGTCGCGTTTAACCATGTCGGGCTGGACGGGCTGCTGGCGCTGTTCCCGCACTGAGCCTCCCGCCCCAGGGGTCGCCTTGGAGCGACCCGGGGCGAAGCACACCAATAAGTGACAGCAGCCGCGGCTGCCGTCCGATGTGAAGAAATCCCCTGCTACCGCAACGCCGCCACCACATTCCGCTTGCACGCACAAATGCGAATCATTACCATTAATGTTTCGATTCGCTGACATTCCCCCCATGCAAGTTCTGGCCGTCTTCCTCGGCCTGGCTGCGGCGGCATGCCTGTACCTGGCTGCCCCCAACCAGGTCCTGTTGCCGCGCGGCGCCGGTGCACCGTCGGGTGTGCTGGGCTGGCTCGGCCTGGCGCTGGTGATCCTGAGCACCTGGCTGTGGAGCACCACTGACGGCTGGCCGGTGGCAATCGCCGCCACGCTGGCGACGGTGCCGTGCGCGCTGTCGCTGTGGCCGTTTGTCGGCACCTATGTCGACCGCGGGCGCCAGTCCTCGCGGAGGCAACAGGCATGAGCGCCGACCCCTCCTCGATGGGCACCAAATGGCTGGCCGGCGCGCTGCTGGGCCTGCCGCTGGCGGTGGCGCTGTGCACGCTGGCCATCCTGTGGCTGCCGGGCGGCTGGGAAACCGGCCTGGTCGCGGCCGTGGTGGCCTGCCTGCCGGTGTGGGTGGCCATCATCAGCTGCAGCCTGCTGTTCCGCTCCAGCAAGTCCGCCTGGCTGTGGCTGGGCGGCGCCAACCTGCTCTGCTTCGGCGCACTGTGGGCATTGCGCCTGACCGGCGCCGCGCCGGCCGCACTGGCGGCGCTGCACGGCCTGTCCGCCTCCTGAGAATGCCCATCATGAAAACCGCTACCCTGCGCCTGTACCAGACGCTGCACACCTGGGTCGGCCTGATGGCCGGCTGGGCCCTCTTTATCGCCTTCTTTGCCGGCGCCGTGACCGTGTTCCATCACGAGCTGCACGTATGGCAATCGCCGTCCCGGCTCAAGGGCAATGCGCCGGTCGAGGCCAAGGCCAACCCGGCCGCGGTCGACCGCTTCATGCAGAAACTGGTGACGATCCACCCGGAAGCCGCCGCCAGCGCCTACGTGATCATGCCGTCGGAGGGCGAGCCCAATATCTCGGCCTACTGGCAGGACAAGGCCGGCGAATGGCAGATGACCACCGACGCGCGCCTGGCCGGCGACGCCGCGATGCAGCGCGACACCTCGCGCGACCAGGTGATCGGCGAGCTGTCGGCGTTCCTGAACAGCCTGCACTACTCGCTCGGCATCCCGGTCGGCGGCATCTATTTCATGGGCGCGATCTCGGTGCTGTACGGGCTGGCGCTGGTATCGGGCGTGCTGCTGCACCTGCCGCGGCTGAAGAAGGACCTGTTCGCGGTGCGCCCGGGGCGCAACCTGAAGCGCTTCTGGATGGACACGCACAATGTGCTGGGCCTGTTCAGCCTGCCCTTCCACCTGGTCTTTGCCTTCACCGGCGCGCTGTTCTGCCTGTCGCTGGTGCTGATGATGGTGTTCAACACGCTGACCTTCGACGGCCGCCTGTTCGAAGCGGTGCCACGCGCCACCACCGCGGTGCCCGAGGTTGCCGCGGCCGGCCGCGCGGTGCCGACCATGCCGACCGAAACGCTGCTCAGCATCGCCCGCGCGCACGGCGGCGAGCGCTTTACGCCCGAGTCGTTCCGCTTCCAGCGCTACGGTGATGCCAACGCCGTGGTCGAAGTGCGCGGCAGCAGCACGCGGGCGCTCGGCAATATGGGCTCGGTCGGCATCCACGCCGCCAGCGGCGAGCCCAATGCGGGCCAGCTGACCGCCAACCAGACCGCCGGCGCGCGCGACGGCAACCACGGGCTCTACAGCGCGCTGTACGCGCTGCATTTCGGCACCTTCGGCGAACTGCCGGTGCGGCTGGTCTACCTGCTGGCGGGACTGGCCGGCGCGTTCCTGCTCTATTCGGGCAACCTGCTGTGGATCGAATCGCGGCGCAAGCTGCGCCAGGCCGAGCAGCCGCGCGTGCACCGCCTGCTGGCGCAGGCCACCGTCGGCGTCTGCATCGGCTGCTGCATCGGCGTGGCGCTGTGCTTCCCGGCGGCGCTGCTGTGGCCGGAGCGCGCGGTCAGCTATACGTACTTCACGGTCTTCGCGCTGGCCTGCGCCTGGGCGCTGCTGCGGGCGCCGGTGCGCGCGGCGGTCGAGCTGCTGTACGTGGCGGCGCTGGCGTCGCTGACGGTGCCGCTGTCGAATGCGATCCTGACGGGCGACCACCTGCTGCATGCGATCCCGAGCGGGCACTGGATCATTGCCGGCTTCGATATCGGCGCGATCGCGCTGGCCGTGGGCTTTGCCGCGCTGGCACGGGCTACGCAGCGCAGGGCGCGCAGCGGGCCGGCAGAGTCGGTGTGGGCGCTGCCGCGGGCGCGTGCGGTGCAGGCGAGCGCTGGGGCCAAGGGGATGCCGAGCGCGGATATGTCGTGAGCAGCGGGTTTTGAAGTACTCCCTCTCCCGCAGGCGGAAGAGGGGAGAAAACCAGCGGTGCGCGAAGCCTTTTCAGCAAACGCGGCGGTGTCCGTCTTGCGTTGCAGCCGCCACCAGTCACCCTCTGCCCTACACTACCTGAGCCCCACCACAACGAGCCCAAGCCATGGAATCCACCTTCCACCAGTTTTCCGAACTGTTCGCCCAACTCGGCCTGCCGTCCGACGAAGCCAGCATCCGCACCTTTATCGGCACGCATGCGCCGCTGCCAGACGATGTCGAGTTGGCCGAAGCGCCGTTCTGGACGCCCGCGCAGGCCACGCTGTTGCGCGATGAGCTGCTCGACGACGCCGACTGGGCCGAAGTGGTCGACCAGCTCAATCTTGCGCTGCGCCAGCCTACCTGAGCATTCCTAGGCGGCGAGCTGCGCCTCCATCGCCTGGCGCAGGTCGGCGATCAGGTCGCGCGTGTCTTCCAGGCCGATATAGAGCCGCACCAGTTCGCCGGTGTCCTGCCACCCTGCCGGCGGCCATGTGCCCGCGGGGCGCATGGTCGGGACGTGGTACGGTACCGCCAGGCTGTGCGCGCCGCCCCAGGACCAGCCGATCGCAAACAACTGCAGCGCCTCGACAAAGGCATCGACCTGCTTGCGCGAGTAGCGTGCGCGCAGGATGATCGCGAACAGCCCGCTGGCGCCGGTGAAGTCGCGCCGCCAGTTGGCATGCCCCGGGCAGTCCGGCAGCGCGGGATGCAGCACGCGCGCCACCTCCGGCCGCTGGCACAGCCACTCGGCCACCTCGCGCGCGGCACGGTCATGGGCGGCCAGGCGCACCGGCAGGCTTGGCAGCCCGCGCAGCACCAGGTGGCAGTCGTCGGCGGAGACACCCCACCCCATCAGCATGCGGGTGCGCCTCAGGCGGTCATGCAGTGCGTCGTCGTGCGTCAGCACCGCGCCCATCAGCACGTCGCTGCCGCCGGACTGGTACTTGGTGAGTGCCTGCACCGAGATATCGATGCCCTTGTCGAACGGACGGAAGTAGACGCCGCCGGACCAGGTATTGTCGATCGCGGTCAGCACCCCGCGCGCGCGCGCGGCGGCAACGATGGCTTCGCTGTCAGGCACTTCCATCGTCACCGACCCCGGCGCTTCCATCCAGATCAGGCGCGTATTGGGGCGGATCATCGCTTCCAGGCCGGCGGCGTCCATCGGGTCGTAATAGCGCACGTTGACGCCGAAATCCCGGGCCAGCCATTCGCCGTGGTCGCGATTGGGGCCGTAGACGTTGTGCGGCACCAGTACGTCGTCGCCGCTCTTGAGCAGCGCGAAGTACACCAGTGAGATCGCCGCCAGCCCCGACGGCTGCAGCAGCGTATGGCGCGCGCCTTCGATCAGCGCCAGGTGCTGGCACAGCGCCTCGCTGGTCGGCGTGGCGTGCAGGCCGTAGCGCCAGTACGTGGTGGCGCCGTCGCCCTGCGCGCGCAATTCGGCGAGGTTGCGGAACACCACGGTCGAGCCGCGATGCGTGGCAGGCGAGAACGAGGCAAAGCCGGGCGCGATATCCAGCTCGGGCTGGACCGCGACGGTTTGCAGGAAATGGGAGGATGCGGGCTTGTCGGATGGCGAATCGGACACGGCGGATTCCTTGCTGGCTGCTGCCCGGCCGCGGCGCGATGCCGTTGGACATTGCGCGGGCCGGCCAGGAATGAGGCTCGGTGAGCCTTCGAGCTTACCAGCAAATGCCGGCCGCATCACCGGCAACGATCACCGCCTGCGCCGCAGGCAGGGATTACCAGCCGGAAATTGACGACTTGGGCGGCGGCGGCGCGTAGGTGACGCCGCTGTTGGGCGTCATGTCGAACGGGGGAATCACCAGCACGCCCAGCGGGCGGATAGAGAACGGCAGCACAACGGCGGGGTTGAAGGCATCGGTCCAGGTGCCGCGCACCGCACCGCTGGCATCGATGGTGCCCTCCCAGTTGCCCGACACGCGCGTGCCGTCGTCGGACTCTTCCATCAGGAAGGCGCCATCCTCCCATTCGCCGGCCAGCAGCCGGACGCCGGCGCCGCGGCCGGTGTATTCGCCGCGCACGCTGTCGCGCTCGTCGGGCTTGGGACCCAGGCGCAGCCGTACCGGCTCGTCGCCGACCTTGCCGACATAGACCGGCAGCGCTGCATACTCAGGACGGGGCACCAACGGCTTGGGCGCGCCGGTGGACAATGCGGCGCTGCGCCGCGCTTCGCCATCGCGGATGGCCTGGTTGATGCCCAGGCCTTCCCCGCCACCGGACGCAGCCCCCACTGGGACGGTCGACAGCGCGGTGGCGGGCGCCGCCTGCGCCGCACCCGCGAGGACGAGCGCGGCGGCCAGTCCCAGGGCCGGAATCGACCCCAGGGTCTTTGTCAGCAAAGCCAGGCGCAAGGCAAACCCTCAGATCCGTTCGAAGATGGCGGCAATGCCCTGCCCGCCGCCGATGCACATCGTCACCAGTGCGTAGCGGCCCTGCACCCGTTGCAGCTCATACAGCGCTTTCACCGTGATCAGCGCGCCGGTGGCGCCGATCGGGTGACCCAGCGAGATGCCCGAGCCGTTCGGGTTGACCTTGGCCGGATCCAGCCCGAGCGCCTTGGTCACCGCGCAGGCCTGCGCGGCAAAGGCCTCGTTGGCTTCGATCACGTCCAGGTCCGACACCTGCAGGCCGGCGCGCTCCAGCGCGATCTTCGTCGCCGGCACCGGGCCGATGCCCATCGTCTTGGGATCGACGCCGGCGTGGCCGTACGACACCAGCCGAGCCATCGGCTTCAGCCCGCGGCGCTCGGCTTCGGCGCGCTCCATCATCACCACGGCGGCGGCCGCGTCGTTCAGGCCCGAGGCATTGCCAGCGGTGACGGTGCCGTTCTCCTTGACGAAGACCGGCCGGAGCTTGGTCATGTCGTCCATGGTGGCGTCATGGCGCACATGCTCGTCGGTGTCGAACGTGACGTCGCCCTTGCGGCCCTTGGTCACCACCGGGACGATCTGGTCCTTGAAGTAGCCGGCCTTGATCGCGGCGGAGGCGCGGCGGTGCGATTCCAGCGCGGCCTCGTCCTGCTGCGCGCGCGAGATGTCGTATTCCTTGGCGACATTCTCGGCGGTCACGCCCATGTGGATGCGGTGGAAGGGATCGTGCAGCGCGCCCAGCATCATGTCGACCAGGCCGGCATCGCCCATGCGGGCGCCCCAGCGCGCCGCCGGCGCCAGGTACGGCGCGCGGCTCATGCTCTCGGCGCCGCCGCCGATGGCCACGTCGGTATCGCCCAGCAGGATGGTCTGCGCGGCGCTGATGATGGCCTGCAGGCCGGAGCCGCACAGGCGGTTGACGGTCAGCGCGGGCGCATTGGTCGACACCCCGCCATTGACGGCCGCGACGCGGCCCAGGTACATGTCGCGCGGCTCGGTCTGGATCACATTGCCGAACACCACATGGCCAACGTCATCGCCCGATACCTGCGCGCGCGCCAGCGCCTCGCGCACGACCAGCGCGCCCATCTCCGTCGGTGCCACCTCCTTCAGGCTGCCGCCAAAGGTCCCGATCGCGGTACGGGCACCGCTCACCACTACGACTTCACGCGTCATGACTTGTCTCCTTGGGGGGTTATGTTGCACTGCACAGTATAGCGGGACGCTGGCAGAATCGAACGACCGTACTTTTACCTACTCACGCGCCGGTCTCAGACTTCACCCCAGAGGTCGTGGCCGTCGGCGCCGGTGATCTTCACGTCGACGAATTCGCCGGCGCGGTAGCGCTGCGAGTGGCGTTGCGCCGGCGCAATATAGACCAGGCCGTCGATCTCGGGCGCGTCCGCCGACGAACGCCCGATGCCGCCTTCCTGATTGACCTCATCCACCAGCACGCGCAGGGTCTGGCCGACCTTGCGCTGCAGCCGGCGCGCCGACACTTCCTCCGCCACTTCCATAAAGCGCGCGCGGCGCTCCTCGCGCACCTCGTCGGGCAGCGCGCCCGGCAGGTCATTGGCGGTGGCGCCCTCGACCGGCGAATAGGCGAAGCAGCCGACGCGATCCAGCTCGGCCTCGGCGATAAAGTCCAGCAGGGTCTGGAACTCGGCCTCGGTCTCCCCCGGGAAGCCCGCGATAAAGGTGCTGCGGATGGTCAGTTCCGGGCAGATCTCGCGCCAGGCGCGGATCCGGTCCATGGTCTTCTCGGCATTGGCCGGGCGCTTCATGCGCTTGAGCACGTCCGGGTGCGCGTGCTGCAGCGGCACATCAAGGTACGGCAGCACATGGCCCTGCGACATCAGCGGGATGATCTCGTCGACGTGCGGATACGGGTAGACGTAGTGCAGGCGCACCCAGGCGCCGTACTGCGCGGCCAGCTCGCCCAGCGCCGCCACCAGCTCCGTCATGCGGGTCTTGAGCGGGCGGCCGTTCCAGAAACCGGTACGGTACTTGACGTCGACACCGTAGGCGCTGGTGTCCTGCGAGATCACCAGCAGTTCCTTGACCCCGGCCTTGAACAGGTTCTCGGCTTCCAGCATGACTTCCGCCACCGGGCGCGACACCAGGTCCCCGCGCATCGACGGAATGATGCAGAACGAGCAGCGGTGGTTGCAGCCCTCGGAGATCTTCAGGTAGGCGTAATGCTTTGGCGTCAGCTTGATGCCGGCGGCGGGCACCAGGTCGGTAAAGGGATCGTGCGGCTTGGGCAGGTGCGTGTGCACCGCCTGCATCACCTCGCCCAGTGCATGGGGGCCGGTCACGGCCAGCACCTTGGGGTGCACCGACGACACGATGTCCTGCCCCGCCGCATCCTTCTTGGCGCCCAGGCAGCCGGTCACGATGACCTTGCCGTTCTCGGTCAGCGCCTCGCCGATGGCGTCCAGGCTCTCCTGCACGGCCTCGTCGATAAAGCCGCAGGTATTGACCACGACCAGGTCGGCGCCGTCATAAGTGCCGCTGATGGCGTAGCCCTCGGCGCGCAGCCGGGTGATGATCTGCTCGGAGTCGACCAGCGCCTTGGGGCAGCCAAGCGAAACGAATCCCACACGCGGACTATGGTCTTTCTGGGTCGTTGATTCTGAAGGGTTTTTCACAGTGCAATCCGAATGTGGGGCAAGCGTGCCGGGACATGGCCGCCAGATTTGAGCCAATCGCGCATTTTAACCGCTCGCCGGGATTTCCCGGCGCCTGACTACACACATGAGGACGCAGGCCGAGGCGATGCCGGGTCAGTCCCGCGCGGGGGCTGCGCCGGGCAGGCTTTCCAGCAATCGCTGGATTTCCAGCGAATCCTGCATGCGCCGGATTGCCGCATGCAGCTCGCCGGCCTGCGGCCATGTCCGTTTGAGGTAGCTGAGCCACAATTTGACGCGCCCGTGCTCATGGCAGGAGGCGATACGGGCATGCAGCTTCTTCAGGTACGCGGAAATCTGGCGCAGCACGAGCGGCCACTCCTCTGCGGACGGCGCGCTGTCCATCAGCCCGCGTATCCGCAGGGCCAGGAAGGGATCGGACACGGCGCCCCGACCTATCATCACGTCGGCACAACCGCTGACGGCCCGGCAGCGCTTCCAGTCGGCCACGGTCCAGACTTCCCCGTTGGCAATGACAGGTATGTCCACCGTAGCCGCAATGCGCGCGATCCATTCCCAGTGAGCCGGCGGCCGGTAGCCATGATCGCGCGTCCGGGCATGCACCACGAGGGACGCCGCGCCGCCTTCCGCCAGCGCGGTGGCGCAGTCGAGCGCCAGCGAGGTATCGGAGACGCCCAGCCGCATTTTTGCCGTCACCGCGATATGGGCCGGCACTGCCGCGCGCACGGCGGTAACGATCCGGTTCAGCACTTCAGGGTTCGCCAGCAGCATGGCGCCGCCGCCGTGGCGGTTGACGACTTTTGCGGGGCAGCCGAAGTTCAGGTCGATGCCATGCGGCGACAGGATTGCGGCATAGGCCGCATTGCGCGCCAGCCATTCCGGATCGCTGCCAAGCAACTGGATCACCATCGGCGTACCGCTACGCGTATAGCCGCCGTCGAGAATTTCCGGGGTATCCCGCTCGTAGACCCGCGCGGGAAGCAGCGAGCCTGTCACGCGGACAAACTCGGACACGCATCCGTCGTATCCCCCCGTGCCGGTCAGCACGTCGCGCAGGACATAGTCGGCAAGCCCCTCCATCGGGGCGAGAAGCAGCCGGCTCATATGAAAGCCTTCGCCGCAACAAGGGCCTTGGCTTCAACCTCGAGTGCCTGACGCATACGTTGGATTTTGGAGGACATTGGGATTCGCGCTGTACCGGCGAGTCCGCGCTATGAGCCGCCAATTAGAGAGCGGGTAACGCCAGATAATGGTCCACGTCACCCGTGCTTGCGTGATTCTTGCGGCACCAGCTGCCGAAAAAGCGCCATTTTACCTGCATCGGGCGTGGCCCTGCATGAGGGAAGGCAATCCGGAATTCGGCACGATCTGGAAGGTAATGCGGGCGCTGGGCATCCGACTGCATGCGAGCGCGGGCTGAACGCGCCCAGGCGGGTACAGCTTGAATTGCCGCAGGAGGCGCGGCGGGCGCGGCGGACCGGGCGGCCCGCCGCCGAAGTCCCTTACTTCTTTTCCTGCTGATTGAACGGGAACGTCCCGAACATATTCTTGGCCTGGCTCTGCATCTGCTCCTGCATCTGCACGAACAGGTTCTTGCTCTGCTCGATGTAGTTGCTCATCATGCCCTGCATCATCGGGCCCTGCATGTTCATGAACTGCGACCACATATCCGGGCTGAAGGCCTCGCCGGAGTACAGGCCCTTGGAGTTCTCGGCCAGCTTGTTCTGGATATCGATAAAGGCCTGGATGTTCTTCTCCAGATAGGTGCCCATCATGCCCTGCATGGCATGGCCGTAGAAGCGGATGATCTGCGACAGCATCGCGCTGGAGAACATCGGCACGCCGCCGGTCTCTTCTTCCAGGATGATCTGCAGCAATATGCTGCGGGTCAGTTCATCCCCGGACTTGGCGTCCACGACCTTGAACTCCTCTGAGTCCATGACGAGCTGTTTGACGTCGGCCAGGGTGATGTAGGTGCTGGTCTGGGTGTCGTAGAGCCTGCGGTTGGGATACTTCTTGATCAGTCGCTCTGCGCCTTTTTTGGTCGTGGCCATCGGTGCTCTGTCCTTGTGTCGTCTGATTGCGCGCTGCTGCACCGCATGGGGTGCAGTGCGCAAATCGGTACCGCCCGCGCCATCTGCTTATTGTCGTGCCGGCCTGATTGCGGACAGTTTGCGGCCTGTTGCGCATTTCGTGCGCTGCGGCCTGCCACCTCGCCCCCGCGAGTGCCGCATTGCACGACTATGGTGCTGGCTGCGCCGCTGCCCTGATTCTATGCCCAACAAAGCACTAAGAAAAGCGACCCGGCTTAAGGAAAACCCGGTAAATCGCCGCTATTGGCGGCGAATGTCGCGCAGGCATAAATGATTCGCGGGCCATGGCGGCCCGCGAAACAGGCGGCGGGATAAAGCGTCCGCCGCCTTGTGCGCCGCGCTGGCTGCACCGCAAAAGGCGGTGCCCGCGCGGCTGCCGACATGGCCGGCAGGTCAGCCCATGTGCAGGCCGCCGTTCAGCGAGAAGTCGGCGCCGGTCGCGAAACCGGACTCCTCCGACGACAGCCAGGCGCAGATCGAGGCGATCTCCTCCGGCTCGCCCAGGCGCTTGACCGGGATGGTGCCGACGATCTTGTCGAGCACGTCCTGGCGGATCGCCTTGACCATGTCAGTGGCGATATAGCCGGGCGACACCGTGTTGACGGTCACGCCCTTGGTCGCCACTTCCTGCGCCAGCGCCATGGTGAAGCCGTGCAGGCCGGCCTTGGCGGTGGAGTAGTTGGTCTGGCCGAACTGCCCCTTCTGCCCGTTCACCGACGAGATGTTGACGATGCGGCCCCAGCCGCGGTCTGCCATGCCATCGATCACCTGCTTGGTGACGTTGAACAGCGAGGTCAGATTGGTGTCGATCACCGCGTCCCAGTCGGCGCGGGTCATCTTGCGGAACACCACGTCGCGCGTGATGCCGGCGTTGTTGATCAGCACATCGATCTCGCCGACCTCGGCCTTGACCTTGTCGAACGCGGTCTTGGTCGAATCCCAGTCAGCGACGTTGCCTTCGGAGGCAACGAAGTCGAAGCCGAGTGCCTTCTGCTGCTCCAGCCACTTTTCGCGGCGCGGCGAGTTGGGGCCGCAGCCGGCCACCACACGAAAGCCATCCTTGGCCAGCCGCTGGCAGATGGCGGTCCCGATGCCGCCCATGCCGCCGGTCACATACGCAATGCGCTGAGTCATGTCCACTCCTTGATTGGCTCTTCGTTATCGTCGCCGGGTCCGCGCCAACCGCGCGCGGGCCCGGACAAACACCTTTAGCTGCGCTCGACTGCCAGCGCCACGCCCATGCCGCCGCCGATGCACAGCGAGGCCAGGCCCTTCTTGGCGTCGCGGCGCTTCATCTCGTGCAGCAGCGTCACCAGGATGCGGCAGCCCGACGCGCCGATCGGGTGGCCGATGGCAATCGCACCGCCGTTCACGTTGACCTTGGAGGTGTCCCAGCCCATCTGCTGGTGCACCGCCAGCGCCTGCGCGGCGAAGGCCTCGTTGATTTCCATCAGGTCCAGGTCCTGCGGCGTCCAGCCAGCACGCGACAGGGCGCGCTTGGAAGCCGGCACCGGGCCCATGCCCATCACCTTGGGATCGACGCCGGCGTTGGCGTAGCTCTTGATCGTCGCCAGCGGCGTCAGGCCCAGTTCCTTGGCCTTGGCCGCCGACATCACCACTACCGCGGCGGCGCCGTCGTTCAGGCCCGAGGCGTTGGCGGCGGTCACCGAGCCGGCCTTGTCGAAGGCGGGCTTCAGGCCGGACATGCTGTCCAGCGTGGCGCCCTGGCGCACGAACTCGTCGGTCTTGAAGGCCACCGGGTCACCCTTGCGCTGCGGGATCAGCACCGGCACGATCTCTTCGTCGAACTTGCCGGCCTTCTGCGCGGCTTCGGCCTTGTTCTGCGAGCCCACCGCGAACTCATCCTGCGCTTCGCGCGTGATGCCGTATTCCTTGGCCACGTTCTCGGCGGTGATGCCCATGTGGTACTGGTTGTACACATCCCACAGGCCGTCGACGATCATGGTGTCGACCAGCTTGGTGTCGCCCATGCGGAACCCGTCGCGCGAGCCCGGCAGCACGTGCGGCGCGGCGCTCATGTTCTCCTGGCCGCCGGCGACCACGATCTCGGCGTCGCCAGACATGATGGCGTTGGCGGCCAGCATCACGGCCTTCAGGCCTGAGCCGCACACCTTGTTGATGGTCATGGCCGGCACCATCGCCGGCAGGCCGGCCTTGATCGAAGCCTGGCGCGCCGGGTTCTGGCCCGAGCCCGCGGTCAGCACTTGCCCCATGATGACTTCGCTGACCTGCTCCGGCTGGATGCCGGCGCGCTCCAGCGCGGCCTTGATGACGATGGCGCCCAGTTCGGGGGCCGGGATCTTGGCCAGCGAGCCGCCAAATTTGCCTACCGCGGTGCGGGCCGCGGAAACGATGACTACGTCGGTCATGTCAATTCCTCTCAATGGAAAAGGGGGGGAACCTGCGCGCCGCCGGCGGCGCCATGGCGCACGCCGGCAATCACGCAGGCATCAAGCCTTGGCCTTGACGTAACGCCCAGGCGCGGGTTCGATGGCGGGATAACGCTTATTGCCGTACTCGGCGGGAGCCGCGCGTTTCGCGCCGGCATGGCCGGCCAGCCATGCGGTCCAGTCCGGCCACCAGCTGCCGTGGTGCTCGGTGGCGCCCGCCAGCCACTGCTGCGGCGACTCCGGCAACGCATCGTTGGTCCAGTGGCTGCGCTTTTTCTTGGCCGGCGGGTTGATCACGCCGGCGATATGCCCGGACGCGCCCAACACGAAGCGCAGCTTGTTGTCCAGCAGCGCGGTCGAGGCATAGGCCGCGGTCCACGGCACGATATGGTCTTCGCGCGAGCCGTAGATATAGGTCGGCACGTCGATGCTGCCCAGGTCGACGGGTGCGTCGCACACGGTCAGCTTGCCCGGCACCTTCAGTTCGTTCTGCAGGTAGGTGTGGCGCAGGTACCAGCAGTACCACGGACCCGGCAGGTTGGTGGCATCGCCGTTCCAGAACAGCAGGTCGAACGGTACCGGCGTGTTGCCCTTCAGGTAGTTGTCGACCACGTAGTTCCACACCAGGTCGTTCGGGCGCAGGAACGAGAACGTGTTGGCCAGCTCGATGCCGCGCAGCAGCGCTGCCGGTGCACCGGCAGCGCCGCCCAGCGTGGCTTCGCGCAGCTGCACATGGGGCTCGTCGACGAACACGTCGAGGATGCCGGTATCGGCAAAGTCGAGCAGAGTCGTCAGCAGCGTCAGGCTGGCCGCGGGCTTCTCGCCACGCGCGGCCAGCACGGCCAGCGCGGTGGAGATGATGGTGCCGCCGACGCAGAAGCCGAGCACGTTGATCTTGTCCTGGCCGCTGATATCACGCGCCACTTCGATGGCGCGGATGGCGGCGTGCTCGATGTAGTCGTCCCAGGTGCGCGACGCCATGCCGGCATCGGGATTGCGCCACGACACCAGGAATACCGTATGGCCCTGCTCCACCACGTGCCGCACCAGCGAGCTTTCAGGCTGCAGGTCGAGGATGTAGTACTTGTTGATGCACGGCGGCACCATCAGCAGTGGGCGCGCGTGCACCTTGTCGGTCAGCGGCTTGTACTGCAGCAGCTGGAAGTACTCGTTCTCATAGACCACCGCGCCTTCGGTCACCGCGACATTGCGGCCGACCTCGAAGGCGGTCTCGTCGGTCTGCGAGATCTTGCCGCGCGTCAGGTCTTCCAGCATGTTGCGCACGCCGGCGCGCAGCGATTCGCCGCCCGACTCGATCAGCAGCCGCTGCGCCTCGGGATTGGTGACGAGGAAGTTGGCCGGCGACATCGCATCGACCCACTGCGAGATCGCAAAGCGGATGCGCTGGCGCGTCTTGGCGTCGGCCTCGACGGCGTCGGCCAGTTCGGTCATGGCCCGCGCGTTGAGCAGGTAGAACGCCGCCGCGAAGCGGAACGGCAGGTTGTTGCGCCACGCATCGCCGGCGAAGCGCCGGTCGTGCAGCGGACCGGCGGCGTCGGGCTTGCCCTCGGCCATGGCCTGCCACAGCGCCGTGAAGTCCTTCATGTAGCGCTTCTGGATATCCGCGAGCTGCGCTGGCTCGATCTTCACGCCGGCCAGCGAATCGAGGCCGGGGATACCAAGTGCGCCAACTGCGCCTGCTGCGCCAAACGGGCCGATTGCCGCGTGGCCGTTACCTTCAGTGCCCTGCCACTGGCGGGACCATTCCAGCCATGTGGCTGGATCGAATGGCCCCGGCGTGAACTTGAACGGTTGGGACTTGCCTTCCTGGGCGGAAGCTGCCGCACCTTTGCCGGTCGCCATGATGTGATTGTCTCTCTGCCGTCACTGTATGAACCGGCTCCGGGACTTAGCCCTGGCCGGCACTTTTGCATAGGGTGATGCTATCCGGATGGACCCGGCTGTGGCCTCCCCCGAATGGGGCGGCTGCCGGCACATCGGCCCTGGAACCAGCGGAGAACGGCCACCGCACACTACGCGGCCTCGCTCTCCGCCCATCCCGATAGCGGCTCCCTTTCCTGCCGTTGCACGCATGCCCGGCATGGCAGCGCCATGCGGTATGCTTGCCGACAAGAAGCTGGGAATCGTCAGCGATTCCGAGACATTTGAAGGCATTGTTGCCTTGCAACGTACGCAATGTCAATGCGTGAATCCGCCGCGCACTTAATACGCTCGCCGACCTACCGGACGGTATGCCGCGCGCACATTTGCCAGGGCCGGAGAGCTTACGCGAGAAGGATGAAATTCTGATGTACATCGTGGCCATTGGCTGGCTCTACGTCGCGCTGATGATGGCGATCACCGAGCACAACGTGGTGGCGGGAGTTGCCACCTTCCTGATGTATGGCATGGCACCGGTGGCGCTGGTGCTTTACATCATGGGCACGCCCGGCCGGCGCCGGCGCAAGGCCGCGGTCGAGCGCGCGCAGGCGGCTGCCGAAGCAGCCGCCCGAAAAACCGTGGTTGGCACGGCCAGGGACAAGGAAGAATAAGACCGCGCGCGGATCAGTCCGCCAGCCAGACCAGGCTGGCCATGCGGCCGGTCACGCCGTCGCGGCGATAGGAATAGAAGCGTTCGGCGTCGGCCACGGTACACGCGTCGCCGCCATAGACGTCGGTGCAGCCGGCACGCGCGAGGCGCGTGCGCGCCAGCGCGTAGATATCGGCCAGATACTTGCCCGGCGCGCCGGCGCGGAACGCGGCAGCGACCGCCGCCTGTTCGTCGGGACGCGCCTGCTGCAGAAAGGCCTCGCGCACCTCGGCACCGACCTCGAACGCATCCGGGCCGATGGCCGGGCCGAGCCATGCCAGCCAGCGCATGGCGCTGCCACCGGCGGCGGCCTGCATGCGCGCCAGCGTAGCTTCGATCACGCCGTTGCACAGGCCGCGCCATCCCGCATGGGCGGCACCCACCACCGTTCCGTGCGCATCGCACAGCAGCACCGGCAGGCAGTCCGCTGTCATCACCGCGCAGACGTGTCCGGGCGCGATGGCCATGCTCGCATCGGCCCGCGGCACCGGATCGCCCGGGGCCGCGACAGGATCGGCCGTTACCACCGCACAGCCATGCACCTGTTCGAGCCAGCGCGGCATCGACGGCAGACTCGTGGCCAGCCGTTCGCGGTTGCGCGCCACGTCGGCGGGATCGTCGCCGACATGCGTGCCCAGGTTCAGCCCGCCAGGCGCGCCACCGGCAAGGCCATACGGGCCCTTGCTGACGCCGCCCCGGCGCGTGGTCGACAACGCCTGGACGCGCGCCGGCGCGGGCCAGTCGGGGACCAGCCAGGCGGGATCAGCGTTCGTCGTCATCGTCGTCACCGTCTTCTGCATCGCCGCTGTATTCCCAGTGCGCCTCGCCGCCCTCCCAGACTTCGTCCCAGGCCTCCTCTTCATCCTCGGCCTGCGCGCTTTCGAAATCGAGCGCGTCGATCAGCGCCTGCAGGTCCTCGGGCGGCTGCGCGGTCCACGACATGTGGCGCCCGGTAGCGGGATGCACCAGCCCGAGCTTGTAGGCATGCAGCGCCTGGCGCTCGTACGGCACCGGCAGCGGCACCCGGATCGCCGGGCGCTGGCCGCGCTGGGTGGCGCGGAAGTAGACCGGGTCGCCCACCAGCGGATGGCCGATGGATTCGAAATGCACGCGGATCTGGTGGGTGCGCCCGGTCTCGAGCTTGCACATCACCATCGACACGAAGCCGCGCCCGAGCGGCACCGTCGCCAGCGTGCGGAAATGCGTGCGCGAAGGCTTGCCGCTGGCCGTGTGCACGATCGCCATGCGCGTGCGCTCGCGCGGGTCGCGCCCGATCGGCGCGTCGATGGTGCCCTCGTCGTAGGTGCGGCCCCATACCAGCGCGATATAGGTACGCTTGACCGTGCGCGCCTGCAGCTGGCGCACCAGGTCGGTCTGCGCGGTCAGCGTGCGCGCCACCACCATCAGGCCGGAGGTTTCCTTGTCGAGCCGGTGCACGATGCCCGCGCGCGGCAGCGCCGCGGCGGCAGGATCGCGATGCAGCAGCCCGTTGAGCACGGTACCGCTCCAGTTGCCGGCGGCGGGATGCACCACCAGCCCGGCGGGCTTGTTGATCACCAGCAGCGTGTCGTCTTCATAGACCACGTCGAGCGGCACGTCCTCGGGCGCGAACGCGTTCGATTCCGGCGCGGCCTGCGGCTGCACCTCGATGCGGTTGCCCATCTGCACCGCGTCGCGCGGGCGGCGCACCTGCCCGTCGACGCGCACGGCGCCGCTTTCGATCCACTGCTGCAGGCGGCTGCGTGAAAACTCGCTGAAGTGACGCGCCAGCAATTTGTCGAGGCGCTCGCCATGCGAGGCGCTGTCCACCTCGAGCGACAGGATTACGGCAGGTTCGGCACCGGCCGCGGCGCTGGCAGGCGCGGCATCGGCAAGATCTTCAAAGTCCTCAGGATCGGCCATGGATGCGGCGGCGCGCACCCTTTCCGGGGGCAGTCCTCCCACGCCGTCGTCCACTGGGGCTTGGGGCTGGGGGGTTGGGCTATAATGCTTGACGCTATTTTTCTTCATCCGGGATACGATCGCCCATGCAATTGCTGAGCATGAAACGCGCTGACTGGCGCGCGACTTTAGGAGCGGTTCTGCTCGCAGGCGGCTGCGTCATGCTGTCGGCATGCGGCCTGCTTGCCGATCAGCCCGACGAGACCGCCGGCTGGTCGGCCAACAAATTATATTCGGAAGCCAAGGACGCACTGGATGGCGGCGACTACACGCGCGCCGTCAAGCTGTATGAAAAGCTCGAGGGTCGCTATCCGTTCGGCCGCTACGCGCAGCAGGCACAGATCGATACCGCCTACGCCAACTACAAGGATGGCGAAACCGCCGCCGCGCTGGCCGCCGTGGATCGCTTTATCCAGCTTCACCCGAACCATCCCAATATCGATTACGCCTACTACCTGAAGGGCCTGATCAACTTCAACGACAACCTCGGCTGGCTCGGCCGCTTCTCCGGCCAGGACCTGAGCGAGCGCGACCCCAAGGCCGCGCGCGCCGCGTACGATGCGTTCCATACGCTGATCACGCGCTACCCGGACAGCAAGTACACCCCTGACGCGACGCTGCGCATGCAGTACATCGTCAACTCGCTGGCCCAGCACGAAGTCCACGCCGCACGCTACTACTACCGGCGCGGTGCCTACCTGGCCGCGGTCAACCGGGCCCAGCAGGCGCTGAAGGACTACGACGGCGCACCGGCCAACGAGGAAGCGCTGTACATCATGATCCGTTCGTACGATGCGATGGGCATGAAGGACCTGCGCGACGACACCGCCCGCGTGATGGAGAAGAATTTCCCCAACAGCGACTTCATCAAGTACGGCGAGCGCCGCAAGGACAAGTCATGGTGGGAAGTGTTCTGAAGCCCGCCGCCTGGCGGCCATAGAAAAACGGGACGTGTCGGAAGACCGTCCCGTTTTTGTTTGCGCCGCGAATCGGCGGCAGCGAGGGGCGTCAGTCCTCCGACGCCTCTTCAGCGCCGGCCCCGGCCTCCGCGACGGCCTCATCCTTGCCCGCGCCGCGCAGCGACTCCAGGAACCGCACCACCGTCGCCGCCTCGCGCGTGCGCGTGAACGGCGGCAGGCTCTGCCAGATCTGGCGGCCGTAGGGCTTCTCCACCAGCCGCGTATCGAAAATCGCCAGTACGCCGCGATCCGATTCCGAGCGGATCAGCCGCCCCGCCCCCTGCTTCAGCGTGATCACCGCATGCGGCAACTGGTGCACGGCGAACGGGCTCAGGCCCTTCTTCTGCAGCACTTCCATGCGCGCGGCCAGCACCGGGTCATCGGGCGGCGCGAATGGCAGCTTGTCGATGATCACCAGCGACAGCGCCTCGCCGCGCACATCCACGCCCTCCCAGAAGCTCTGGCTGCCTACCAGCACCGCATTGCCCAGCTCGCGGAAGCGGTCCAGCAGTTCGGTGCGGCTGGCCTGCCCCTGCACCAGCAGCGGCAGGTTCAGGCCGCGCTCGGCAAAGGCATCGTAGAGCAGGTCCGACGCGCGCTGCACCGCGCGCAGCGTGGTGCACAGCAGGAACGTGCGCCCGCCGGCGGCCTCGATCAGCGGCAGCGCGGCCTGCACCACCGCATCGGTGAACTGCGGAGACTGCGGCGCCGGCATGTCGCGCGGCACGTACAGCAGCCCTTGCTTCGCGTAGTCGAACGGGCTGGGCAGCGTCAGCGAGCGGTCTTTGTCGAGCCCGAGCTGCGCGGCGTAGTGGGTGAAATTGCCCTTTACCGACAGCGTGGCCGACGTGAAGATCCACGCGCGCGGCTGGCCGTCGCGCTGGCGCGTGAAGATCGGCGCGATCGACAGCGGCGTGCGGTGCAGTTGCACGGTCTGGGAGAACACCTCGACCCAGCGCACCGTCTCCGGACCTGCCGGTACCGCGGGCGCCTCCTGGGCCTCGCCTTCCGCTGCTGAGGCCGCGGGTGCGGCAGCCGCTTCGCTGCGCCACGCCGCCAGCTTGTTGGCCAGCTCCAGCGCGCGGCGATGGCATTGCTGCAGCGACTCGGCGCGCTCGGCCTGGCTTTCCAGCATCTCCACGAAACCGGACAGCGCCTCGTCCAGCGCATCCAGCGTTTCGTTGAAGGGCTCGGCGATACGGCGGTCGGCCTCGATCTGGCCCAGCGCCAGGCGCGCGTTGTCCTTGCCGAAGGCCAGGCGCAGGTCGCGCGCGGCGCGTTCCAGCGGCGCGCCCAGCGCCACCCAGTCGACCGCATCGCGCGCATGCGACAGGCCCTCGGCCACGGTGTCGCGGGCGATTTCCAGCAGCTGGCTGGTCGACAGCGTCTCGCCGAAGAACAGCGTGGCGGTCTCGGGGAGCTGGTGCGCCTCGTCGAAGATCACCGTATTGGCTGCCGGCAGCAGCTCCGCCATGCCGGTGTCGCGCAGCACCACGTCGGCAAAGAACAGGTGGTGGTTGACCACCACCACGTCGGCCTGCTGCGCTTCCTTGCGCGCGCGCATCACGAAGCAGTCCTTGTAGTACGGGCATTCCGAGCCCAGGCAGTTGTCGCGCGTGGACGTGACCATCTGCCAGACCGGCGCGTTCTCCGGCACCGAGGCCAGCTCGGCCTTGTCGCCGGTCGACGTCTCCTTGATAAAGCGGCCGATATCGCGCAGCCAGGCCGCGTCCTGGCGCGACGCCAGGCGTCCGCCGGCCTGCGCGCGCTCCAGGTGGTAGTGGCAGACGTAGTTGGCGCGGCCCTTGAGCAGCGACACCGACACCGGCACGTTGAGCGCATGGCGCACCGTGGGGATATCGCGCAGGAACAACTGGTCCTGCAGGTTCTTGGTGCCGGTGGACAGGATCACCTTGCCGCCCCACAGCATCGCCGGCACCAGGTAGGCGTAGGTCTTGCCGGTGCCGGTGCCGGCCTCGACGATCACGGTGTCGCTGTCGGCGATGGCCCCGGCGACGGCCTCGGCCATCTTGTGCTGCGACGCGCGCGGGCGGTAGCCGGGAATGGCCTGCGCCAGCGTGCCGGTATCGGCAAAGATGGTGGCCAGTTCGGCGCTGCGGCTGGCGCCGGCATCCGCCGGGGCGGCGTGCGCTGGTGCGTCGGCGTTGGCGCCGTTGGCGTCGCTCAGGCTGACGTCATCTGACGGCTCAATGGAATCGGAAAGGTCGGACAAGGCTTGGGGAGTCTTTGGTGAGCCACCGGACCATGCCGGGGGCGGACGATGCCGGCAGCGCTCTGCGCTCAGGCCGGCACGTCGGGTTCTAGCTGCAGTTGCAGCAGCGTGATGGCGTCCTTCAGCTTCAGCCGGCGCTTTTTCAGCCGGCGCAGCTGCAGCTCGTCGTGGACGGCATCGTTGGCCAGCCGGTCGATCAGGAAGTCCAGGTCACGGTGCTCGATCTGCAACTCCATGATGCGCCGCTCCAGGGTGTTCAGGTTGCTGTCCATATGCGCCTCCGCTGCGTAGTCACGTGCCGGCGGCTCAGAAGCCGAACGGGCGCGGCGCCGATGCCTGGCCCTGTTGCTCCCTCGCCTTGGCGCGCCGCTCTTCCAGCTCCTTCTGGCGCTGTTCCAGCTCGCGCTGCTTGGCGTCGTAGGCCTTGACGTTTTCCTCCCGCTGGCGGGCCTGCTCGGCGCCCTTCTGTTGCGCCTCCTTCATGCGCGCGTCGAAGTCCGATTGCTTCTTCTCGTAGGCCTGCGCATTGGCGGCGCGCTGCGGCGCTTCGCCCTGGCGTTGCGCTTCGCGCAGCTGCTGCTCCTGCTGCTTCTTCTCGAACGCGTCGCGGCTGGACTGCTCGCTGGCGGCGCGCTGCGGCTGGCTGGCCTCGTACTCGGCGCGGCGCAGCGCCTGTTCGCGGTCTCGCTCGGCGGCGCGGTGCGCGCGTTCGGCCTCGCCCACTTCCAGCTCGCGCTTGCGCAGCACCTGCAGCTCCTCGCGCTGGGTTTCCTTGGCCTTGTCGATGCAGCGATTGACGAAGAACTTGCTGTAGCACTCGCGCTCGGCGGCGGCAAAGCGGTAGTTGGTCCAGGCGCGCGAATCGCCGATGGCCTTGCGTTCGGCACCGAAGTCGCGGGTGGCGCCGGCGGGCGCCGCGGCGGCCGGCGCGGCGGCGGCAGGCGCCGGGGCCTGCGCGCGCACCTCGCGTGCCGGCATCAGCGCGGCGCATGCGGCCACGGCCAGCACGGCCAGCACGGCGACGGGGCAGGCGCTGGAGAGGTAGGATTGGGGCACGTTGGCGAGTGGTGGCATGGCCGGGATGGCCGCCTCGGGGGCGGCCGGCGATGTGGCCTTGGCGGCGGCCGGACGGGGCTTGACGATCATGACCGGATTCTAGCATCCGGGCCGCCCGGCGGCCTGCCTGCAAAGGCACAGAGCGGCGCCCGCCGCACGCCCTTGCGGAACCCTCGCGCGCTTGTGGCAAAATGCCCCGCTTTCGACTGACTGCGTTTCACGCTGCGTTCTCCGATGTCCAACCTGCCCGCATCCGTCTCGCAAAAGATTGTGTCGCTCATCGCGGCCGAGCTGTCCGTCCAGCCTCGCCAGGTCGCGGCGGCCGTGGCGCTGCTCGACGAGGGTGCCACCGTCCCCTTTATCGCCCGCTACCGCAAGGAAGTGACCGGCAACCTGGACGACACGCAGCTTCGCAACCTGGAAGAGCGCCTGCTCTACCTGCGCGACATGGAAGACCGCCGCGCGGCCATCCTGGCGTCGATCCAGGAGCAAGGCAAGCTCACGCCCGAGCTGCAGGCCGCGATCGAGGCCGCCGAAACCAAGCAGGCGCTGGAAGACCTCTACCTGCCCTACAAGCCCAAGCGCCGCACCCGCGCCCAGATCGCGCGCGAATGCGGGCTGGAGCCGCTGGCGCTGGCACTGCTGGCCGATCCCACGCTCGACCCGCAAACCGAGGGCGCGAAGTACGTCAACGGCAATCCCACTGCCGAAGGCGGCGTGCCCGACGTCAAGGCCGCGCTGGACGGCGCCCGCGACATCCTGTCCGAGCAGTTTGGCGAGACCGCCGAGCTGCTGGGCAAGCTGCGCGAGCACCTGTGGACCAACGGCGTGGTGTCTTCCACCGTGATGGAAGGCAAGGAAACCGCCGAGGAAGAGAAGTTCCGCGACTACTACGCCTACAGCGAAACCATCCGCACCGTGCCCTCGCACCGCGCGCTGGCGCTGTTCCGCGGCCGCAATGCGGGCGTACTGATGGTCAAGCTGGGCCTGGGCGAGGAACAGGACGCAATGGTGCCGCATCCGTGCGAAGGCATGATCGCGCGCCATGTCGGCATCCAGCAGCTGGGCCGCCCGGCCGACAAGTGGCTGGGCGACGTGTGCCGCTGGTGCTGGCGCGTCAAGGTGCAGCCGCACCTGGAAACCGAACTGCTGACCCAGCTGCGCGAAACCGCCGAAGGCGAAGCCATCAAAGTGTTCGGCCGCAACCTGCACGAACTGCTGCTGGCCGCGCCCGCCGGTCCCAAGTCAGTGATGGGCGTCGACCCCGGCATCCGCACCGGCTGCAAGATCGCCGTGGTCGACAGCACCGGCAAGCTGCTGGACACCGCCACCATCTACCCGCACGAGCCCCGCCGCGACTGGAACGGCTCGCTCGCCACGCTGGCACGCCTGGCAAAACAGCACAACGTCGCGCTGGTATCGATCGGCAACGGCACCGCCAGCCGCGAGACCGACAAGCTGGTGCAGGACCTGATGAAGCAGATGCCCGAGCTGAAGCTGACCAAGATCGTGGTCAGCGAGGCCGGCGCCTCGGTCTACTCCGCCTCGGAGCTGGCCGCCAAGGAATTCCCGGACCTGGACGTGTCGCTGCGCGGCGCGGTGTCGATCGCGCGCCGGCTGCAGGATCCGCTGGCCGAGCTGGTCAAGATCGATCCCAAGTCGATCGGCGTGGGCCAGTACCAGCATGACGTCAACCAGCGCGAGCTGGCGCGCGCGCTCGACGCCGTGGTCGAGGATTGCGTGAACGCGGTGGGCGTGGACGTCAACACCGCCTCGGCGCCGCTGCTGGCGCGCGTGTCGGGCCTGAACTCGGTGCTGGCGCGCAATATCGTCGAGTTCCGCGATGCCAACGGCGCCTTCCCCAACCGCGCTGCGCTGAAGAAGGTGCCGCGCCTGGGCGACAAGACCTTCGAGCAGGCCGCCGGCTTCCTGCGCATCAATGACGGCGACAACCCGCTGGACCGCTCCTCGGTGCACCCGGAAGCGTATCCGGTGGTGCAGCGCATCCTGGACCACATCAAGAAGGGCCTGCGCGATGTGATGGGCAACCGCGACGCGCTGCGCGGGCTGTCGCCGGAGAAATTCACCGACGAGTCGTTCGGCCTGCCGACGGTGCGCGACATCCTGTCCGAACTGGAAAAGCCGGGCCGCGACCCGCGCCCCGAGTTCAAGACCGCGACCTTCCAGGAAGGCGTGGAAGATGTGAAGGACCTGCAGCCCGGCATGGTGCTGGAAGGCGTCGTCACCAACGTGGCGGCCTTTGGCGCCTTTGTCGATATCGGCGTGCACCAGGACGGGCTGGTTCATATCTCGGCGCTGTCGAACAAGTTCGTCAAGGACGCGCATGAGGTGGTCAAGGCCGGCCAGATCGTCAAGGTCAAGGTGATGGAGGTCGACGTCAAGCGCAACCGCATTGGCCTGTCGATGCGGCTGGACGACGAGCCGGGCCAGGCCGCGGCGCGCGCCGGCGGCGACCGTGGTGACCGCGGTGGCCAGCGCAACGGCGGTGGCAAGGGCTTCAACGGCGGCCGCCGCGAGCAGGAGCCGGCGGGCGCAATGGCCGCGGCCTTCGCCAAGCTCAAGCGCTAAGCCGCACGCAAAGGCCAGCACGCCCCGCACGGGAAACCGTGCGGGGCGTTTTCTTTGTCAGCCGCCGTGCGCGATCCGTACCGCCAATCCCTTGCCGGCGCCGTCGATGCGGTTGGCAAACGCAATCTCCAGCCCATGCAGCCGCGCCACGCGCTGCGCGATGGAAATGCCGAGCCCATGCCCCTGCTCGCGCTGCCCGCCTCCGCCACGGAAAAAGCGGTCGCCCAGCCGCGCCAGCACATCCGGCGCGACGCCGGGCCCCTGGTCGCGCACGGTGATGCCATCGGGCTGGAAATCGACCGTCACCAGCGCGCCCGGCGGGCTGTAGCGGATGGCGTTGTCGAGCAGGTTGCGCAACATCAGCGACAGCAGGCTGGCATCGCCCGCCACCGGCAGCGGCGCCTGCCCCTGCGCCGGCCATTCCAGTTCCACATCGACCTGCTTCTGCCGGGCCAGCCCCAGGCAATCTGACAGCGCCTGCTGCGCCACCGGCAGCCAGCCCACCGGCTGGCGCGACGGCAGCGTGGAAGCGTCCTCCAGCCGGCTCAGCGTCAGCAACTGCGACACCAGCCGGCTGATGCGGTCGATGCCGGACGCCACGTTGGCGCGCGCCTGCGCGCGTTCCGCGGCATCGGGCGAACGCTCGGCGATCTCCCATTGCGCCTTCAGCGCGGCCAGCGGCGTGCGCATCTCGTGCGCCGCGTCGGCGGTCAGGCGCCGCTCGTGTTCGATCGAATCCGATACGCGCGCCAGCAGCCGGTTCATCGCATGGACCAGCGGCACCAGTTCGCCGGGCACGGCCTCGAGGCTGAGGGGACGGCGGTCGTCGGGCGTGCGGCCTTCGATATCCGCCGACAGCTCCCGCACCGGCGCCAGCGCGCGCCGCATAAACCAGATCATCAAGCCGATCAGCACCGGCAGTCCCGCGGCCCACGGCACCACCTGCGCGGCGATATAGGACACGATCAGCTCGTTGCGCTCGCCGAGCTGCTGGCCGACGCAGACGCGCCAGCCGGTATCGGGATCGTCGAGGTAGTACAGCCGCCACGGCTGGCGCTCGATGGTGACGTCGGTAAAGCCCTTGACGCCTTCGGCGCGCGGCAGCTTGTCGCCGTCGGGATCGATATGCAGCGGCTTGCCGTCCGGCAGCCACGCGGCGATGGCGAGGTCGCCCAGCCCGGCATCGCCCTGGTCGCCGTCCTGTAGCGGCGGCACCCGCGTGCGCGACGGCGCCGCGCGTACATCCACCAGCGGCACCACTGAATGCATCTGCAGCGCCATGCGCACCATGTCGGTGTCATAGAGTTCGTTGATCTCGTGCCGGGCGCGCACATAGGTCATGCCGATGGTCAGCAGCCACACCACCGGCGCGGCGATCAGCACCGCCAGGATCAGCCGGCGCTGCAGCGTCATGTGCAGTCCTCCGCCGCGCCCAGCGTGTAGCCCGCGCCGCGAAAGGTGCGCACGATCTTCGGATGGATCTTGCGCCGCAGGTGGTGGATATGGACTTCCAGCGCATTGCTTTCGATGCCGCCCTGCCAGTCGTAGAGCTTGTCGCGCAGCAGGTCGCGCGTCAGCAGACGGTTCGGGTGCGCCAGCAGCAGTTCCAGCAGCATGGCTTCGCGGCTGGTCAGCTCCACCGGCTGGCCCTGCCAGTAAGCCTGGCGCGCGGCCGGGTGGAACTCCAGCGCGCCGTGCTTCCACACCGGCGACGACAGCCCCGCGGCGCGGCGCGTCACGGCGCGCAGGCGCGCGGCCAGTTCATCGAGCGCGACCGGCTTGACCAGGTAGTCGTCGGCGCCCGCGTCGAGCCCGCCGATACGGCTTTCGATCGCATCGCGCGCCGTCAGCACGATCACCGGGAAGCGGCAGCCGCGTGTGCGCCACCGCGCCAGCAGCGCCATGCCGTCCTCGCCGGGCAGGCCGAGGTCCAGCACCACGGCGTCGTAGCCGACCACGCCGAGTGCGTGGTCGGCTTCAGCGCCGGTGGCGAACCAGTCGACCGCGTAGTCGAGCAGTTGCAGGCCGCGGCGCAGGCCGTCGCCGAGCATGGGGTCGTCTTCGACGATAAGGATTCGCATGGTGTGGTAGTGCGTGCTGCCGATTGCCGGGAGGGCGGCGCCGTGCTTGCCGCGTATCACGGCATTCTGCACGTGCCGGCTTAATGTGCCATTAAGGTTGCGCGCGTATTCTCGCGCTCACTCGCCCAGGCTCGTGTTCCAGTCAACGCCGCACCTGCCCATAGCGTGGACAAAACCTCCCCACTGCCAGCCAGCACCCGCCTTTGCCGTCACACCCGCCTACCGGCCGCGCCATTCCCGCCATGCTGCGACGTCCCCATCGCCTTGCCGCCGAACCGGCGCTGGTCACGGCGCGGCCCGCCGTACCGTGGCATGCCGCGCGCCTCGGCGGCCTGCCCGCATTGACGGTGGCGCTGGTAGCGCTGACATTCGCGCTGCTGTGGTTCGGCACGCTGGGGGTGCGCCATCTGCTCGGCCCCGACGAAGGCCGCTATGCCGAGATCGCGCGCGAGATGCTGACCACCGGCGACTGGGTCACGATCCGCTACAACGGCCTGAAGTACTTCGAGAAGCCGCCCTTCCACCTGTGGATGACGGCGCTGTCGTACACGCTGTTCGGCGTCGGCGCATGGCAGGCGCGGCTGTGCGTGGCGCTCGCGGGCGCCCTCGGGCTGGGCGCGTCGATGCTGGCCGCGGCGCGCTGGTTCGGCGCGCGCGCCGGGCTGATGACCGGGCTGGTGCTGGCCTCGGCGCCGATGTGGAATGTCGCCGCGCACTTCAATACGCTCGACATGACGCTGTCCGGCATCCTGGCCTGCGTGCTGGCGAGCATGCTGCTGGCCCAGCACCCGGCCGCGACGCCGGCGGCAAGCCGCAACTGGATGCTGGCGTGCTGGGCGGCGATGGGCGTCGCGGTGCTGACCAAGGGGCTGGTGGGGCTGGTACTGCCGGGGCTGGTGCTGGTGGTCTACACCTGCGTGACGCGCGACCTCGCGCTGTGGCGCCGCCTGCATGCCCCCGCCGGCATCGCGCTGATGCTAGTGGTGGCGTTGCCGTGGTACTGGCTGGTGGCGCGGCGCAACCCGGAATTCCTGCGCTTTTTCTTTATCCATGAGCACTGGCAGCGCTACACGTCGACCGTGCATGCGCGCAAGGGCGCGCTGTGGTACTTCGTGCCGCTGGTGGTGGGCGGTTTCCTGCCTTGGCTGGGGTTGCTGCCCGGCATGGTGCGCGCGGTCAGGCAACGTGTCGGCGTCGCTGGCGCAGGTGCTTCACGGCCGTTCGAGCCGGCATTGATGGCGGCGCTGTGGGCGGTATCGATCTTCGTCTTCTTCAGCCTGTCGGGGTCGAAATTGCCCGGCTATATCCTGCCCGTGTTCCCGGCACTGGGAATCCTGGCCGGCGTGGCGCTGGCGCGGACCGATGAGCGCGCCTGGGTCCGGCAATTGCGCGCGACGCTGGTCGTGGGCGCGCTCGGGCTGCTGGCGAGTCCCTACGTGGCCACGCTTGATTCCAACAACACCCCCAATGCGCTGTACCGCGCCTATGCCGTGTGGGCGGCGCTGGCATTCGCGCTGGTGCTGGCCAGCGCCGGGGCGGGCCTGTGGCTGCTGCGCCGGCGCGGCCGCATGGCCAGTATCGCGGCCTATGCGCTCGGCATGCTGCTGGCCTTCTGCACCGCCCTGCTCGGCCATGAAGCCATCGGCCGCTCGGCGTCGGGCATCGACATGGTCGCGCCGATCGAGCGCGTGCTGCGCCCCGGCATGCCGCTTTATGGCGTCGACCTGCTCGACCATACGCTGCCGTTCTACCTGCATCATCCGCTGACCATGGTGGCGCAGGCCGACGAACTGTCGTTCGGCACCGAGCAAGAGCCGCAAAAGTGGCTGCCGACTGTCGATGCCTTTGTCGAGGCCTGGCAGCACGGTCCGCGCGCGATCGCGCTGCTGTCGCCGCAGACCTATGCCGAACTCAGCGCGCGCGTGCCGATGCATGTGGTCGCGCGCGACTGGCGCCGCGTGGCCGTTTCCAACTTCCCTGTCGCCGGCGGGCGCTGACCACGCCGGCACGATTCAATCCCCATGCCATCGTCAAACTTAATGCAAGGCAAGAAAGTACTGATCCTCGGCGTCAACGGCTTTATCGGCCACCACCTGACGCGCCGCATCTTGGAAACCACGCCGTGGGAAGTCTACGGCATGGACATGTCCACGGACCGTCTGGGCGACCTCGTCGACCACCCGCGCATGCACTTCTTCGAAGGTGACATCACCATCAACAAGGAGTGGATCGAGTACAACATCCGCAAGTGCGACGTGGTGCTGCCGCTGGTGG
>NZ_JBEFLI010000047.1:0-57279 GCF_040578825.1 Cupriavidus necator | reverse complement strand
TCGAGAGCCGTCCGGACACCGAGACCTATCACAGCAAGGAATCGTCGTCCGGCATGCAGGCCAGCATCTGCGTGCCGCCGTTCTGTTATGGCACCACCGTCCACGCCAGCGGCAGCGTGACGCAGGGCAATACCGACAGCACTTACAGCTCGGTGCAGGAACAGAGCGGCCTCTACGCCGGCAAGGGTGGTTTCAACGTCGATGTGAAGGGCAATACCGACCTGAAAGGCGGCATCCTGGCGAGCACCGCGGACCCAACCAACAACCACTTCAAGACCGGCACGCTGACCACCAGCGAAATCGAGAACAAGGCCGAGTACAGCAGCGACTCGACCACACTCGTGGCTAGCTACAGCGGTGGCAAGAGCGTGCCCGCCAGCGATCCGAACCTCGGGCCCGTGCAGCCGGCGCATGTGGACTGGGCGGGCAATACAAACTTGCTGCAAAGCGGCGCCAGCAGCCTGGCGGCGACCGCTGCAGGCAATGCGCAAAAGTCGATTGACGGTAGTGCCGCTGGAGTCACCAAGCGTGCAATTGCGCCGGGCACGGTCATCATCACCGACAACGCGGGCCAACAGGCAAAGACCGGCAAGTCGGCTGACGAGACCGTTGCCGGGCTGAATCGCGACACGGCCAACGCCAACCAGAGCATCGACAAGATCTTTGATGCGCAGAAGGTGAAGAACCAGCAGGAGCTGAACCAGCTGCAAAGCCAGGTGGCGCAGCAGTGGGCGCCGATGGTCTACGACCAGGTCGGTACGCTGACGCAGAACCAGCCGCCAGAAGTAAAGGTGGCCGTGCACGCGGTCATCGGTGGGCTCATGGCACAAGCGATGGGGGGCAGCTTCGCGGCGGGTGCTGCCGGCGATGCGGCAGCCACGGTGGCGGCTGAGCTGATCGGCCAGCAGATCCTGAACAATCCGAATCTGCAGCAACTGTCCGAGCAGGACCGGAAGGCGCTGGTGCAGATTGCGGGAACCATCGTGGCAGCTGGGGCTGGTGCGACAGTAGGTGGTTCCACGCAGGACGCGGCAGCAGCAGGCGCAGCCGGCGGGCTCGGAACTCAATACAATTGGGCGTTGCACCCACCGGTTTATGGGCCGAGCGTCCCTCCAACACCAGGCGAGCCCCAGAAGCCGGGCTCCGTGCCTGGCAAGCCGAAGTATGATGGGGACCAGAACGTCTTGACGGGCACGCCCGATCAATCGCAACAAAACGCTCTGCAGGTGATCGCTCAGCCAGCGCTCGAGGCGATTGAGAACGTCGGGACGGTGATCGGCGCGATCCTGCCGAATCCGCTCAAGCCTGTTGAGAGCCTGGGGGCTATTTTCAATACCTCCAATAACAGTACAAATGGCACAGGACAGCTGAGCAGTACAAATGTGGAAAAGCTGTCTAGTGCTGGGCAGGCCATCGACCCTGCTGATCGCGGAGGCGAGATGACAACGGCAGGACGCGCGCTTCAGAAACATGGAAGCAGACCGGGAAGCGCCTTTCCCCAAGCAAAGGGAAATCCGTCGCAGATGAACGAACAGGGTCAGAAAGTCCTTGAGGAAATACTAAGCTCACCAGATGCGACGGTGAAGGGAGGTAACCGTTTTGGTGGTATAGATGTGATTGCACCAGACGGTCGTGGTGCGCGATTCGACGCAAATGGTGGTCTACGCGGATTCTTGGAGCCTCCCAAAAAATGACCTCTCATCAGAAATTAGAAGTCCTCATTGCTAGCGACGTCGACTACGAACAATTGATAGCTGAGATTTATTGTGATGGGCATTTTGTTGCCCTACTAAGTCAAGACAAGGGGCCGGACCATCTTGAGGTGGTGTTCCCCGGCGCTCAGGCAAATGAAGCTGCAATTACTCGTAGTGTTGATCTCGATTGGCTTAAGGATGCCTTGAATCGTGCCAAAGCGCTCTTGCTTAGCGAAGAATAGTCGCTCTTGCGGCTCGATGCCTTATTGTGCCGTGTCCTTTGTTAGCCACGAGCCATGAAGACAGAGCGCACTGCGCACGAGTGCGCGGAGGTCTTTCTCACGGCAGGATCTGCTTCGAAGGGCTGCTGGCCGCCTGGCGCATCCAGGCGCCGCGAGCGATATCCCAGCCCGGCTGGGCCGTAGGCTACGTTAACGATGCCTTTGCACAGGAGGAGCAGCGCGAGCTGGCGGCGCTGCAGGCTCCCGGGCGGGCGCACAAGCGCCAGGCGCGGCGCCATCCCGCGTAGCTCGCCATGGCCCCGATCGGCCGGAAGCCGGCGTTCATCGGCTGGCCGGATCCTGCTCACTTGACTCGCCGAAGGTCTGCTCGACAAAGTCTCGTAACTGGCTCAGGTCGGTCCTGGCGTAGGCCGCCGTGGTCTGTACCGAGGCATGCCCGAGCAGCGCCTGCGCGGCGGGCAGCGGCACCTGGTGATCGACCACCAGCGTGCGCGCGTAAGCGTGGCGCAGCCAGTGCGGGGAGGCCGCACGCAGCAGCAGCGCCTGCGCCGCCTCGTGGTCCGGCAGACTGGCCGCCACCGCCGCCAACAGCGCCTTGACCTCGCGGTACAGGCCCGCCGTGCGCAGCGCCTCGCCCTTGTTGCCGTGAATCAGCGGCAGCGCCTCGTGCGCCGGCGGCTCGGCCGCTAGGCCCCGCGCGCGCCGGTAAGCGCGCACGCTGGCCACGCACGCCGTCGGCAGCGGAATGGCGCGGGTCTTGCCGCCCTTGCCATGCACATACAAAGTCCACCGGCCCGGCGCCTCGGCTTCCAGGCGCGGCAGCCCAGTGTCGGCCGACCAGGCCAGTTCCGCGAGGCGCACGCCGGCATAGCGGAACAGCGCCCATATGGCGCGCTGGCGCAGCCCACCAAGTTCGTCGTCGCCGTCCGGCACCGGGGTCGCGCACCAGGCATCGCAGGCCGCCAGCAGCGCCGGGGGCAGCCACCGCGTCGGGGTGAAGCCGGCGCGGGCGCGGCTGCCCGCGGACAACCCCGCCGCCGGATTGGCGTGCAGATAACCGGTGTCGTACCAGTAGCGGTAGCAGCTGGCCACCACCGCCAGCGCGCGCGTGCGGGTGGCCTCGGCCAGCGGCGCTCGCGACGCGCTGTCGCTACGACCGTCGGGGCTGCCCGCGCCTTGCTGCAAGGCCTGGCGGTAGGCGAGCAGGTGCTGGCGCGTGAGGTCGGACAGCGGCCCGAGTCCCTGAGCCTCGCACCAGCCGATCAGGCGGCGCAATTCCGCGCCGTAGGCGCGCCGCGTATGGGCGGAGCGGCCGGCACGGTCGCGCAGGAACAGGGCCAGTGCGTGGGCGTCATCGGCGGCGCCCAGCGTATTGGTGGCCGCACGCGGCTGCGCGAAGCGCCCGGCGCGCGCGAGCCACGCCAGCGTCCGTGCCTCCTGGGTTGCGAGCCACGGATCCGGGGCCGATGGAGCCGCCGTCGACCCCGTCCCTCCGGTCGTCTGGGCCGGGATCATCTCGATCTTCTGGAAGCGGCGCCGGTGGGTGTGCAGCAGCCGCGCCAGCACGGCTTCGGGCCCGGTGCCTGCGCGGCGGCCACGGTGCGCAGCCGGCCGCGCTCCCAGTATTCGACCGCGGCGTCGTGTGCCAGCAGCAGCTTCAGCACCGCGGGCTGCGCCGCCTTGGCCTCGGCCAGCGAACCATAGCGGCGTTTCACCCGCGCGAGCGTCCAGTGCGCGTAGACCGGATGGCCCAGGGTCTCGGCCAGGTAGGCGAGCGCGCCGTCGATGGTCGGGGGCAGGTGGCGCGGCGGCACCGTTGCCGTGTCGACCCAATCGGCCGGGTTGATGCGCGCCCCCCGCGCTTGGCTGTCTTGGTCGGGGACTTGGTCGTGGGCTTGGCCGGGCGCGCTTTCGTCGGGGGCGCAGGCGGTGCCGCGGCCGCCAGCGTCGCGCGCAGCAGCTCATCGAGCTGGGCGCGCTGGCTCGCATTGACCGCCTTGAGCGCACTGGCCTCGCCGGCGGCGGTCTGGCGCGCGGCGCGCTCGCCGGCCAGCTCCGCCTCGAGCCCGCTGCGCGCGGCTTCGAGCGCCGCGACACGGCGCTCGGCAAACTTCAGCTGCGAGCCGAGCTGGGCGCGTTCGGCCTGGAGCGCGTCGCGCTGGCGCGCCGTTTCCTGCAGCAGCTGTTTGGACAGGGCCTCGTAGCGCGCCTGCGCGGTGGCGATGGCCTCGGCCTGGGCGCGTTCGCCGGCGGCTTGGCGATCCTGCGCCGCGGCCAGCGCCGCTTCCAGCTCGCTGGTGCGCACGGCCAGTGGCTCGGCACGGGCCCGCTCGGCGGCGAGGCCCGCACGCGCCTCGGCCAGCTCGGTGTCACGGGCGGCGAGCTGCGCGCGGAGGTCGGTCAGTTCGGCGCGCAGCAGCTCGACCCGCAGTTCGGCCTCGGCGCGCGCGGCCTCGGCGGCCTCGACGCTGGCCTGCGCCGCGCGCTTGAGGCGCACCACGTCGTCGAGCTGCACCGTGACCGCCGCCTGCCACAGCGCGCGCATCGATTCGGCGATCTCCGCCGGGATGTCGGGGATGGCAAGCTCCGAGAGGCCTGCGCGCACGACCTCGGCCTCGATCACGTTGAGCGTGCGCGACAGCGTGGCCGGGTCGCCGCCGCCCAGCCGGTCGCGCAGCTTGCGCACCGACACCGCCCGGCGGAAGCGCGCAGCCGTGGGCGGCGCGGCATCGCCTGCCTCGGCCAGCATCGCCAGCACGGTGGCGCGGATCTGTTCGGGGGTGGCGGCGAGGCGGGACATGGCGGGCTTCCGGGTGGGCAGAGAACTCACTCTAACATACGGTGCTAACGTTAGAATGCCTACTTAGGACAGCATCGCGATGGGAGAAACACGATAAATCCTATTATCTGACCAAAACCGGCACGAAGCGCCGTCGGGCCACGCCAGGGCGATGGGAGCAGGCGCGGAAGCGTAGAAAGACGTGCTGGAAAAGACCAGTCAGCAAGTGACTGATTTGATGGGGATTTCAGCGGGGCATCGCCCGGAAACCCGCATGGGGCTTAGGGCTGGCTACCCCGGTAATTTGCGCGGAAATCAAAAGGACCCCAATCAGCTTGTCGCCGGCTGCATTGGCGTGGCTCAGGTATTCCATGCCGATATCCGCGACGCCATACAGCGTGACGGACGATTGCGCGGCGGCGAATGGTGCAGTCATGGACAAAAGCGCTGCGGCGTAATACCGGCTCTTCATAGGGCTCCTCCGTTGTGGTCTTGTATGTGTGCGGAGTCTGTGAGAGGTCGTGCTCGCTGGCGATGTCGTGCGCGCTGCTGCCACCGCCCGGTCATCAACTACACCGGCGGCACCGAGGTGTCCGGTGCGCTGCTGTCCAGCGTGATCGTCAAGCCGATCAGCCCGGCCGGATTCAACACCACCTCGCCGTCGGTCGCTGTCGATGTGGTGGATGCCGACGGCAAGTCGCTGACCAACGCCGTGGGCGAGCTGGCGATCCGCACGCCGTTCGTCGGCATGACCCAGTCGTTCTGGCAGGACGACGAGCGCTATCTCGATACCTACTGGAACACCGTGCCAGGCATCTGGGTGCACGGCGACCTGGCGCTGCGCCGCGACGACGGCACCTGGTTCATGATGGGCCGCTCCGACGACACCATCAAGCTGGCGGGCAAGCGCCTGGGACCGGGGCAGGGCGACGATAGGCAAACCGCCGCGGCTGCGCGCCGCGCCACGCAGGAAGTCCACGGCGCCGCCGACCGCGCCGACATAGACGCCAGCGGCGACTTCGGCGTTCACCTGGCCAGTGAGGTCGACCTCGATGGCGGAGTTGATGGCGGTCAGCTTGTCGATGCTGGCGAGCACCTCGGGGTGATGGGTATAGCTGGTCTCGCGCAGCTGCAGGCGCGGATTGCGGTGCGCCCAGCGCCGCAGCCGTTCGCTGCCCATCAGGATGCCGGCGATGCCAACGCCGGCATCGATGCTCTTGCGCGCGTTGGTCAGCACGCCGGCTTCAGCCAGCGCCGCAATGCCGTCGCCGACCGCGCCACTGTGCAGCCCCAGGTCGCGGCGGTCATGCAGCGCCGCCACCACGGCCTCGAGTCCGCCCTGACCACGATGCCCGGCGCGGAACTGCTCACCCTGGCAATCGGCACAAAGTCCTTGACCGGATCGAACGTGACCGGACCCTCGGCAAACCACCGCGTGGTCAGGTGGGGAACCCCGGCCAACAGCAGCGTGTAGCCGTCCCCGGCAGCCTTGGCGACCGCGTCCGTGCCGATAAGCCCGCCGGCGCCAGCACGGTTGTCCACCGTGACCGGGGTTTTCAGGTTCTTTGCCAGTGCCTCGGCAACAAAGCGTGCAGTAATGTCGACCGCGGTGCCTGGGGAGGCCAGACGCGGACCCGTGCGCAGTGGTAGCATGCGCAGGCGCGCAGTGAATTTTACATAAGATAGATTATGCGCAACAAATCTTGTAGCGGCTAAGCGGTAATGTCCGGTTCTGGCTAAGTTCAAATGTCCGAGTTTGGCAGGCGTAAGCTTGACAGCTTCCAGCGCGCGGGAGCCCGTCATGCCAGCAGGAGCCATTACCATGACGATGCGCGAACTCGATCAGCTCAAGGTGATTCAAGCCGTGGTCGACCATGGCTTGGCGATCTGGCGCGCGGCCGAGAAACTCGGCTTGTCGCGGCGTCAGGTGGAACGTCTGGTGCTGCGCTACCGCGAGGACGGTCCGATCGGTCTAGGCTCCCGCAAGCGTGGCCGTGACAGCAACCGCCAGCTCCCGCCCGGGCTCGAATCCCGTGTGCGCGGGCTGATCCGCGACAGCTATACCGACTTCGGACCGACGCTGGCCGCCGAGAAGCACACCAGCAGCGTGCACGCCGGCGCCCGCTCCTCGAACCAGGCGTGATCGCTGCCGTCGATCGACGCGACCGGGCGGCTGATGCAGCTGCTGTTTGTGCCGAGCGAATCGACGCCGGCGTACTTGACCGCCACGCGCGCCTATGTCGAGCGCCACGGCAAGCCAAGGGCGTTCTATTCCGACAAGGCCGGCATCTTCCGCGTCAACCGGCGGGAACCGGCCGAGGGCCGCGGCTACACCCAGTTCGGCCGTGCGCTGTTCGAGCTCAATATCGACATCCTGTGCGCCAATTCGAGCCCGGCCAAGGGCCGTGTCGAGCGGATGAACGGCACGCTGCAGGACCGCCTGGTCAAGGAGCTGCGGCTGCGCGGGATCAGCACCATGGCAGCGGCCAACTCATCGCCGACTTCAACACGCGCTTTGCCAAGGTGCCCAGGCGCGACTTCAAGGCGCACCGGCCGCTGCGTGGCGACGAGGATCTGGCGCGCATCTTCAGCTGGCGCGAGTGGCGCAAGGTGTCGCAGAGCCTCACGCTGCAGTACGACAAGGTGATGTATCTGCTCGAGGACCGGCCCGAGCACTGGCGCCTGATCCACCGCTACCTCGAGGTCGCCGAGTATCCGGACGGCCGGATCGAGTTGTGGGCCGATGGCGCTTCCCTGCCCTACACCACCTATGACCGCCTCGGCGAAATCGACCAGGGCGCGATTGTCGAGAACAAGCGGCTCGGGCACGTGCTTGACCTCGCCGCCAAAGTGCACGCGCTGCGCGACAGCCTGTAATCCGTAGGGCCGTCGGGCACGCTGGCCGGCGAGCCGCCGCGCCCGCACCAGCCGGCGCCGAACACCAAGCGCCAGCGGCTGATCAACCGGCTCGATCTGGAGCCTCTCATCTACTGTGGCGCCGGTGCGGGGCTGGATGCGAAAGGCGGCTCACATTCGCGGCGCCTCGTCGAACTTAGATCTGATGTTCGCAACTGGCCACACTGCGTTGAATGTGCGCCGGCCAGCCCCCGTCGGCTCACCACACCAGCCAGAGTTCCACGCCCGGCAGGAGGGTGTGCGCGCCTAGCGCGAAGTATCGCGGCGCGATTCCGCCCGGTTGGGACGCGCTTCCCTAACTCGCCTACGCCCCAACTGCGCCCCAGCATCGCGTCACGACTTCTCGATTGGAGCGCGCTACTTGGGATCGTGTTCGCTCTTTTCACCGAACTGTAAAGACGCGTGTGGGACCTATGCGTACCCGTGGGTTGCTGGTCGTGTATCACCGGCGCGCCGGCGGGCAGTCGCAGTTCTCGGCATTGCTGGACCTGGAGCCGCGCTCGGACCGCATTCGTGCCGCGCTGGATTTCGCGCGGCAGAACCTGCAACAGGAACTCTCGGTGGAGCAACTGGCGGATGCGGCGCACCTGAGCCCGCGGCAGTTCGCGCGCGCATTCCGTGACGAGACCGGGCAGACCCGCGCCAAGGCCGTGGAGCACCTGCGCGTGCAGGCGGCCAGGCTGATGATGGAAAGCGGCCGCCATGCCATCGATGTGGTGGCGCGGGATACCGGCTTCGGCGACCGCAAGCGCATGCGGCGTGCCTTCCTGCGGGCGTTCGGCCAACCGCCGCAGGCGATCCGGCGCATGGCGCGCGGCGACGAATTGCAGACTGCGTAGGGGCGGCCGTGCCGGCACAGGGGCATGCCAGGAAATCGGGCATCCGACTTGTTACCCCAGGTACCAATTCCTGTTCCGCGCCATGCCTTTATCCCAGGCCGGCGCGCGCATAGAGTTGGTGGCATGACCCCCACCTGATTGGAGCCAGCATGTCTGTGCAAGAACGACTCGCAGCGCGCGGCCTGGTGCTGCCGCAGCCCCCGCAGCCCCTGGGCAGCTATACCGCGGTCAGCCAGGCCGGCGACCTGCTGTTCATCTCCGGGCAGCTGCCGTTGCAGGATGGCAAGGTGGTCTGGCAGGGCCAGGTCGGCAAGGACCTGGATGTCGCGCAGGGCAAGCGTGCCGCCGAGCTGGCGGCGCTCAACGTGCTGGCGCAGATCCATGCCTATCTGGGTGGCTTCGAGCGCCTGGACCATATCGTCCGCGTCGACGGGCATATCGCCAGCGCGCCTGGCTGGTTCGGGCAGCCGGCGGTCCTTGATGGCGCCTCCGACCTCTTCAGCGAGGTGCTGGCAGAGAAGGCCGGCCACGCGCGAACCATCTCCTCGCACTTCCAGCAGCCGGCGAATGCGGCCGTGATCCTCGTGGTCATTGCCCAGATCCGGCCTGCATAAGAACCCATTTCATTATGAAATGGGTTCTAAGCGCAGCGTGAGCCGTTACGCCGAGAATTTCTCGACCAGGAAGTCGACGAAGGCCCGTACCCGGCGCGAGACGTGGCGCGCGGACGGGTATAGCAGCACAAAGGGGCGCGTACTTCCGCCGTAGTCCTTCAGCACCTCTACCAGCGTGCCGTCGCGCAGGTCCTGTTCCACCACGAAGCGGTAGGTCTGGAACAGGCCCGCGCCGGCGCGCACCAGCGTGGCCCCGCCCAGGATGTCTTCTGACGCGGCATACGAACCGGTGGTCACGATATCCGTGTCCTCGCCGTTGACCTGGAACGTCCATGGGATCCGCCGGCCGCTGCTCGGGCGCTCGAACTGGATGCACTCATGCCTGAGCAAGTCCTCCAATGACTGCGGCGTGCCGGCACGCCGCAGATAGCCAGGCGCTGCCACCACCACCAGCTCCGCGTCTTCCAGCTTGCGCGCGATCAGGTTCGAATCATCCGGCGCACGCCCGCGCACCGACAGGTCATAGGTGTCATCGGCGAAATCCACGTTGCGGTTGCTGATGTGCACGTCGATCTCGACTTCCGGGTAGCGCTCGCGGAATGCTGGCAGCACCGGCAGCACGCGATAGTGCGCGTAAGGCGTCGGCAGGCTGATCCGCAGCCGCCCCGCAGGGGCAGACTGCTGGCCGCTGATCTGCCGCTCCGCGTCCACCAGCTGCGCCAGTGCGCCGCGGCTCTGCTCGAAATACACCCGTCCTTCGTCGGTCAGGCGGATCTGCCGCGTGGTCCGCACGAACAGCCGCACCCCCAGGCGCTCCTCCAGCCTTTGCACAGTGCGGCTGACTGCGGGCGGTGTCACGCCCGCGGCCACTGCCGCCGCGGTGAAGCTGCCCAGCTCCGCGGCCAGGCAGAACAGCTCGATACTGCCAAGCTGAAGGTCGTCGAATTGCCGTTTCATTTCTCGCACCGGATCAAGCGATGTATCCATCATATGTGCGCCACTGGCAGAAGTCGATGTCCGGGCTGTAGCCGGCGCCGAAGTGACCACGAGGCTGCGCGTGCCGTGAGCGCCGGAGGATTCGTCCCGCTCTATTTGTGCTTGTGGCGCAAGACTGTTTGTGCCGCCAGGGTCTTCGAATGCGCAAGCGAATTGCCTAGATTGGAATCCATCGGAGCCGCCGGCCCGATCGGCAAGCAAAGCCGATTCCATCTACATCGAGGTTCAAGAAAATGAGCGCAGCACAGAAAGTCGTTGTCATCACGGGCGCATCGCAAGGCATTGGCGCTGAACTGGTAAAGGCGTTCCGGGAACGCGGCCATCGCGTTGTCGCCACGGCGCGCACCATCAAGCCGTCGGACGACCAGGACATCCTGGCAGTCGCCGGCGATATCGCCGATCCGTCCACGGCGCGCCGCGTCATCGCCGAGGCCGTGGCAAGGTTCGGCCGCATCGACACCCTGGTCAACAACGCCGGCATCTTCATCGCCAAGCCGTTCACCAGCTATACCGACGAGGACTACGCGGCCGCCACCGGCATCAACCTGACGGGCTTCTTCCATATCACGCAGCTGGCCATCGCCGAAATGGAGAAGCACCGCAGCGGCCACGTGGTCAGCATCACGACCAGCCTGGTCGACCATGCGATCAGCGGGGTGCCGTCGGTGCTGGCCTCGCTGACCAAGGGTGGCCTGAACGCCGCGACCAAGTCGCTGGCCATCGAGTACGCCAGGACCGGCATCCGCGCCAACGCTGTCTCGCCCGGCATCATCAAGTCGCCGATGCATCCGCCCGAAACCCATGAGGCGCTGGGCGTCCTGCACCCGGTGGGTCATATGGGCGAGATGCGCGATATCGTCGATGCTGTCCTGTATCTCGACAACGCGCCGTTCGTCACGGGCGAGATCCTGCATGTAGACGGCGGCCAGAGCGCAGGGCATTGAGCGGACACCCCCGCGGCGCGCGCCGGCGCACCGCGGGTGGTTCCCGACGGCGCGATGGGGGAATACCCGTCGCACCGTATTGCGTAAATCTTTCGGTGCCCGGCGCCGCGCCTGGCGGATCAATCTGCCAAGGTGACGCCGATGGACGCACACACCGACCACATCCTGATCGTCGATGACGACCGCGAAATTCGTGAACTGGTCTCAACCTACCTCACCAAGAACGGCTTGCGCGTTACCGTGGTGCCAGACGGGCGGCATGCTGACCGCGCGCAGCGACGAGACCGACCGTGGCAGGTCTGGCAGGAGCGCTGTTTCTGCTGTTTTGGCCGATCAGTGGCTGGTTGTCGGTCAAACTGAATCCATGGTTCAACGGGCGGATCTTCAATGCCGCTGCGCTACAGCGCTACGCGGGGCATGCCGCGCCGACCTTGCCGTTCTCACACCAGCTCGCGCACAGCTGCCCGCGGCGCTTTGCCAGCCGCCGCCGCACCAACGGCTTGCACCCCTGCAATATTCACAGCCCAAGCCTCATCGCGTATCATCCGGGCAGCAGATGATGGTGCCCTTCAAGGGTGAAACGGGAACGCGGTGTGAAACCGCGGCTGCCCCCGCAACTGTAAGTGACGAGTCCGCATCGAGATGCCACCGGCGAATTCCGGGAAGGCGATGCCGGGCGATGACGCATGAGCCAGGAGACCGGCCATCCTTTCTTGTCGACGTGGGTTGAAACCGGGCGGGGTGTACCGGGGGATACGAAGAACGGCCCGGCCGTTTCATCCTCTCTCGCGGCGATGCACATTGCAAAGGGCCCTTCATGGCATCGTCGCTCCCGCGCCGCCCCATTTTCAATTCACCGCATCGCGCGCCGATCATTCTGCTTCTGGCGCTAATTGCCATAAATCTCCTTGCCTGGGCCTGGGCATTGGCCGCCTTTGCCGGCCATCCGGCCCTCCTTGGCACCGCCCTGCTGGCCTACCTCTTCGGCCTGCGCCACGCGGTCGACGCCGACCACATCGCCGCGATCGACAACGTGGTGCGCAAGCTGATGCAGCAGGGCCAGCGTCCGTTCTCGGTTGGCTTGTTCTTCTCCATGGGCCATTCGACCCTGGTCGTGCTCGCCGTGGCCGTCATCGCCACCGCTACCTCGGCCCTCGGAAGCCACATGGGTTCGTTCAAAGAGACCGGTAGCGGCATTTCGACGGCGATTTCCGCCTTCTTCCTGCTCACCATCGCCATCACCAACCTCCTCATCCTCCGCGGCATCTGGAAGAACTTCGTCCGTGCCAGGGACGGCGAACCGATCACTGATCAGGACATGGACGTGCTGAGTTCGGGCAATGGCCTGCTGGCGCGGCTGTTCCGCCCGATGTTCCGGCTGGTCACGAAGAGCTGGCACATGTTTCCGCTCGGCTTCCTGTTCGGCCTGGGCTTCGACACCGCGACAGAGATCGCCCTCTATTCCGTCTCGGCCACCCACGTACCCAACGGGGTGCCGTTCTGGTCGGTGATGGTGTTCCCCGCCCTGTTCACCGCGGGGATGGCGCTGGTCGACACGCTCGACAGCATCCTGATGGTCGGCGCCTATGGCTGGGCGCTTACCAATCCGGTGCGCAAGCTTTGGTACAACTTCACCATCACGCTGGTATCGGTGCTGATGGCGTTCGTGATCGGCGGGATCGAGGCGCTCGGGCTGCTGGCCGACCGGTTGCAGCTCAGCGGCGGCCTTTGGAGCTGGGTGTCCATGCTCAATGAGCGGCTGGCGGAGTTCGGCTACGTGGCGATCGGCGTGTTCGTCCTGAGCTGGGCCGTCTCGGCCGGCATCTACAAGCTGAAGGGTTACGACAACCTGCCACAGGCGGCTTACCCGGGCAAACGGCAATGAGAATTCACGACAAGCATGTGCTGATGTGCACCGGGCCGCGCTGCACGGAAAACGGCGCGCAGGCCGACGCCATGTTCAAGGTACTTGGCGAGACGATCGACGCCTGCGAAGGACTGCGCGCGAAGCGCACCCGCACCCATTGCTTCGCCGTCTGCAAGCAAGGCCCGATTGTCGCCGTGTACCCGGACGGCATCTGGTACCGCAACGTGGATGCCGCCGCCATCGGCCGCATCGTTCGCGAGCACCTCGCCGGCGGCCGTGCGGTCGAGCCGCTGATCTTCCATCGTCTTGGTGTCGGCGACGTCGATCCCGGAGCCGCGTCATGACCAGCGCCGCCTTCCCGCACATCGTGCTGCTGAGCCATGCCGGCACCGACCTGACCGCCCTCACCCGCGCCCGCCTCACCCTGCCCGAGGGTTTCGCTGCCGTCGATGCGCTGAACCTGCAGTCGGTCGACAGCGCCGCGCGCATGGACGCATTGCTCGCAACAACCTTGCTCGAAGCCCGCGTCGTGCTGGTGCGGCTGCTCGGCCGCGTCCACGATGTGCCCGGCTTCGATGCGCTCATGCGGGCCGCGCGGATGCAGGGCCGCGCGCTGATCGTCGTCAGCGGCACCGGCGAGCCGGACCCGGAACTGGCTGCGCTCTGCAACGTGCCCCCGACCCTGCAGCACGAGGTCACCGCCTACCTCCAGGCCGGCGGCGTTGGCAATATGGCGCAACTGTTGCGCTGTTTGTCCGATCGCCTGTTGATGACCGGCGTCGGCTACCAGCCGCCGGCCGCCCTGCCCGACCACGGCATCTACCATCCGGCACTGTCGGCGCAGGCGACGCTCGATGACTGGGCAACGACCCGCAATCCGGAGTGGCCGACCGTCGGCATCACCTTCTACCGCGCGCACTGGCTCAGCGGCAATACCCGCTTCATCGACGTGCTGGTCGACATGCTCGCGCAACGGTGCCTCAACGCGCTGCCGGTCTACACGGCATCGCTGCGCACGCTGGACGAATCCGGCCTGCCAGCCGCGCTGACACTGCTTGTTGCCGACGATGGCTGCCGCATCGACGCGCTGATCAACACCACCTCATTTGCCATGGGCGATGTGAGCGCCGACGGCCCGACCGCCCCCGGCTGGTCGGTGGCGGCGTTCGAGCGGCTTGACATCCCGGTGATCCAGGCCATCACCAGCAGCATGACGCAGGCGCAGTGGCAGGCGTCCGAACGCGGTCTCAATCCGCTCGACACGGCGATGAACGTGGCGCTACCGGAGTTCGACGGCCGCATCATCAGCGTGCCGATGTCGTTCAAGGACGAACAGGGCGAGACCCACTACGAGCCATTGGCAGACCGCGTGCGGCGCGTGGCCGGCATCGCCGCGCGCCAGGTGGCGCTTCGCCGCACGCCGCCGGGACAGAAGCGCGTCGCATTCATCTTCACCAATTCCAGCGGCAAGGCCTCGCAGATCGGCAATGCCGTCGGACTCGATGCGCCAGCTTCGCTGTTCGCGCTGCTGCACGCCATGCAGGCGCAGGGCTACTGCATCGAAGGCCTGCCTGAATCGAGCGACGCGCTCATTCACGAACTGATCGACCGCGGGGCCTACGACGAGGACTACCTGAGCACGGATCAACTTCAGCGCGCCATCGCCACTGTCCCGGCAGCGCGTTACGCCGAGTGGTTTGGCCAACTTCCTGCCATGCTGCAAGAGAAGATGGTCGAGCGCTGGGGCAAGGCCCCGGGCAACGCCTACGTCCATGAGGGCAAGCTGGTGTTCGCCGGGCTGGAGTACGGCAATGCCTTCGTCGCGCTGCAACCGCCACGCGGCTATGGCATGGACCCAGACACGATCTACCACACCCCGGACCTGCCGCCCACCCATCACTACTATGCGTTGTATTGCTGGCTGCGCGACGATTGGCAAGCCGACGCCATTGTCCATGTCGGCAAGCATGGCACGCTGGAGTGGCTGCCTGGCAAGGGCGTGGGCGTGTCGGAACACTGCTTCCCGGATGCGCTGCTGGGGGACCTCCCGCTGTTCTACCCGTTCATCCTGAACGATCCCGGCGAAGGTTCGCAGGCCAAGCGCCGTGCCCACTCGGTGATCATCGACCACCTCACCCCGCCGATGACCACCGCTGACACCTACGGGCCGCTCGCGCAGCTGACACAGTTGGTCGACGAGTACTACCAGGTCGAAATGCTGGACCCGGCGAAGTTGCCGCTGCTGCAGCAGCAAATCTGGGACCTGATCAAGGAAGCCCGGCTAGATACCGATCTGGCCGCGATGCTGGGGCACGATCACGAGCACGAGCACGAGCACGAGCACGAGCACGAGCACAAGCACGAGCACGCCCATCCTCAGCCGGTAGCGGCCGTCACCGACAAGTACCGCCCCGTCCCCGCCAAGGCCGCCACGGCGCGTACCGGGCAACGAGCCGCGGCTTCAACATACCGGCCGGTCACGGCCAGGACGGCTGGTCATCATCACGGCAGCCACGATCATCACCACCATGGCGGCGGTCATCACCACGACCATCATCATCACAGCCACCACCATCATGATGACCATGATCACGATCATCACCACCATGAGTGGGATGCCACGCTGAACGACGACGGTGTGCCGCTGACGCTGGCCAGGATGGAGGGCGTCGACGTTGCCCACCTGATCGAAGACATTGACGGCTACTTGTGCGAGCTGGGCGCGGCGCAGATCCGTGACGGCCTGCATACGCTCGGCAAAGTCCCGGCTGACGCCGCACTGATCGACATGGTCTGCGCGCTGGTGCGCCTGCCCAACCTGGCGGTCCCGGGCCTGCCGGCCGGCGTCGCCGCGGCGCTTGGCGCGGACTGGGCAGCGTTGCAAGACGACAAAGGCCGTCGGCTGGACCTGGTGCCGGCCGCGCTGCGGCGGATCGCGGATCGCCCTCTTGTCACCCGCGCCGACGCGACCGATGCCATCGCCGCGGTCGGCCGGCAGCTGATCGCCAGACTGGCCGCATGCGGCTTCGACGCGGCCTGGCTCGACGACGTGCTGGCGCATGTGCTGCCCGGCGTGACCGGCACCGAGGCCGTCACGGACACCCTCGCCTTCGTCTGCCGCGAACTCGTGCCCAACCTCGCGCGCACCTCGGAAGAGATCGACAACCTGCTCAAGGGGCTCGCCGGAGGCTATGTGCCGGCAGGACCGAGCGGCGCACCGACACGCGGCATGGCGCACGTCCTGCCGACGGGGCGCAATTTCTACTCCGTTGACCCACGCAGCCTGCCCTCGCAGGCCGCATGGCGGATTGGCACCGGGCTGGCCAACGAAGTACTGGCCCGGCATCGCAAGGAAACCGGCAGGCTGCCCGAATCGGTCAGCATCAGCGTGTGGGGCACCAGCGCCATGCGCACCCACGGCGACGACATCGCGCAGATCCTCGCGCTGCTGGGCGTGCGGCCGCGCTGGCAGCCGGAGAGCCGGCGCGTCGCCGGCATCGAAGTGATCCCGCTTGCCGAGCTTGGCCGGCCACGGATCGACGTCACGGTACGCATCAGCGGCTTCTTCCGCGATGCCTTCCCGCATCTGATCTACCTGGTCGACGAGGCCGTCCATACCGTGGCCAGGCTGGACGAGCCGCCCGAACAGAATTTCCTGCGCAAGCACTACCTGGCCGATCTCAGGGACCATCTGTTCAGCCAGCTACCGCCCGAGAGCGCGGAACAGCGCGTGCTGTACCGCGTGTTCGGCTCCAAGCCCGGCACATATGGCGCCGGCATCCTGCCGCTGATCCAGGAGCAGAACTGGCAGGAGGATGCCGACTTCGCCACCGCCTACATCAACTGGGGCGGCTATGCCTACGGCCGGCAGGACAACGGCACCGACGCGCGCGCCGATTTCCGGCACCGCCTGTCCGGCGTCGAGGTCGCGCTGCACAACCAGGACAACCGCGAGCACGACATCTTCGACAGCGACGACTACCTGCAGTACCACGGCGGCATGATCGCCACCATCCGCAGCCTCACCGGCCGCCAGCCGCGCCACTACTTCGGCGACAGCCACAATCCGGACAACCCGGCCGTGCGCGGGCTGAGGGAGGAAGTGCTGCGTGTCTTCCGCTCGCGCGTCGCCAACCCGAAGTGGATCTCCGGGATCCAGAAACACGGCTACAAGGGCGGGCTGGAGCTGACCGCCACAGTCGACTACCTGTTCGGCTACGACGCCACCGCGCAAGTGGTGGACGACTGGGTGTACGAGCAGCTGGCCGAGACCTATGCCCTGGCCCCGTCGATGCAGGAGTTTTTCGCCGCAAGCAACCCATGGGCACTGAACGCGATCACCGAGCGGCTGCTGGAGGCCGCGCAGCGCCAGCTGTGGGCCGAGCCCAGGCCGCAGACCCTGGCGGCACTGCAAGCGCTGCATCTGCGCAGCGAAGCCATGCTGGAAGCGCGCGGGGAGAACCCGAAACGATGAGACACCACTACCCGTTCGCCGCGATCGTCGGCCAGGAGCAACTCAAGCGCGCGCTGTTGCTGTGCGCGATCGATCCGACGCTGGGAGGCGTACTGATCCGCGGCGACAAGGGCACCGCCAAGAGCACCGCCGCGCGCGGCCTGACCGACGTGCTGCCGCCGATCGCGCGCGTGGCCGGGTGCGCCTTCAACTGCGCGCCCGAGGCGCCGCTGGCCGAATGCGACGCCTGCCAGGCCGAGACGCGCGTGGCCGCCAGCGCACCGGTGCCGTTCGTCAACCTGCCGCTCGGCGCCACCGAGGACCGCGTGCTGGGCAGCCTCGACTTCGAACGCGCGCTAAAGGACGGCAGCAAGGCCTTCCAGCCGGGCCTGCTGGCCGCCGCGCATCGCGGCCTGCTGTACATCGACGAGGTCAACCTGCTGGCCGACCACCTGGTCGACGTGCTGCTCGACGTGTCGGCGATGGGCCTCAACACGGTGGAGCGCGAGGGCCTCGCGATCAGCCATCCGGCGCGCATTACTCTGCTGGGCACCATGAACCTGGAGGAAGGCGACCTGCGCCCGCAGTTGCTGGACCGCTTCGGCATGATGGTGGAGGTGACGGCCCCGCGCGACCCCGCCATCCGCGCCGAGGTGGTGCGGCGCCGCCTCGCGTTCGAGGCCGACCCGGCCGGCTTCATCGCCGCCTGGCAGTCCGAGACCGATGCATTGCGCGCAGCGATCCGCGCCGCCCAGGACCATGTCGCCGGCATCGTGCTGCCTGATTCGCTGCTGGCCCTCATCAGCCAGCTCTGCTGCGAGTTCGAGGTGGCGAGCCTGCGCGCCGATATCGTGATGCACAAGGCGGCGCGCGCGCTTGCCGCGCTCGGCGGCCGGGACGTGGTCAGCGCCGAGGACGTGCGCGACGCGGCCGAGCTGGTGCTGCCGCACCGCCGCCGCCGCAAGCCGTTCGAGCAGAGTGGCCTTGACCGCGAGCGCCTGGATGCACTGATGCGGCAGGCCCCGGTGCCGCCCCGGTCCGATGCCGAGGCCAGTCAAGGCGGCGAGCCGGCGGAGTCCGCGCCACCAGACGGTGAAGACAGCCAAGACAGCGATGACGACGACGCCACGGGATCCGACGACCCATCCGCGCAGTTGTTCGCGGCCGCCGCCGCCTGCGAAGTCGGCCGTATCGAGGTTGCCGCATTGCGGGCCCACGACGCCGGCGGCCGGCGCAGCCGTGTCGCCGGCACGCGGCGCGGCCACTACGTGGGCGCCGTGCCGAGCGAGGCGCCGACCCAGCTTGCCGTGGACGCCACGCTGCGCCACGCACTGCTGCGCAACCCGGCTGATTTCAGCGTCACCCGCGCCGACCTGCACCAGAAGGTGCGTGCCGGCCACCAGGCCAACCTGATCCTGCTGGTGGTGGACGCCTCCGGCTCCATGGCGGCGCGCCGTCGCATGGAGATGGTGAAGTCCTGCGTGCTTGGCCTGTTGCAGGACGCCTATCAGCGCCGCGATCAGGTTGCGGTCATTTGTTTTCGTGGCGAGCGCGCCGAGCTGGTGCTGCCGCCGACCCGCCGGGTCGAGCAGGCGGAGCTTGCCTTGCGGGAGCTGCCAACGGGCGGACGCACGCCGCTCGCGCACGCCTTGCAGCTCGCGGCATCGACCCTGGCGCAGCACGATGGCGCCACGCCGCTTCTGGTGGTGCTCAGCGACGGCCGCGCCAATGTCGCGCTGGCCGATGGCTCGGATCCCTGGCGCGAATCGATGACCGTCGCGCAAGACTTGGCCGCCCGCGGCACGCCGGCACTGGTGCTCGACACCGAGCAGGACTTCGTGCGGCTCGAGCGCGCCCGCGAGCTTGCGCAGGCGCTGCATGCCGACTACCTGCCGCTGGACCAGCTGACCGGCGAGCAGCTGAGGCTGACCATTCGGGAACGACTGCCGCAATGAGCCACCAGTCCACCCAATCCCAGACATCAGGAAAAACACCATGATCGTTTGCATCGGTGCCGGCCCCGGCGACATTGGCTACCTGCCGCAACGCTCGGCCGAGCTGATTCGCAACGCTGACGTCGTCGCCGGCTTCAATGCCGTGGTCGATGTAGTGCGCGCGCTGATTCCCGCCACCGCGCAGGTGGTGCAGATGGGCTACCGCGACCAGGTCGCGCAGCTTGACGAGGTGGCGAAGCTGCACCACGCCGGGAAGAAGTGTGTCGTCGTGTTCATGGGCGACATCCACTTCAGCGGCTTCCAGTACCTGGAGCGGGTCGAGCGGGCCTGCGGCCACCCCGTGGACACCATCCCCGGCATTTCGTCGGCGCAGATCCTGGCGTCGCGCGCCAAGGTGTGCTTTGACGAAACCACGTTCATCACGTTTCACCGGCGCGGCGACCTGGCGCCGTTCAAGCGCCACCTGGTGCACGTGCTGCAGGACCAGCGCAACGCGATCGTGATTCCCTGCCCGTGGGACGAGGCACGTTCCTTCATGCCGTGGCATATCGCCGCCTACCTGCTGGAGAACGGCATTCCGGCCGAGCAGCCGGTAGAGGTATGGGAGAACCTCACCCGCGGCGACGCGCAATGGCGCGGCACGCTGGCCGAATGCGCCGACCAGCGCTTTTCTGACATGAGCATCATGCTGATCCGCACCTTGCATCCGCTCGCAAGCCAGATCGAGCCGCCGCCGGACGCGACATGAGCACGCCGACCGATTACGCCATCGTGCTGGCCGGCCACGGCAGCCGCGACCCGGACGGGGTCAGGGAGTTCACGGAGCTGGTCGGGCTGCTGCGCGCGCGCGCCGGCGGCCGCACCGTCGCGCATGGCTTCCTTGAGTTCGCCATGCCGACCATCGACGAGGCGGTCGAGGCCGTCATCGCCGAGGGCGCGCGGCGCGTGGTGATGGTGCCGGGCGTGCTGCTCGCCGCCACCCATGCGAAGAACGACATGCCGAGCGAGCTGCTGGCGCTCCAGCGCGCGCATCCCGGCATCGATTTTCATTTCGGCGCGGCCATGGACCTGCACCCCAGGCTGCTGCAACTGTGCCGCGAGCGCCTCATCGAGGCCGAGGCGCGTTCCGGCAGGACCGTGGCGCGCGCCGACACCTGCCTGGTCGTGGTCGGGCGCGGCACCTCCGATCCGGATGCCAACTCCGAGATTTCGAAGCTGACGCGCATGCTCGAAGAGGGGCTGGGTTTCGGCACGTCCTTCGTCTGCTATTCGGGTACCGCCAGGCCGCTGGTGGCCGACGGCCTGAAGGCGGCCGCCCTGCTCGGCCACCAGCGCATCGTGGTGCTGCCCTACTTCCTGTTCGACGGCGTGCTGGTCAAGCGCATCTACGCGGCGGCAGACGACCTGGCCGCCCGCCACCCGGAGATCGAGGTGCTCAAGGCCGGCTGTCTCGGTGCGCACCCGCACGTGGCCGATGTGTTCCTGGAGCGCGCTGCCGAAGGCATCGGGGGCCGTTCCGCGATGAACTGCGCGCTGTGCAAGTACCGGGTGCAGATCGTCGGCTTCGAGGAACAGGTCGGCACGCCGCAGCAGGCGCATCACGGCCTGGTGCGCGGGCTGCTGGGCCGCAATGAGGACGCACCGCCACCGGTCGCCGCATGGTCCCCCTACGTGCCGCATCCCATCGAAGCCGAGAGCATGCGCATCATCGACGCAGGGCGCGACTGGTCCGGCGTGCCAGCCGACCATCAGGTCGTGCTCAAGCGACTGGTGCATACCAGCGGCGACTTCGATATCGTCGACGACCTGTACTTCTCGCCCGGCGCGGTGCAGACCGGCATCCGTGCGCTGTTGCGCTGCCGCCGCGTCGTCGCCGACGTGACCATGGTGCAGACCGGGCTCAAGCGCGCGGTGCTCGATCAGCTCGAAGTGCAGACGTGGTGTGGCGTACATGACGAGGAAACGCGGCTGCTGGCCGAGGCGCATGGCATCACGCGTTCCGCTGCCGGTATCCGCCGCGCCTGGCAGAAGTTCGGCAATGATGTCGTCGTGGCGATCGGCGACGCGCCGACCGCGATCATGGAGCTGGTGCGGCTGGTGCGCGAGCACGGCTGGCGCCCGCAGCTGGTGGTCGGGTTGCCGGTCGGTTTCGTCGGCACGCGCGAATGCAAGGACGAGCTGCGCCGCCTGCTGCAGGTGCCGCGCATCACCAACCGCGGCACGCGCGGCGGCTCGCCATGGGCGGCGTCCGCCATCAACGCGCTGATGATCGCGGCGATCGACCAGGTCTGGCGCCAAAACCAGATGCAGTGACCAGCGAACCGCTCCGCCGCCCCTTCGATCTCGCCACGCCGGCACCCAACGGCCTGCGCCGCGGCCGCACCACAGGCAGTTGCGCCACCGCCGCGGTCAAGGCCGCGCTGCTGATGCTGCTGCGCGGCGAAGTGGCAGGCGAAGTCGAGGTCAGTCTGCCGGATCCGGATTATTACCTCGTTGTGCCGGTCGAGAAGGTGGAACGGCTGGCCAGCGGTGCGGTGCGCGCGGAGGTGAAGAAGTACGGCGGCGACGACCCCGACAGCACCGACGGGGCGACCATCTTCGCCGAGGTGGCGGTCAATCACCGCGGCGAAATCCGCTTCCTGGCGGCCGAGGGCGTCGGCACCGTGACCCAGCCCGGCCTGCGCGTACCGCCGGGAGGAGCCGCGATCAATCCGGTGCCGCGGCAGATGATGCAGATGGCGGTCGACGAGGTGCTGGGCGGCGCGGCCAACCCCGGCTTCGATCTCGCCATCGGCTGCGTCGACGGCGAGAAGATTGCGCGGCGCACCTTCAACCCGGTGCTCGGGATCGTCGGCGGCATCTCGATCCTCGGCACCAGCGGCATCGTCGAACCGATGTCGCTCGCTGCCTGGATGGCGTCGATCGAGGTCTATATCCGCGTCGCGCTGGGCGAGCAGCCGGAAGCGATCGCGTTCACCCCCGGCAAGATCGGCCGGGGTTTTGCCGCCGACACGCTGGCACTGCCGAAGAAGCAGGTGGTGCAGATCGCCAACTTCATCGGCGTGTCGCTTGAATACACGCAGCAGGCCCTGGAGGAAACGCAGGCGCGCCTGCGAACGCTATGGGTGCTCGGGCACCCCGGCAAGCTCGCCAAGCTGCTCGACGGCGTGTGGGACACGCACTCGAGCAAGAGCGGCATGGCGATGCACGCCGTCGCCGCCGTGGCGGCCGAGCTCGGCTTGGCCGGCGGGCTCGTCGAACGCATAGAGAAAGCCAATACTGTGGAAAACATCATAGAGATCTTGCAAAACGAACCGCGTGCGCGGACATTCTGGACCGAGATGGAACGACGGCTTGCCGCGTTGATGCAGCCGAAGGTGCCCCGTGCCGGCCGTGTAGCGGTACGGCTGTTCAGCATGGACGGCACGCCGCTGGGAGAAGCCGCATGAGCGCGGCGGGCCATTTCTTCGGCGTCGGTGTCGGCCCCGGGCCGGCCGGGCTGATACCGGTTGCCGCCCTGGCGGCACTGCAGGACGTCGACCTGATCTACCTGCCGCGCGCGCGCAGCAGCGAAACCTCGGTCGCGCGCCAGTGCCTGGCCGGACTGGCGATTGCGCAAAGCAAGTTCCGCGAGATCGAATTCCAGATGGACCCGGACCGCAGCGTGCTGTCGGAACACTATGGCGAGCTGGCGGAAGCGGTCGCCGCCGAACTGCGCCAGGGGCTTGACGTCGCCTACCTGACCATCGGCGACTCGATGACGTATTCAACCTACGGCTACCTGCTTGCCGCATTGCGCGACAAGCTGCCCGGCCTGCGTCACACCACCTTCCCCGGTGTGACGAGCTTCGCCGCTACCGCGTCGGCGCTGTCGTGGCCGCTCGGCGAAGGCAAGGAGCGGATCCTGATCCTGCCCTGCCCCGACGACATGGCCGCGCTGCGCGCCGACATCGAGCACCACGACATCGTCGTGCTGATGAAGATCGGCGCGCGCCTGCCGGCGGTGCTGGCGTTGCTGAGCGAACTGGGCATCGCCCGGCATTGCGCGTTCGCGCGCCGCATCGGCCTGCCGGGCGAGGTGCTGTGCGACGACGTGTCGCAACTGGGCGCCGACGCGAGCGGCTACCTCGCGACCATGCTGATCCGCCGCGCGGCGAGGGAGAAACGTCACCCATGAAAGTCTATTTCATCGGCGCCGGCCCCGGCGCCGCCGACCTGATCACGCTGCGCGGCAGCCGCATCCTCGGCAACGTGCCGATGGTGCTGTACGCGGGCTCGCTGGTGCCGGCCGAGATGCTTCAGCACTGCCGGCCCGAGGCCGAAAAGTTCGATACCGCCGGCTTGTCGCTCGATGAACAGGAAGCGCTTTACCGCCGCGCCCGGCGTGAAGACAAGGACGTGGCGCGCCTGCATTCCGGCGACCCGTCCATCTACGGCGCCACCGCCGAACAGATGCGCCGGCTGGAGGCACTTGGCATCGACTACGAGATCGTCCCCGGCGTGTCGTCGTTCACCGCCGCCGCCGCGGCGCTCGGCAGCGAGCTGACCCGGCCGCTGGTGTCGCAGTCCGTCATCCTGACCCGCGTATCGGGCCGGGCCTCGGCGGTGCCGGAGCTCGAGTCCATCGAGCGCTTCGCCGAACACCGGGCCACCATGTGTATTTTCCTGTCGGGCCAGCGCCTGAAGCAGACCGTGGCCGACCTGCTGCTGCACTACCCGCCCGATACCCCGGTGGCGCTGGTGCGCCGCGCGAGCTGGCCGGACCAGGCGATCCATCGCAGCACCCTGGGCGCGCTGATGAGCGAGGTGACCAACAAGGACTGGCTGCTCACCACGCTGCTGCTGGTCGGTCATGCGCTGTCGCGCGAAGGCGGGGCCGAATCCAGCCTCTACGCGGCGGGCTTCACCCATATCTTCCGCGACGGCACCGACCGCAAGACGCGGCGCCCGCGCAAGGGCAAGAGCGTGAAGGAACCGGCATGAAACCGATTGCCGTCTGGCTGACCCGCCGCGAGGCGCTGCCGCTTGGGCAGAGGCTGGCCACCGGCCTCGATGCGGACTTGTACCAGCCATGGAGCAATCCGGGCGACACCCCGCGCGAGCTGTTCCGCCGCCAGTTCCGGCAGCACCGCCAGTGGGTCGTGGCGATGGCGAGCGGTATTGCCGTGCGCTATCTCGACGGGCTGCCGCAGAGCAAGCACCACGACCCGGCGGTCGTGGTGCTCGACGAAGCGGCGCGCTTCGCCATCCCGCTGTTGAGCGGCCACGAGGGCGGCGCCAATGCGCTCGCCTACGCCGTCGCCAGGCTCACCGGCGCCATCCCGGCGGTCACGACCGCGACCGAGGCGTTGAAGCCACTGACGCTCGGCATTGGCTGCCGGCGCGGCATGTCGGCCGACGCGATCGAGCAGGCGGTGCTGCGCGCGCTGGGCGAGCGCACGCTGGCCGAAGTGAGAGAGGTCGCGACGATCGACCTCAAGGCCGACGAGGCCGGCCTGCTGGCCTTCTGCGCACGCCACCAGCTGTCTTTGCGCGTGATCGCACGCGCCGACATCGCCGCGCGCGCCTGGGTGGGCCAGCCATCCGCCTGGGTGCAGCGCAATATCGGCGTCGACGGCGTGTGCGAGCCCTGCGCGCTGATCGCCAGCCCGCGCGGGCGGCTGATCGTTGCCAAGACCGCGCTCGACGGCGTCACCGTGGCCATCGTCGAAGACAGCATCACAAGGATTGAACAGGATTAACCCAAACATGAACGGCAAACTCTACCTGGTGTCAGTCGGCCCGGGCACGCGCGAGCTGATCCCGCCGATGGCGAAAGCCGCGCTGGAAGCGAGCGAGGTGATCGTCGCCTACGATCTCTACCTGACCTGGATCCAGCCCTGGATCGCGGGCAAGGACATCCGCACGCTGCCGCTGACGCAGGAGCGCGACCGCGCGCTGCTCGCCATCGCGCAGGCCCGTGCGGGCAAGACCGTCGCACTGATCTCCAGCGGCGATATCGGCATCTACGCCATGGCCGCGCTGGCCTTCGAGGAGATGGCGGAAGACGACCGCTACGATGTGCAGGTGATCCCCGGCATTACCTCGGCCAACGCCTGCGCGTCGTTGCTCGGCTCGCCGCTGTCGCACGACTTCGCCACGCTGAGCCTGTCCGACCTGCTCTGCCCCTGGGAATGGATCGAAACCCGTGCCCGCCACATCGCCCAGGCTGACCTGGCCGCCGTGTTCTACAACGTGCAGAGCCGGCAGCGCCAGGACGGCGTCTACCGCATTCTAGACATCATGCTCGCGCACAAGCGCCCCGGGACGCTCTGTGGCGTGGTCCACAACGCCTACCGCGATGGCCAGCGCGTGGAGATCATGACGCTGGCCGAGCTGCGCACGCGCCGCTTCGACATGCTGACCACACTGGTGATCGGCAACCGCTTCACCCGGCGCAAGCGCGGCTGGATCTATACCCCGCGCGGCTACGGCAACTGGGACGACGCGCCGGACACCGTCACCGCCGCCAGCCTGCCCGCGGGGCCGGTCTGGGTGTTCTCCGGCACCAGCGACGGCAACGCGCTGGCAAGCGAGATCGCCGCCGCGGGACACGCCATCGTGGTCTCGAGCGCGAGCGAATACGGGGCCGAACTGGTCGGCAAGCATTGCCCGGGTGCCGCGGTGATCGCCGGCCGGCTCGGCATCGAGCGCCGGCGCGAGCTGCTGCGCGAGAGCCGCGCGCGCGCCATCGTCGACGCGACCCACCCGTACGCGACCGGGATGTCGCAACAACTGATCGCGCTCGCCGGGGAGCTGGCCCTGCCCTACGTGCGCTACGAACGTCCGCGCGCCGTCGGCCAGTACCCCGCGCGGCACGCGGGGTCGATGGAAGCGGCCGCGCAGATCGCCATGCGGTATGGCCAGCGCATCTTCCTCGCCACCGGCTCCAAGGACCTGGCGAGCTTCGTCCAGGCGGAGGGCGCCGCGGCGCATCAGTGGTTCGTGCGGCTCGCGCCGGATCCGCAGCACCTGCAGCGCGCGATCAATGCAGGCATCCCCCGCTCGCGCCTCGTCGCCATGCAGGGACCGTTCTCCCAGGCGGCCAACGAAACACTGTGGCGCGAGTGGGAGATCGACTGCGTCGTCACCAAGGACTCGGGCGACGCCGGCGGCTATGACGCCAAGGCCGCGGCCGCCGCCGCGCTTGGCATCCCGCTGATCGTCGTCGATCGTCCCCACGTCGACTATCCGGTCCTGGCCGCCGACTTCGCCGGCGTGCTGGACGTATTGAAAGGCGTTGCAGCATGAGCCAGCCACGCATTCCGGTCACCGTCATCACCGGCTTTCTCGGGGCCGGCAAGACCACGCTGCTGTCGAACCTGATGCGTGACAGCAAGCAGCGCCGCCTCGCGATCCTGGTCAACGAGTTCGGCGAGGTCTCGATCGACGGCGCGCTGCTGCGCGGCGCAGGTGGCGAAGTCGAGATCCATGACCTGTCCAACGGCCTGGTCGCCTACGATGACGACGAGGATTTCCTGCCGACCATGCAGGCGCTGTGGCAGCGCCGCGGCCTGATCGACCACGTGCTGATCGAGACCTCAGGCCTGGCGCTGCCGACCGCCGTGATGGAGCAGCTGCAGGGCGAGGCGCTCTCGCCGTATTTTGTCCTCGATGCCACGCTGGCGGTCGTCGACACCCCGCTGCTACTGGCGGGCAGCTTCGGCCAGGCGCCGGACGGCGAGGACCCGGCCATCGGCAGGTCGGTTGCCAGCCTGTTCGAACAGCAGCTTGCCAACGCCGATATCGTGGTGCTGAACAAGATCGATGCCCTCGGCGACGAGGCCATGCTCGAGGCCGAAGTGCGCGTGCGTGAGCTGGCGCCGTCGGTCCGCTTCATCGAGCTTGCCTACAAGGCGAAGCTCGACACGCGCCTGACCCTGGGCCTGCATCTGCACGAGCCGGCCAATACCGGGCATCGTCACTACGGGCCCGTGGCGAGCATGCCGGGGCTGAAAATGCGGCCGCTCGCGAACCAGCGCCTGTTCGACGGTCACAGCCATGGCAGCCTCGGCGCGCACAGCCATGGGCTCGCCACGCACAAGCACTTCCACGAGCAGGATCCGGGCTGGCTGTCGTTCATGCTGCGCAGCCAGGACGCGCAGGATCCCGAAGCGCTGCGCGAAGCGATCGCCGCCATCGCGCGCGCCGAGCCGCTCCTGCGCATCAAGGGATTCGCGCCGCCGCCAGCCGGAAATGGCCGGCTGATCGTCCAGGGCGTACGCAGCCGGATCGAGCTGCGGCACGACGCCGAGGCCACGCCGGCACGGCATGCGCAACTCGTCTTCATCGGCTACCACCCGAGCCGCACACGCGTCGTCGAACAGCTGAACCAGCTGACCGGCACGACGTGGCGCTGAATGGAAGGAGGCATCATCTATGCCGGAGCAAGCCAAGGCCCGCTCGTGTCCCGCGCTGTTTCTTACCGCGCCGGCCTCGCACCAGGGCAAGACGACACTGACGGCCGGCCTCGCGCGCCATCACCGCAACCTGGGACGCACCGTCCACGTGTTCAAGACGGGCCCGGATTTCCTCGATCCTTACATCCTCGAGCGCGCGTCGGGCAACGCGGTGTACTCGCTCGACCTGTGGATGACCGGCGAAGCCGACTGCCGCCGCCGCTTGTACGATGCGGCAGGACGGGCGGATCTGATCCTGATCGAGGGCAGCATGGGGCTGTTCGACGGGACGCCGTCGAGCGCCGACCTCGCGGCGACCTTCGGCGTGCCGGTGTTGCCAGTCATCGACGCGAGCGGCATGGCGCAGACCTTCGCGGCGGTCGCGCACGGCCTGTCGAGCTTCCGGCCCGGCCTGCCGTTCCATGGTGTCCTCGCCAACCGCGTCGCCGGCACACGCCATGCCGAGATGCTGCTCGAGATGTTGCCGCCACAGCTACGCTGTGTCGGATCCGTGATACGAGACGACGCGATGACGCTGCCCGAACGTCATCTCGGCCTGGTCCAGGCGCAGGAGATCGACGACCTCGAGCAGCGCATCGAGACGGCCGCCGCGCGGATCGCCGTGACGCCGCTGGCCGAACTGCCGCCACAGGTCGCGTTCGCGGCCGCGACCATAGAACCCGTACCGCCGCTCCTGGCCGGCGTGAAAATCGCCATTGCACGCGACAAGGCGTTTTCCTTCGTCTACCCGGCCAATCTGGAGCTGCTCACCGCGCTGGGGGCCGAGATCGCATTCTTTTCGCCATTGGCCGACGAACCGCTTCCGGTCGCGGACGCGGTTTACCTGCCCGGCGGCTACCCGGAACTGCACCTCGATGCGCTCAGCCGCAGCGGCGTGACCAGGGCCACGCTGCACGCGCACGTCGCCGCCGGCAAGCCGCTGGTTGCCGAGTGCGGCGGCATGCTTTACCTGCTGGATTCGTTGACCGACAACGCGGGCGTCTCGGGCGCCATGCTCGGGCTCCTGCCAGGCCATGCCACGCTGCAGGGCAGGCTCGCCGGGCTCGGCCTGCAATCGGTCGAACTCGATGGTGAAACCCTGCGTGGCCACACGTTCCACTATTCGAGCCTGCAGACTCCGCTCGTTCCGCACACTCACGCCCGTCGCGCCAGCGGCCCCGCAACGGGCGAAGCGCTCTATCGGCACGGCAGCATTGCGGCAAGCTACCTGCATTGCTACTTTCCCTCCAACCCGCGCGCTACTGCCAGGCTATTCCAGCCATGAACCCCTCTCGTTACAGCGATAGCGAAATCGATACCGTCTATCGTGTCATCCGCGAGCGCCGTGACATGCGCCACTTCCGTCCGGATCCGATCGATTCCGCGCTGCTGGAACGCCTGCTGCAGGCGGCGCATCTCGCCCCGAGTGTCGGCTTTATGCAGCCCTGGCGCTTCATCCGCATCACCGACCGGAGCCTGAGAGCGCGCGTGCACGCGCTGGTGGATGCCGAACGCCGGCGCACCGCACTCGCCTTGGGCGAGCGGCAGGACGAGTTCATGCGACTCAAGGTGGAGGGCATTCTGGACTGTGGCGAAGTCCTGGTGGCAGCCCTGATGGACGGCCGCGAGCGGCATGTTTTCGGTCGGCGAACGATGCCGGACATGGACCTGGCTTCGGTCGCCTGTGCCATCCAGAACCTCTGGCTTGCGGCCCGCGCGGAGGGGATTGGCATGGGCTGGGTTTCCTTGTTTGACCCACAGGCGCTCGGTCAACTGCTACGGCTGCCGCCCGGCGCCAGGCCGGTGGCCGTGCTGTGCCTCGGTCAGGTTGACAGTTTCCATGAGAAGCCAATGCTGGAACAGGAAGGCTGGGCCAGCCGGCAATCGCTGAACGAGATGCTGTTCGAAAATGGCTGGGGGGACGAGAAGCTGCAGGATTCCGGCGCCGCGGGATGATTGGGGCGCCTGTGATGCCCGGCTCGGGAATGACGAAGTTAAGATCGGTGTAGCCTTGGCTATGCGCATGCGTGCGCATGTTGACCGCAAGAATCACACAGTGTCAGTTCAATCATGTAGACGCGCTGCGGCATGCTCCTCTCCCCGCAATATTCGCCCACTCTTGCATTTTTTCGTCGCAACTATGCCTGGATCATCCTGGCGCTGCTGCCAGTGTCGGTGTTTCTGGTGGTGGTGATCACGGCGTTTGTGCTGGGCGTACGTGTCCAGGGGCTCAGTTGGCTAGACGGACTGGAACTGGCGCATTGGCAAAGGCTGCAGAACGGCTGCGTGCAAGCCCGCGGCGAACGAATCCGGATCACCGGCTGGCGGCCCGTGACGATCACCGCAGCCAGCATGAGCCTGGCCAATTGCCGAGCCGGGGGCGAGCCGCTGCCTCCCCCCTGGACGCCGCCGTTCGATCTCACCATCGATGCACTTTCAGTTCCCGGTTTGCCGCCGATCGCACTCTTCGTCCGCCAGCGCGAGCAGCGCTGGCAGGTATGGGCAAAGTATCAGCACAGCAGTGCGAACGCGACCTATGACCGCATTTCCGGGCACTGGAGCGCGCAAGGCGGGATTCAGGCGGCTGACATCGCGCCCAGGTTCCTGGGTGCGCTGACCTTCACGGGCAATGGACTGTGGCAGGCCGGTCGACTGGACGGCGATTTGCAGGCGCAGGGGCAACTGGGCCATAGCGACCAGTCTCAACGGTCCGACATGAGGCTCGCGGCCAGCCTCGCCGCCAAAAAATGGCATCTGAATGCCGAACTGGGGTCACCGTTGACGCTCGGCGGCGACTGGAGCCTGGAAGCCCGGCAAGTGCTACGGGTCAGCGGCAATCTGGAGGGGGTGGAGTCCCTGCGCCTGGACCTGCGAGCGGCAGGCCCGCAAGGCACCATCGTGCTGGCCTTGGATTCCGAGGGCACCGGCGTAGCACGCGGCCAGGGCATGCTGACGCTGGCCGGACCCTCGCTAGCCGGCAGCGTGCCGATTCGCTGGAATCGGCAAGAGCTGGAACTGTTGCCGGCGTCGATACAACTCCCCGAGGGGCTTCTGCTGCGCTGGCCCCGGCCTCTGACACTGCCGCTGGCATTGGCCGGTGAAAGCATAATCTCGGCCGAGCTTCAGTATCGGGATATAGAAGTCAAGACCGTCGACAGCCGGTTGGCCTGGCAGCAAGCGAAGTGGGGCTGGCACGGACGGCTTGATCTGGCAGGTAAAGCCGCCGGATATGATCTGAGCGGGTTTTGGCAAGGCCGAATCGAAGCCGCCGGGCTGGCGGGGGAACCGGCCAGCCTCACGGTCAAGGGACCAGATCTATTGCTAGCGGTGCGCGTGCCGGTGACCGGCTTCCAGGCGCCGGGCTGGACCACGCGCGCGGAGTTCAATGGCCACTATGGCAATGCCCCTCTCACGGGGGCGCTCAGCGCCAGCTTTGCGCGAGGGCGCTGGGAAGGTACGGTTGAGGGCCTCTCGCGGCTCCCCGTCTATGCACGAGGCGGGGGCCTGAAGCTCGTTGCACCCTGGTTTGGCAAGGACGGGCAGTGGTACCTGGGCACTGGCAGTCGCGCCACGATAGCCGACGGGCTGGTCGGAACGACATGGATCAAGCCGATGGCCGTGGTCGCCACAACGCCTCTTCGCGTCGGCCCCCAGGGGGTATTCGGCCATCTGGAGGTCAAGGCGGAGGGCGTCGTTGCCACGCGCTGGGGACTGCCTGCCGTCACCGGGAAAATCGCCGTCGGCGGACAACAAGGCAGGGCTACGCTGCGCGCGCCGGCCTGGCAATCCGAGCTGACCCTGACCGCAGATCTGGCTGGCCGCGGAAGAAAGGCCCGAGCGAAAGGCACGGTGGAGATCAGAACACCGCTGTCTGCGTCAATGAGCCGCAGCCTCGGCTTCACCTTGAAGCAAGGCATGCTCAGTGGCCAGGGCCGCTGGCAATGGCAGGATCAGTGGCGGCTGCAAGGCGACATATCTGCGTCAGCTGTGGCGCTGGACTGGGGAGGCATTCTGGCGACGGGCGGCAAGGGGGCCGCGCATATCGAGTTGCAGCAAAATGGCGTAACGCTCACAAGCATCGGGCCGATCATGCTTGCCCAGTTGGATGTGGGTATCCCGGTGCGCAATATCCGCATGAGGGTCCAATCTGACTTGGTCACGTGGCACCTCGCCGATATTTCTGCCGACGTGCTGGGAGGCAATATGCATGCCGCTACCTTGCAATGGCCGTCCTCTCAGTTTCAGGCGGTGACCGTCCGGAGCATCAACCTGGCGGAGGTAGCCGCGCTGCAAAACGATCCGAACCCGACCGTTCAGCTCGCTGGCCGCGTGGGCGGCAATCTGCCGCTACAATTGACCAAGGACTCGCTGGCCTTGCACTCGGGTCGCGTGAGCAACGAGGGCCCCTTATTACTCAAGGTCTTGCCATCTGCCGGGGTCACCGCGATGGGCCAATCCAACCGCGCGGTGGAACTGGCGTTCGATGCCCTGAGCAATCTGGCGATTGATGAATTTGAGGCGCGTCTGAATATGAAACCGGACGGCTGGCTGGACGCTGCGGCCACCATCAAAGGCCAGAACCCGCAGAAGCACAGCTTGCCAATCATACTAAACTACACGCACCGGGAGAATGTGTTCGAGCTATTGCGCAGCTTGCGCATTGGGGAGGATATCTCTCGGCGAGTCCTGAACCGGATGCCAGCGGAAGGCACGCGTAGCGATGACGAGGAGGACACGCCATGAAGCCCGTTTTGCTTGTCGCTTTACTGCCTCTGGCCGCCTGCACGCCTCGGATCGCCCTCGATGCCCCCAAAGACCCGATCACCATCAATCTGAATGTGAAGATTGATCATGAGATCCGCCTCAAGGTAGAAAAAGATGTGGATAAACTCATTAGTGAAGACCGCACATTGTTCTAGGAGCCGACCATGAAAATGGCGACAGGATTGATGGCGGTGCTACTGTTGTCTGGCAGTGCGCTGGCCATGGCATTGGGCCTGGATAGTGCCAAGTCACAGGGGCTCGTAGGGGAGCAACCAGATGGTTATCTGGGTGTTGTCAAGGCGACCCCGGATGCAGTGGAACTTGCCGCAGATATCAATGCGAAGCGCCGTGCGGCATACGACGCGATTGCCAAGAAGAACGGTGCCACCCTGGAGCAAGTGGCGATCCTGGCAGGACAGAAAGCCATTGAGAAGGCCGCGCCCGGAACCTTCATCAAGACCCCTGAGGGTCAGTGGATAAGACGGTAGTGCTCGGCGGGAGCACGAATACGACCCCGCCCGATCTATTGTGAATATCCGGTCAGAACCGATTCGAAATTATGGTCCGGTGGCGGTCTCAAGAGTCAAGTGCAACGTAGGACCTGGAGCCGGGTCCCGCGCTCGCCTTCGTCAATCGGTGGCCGGCGAAAGGCTCAGAAGGCCTTGCTGAGCTCCAGGCCGCCGTAGAAGGCGCGGGACTCGCCGGCAGTCTTCTTGACGCCGCCAAAGAACCCCACGCTGACCGTTTGCGTGACCGGGATGCCGGTCACTACCACCCCGCCCTGCGTGGAGTGGTAGTACGGATCGCCGTGCTTGATCAGCTCCACGCCGGCCCACGCCTTGCCGAAGACCTTGTAGAGCACGCGCCCGCGAGCCCAATATGCCTTCGGCCCGAAGTTGTAGGTGGCAAGCCCGTTGACCAGCCAGCGCTGCGCGAACTCCTGCTGCCCGAGCACGGTCAGCGCCAGGCCCCACTCGCCGCCATCGGAGCGGTTGTCGGCGCCTTCGGGCGAGACACGGTTGTAGCGGTAGCGCGCGCCGGCGGTGATTTCTGCCCAGCCGGTTTCCCAGCCCTTCTGCAGTCCCAGCGCGGCCTCGGCGGACTGGCCGTTGACCGTGACCTTGGTGTCGTTGGAGCCATAGCTGTAGTGATAGTCGCTGACCACGAACTTCTGCGTGAGATAAGGCACGGGCAGCGCGCTGCCGGTTACGCCGGCATACTCGCTGCGCTCTCCCCCGCCAGCCAGGCTGGCGCCGCCAAACAGCGTGCCTGCATGCGCAGGCACCACGACGGTGGCGGCCAGGCTGCCAAGCATGGCGATCACTGCGTTGCGTGCCAGGCCGGCGCGGCCCGGATGCTGCTTGCGCGTGTACCGCGTCATAGGGGGGTCCTTGTCAGGCCGCGGTGGCATGCGGCACGAAGTGATAGAGATGGAAGTCGCCGGTGGGCGTGGCCAGCTTCCCGGTCGGCGTCAGCCTGACGGTCTGCTCGGTAGGCTGGCCGGCCAGCGGCTGCCGCAGCAAGGTACCGGGATTGAGATCCAGCTCGATGCTGCTGAACAGCAGCGGAGCGGTCCCCTCGATGGTGGCGATGGCCACCGGCAGCATGCCCGAGCGCAACGGCTGCATCAGCAGGCCCGCGGCCCAGCTTTGTATCTGCGATGGTCCGCCGCCTTCCCGGCGCAGCAGTTCGGCCAGCCGCGTCAGCGGCGGTGTCTCGGTTTCCGTCAGGTTGCCCATGTCGAGCTGCAACCTGCTGCCAAAAAGAAAGGTCTCGAGCGCGCCGGTGTTGCCGCGCTCGCTCCACTGGAACTGCAGGCCAATTTGCGCCTGGCCACCGGCGCCACCGGCCTCGGGTGCGCGCTTGCTGACGAAGGTGGCCTGCGCCACGTCGCGCACGATCAGGTTGGGCAGGTGGATGGCGATGTCTACCATGCCGCCCCGCGAGAGCCCGGGCACGCCTTCGCCGCTGTAGAGCGCGCCGTTCGGGGACAGGTCCGAGGTCAGGCCAAGGTAAGAGTTGCCGTCCAGGGTCAGCGTCACCGGCAGCCGCAACGGGAACCGGTATTCCGTGCGCCGGTTGCTGGCATGGCGATGCGCGTACACCGCCACGATCACCGCGGTCAGCAGCGTGACAAAGGTCCAGAGAAAGGTCACGGCGCCGGCACCAAGCGGGATGCTGCCGGTATAAATCCGGTAAACGCCCACGGGCACGCTGGCCGCGGTCACGGCGGCAAGGAACAGCAGCGGCGACAGCCACAGCCACATCTTGCCGGTATCGGAAAACTGCTTGTCCGTCACCGCGAACGGGATGTTGCGCCGGAACAGACCGACACTGGTCGACATGAAGGCAAAGAACCTGGCCATGGCGTATTGCTCGCTGAGGAATAGCGAGTTGTAGCCCCGGCCCAGCTCGAGATGCACCAGCATCGACAGCAGGTAGTACAGGCAGAACAGCATCAGGAAGGTGTCGAGCGGTGCGGTGATCGGCAACTGGCCGGACAGGAACACCGCTGGCGGCGTGAGGAAAAACACCAGCTTCTGCCAGCCCTCGAAGAAGAACAGCGCCGAGGCCAGGTAGTTCAGCCGCTGGCCCAGCGTCAGGCCACGTGCGAACAGCACGTTCTCGCGGCGGAACACCTGCATCGCGCCCATGCCCCAGCGCATGCGCTGCTTCAGGTAGGTATCGATGCTGTGAGGAGCCAGGCCGAACGCCAGCGATTCGGCATAGTAGACGGAACGGTAGCCGCGCCTGTGCAGCTTGATCGCGGTGTGCACGTCTTCGGTGACCGTCTCGGTGGCGAAGCCGCCGATCTCCTGCACCGCCGAGCGCCGGATCACCGCGCAGCTGCCGCAGAAAAACGCGGCATTCAACGCGTCCTTGCCACGCTGGATGACCTTGAAAAACAGCGCCTGCTCGTCCCAGACCCGCTTCTTGCCGAGCCGGTGGTTGAAAGAGTCGATGTTGAAGAAGTCCTGCGGCGTCTGTACGAACGCGACGCCGGCGTCGCGGAAGAACCCGAGCGTCTTGACCAGGAAGTCCTTGCGCGGCGCGTGGTCGGCGTCGAAGATGGCGATGAAGTCGCCGCTGCTGAACTGCAGCGCATTGTTCAGGTTGCCGGCCTTTGCGTGCGCGTTGTTGTCGCGGACGAGGTAGCGGCAGCCGAGCGACTCGGCCAGCTTGCGCATGCTGTCGCGGCGGCCATCGTCCAGCAGCCAGGTCTCGTGCGGGTAGTCCATCCGCTTCGCTGCCAGCAGCGTGCGGCGCAACAGCTCCACCGATTCGTTGTAGGTCGGCACGAACACGTCGACCTTCAGCCCCGCTACCGGCGGCACCGATTCGCGCACGCTGAGCCGGTAGGTCATCAGCACGAACAACAGACCGCTCAGGTAGCCATACACCTCGGCGGCATAGAGCGGGATGGACAGCCACGGCGCGGCCAGGTTGATCGTGGTGACCCGCCATGCCATGTAGATCAGGCCGCAGGCAATATACACGGCGACCAGCCAGGCGATATAGCGTTTGGGCTGCTCCGTTTTCATGTTGGCGTCAGGATCCGTCGTGCCGTAGTGCGATTTGGGTTGGCCGCTGCGGCAACTGCCTGCGCCGATGACTACGCGACCCGGGCCATTCGGATGACATCGCGCGGCCTGGCCAGCTACGACATCCTTTGCACATTTAGCATAGAAGACATTTGCGCATCGCGTGACGATATGCGTACATTTTTTCGCGATGGAAAATCAAGACGTGGGTAGCGTGCGAATCCTGACTGTTAGCGAAATGGTTGCCTTGCTGCTTCGAAGCAAAGCCCGCCGCATTCGCCGCAAGAAGTGTGGCTTTCGCCACATTGCGGGAGGTGCAGGGGTCGATTCGCCCATCGGCACCTTGCGGCGCGGCGCGGCAGCCAGATCGACGCCCCGGATCGACTGGCGCCGCCCTTCCCTACGCTACCCTGGCTGGCGTCAGCCGTCCTTGAACAGGAAGCTGTAGGCGTTCAGCGCGGGGGCGCCGCCAAGGTGGGCGTACAGCACGCGGGAGCCCTCCGGAAACTCGCCGCGCCGCACCATGTCGATCATGCCGTGCATGGATTTGCCTTCGTAGACCGGGTCGGTCATCACGCCTTCCAGCCGCGCGCAGAGGCGGATGGCCTCGAGCGTACCTTCGGACGGCAAGCCATATTCCGGACCGCCGTAACGCGTATCCAGCACGACATCCTTTTCGGCAATATCGCGGCCGAGATCGACCAGTTCCGCGGTATGCCGTGCAATACGCAGGATCTGTGCGCGGGTCTGCGCCGGTTTGGCGGAGGCGTCGATGCCGATCACGCAGTCGGCGCGGCCATCCGCGGCGAAGCCGACCACCATGCCAGCCTGCGTACTGCCCGTGACCGAGCAGACCACGATGTAATCGAACTTGAATCCGAGCTGGGCTTCCTGCGCGCGCACTTCCTCCGCAAAGCCGACAAAGCCGAGGCCGCCCAGCGGGTGCTCCGAACAGCCAGCCGGGATCGGGTACGGCTTGCCGCCCGCGTCGCGCACGCTCTGCATGGCATCCTCCCAGCTCGGGCGGATGCCGATGTCAAAGCCGTCCGCCACCAGCCGCACGTCGGCGCCCATCATTCGCGACATCTGGATATTGCCGACGCGGTCGTACACGGCGTCCCAGTAGTTCACCCAGTTTTCCTGCACCAGCACGCATTTCATGCCGAGATGGGCCGCCACGGCAGCCACCTGGCGCGTCTGGTTCGACTGGATGCCACCGATCGACACCAGCGTATCGGCGCCCTGCTCCAGCGCGTCAGGCACCAGGTATTCCAGCTTGCGCGTCTTGTTGCCGCCGAAGGCCAGACCGCTGTTGCAGTCTTCGCGCTTGGCATAGAGCTGCACCTTGCCGCCCAGGTGTTCGCTCAGGCGTTTCAGCGGATGGATTGGCGTGGGACCGAAAGTCAGCGGGTAGCGGGGAAAGCGGTCGAGGTTCACGGCTTCTTCTCCGGATGGGTGCGTTGAGAGGTGGTGGCACCGCCGTCCCTGAGGGGGGAGGCGCTGCGTTCAGTGAAATGGTAGGCAATTGCCGGCGAAACGTGCTTGCAAAGATCTGCGCTTCATCACACCATTAGGCAGCTATCCTGATCCTCTGCCTACAGTAGTTGCGTAAATATGGCCACCCGCAAAACAAAAATTCGCGCTGATCTCGCCGCTCCCCCGGAACCCGCGCCAGTGCTGGATCGCACGGACAAGGCCATACTCCGCCTGTTGCAGAAAGACGCCTCGCTGTCGAACGTGGCGCTCGCGGCCAAGGTGAACCTGAGCCCGCCCGCCTGCCTGCGGCGGGTGGAGCGGCTGAAGGAATCGGGGCTGATCCGGGGCGTCGTCGCGTTACTGAACCCGGTCGCGCTGGACGCGGGCATGCTGGTGATCATCGGCGTGGTGCTGGACCGCTCCACGCCGGAATCGTTTGCGGCCTTCGAGAAAGCCGCGCAGAAGGTGTCCGGCTGCATGGAGTGCCATGTGGTGACCGGCGAGTTCGACTACTTCCTGATGGTGCGCACCCGCGACAGCGAGAGCTTCAACCGCCTGCATGCGGAACAGTTGCTGTACCTGCCGGGGGTGAGGCAGATCCGCTCGTTCATGGTGCTCAAGCAGGTGTTGTCGACGACGCAGTTTCCGGTGTAGGGGGAAGCGGTGACAAGCCCTAGCGCGCGCTGCCAGCCGCGAGCGACCCGTCCAGCGCCTCCAATATCCGATACGCCGCCTTCAGCCGATCCGGCACCGGGAAGTTCTTGTTTGCCAGCATCACGATGCCGATGTTCCTGGCGGGAACAAACACCACATAGGCGCCGAACCCGCTGGTCGATCCGGTCTTGTTGACCAGCACATTCGTCTTCGGCAGCGCCGGCGGATCGAGCCTGGTCACCGGATTGGCTTCGAACACGACCTGCGACGAACTTCCGGCAAGCAGGCTGTCGAGCCGGGTCGGATAGTCATACATCTCCCATCCCAGTCCCTGCACCATATCGCCAACCTTGACGTATCCGGTATGCGTGCCGGCAATCGCACGTTGCCAGGTCTGGTCCAGCCCTGCCCCGTTCATATTGGCCTCGACATAGCGGATCATATCGGCCGCCGTCGTCTTGACGCCGTAGGCTTCTGAATCCAGCACGCCGGGCTTCACGCGGACCTGCTTGTCGTCCTTGGTGTAGCCATAGGCGTAGTCAGCCATCCGCGCCTGCGGGATACGGATATAGGTTTGCTGCAGGCCCAGCGCCGGAAACAGCGTCTTTTCCATCAGGTCGTCGAAGGGCTGGCCCATGCTCCGGGCGGCCAGGTAGCCGAACAGGCCGATGCTCGGATTGGAGTAGCGGCGATGGGTGCCGGGCGCATAGTCCGGGCGCCAGCTCCTGAAATAGGCGACCATCTTTTCCTGGTCGGTCACGGCACCCGGGAATTGCAGCGGCAGGCCACCCGCCGTATAGGTGCCAAGATCGACCAGGCGGATCGCATCGAAACTGCTGCCGGCCAGCGCGGGCAGGTATTTGCTGGCCTTGTCGGACAACGACAGGTTGCCGCGCACCTGGGCGTAGGAAGCCAGCGTCGCGGTGAAGGTCTTGCTGATCGAGCCGATCTCGAAAATGGTGTGTTCGGTCACGCTCTTGCCGCCTTGCTTCGCGGTGACGCCATAGTTGAAGAAGTCGCGCTTGCCGCCGACCGTGACCGCTACGGCCATGCCGGGCACGTGGTTGGCCTTCATGACGGGGCGGATGGCGGCGTCGACGGTGCGCTGGAGCTGGCCCTGCTCGCTGCTTCCGGCGGCGTGGGCAGTGGCCCCGCAGAGCAGGCACGCGGCGACGAGGGTTCTGATGCTTGCGGTGAGAATCTTTTTCATATCAGACACTTAGACCATAGGTTCGGAGCTGGCTGCCCACTCATCCCAATACGGCGGACTCCCGATCGCCGCCCGCACGCATTCCGCAAATGCCCGCAACCGCGCCGACACGCGCCGCCCTTCAGGATGGGCAATGTAGATGGCTTCCTGCTCCGCCTGCAAGCCGATCTCGATCACTGCCAGCGTGCCGCGCCGGATGGCATCGCCGACGATAAAGGTGGGCAGCAGCGCGATGCCGACGCCGGCTTCGGCGGCGTCACGCATCATGTCGCCGTTGTTGACGCGCAGCGCGACGGCGGCACGGGCGATCTCGGTGCCGCTGGCGCCTTGCAGGCGCCAGTCGGCGGCGCCGCGATTGGCGTAAAAAATGCCACGGTGCCGCTCCAGGTCTGCCAGGGTGGCCGGGATGCCCATTTGCGCGAGATAGCCGGGCGATGCCACCAGCAGGCGGCGGCTGGGCGCTAACTGCCATGCCACCAGCCGTGAGCTCTCCAGCGGGCCGTGGCGCACGACGGCGTCGTAGCTGTCGGTGGCGGCGTCGACGCGGCGATCATCGAGATCGAGCGTCAGTTCCAGTTCCGGGTGCCGCGCCACGAAGGGATAGAGTGCCGGCCCAAGGTGCATGCGACCGAACGTGACCGGCGCGGAAATGCGCAGCGTCCCGGCCAGGCTGCCCCGCCGCTCGGCCACGTCGGTGGCTGCCGCCTCCACCTCGTCCAGGATGCGCGTGGCGCGCTTCAGGAAAGCGGCGCCGTCCTCGGTCAGCGTCAGGCGGCGCGTGGTCCGGCGCAGCAGGTTTGCGCCCATGGCTTTCTCGAGCTCGGCCAGGCGCTCGCTGACGACGGACTTTGAGAGATTCAGGCGCCGGGCGGCCTCGCTGATGGAGCCGGCCTCGACCACGGCGGCAAAGCTGGCGACGCCTTCGAGCTTGATCATTGTTCGGGATATCCGGAAAGTTGTTCCGCGATCTGCAGTCTAGTGCGAACCCGGGCGGCTGCCCATACTGGATTCACAAGGCAGCCGGATGTCCTGGCTGTCGTGACACTGACATGGCGCCGCGGCCCCCTACCCTTGGGCCCGGCGCCTGAATGGAGATCGATCATGGGACGTTTGTCTGACAAAGTTGCCCTCATTACCGGCGCCAGCTCCGGCATCGGCCGCGCCACCGCCTTGCTGTTCGCCGCGCAGGGCGCCAGGGTAGTGGTCGGTGCCCGGCGCCAGGCCGAACTCGACAGCCTGGTAGCGCAAATCCGCGAAGCCGGCGGCGATGCCGTGGCGCTGGCCGGCGACGTGCGGAGCGAAGACTACGCCAGCGCACTGGTGGCGTTGGCGGTGGAGCGCTACGGCCGGCTGGACATCGCCTTCAACAATGCGGGCACGCTGGGCGAAGGCGGCCCCAGCACCGAGGTATCGGCCGAGGGCTGGAACGACACCATCGCCATCAACCTGACCGGCTCGTTCCTGGGCGCCAAGCACCAGATCGCGCAGATGCTCAAACATGGCGGCGGCTCGGTGATCTTTACGTCCACGTTTGTCGGCTATACCGTTGCCTTCCCCGGGGTGGCGGCCTATGCGGCCAGCAAGTCCGGGCTGATCGGCCTGACACAGGCATTGGCGTCCGAGTTCGGGCCACAGGGCATCCGGGTCAATGCGATCCTGCCGGGCGCGGTGGATACGGACATGTACCGCACCATGAACGACACCGCCGAGTCCCAGTCATTCATCACCAACCTGCACGCGCTCAAGCGCGTGGCCACGCCGGAAGAGCTGGCCCGTTCGGTGCTGTACCTGGCGTCGGACGACTCGTCGTTCGTCACCGGCACGGCCTCGCTGGCCGATGGCGGGGTGTCTATCACGCGCACCTGAACGGCTGCGGCCCGGACCGGCCGTCCTCAGCCCATCTTTACCAGGTTCAACCCAGGCAGCGGCCCGCCAGGAAACTGCGCGAGCCGCCCGCCCACTTCCAGCTTGCCCAGGTCGATGCCGAAGAAGCCCAGCCGCTCGACCAGCGCCGCCACCTCGGCTTTAGCGCCGGCGTCATCGCCCGAATAGAACAGCACGCGCCGCCCACCTTCCCTGCCAGGATCGCCAGACAGCAGCTCAGGCTGCAGATGGTTGAAGGCCTTCACCACGCGCGCGCCCGGCACCATGCCGGCAAAGACCTCGCTGGACAACCGCCCGTTCAGCTCGGCGGGCCGGAACAGCGGCGCCTCGATCGGGTTGTTGGCGTCGATGACGATGCGCCCGCCAAAGTCCGGAAGCCCGGCCAGCGCCTGCGGCAGCCGCGACCAGTTCACCGCGACCAGCACGATATCCTGCGCCGCGGCCTGCTCGCGCGTGGCGGCGCGCACGGAAGGCCCGAGTTCCCCGAGTTCCCCGAGTTCCTTTACCAGCGCCTGCAGCGATTCAGGGCCGCGACTGTTGGCGATCACCGCCTTGATGCCGTGGCGCGCCAGCGTCCGCGCGAAAGCCGTGCCGATGGCGCCGGCGCCGATGATGCCGATGGTCTTGTCGTTCATGATGGTTCTCCGGGTCCTTTCTCTCGGCCGATCACGCCGTGAAGCCGCCGTCGGCGACGATATCCGCGCCGGTCACGAACGACGATTCCGGGCCGGCGAGGAACGCCACTACGTTGGCGATCTCATCGGGCTTGCCATAGCGGCCGATGGCAATGCCGGGGCCGACGATCTTGCTGACCGGGCCGCCGTCGGGATTCATTTCCGTATCGGTCGGGCCGGGATGGACGGTATTGACGGTGATGCCGCGCGGTCCGAGGTCGCGCACCAGGCTGCGGTTGAAGCCGCTGATCGCCCCCTTGGTCAGCGTGTACAGCGACGCCGTCGGAAAGGCGGCATAGCGCGTCATCGACGAGCCGATATGGATCACGCGGCCACCGCTTCGCATATGGCGCACCGCCTCCTGCGTGGCGACGAAGACCCCGGTTACGTTGACGGCGATCATGCGCTCGTAGGTGTCGAAGTCGATGTCCTCGATCGCCCCGCCCAGCCCCAGGCCGGCGTTGTTGACCAAGATATCCAGCCCGTCAAAGGCCTCTGCCGTGGCAGCCACGGCGGCACGCACCGCGGCGGGATTGCCGGCATCGGCTTCGATGGCTAAGGCGCGCCCGCCGGCTTCTTCGATCTCCCGGACCACCGCACGGGCCTTGTCGGGCGAGGCGCTGTAGGTCAGCGCCACGGCGGCACCGTCGGCGGCCAGGCGGCGGGCGATGGCCGCGCCGATCGAGCGGGAGCCGCCGGTGACCAGGGCGGTCTTGCCGGACAGCGGGAGGGTGTGGTTTGCAGTCATTTGGAACTCCGTTGTGTGAAGGTGTGAACGGAGTATGGGTCGCTGATTACCCGTTGATTAGCCGGTAATGAATGGAATTATTTTCAAGCAATGGTGTAAGCTGAATTCCATGGAAACCCTGGCCAACCTGGAATCGTTCATCCGCAGCGCGGAAACCGGCAGCTTCTCGGCCGCGGGCCGGCGGCTGGCGCTGACGCCCGCCGCGGTCAGCCGCAACGTGGCGACGCTCGAGCGCAACCTCGGCGTGCGGCTGTTCCAGCGCTCCACGCGCAAGCTGACATTGACCGAAGCAGGCGAGCGCTTCCTGGCGGCGATCGGCGGCAACCTGGACGCGCTGCAGGCCGCGATCACCGGCGCCTCGGCCGACCAGGGCGAACCCGCCGGCGTGCTGAAGGTGAGCCTGGCGCCAACCTTCGGCGTGACGCACGTAATGCCGTTGCTGCCGGAATTCCTTGCCCGCTACCCCGCCATCCGCCCCGAATGGCATTTCGAAAACCGTGCCGCCGACCTGATCGCCGAGGGCTATGACGCGGCCATCGGCGGCGGCTTCGAGCTTGCGCCCGGACTGGTCTCACGCACGCTGGCGCCGGCGCATATCGTCGCGGTGGCATCGCCTGCCTACCTGCGCGGACGGGCGCTGCCGACCGACCCGGCAGGGCTTGCCGGGCTCGATGGCATCGTGATGCGCTCCACGCGCACTGGCCGTGCGCGGCACTGGGCGATGCGCAATGCGGCCGGCACGGAAGTCTCCACTGCGCTTACCGAGCGGATCGTCGTCAACGATCCTTCGGCCATGCGCGAAGCCGCGTTGCTGGGCCTGGGCGTGACACTGCTGGCAGTGCCTGACGTGCTGCCGTGGCTGGAGCGCGGCCAGCTGGTGCGCGTGCTGCCGCGCTGGTATGCCGATGCGGGCGCGATCTCGCTCTACTACCCGACCCGAACGCTGTTGCCGGCCAAGACGCGCGTCTTTATCGACTACGTGGTGGAGGCGTTCCGACGCGAACGGCTGGCGCAGCGCTTCGCCGGCAGCCTGGGCTAACCCGACTTTATCCGCCGCCAACGTCATCGTTCTGTCATCCGCCCCCGCCAGAATGCGCAGGTCATTCACGTCAGGGAGTCGACATGACGCACGCAATTGAAGTCCGCGGGCTTTCGAAATCGTTCCGCGCCGACCGCAAGGCGCTTGACGATGTCACGCTGCACATCGCGCCAGGCGAGATGGTCGCCCTGCTGGGTGCATCGGGTTCGGGCAAGTCCACACTGTTGCGTCACGTAGCCGGGTTTGTCACCGGCGACGCCGGCGCTGGCGAGATCCTCGTCAACGGCCGTCACGTGCAGCGCAATGGCCGCCTGGCCGGCAACGTGCGCAAGGTGCGCGGTGAAATCGGCTTTATTTTCCAGCAATTCAACCTGGTCGGCCGCCTTCCGGTCATCACCAACGTGCTGGCCGGCATGCTGGCCCGCGTGCCCAAGTGGCGCAGCCTGCTGCGCATTTTCAAGGCCGATGAAGTGCAGTCCGGGCTCGATGCGCTTGCGCAAGTTGGTATAGACGACTATGCCTTTCAGCGCGCTTCGACGCTGTCCGGCGGCCAGCAGCAACGCGCGGCCATCGCCCGCACGCTGGTGCAGAACGCCCGTGTGATCCTGGCCGACGAGCCGATCGCCTCGCTCGATCCGGAATCGTCGCGCCGCGTGATGTCGTTGCTCAGGCAGATCAACCGCACCCGCAAGGTGGCGGTGCTGGTGTCGCTGCACCAGGTGGATGTGGCGATGCGCTACTGCCCGCGCGTGGTGGCGCTGCGCCACGGCAAGGTGGTCTACGACGGCCCCTCCGCGGCGCTGACGCCGGGCATGCTGCGCGACCTCTACGGCACCGAGGCCGACGAATTGTTGCTCGATTCCGTGCCGGACGAGGACGAAGCTGCCGCGGCCATGCCTGCGCCGGCGATGGTCACGATGAACCTGGCGGCGGCCTGAGCGCCCCGCTATCGCTGCGCTAACTCGCAGCCTTAACCCCCACGCCTTTCCCAACGGAGTTGTCCATGCTTCGCAGAACCTTTATCGCCGCAGTGGCCTCGGGCCTGGTCGCCCTGCCCGCCTTTGCGCAAGACGCCAAAAGCCTGAGCATCGGCTTTATCTCGACTGAATCGTCGTCGAACCTGAAGAGTGCGTGGCAGCCGCTGATCGACGATCTCAGCAAGACGCTGGGCGTGCCGGTCAAGCCGTTCTTCGCTTCCGACTACGCCGGCATCATCGAAGGCATGCGCTTTAACAAGGTGCAGATCGCGTGGTTCGGCAACAAGTCCGCGATGGAAGCGGTGGACCGCGCCAGCGGCGAGGTCTTTGCTTCGGTGATCGACAAGGACGGCAATCCTGGGTACTGGTCGCTGCTGATCGTCAACAAGGACAGCGACCTGAAGAGCGTCGAGGACGTGATCAAGCGTGGCAAGGACCTGAGCTACGGCGCCGGCGATCCCAATTCCACCTCGGGCACCGCCGTGCCGGGCTACTACCTGTGGACCGTCAACAAGGTCGAGCCCAAGACGCTGTTCAAGGCCGTGCGCATCGGCAACCACGAAACCAACCTGCTGTCGGTGCTGAACAAGCAGGTCGACGTGGCCGTGAACAACACCGAGAACCTGGAGCGCTACCGCATCAACACGGGCAAGAATGCCTATGACCAGGTGCGCGTGCTGTGGAAGTCCCCGCTGATCCCGGCCGATCCGATGGTCTATCGCAAGGACCTGTCGCCCGAGCTGAAGAAGAAGATCCAGACCTTCTTCGTCAACTACGGCAAGGGCACCGACGCCGCGCGTGAAAAGCAGGTGCTGGCCACGCTGACCTACCAGGGCTTCCGCGCCTCGAGCGACGCGCAGCTGGTACCGATCCGCCAGATCGAGCTGGCCCGCGAGAAGGCCAAGATCGAAACGGATACGACTTTGGCCGCCGCCGACAAGGAAAAACGCCTGGCCGACGTCAGCCGCCGCCTCGCCGAGCTGGACAAGGCCGCTGCCACCAGCGCGCAATAAGCCTCACCCCGCAGGGGCCGGCGCGCTGCCGGCCCCGCGTCGTCTTTTTCTGTTGCCTGATTCGGATTGCCCATGACTGCCACCGCCACGCCCGGCCTGCCCCCTTCGCCCCAAAGCAACGTCCGGCCGCCGCGCACCTCGCTTGCGCTGATGCTGACCTGGGCGGTGGTGCTGGCCTTGCTCGCCATGTCCTGGCAAGGCGCCGACATGCGCCCGCTGGACCTGCTGCGCGATTCCGACAACATGGCGAAGTTTGCCGCCGACTTCTTCCCGCCTGACTTCCGCGACTGGCGCCACTACCTGGACGAGATGCTGGTCACCGTCCAGATCGCGCTGTGGGGCACGGCCCTGGCCGTGGCGATGGCGGTGCCGCTGGGCCTGCTGTGCTCGGCCAATATCGTCCCCGCGTGGGTCTACCAGCCGGCGCGCCGCGTGATGGACGCCTGCCGCGCCATCAACGAAATGGTCTTTGCGATGCTGTTTATCGTGGCCGTCGGACTGGGGCCGTTCGCCGGCGTGCTGGCGATCTGGATCCACACCACCGGCGTGCTGGCCAAGCTGTTTGCCGAAGCCGTGGAAGCCATCGATCCGCGCCCGGTCGAAGGCGTGCGCGCTACTGGCGCGGGCCCGATCGAGGAGATCGTCTACGGTGTGATCCCGCAGGTGCTGCCGCTGTGGCTGTCGTTCGCGCTGTACCGTTTCGAGTCGAACGTGCGTTCGGCCTCGGTGGTCGGCATTGTCGGCGCGGGCGGCATCGGCACGGTGCTGTGGGAGATTATCCGCAGCTTCCAGTATGGACAGACCTGCGCCGTGATGATCATCATCATCCTGTTCGTGTCGGCCATCGACATCCTTTCCGCACAAATCCGCAAGGTACTGGTCTGATCCCCATGCTCACGCTCTCCCGCATCGACACCCCGTGCATCGCTGAACCGGTCCTGGCCCTGCGCGAGGTGCGCGGCTCCGACGCCGAGCTGCGGCACCTGTCCGCGCTGCTGGCCGCGATGGACGGCGAACCGCCGCTGCCGCTGGCCACGATCCGCGAGCGCTATGCCACCATGCGCCGCTACCCCGATTATCGGTGCTACCTGATGGTGGATGAGAACGAGATACCGCTCGGCACCTTCAGCCTGCTGGTCTTCCCGGTGATGGTCCATGCTGGCCGCCCCGAGGCGATAGTCGAGGCCGTGGTGGTGGCGCCGTCGGCGCGCGGCATGGGCGTAGGCAAGGCGATGATGCGCGAGGCGATGCGCCTGGCGCGGGAAGCCGGCGCGGCCAAGCTGGCGTTGTCGTCGAACGCGCGGCGCTTGCAGGCGCACCGGTTCTATCGCGGGCTCGGGTTCACCGAGCACGGCATCAGCTTCAGTATCGAGCTCTGAACCTCAGGCCGAAGGCGCTACCGTGGAGGTGGCGCCCACCAGTTGTGCAAACGCATCCGCGGATGTTTGCAGCGCCCCGCTGTTGTCGATCTCGACCACGCTGCACCCTGCCGGCACTTCGAACGCCTGTCCCGCGCGGGCGAGCCGCCGGGCAATCGCCTCTTCCGATTCCCGGCCACGCTGGCGCAGGCGTGCGGCCAGCACTTCCGGTTTCACGCGCACGTGCACCGCACACAGCTGCGGATAGCGCGCCACGGCTTGCGGCAGGTACTCGCGCGAGCCATTGACGATCACGGTCAGGCCCTGCGCCAGCCACTGCTCGATCTCGACGCCAATGCCGTAGTGCAATCCGTGGCTGTGCCAGTTCAGCGCCAGGCAGCCCAGCGCCTTGCGCCGCTGGAATTCATCGGCGGAAAGCGCTACCGACGCCTCGTTGTCATCGGCCGCGCGCGTGATATAGCGATGCGCCACCACGATGCGGTCGTCCGGGCCCAGGCGCTCGCGCAGCGCCCGCAGGAGCGAATCCTTGCCGCTGCCGGACGGGCCCATCACATAGAACAGGCCGCGGCCGTCGGTCGAGGAACGGACGCTCATGCTTGCAGGTACGCCGCGCCGGCGCCATCGGTGGTGCTGCCGTCAAAGCCATAGTGGCGCGCGACGATAAAGTCGTCGCCCCGCCGCGGCTGCACGAACACACTGATGCCGTCCACATGGAGCGGCGTTTCCAGCAGCTTGCCGCCGGTGGCGGACAGGCACGCCAGTGCGGCGGCTTCATTGGCGGCATCGAGCATGCCGGTCAGCGTGATGTGGAAGATGAAAGTATCGAACACGTAGGGGTAGCCCCACGCATTCAGCATGCGGCGCTCGTCTGGCGTCAGGCGCTCCGGCTTGCGCCTGGCGAGCTCATCCGTGGTGGGCGGTGCGCGGAAGCGCTCGAACGCCAGCACGCAGGCATCGGCCAGCGCATGCATGGCGCGCGAGCCGCCATCGTCCAGGCACCACGCGATAAAGGTCCGCAGCGCGCGCAGTGCCAGCGGCGTGTCGAACGTCTCGCGGCCACGGGCGAAGTCCCGTGCGGCGGCGTCGAGCATCGGCCCATCGGTGCCATCGGCAAGCCGGAACGGCGGCTTCAGCGTGGCGTGCAGGCCGTAGTGCGCCGGGGCCTTGACCCAGTCGGCGGGTGGCGGCGTCATGTCTGGCGGCATGGGCCGCGCGGCGCCGGTATCGGCATCGCGGCCCAGCCACTGGCTGCCAAAGGTCCGGAACGGTTCGGCCGGCGCGAGATAGATGGCGTAGCGGTGCGCTGGCATGCTCATGCGGCCAGCGTGCCGGCATCGGCGAGATCGACAAACGGCAGGAACCCTGCCGCATGCTTCAGTTCGCCGTTGACGATGGTGGCGCAGACGCGCGGCAGGCCGGGCTGGCGGTCGTCGACCAGAATGGCGTCGGCGCGCTGGCCCGCGGCCAGCGTGCCGCGATCGCGCAGGCCGGCGGCACGCGCCGGGTTGCGCGAGACCAGCTGCCATGCGCCGGGCAGGTCCAGCATGCCCAGTTGCGCCAGCCGGAACGCGGCCTGCAGCGGCGCCGGATAGTTGTAGTCGGAGGCCAGCACCGTGCACAGGCCGGCGGCCACCATCTCGGTCGCATTGGGTGCGCCGGTATGGCTGGTGCCGCGCACCACGTTGGGCGCGCCGAACACGATATCGTCGCCCAGTTGCCGGGCCAGCGTAGCGGCTTCGATGGTCAGCGGGAACTCGGCGATGCGGCAGCCGCGGCGGTGGTAGTGCTGGCGCGTGGTCACGTCGGGATCGTCATGCGATGCCACCGGCAGGCCCGCATCGCGCGCGGCGGCAATCACCCGCGACATCGCCTGCGGCACCTCCTGCGCATTGGCACTGGCCTTGCGCAGCCGGTTGCGGAAGGTCTCGACGTCGCACTCGGCGCGCTCCGCATACTGCTGCATCTTGCGTTCGTCGCCCATGCGGCGCGCCATCACCGGCAGGTGGTCGTTGATGGCGAGCAGGTCCACGCGTCGGGCAGCGATCCACGACAGCGCGGTCTCCACGCCGGCAAGGTGGTAGGCCTCGAAGCGCAGGTGGATCTTGTGCGCGGCGCCGAGCACCGGCCCAAGCTGCGCGATGGCGTCGAACATGCGCAGCGCATACGCCTCGCCGCGCAGACCGCCCTCCCACGACAGCGTCACACCGTGGAATGCGGTGGTGATGCCGTTCGCCAGCAACTGGCGATCGACGTCGAGCAGCGCCGCCGGGTACGGGAAGCTGACCCCGGGGCGCGGCATCACCGCGCGCTCGAAGGCATCGCCGTGGATGTCGACGATGCCCGGCAGCACCAGCAGGTCGCCGGCATCGAGGCAAGGGCCGGACTGCGGCGCCTGCGGCGCCACGGTGCCGTCGCGAAAACCCAGCGTTGCCGGACCAGGGCCGGCGGCGCCCAGCACGCGGCGGCCCATGATGCCGGCCAGCGGGAGCGATTGAGGTTGGTGGATCGTGTGCATGGACGACACGTTAGCGATGGCAGATGACAGACAGATGTCTAGACCAATGTGTCCGGCGGGCGACTGGCTTCAGTCGCTGTCGGACACCGTGAGTTGCACCCAGTCGCCGGCAAAGCGCGTCACGCTATATTGCACCGGCGCGCCGTCGATATCGACATTGAGCGCCTCGACCTGCAGGATCGGCCGCGTTTTCGGCTGGTTCAGCAGCCGTGCCACCGGCGCGCTGGGCATGGCGGCGGTGATGCGCGACCACTTGCGGGTGTAGTCGGCAATGCCGAAATGCGCGAGCGCGCGCGAAACCGATTGCTTGTCGCGCAGCACCGCGTCGATGCCTGGGAAGCGCTTGAGGTCGAAGTAATGCTCGGCGACGTCGATGGTGCGGTCCTCGGCCTTGCCAAGCATCTGCACGTGCAGGATCTCCGCGGTGCGCGGCAGCTCCAGGTGCCTGGCCACGTCGGGCGCGCGCACCAGCTGGCTGTCCAGGATCTCGGTATGCCCGCGCATGCCCTGCGCGGCGAGGTTCTGCGAGAAGCGCGTGCGCCGCCCGATCGCATAGTCGATCGCATGCTCCTGCACGAAGGTGCCGCGGCCCTGCTCGATCCGTACCAGCCCGCTCAGCTCCAGCTCACCCATGGCGCGGCGGATGGTGTGGCGGTTTACGGCAAAGCGCGTGGCCAGTTCCGGCTCCGGCGGCAGCTGCTCGCCGGGCAGGTACAGCTTCTTGCGGATGTCGTCCGCCAGCGCCTCGCCGATCTGGCGCCACACCGCGACGCCGGAACCCCGTTCTACTTCCCGATCAGACATCTTGCCCTGCCCTCGTGTCATCAAGCGTTCATACATGCCATGCGATTGTGCCTCAGTTGCGCCGCCCTGTCGGGGTGCCCGACCACACTTGCAAGCCGTCATCAAACGTTCATCTGCCTGTGGTCTAGTAGCGGCGTGTTCAGGCAACGACATCTAAACGTATAGACGTATAGGGGTGATGATGCAAAGCGAAACTGCCGGTCCAGCCGGCTCAACCGGCACGGAGGCCAATGAAGCCAACGCCCGCGCCGCGTGGCTGCGGGTGCTGGCAACAGCGCCAACGGACGCGCTTGATGCCGCCTATACGCGGCTTGGCCAGGCCGCGGCCGTGCCCGCCTGGCGCCTGCTGCGCAAGCCGGAATCCGGCATGGCGATGGTCCGGGCCCGCGCCGGCGGCACCGGCGCCCAGTTCAACCTGGGGGAAATCACGGTGACGCGCTGCGCGGTGGTGCTGGAAGACGGCGATGCCGCCGGCACCGCGGGCGTGGCCTATATCCAGGGCCGCAGCGCGCGCCACGCGGAGCAGGCGGCCGTGCTGGACGCGTTGCTGCAGCGTCCCGCCTGGCACCAGCGCGTGCAGGAGATCGTGCTGGCGCCGCTGGCCAGCGCTCATGCCGAACGCGCGGCGCAGCAGGCCGCCACCGCTGCCCAAACGCGTGTCGAGTTCTTCACCATGGTCCGGGGAGAGGACTGACATGACATCCGCCCAATCGCTCCTGACGACCCCGGCCGCCTCGCTGGTGGCGGGTTTCAACAACCCCGTCGACGATGCCCAGCAGGTATTCCGCGCCACGCTGCACGCGTTCGCCCATCCGGGCCGGCTGCAGACGCTGCCCGTTACCAGCGGCCTGCCCGATGGCCTGTCGCCGGCGCTGGCCGCGCTACTGCTGACGCTGGCCGATCCGGACACCCCGGTCTGGTTGCCTGCCGATGTGCCCGCCGCGGCGCGCGCGTTCCTGCGCTTTCACTGTGGCTGCCCAATGACCGATGCCCCCGGTGCCGCCGCCTTCGTCTGCGTGCCGGCGGGTTACGCCATGCCCGCGCTGGCTGACTGCGCGCAGGGCGATCCGGCCTTTCCGGACCGCTCGGCCACGCTGATGGTGGAAGTCGCCGCGCTTGGCGATGGCGACACGCTGACGCTGCGCGGCCCCGGCATCGAGACCACGCAAACGCTGCGGGTGGCCGGCCTGCCGGCGGACTTCCGCGCCGCCTGGCGCGCCAACAACGCCGGCTTCCCGCTCGGCGTGGACCTGCTGCTGGCCAGCGGCGACCGATTCTGCGCGCTGACGCGCACCACGCACGTGGAGGACTGACATGTACGTAGCCGTCAAGGGGGGCGAACGCGCCATCCTCAACTCCTACCAGATGCTCGATATGTACCGCCGCGGCGACACGGCGGTGCCGGAGCTCACGCTGGCCCAGATCCGCGAACAGATGCCGCTGGCAGTATCGCGCGTGATGGCCGAGGGCTCGCTGTACGACCCGCACCTGGCCGCACTGGCGCTGAAGCAGGCCGCCGGCGACCAGATCGAGGCGATCTTCCTGCTGCGCGCGTACCGCACCACGCTGGCGCGTTTTGGCTATACGCAGCCGGTCGATACCGGGGCGATGCGGCTGCAGCGGCGGATCTCGTCCACCTTCAAGGACGTGCCGGGCGGACAGATATTGGGGCCGACCTACGACTACACGCAGCGCCTGCTGGACTTCTCGCTCGAAGCCGGCCGCGATCCCGAGCCGCTGCCGCCGTCGGCCGAGCCCGTCGCCACCAGCATGCCGCGCGTCACCGGCCTGCTGGAAGCCGAAGCGCTGGTCGAAGCCGATGCGATCCCCGCCGGCGACCCGGCCCCGCCGGACCTGACGCGCGAACCGCTGACCTTCCCCGCCAGCCGCGCCGCACGCCTGCAGAACCTGGCGCGCGCCGATGAAGGCTTCCTGCTGTCGATGGGCTATTCCACGCAGCGCGGCTACGGCAACTCGCACCCGTTCGCGGCCGAGATCCGCTACGGCACGGCGGAAGTCGAATTGTTCGTCGAGGAGCTCGGCTTCGCCGTGACGATCGGCGAGATCGAGCTGACCGAATGCCAGATGGTCAGCCAGTTCGCCGGCAGCGCCGACGAAGCGCCGCGCTTCACGCGCGGCTATGGGCTGGCGTTCGGCTACAACGAGCGCAAGGCGATGTCGATGGCGCTGGTGGACCGTGCCATGCGCGCCGAAGAGCTCGGCGAAGCCGCCGACGCCCCCGCCAACGATATCGAATTCATGCTGTACCACAGCGACAACGTCGAGGCCTCCGGCTTCGTGCAGCACCTGAAGCTGCCCCACTACGTGGACTTCCAGACCAACCTGGAACTGCTGCGCCGCCTGCGTGCGGAGCAGGAAGCCAGCCCGGCCACAGCGCCGGCGCAGGCTGCACCGCAGGCCCAGCCGCAAGAGGAGACGGTGGCATGACAACCGCGAACGCATCCCCCACCGCGGGCATCGCCCGCGACGACCACTACAACTTCGGCTACCTCGACGAATCGACCAAGCGCATGCTGCGCCGCGCGCTGCTCAAGGCCGTGGCGATTCCCGGCTACCAGGTCCCGTTCGGCAGCCGCGAAATGCCGCTGCCCTACGGCTGGGGCACGGGCGGCATCCAGGTCACCGCCGCCATCATCGGCAAGCCGGACGTGCTCAAGGTGATCGACCAGGGCTCGGACGACACCACCAACGCCATCAATATCCGCCGCTTCTTCGGCCGCGTGACCGGCGTGCAGACCACCGAGCGCACCGCCGAAGCCAGCATCATCCAGACCCGCCACCGCATTCCGGAAACGCCGCTGCGCGCGGGCCAGACCATGGTGTTCCAGGTGCCTATCCCCGAGCCGCTGCGCTGGCTGGAGCCGAGCGAGGGCGAGACCCGCACCATGCACGCGCTGTCCGAATACGGCGCGATGCACGTCAAGCTCTATGAAGACATTGCCCATCACGGGCATATCGCCACCACCTACGACTATCCCGTGATCGTCAACCAGCGCTACATGATGCGGCCATCGCCGATCCCCAAGTTCGACAACCCCAAGCTCGACCGCAGCCCCGCGCTGATGCTGTTCGGCGCCGGGCGCGAGAAGCGCGTCTATGCGGTGCCGCCGTACACCTCGGTCAAGAGCCTGGACTTTGTCGACCACCCCTTTACCGTAGAGAAGTGGTCTAGCTGCTGCGCGCAATGCGGCGCCACCGACAGCTACCTCGACGAAATCATCACCGACGATGCCGGCACGCGCATGTTCGTATGCTCGGACACCGAGTACTGCGCCGACCGCCAGGCGGAACAAGCCGTGAAGACGGCCGCGGGAGGTGCCCGATGAGCGCAACCCCGCTGCTGTCGGTGCGCAACCTGACGCGCACCTGGGACGGCGTGCATGGCTGCCATGACGTCAGTTTCAATCTCTACCCGGGCGAAGTGCTGTGCGTGGTGGGCGAATCGGGCTCCGGCAAGAGCACGTTGCTGCAGGCCCTGTCGATGCAGGCGCCGCCGCAGCGCGGCAGCGTCAGCTACGACATGCGCGAGTCCGGCCTGACCGACCTGGCCACGCTGTCCAGCGCGCGCATGCGGCTGCTGGCCCGCACCGACTGGGGCTTCGTGCGCCAGCACGCGCGCGACGGCCTGCGCATGCAGGTCAGCGCCGGCGCCAATATCGCCGAGCGGCTGATGGCCGTGGGCGAGCGCCACTACGGCAACCTGCGCGAAGTCGCCGGCGCCTGGCTCGAAAAGATGGAAATCGACCTGGCCCGCCTCGACGACGTGCCCGGCACTTTCTCCGGCGGCATGCAGCAGCGCCTGCAGATCGCGCGCAACCTGGTCACGCATCCGCGGCTGGTGTTCATGGACGAACCGACGGCGTCGCTCGATGTCTCGGTGCAGGCGCGTCTGCTGGACCTGCTGCGCCGCCTGGTGTCCGACCTGGGCCTCGCTGCCATCCTGGTCACGCACGACCTGGCCGTGGCGCGCCTGCTGGCGCACCGCACGCTGGTCATGCAGGGCGGCCGCGTGGTCGAGCAAGGCCTGACCGACCAGATCCTCGACGACCCGCAGCACCCCTACACGCAGTTGCTGGTCTCCTCCATCCTGCAAGGCTGACGACGATGCAAGCAGAGAATGCACAGAAGCTGATCGAGGTCCGCGGCCTCGGCAAGATGTTTACGCTGCACAACCAGGGCGGCATCCGCCTGCCGGTGCTGCGCGCCATCGATTTCGACGCGGCGCGGGGCGAATGCCTGGTGCTGTCGGGCCTGTCGGGCACCGGCAAGAGCACACTGCTGCGCTGCCTGTATGGCAACTACCTGGCCACCGAAGGCAGCATCCGGCTGCGCGACACCAGCGCCGACGGCGAGCCGTGGGTCGAGCTGACCAACGCCCCCGAGCAACGCGTGCTGAAGCTGCGCCGCGACGTGATCGGCTACGTCAGCCAGTTCCTGCGGGCGATTCCGCGCGTGTCGGCACGGGACGTGGTGGCCGATCCGCTGCAACAGCGCGGCGCCAGCCATGAAGAAGCCCGCGCCCGCGCCGAGGTGTTGCTGGCGCGCCTGAATCTGCCGCGCCGCCTGTGGGAGCTGCCGCCAGCCACCTTCTCCGGCGGCGAGCAGCAGCGCGTGAATATCGCGCGCGGCCTGATCGGCGGTCACCCGATCCTGCTGCTCGACGAGCCGACCGCATCGCTCGATGCCGACAACCGTGCGGTCGTGATCGCGCTGATCCGCGAGGCGCTGGCCGAAGGCCGCGCACTGATCGGCATCTTCCACGACGACGCCGTGCGCGATGCCGTGGCCACGCGCCTGCTGCCGCTGCAAGCGGCCACCGCCCTTGCCTGACAGGAACCCGCACATGCCTGCTACCTACCTGACGCACGCCACCCTGGTGCTGCCCGACCGCGTGCTGCACGACAGCGCGCTGCTGATCGAGGATGGCCACATCGCTGCCATCGAACCGGCAGCGGTACCGGCGCACGCCACCGAGCTCGACCTGCACGGCCACACCGTGATGCCGGGGCTGGTCGACGTGCATTGCGACGCCATCGAGAAAGAGGTCGAGCCGCGCGCCAACGTGCTGTTTCCGCTGGATTTCGCTGTGGCGCAGGTGGACCGCCGCAATGCCGCGGCCGGCATCACCACGCCGTACCACGCGCTGTCGTTCGCGGGCAGCCACTTTGGTGTGCGCAATGTCGATACGGCGGCCACGCTGGTGCGCACCGTGGCCGCCTATCGTCGCCACAGCCTGGTCGACAACCGCATCCACTGCCGCTATGAAGTGACCGACGCCAGCGCCGTGCCGGTACTGGAAATGCTGATGGCCGAGGGCGTGGTCGACCTGCTGTCCGTGATGGACCATTCGCCGGGCCAGGGACAGTTCAAGACGCTGGATGCCTACCTGGCCTACATGATGGGCAACCACGGCATGAGCCGGGAGGAAGCCGCCGAAGCCGCCGGAAAGAAGGCGGCAGCGCTGGAAGGCGCGCACGAGCGCGTCAACCGCCTGGTGGCCAGTGCGCAGCAGCTTGGCATCCCCACGGCCAGCCATGACGACGATTCGCCGCAACGGATCGCTGCCATGCAGGCGCTGGGCGTGCGCATGAGCGAATTCCCCATCAACCTGGAGACGGCGCAGGCCGCCTGCGCACAGGCGCTGCCGACCATCCTGGGCGCGCCCAATGTGCTGCGCGGCAAGAGCCAGAGCGGCTCCATGCGCGCCATCGACGCAATTCACATGGGCGTTGGCACGATCCTGTGCTCGGACTACCAGCCGTCCACGCTGATCGCTGCCGCCTATACCGCAGCGCGGCAGGCCGGGTTGACGCTGAACGAGGCGCTGTCGCTAGTCACGGCCAATCCCGCCGATGCCTGCCTGCTCAGCGACCGCGGCCGCCTGGCGCCCGGACTGCGCGCCGACGTGATCGCGGTGGCCAGCGTGGCGGGCCAGCCGATGGTCACGCATACGTGGTCGGGCGGGCGGCTGGTCTTTGCCACGGGCTACCCCTCGGTGCGGCATGTGGCTGATGACGAATCGTTGCCGCGCGAAACCGCGGTGCGAGAGCTGGCCTAAGCGGCCGCGAACCCCAGCGCCGTGCTGACCGCGCGCGCCTCGCGCCGCACGGCGCTGCCGATGGGTCCGTCGATGGCCGGGTCGAAGCCGCCGGTGGCGCCCAGCGCGGTCAGTACCGCGCAGACACGGCCGGTGTAGTCGCGCACCGGCGCGGCCACGGCGCTGATGCCGGTCAGGTTGGTGTCGCGCACCCACGCGCAGTCATCGGCCTGCACCGCGCGGCGCAGCGCGCCGATGGGATCCTTGCGTTCGAGCTGCGCCAGCCGCGCCGGGCTGGCTTCGGCCAGTTCCTCTTCTGCCTGGGCCAGCACGCGCTTCTCGTCGAGCAGCCCCAGGAATACGCGGCCAGTGGCTGACCACAGCAGCGGCATCACCGAGCCCGCGCGCACGTTCACCGTGACCGGCAGCCCCGGTTCCTCGAAGCGCATGATGGTCGGCCCCTTGTTGCCCATCACCGCGACAAAACAGGTCACTTCCAGCGTTTCGCGCAGCCGCACCAGCGAAGCCTCGGCCAGCCGGATCGGATCGGCCTGCCGCATCGCCGCCATGCCGATCTGCAGCGCCTCGAAGCCCAGGTGGTACTGCTGCGTGCCGGCCTCCTGCGCCACAAAGCCTTCTTCCACCAGGCTCACCAGGTAGCGATGGACCTTGGCGGGGCTTTCGTCGATGTGGGTGGCCAGCGCGGTCAGGCTGGCGCGACCACCCAGCCGGGCCAGGCCCTTCAGCACCGCCATGCCGGTGACGGCCGATTGCACACGCTGGCGGCGTTCGCGCGGGCGCGGGG
>NZ_JBEFLI010000046.1:0-57349 GCF_040578825.1 Cupriavidus necator | reverse complement strand
CCCGCCATCCCCGCCGATATCCACGTCCCCCCCGATTTCGGCGCACGCGTGGTCGACTGGCAGCGCGTCCATGGCCGGCACGATCTGCCGTGGCAGAACACGCGCGACCCGTACCGCATCTGGCTGTCGGAGATCATGCTGCAGCAGACCCAGGTCAGCGCGGTGATCGACTACTTCCAGCGTTTCGTGTCGCAACTGCCCACCGTGCAGGCGCTGGCCGCGGCGCCGGCCGATCAGGTGATGGCGCTGTGGGCGGGCCTGGGCTACTACTCGCGCGCGCGCAACCTGCACCGCTGCGCGATGCAGGTGGTCAGCGAACATGGGGGCGAATTTCCGACCGATCCGGCGGTGCTGGCGACGCTGCCCGGCATCGGCCGCTCGACCGCGGCGGCGATCGCGGCGTTCAGCGCCGGCGTGCGTTCGCCGATCCTGGACGGCAACGTCAAGCGGGTGTTTGCGCGCTTCTTCGGCATCCACGGCCATCCCGGCGAGCGCGCGGTGGAAACGCGCATGTGGCAGCTAGCCGAGGCCGCGCTGCCGGCCCCGGGCCCGCGCCAGGCCGACGACATGGTCGCCTACACCCAGGGGCTGATGGACCTCGGCGCAACCATCTGCTCGCGCGGCAAGCCGTCATGCCTGGCTGAGGCCGGGGTGTGTCCGCTGTCCGCCGGTTGCGTGGCACGCCGCGACGGCCTTACCGCCACGCTGCCCACGCCCAAGGTGCGCGCCGCTATCCCCGAGCGCAGCACCGTGATGCTGCTGGTGCGGCGCGAGCGCGAGGTGCTGCTGCGCCTGCGTCCCGCCAGCGGCATCTGGGGCGGCCTGTGGAGCCTGCCGGAGATGCCGGTCGACACCGTGCCCTTCGATGCGGAGGCCGCCGAAGCTGCGGCGCTCGACTACGCGAGCGCCTATGGCAAGCCGGCGCGCGCCGCGCTGACCGGCGAGCTGACCCATGTCTTTACGCACTTCCGCCTGCTGATCCGCGCGATCCGCGTCGATGTCGGTGCCGAACACGCAAACCTGATGGTGCAGGACAGCGCCGCGGAAGCCGCGCAACGATGGATTTCGCTCGACGATCTGGATGCGCTGGGCACGCCCGCGCCGGTGCGTCGGCTGCTGGAAGACCAGGCGCGCGGCGGGTTGTTCTGAAAATCGGAAGAACCGGGCAGCGAAGACGCGCTACAGCATGTGGTTCTGCCGCATATAGCGGTGGACGATCTCGATGCGCATGCCGGCATCGGGCAGCGCCATCAGCATCTGCTTGGCCTTGAGCGGTACCGGCAGCAGCTCGCACAGCCGGTTGGCGACCCAGCTCGGGTCGTCCCAGAGATAGGGCTCGTCAAAGGGCAGGCGATCGGGCTGTTCGGCATGCAGCCGCGTGACGATGCGCCGCAGTGCGTCGAGGCACTCGCCCAGCAGTTCCAGCTTGCAGTCGATGATGTCGGGGGGCAGCACTTCGGCGCGGGCCACCAGCAGGCCGTCATCGCGCGTCTCGTGGCTGATGATGCGGAAGCGTTGGAGCCCGCGCGCGCGGATCAGCAGCACGCCCAGTTGCTCCATATTGCAGTCGACGATCTCGGCCAGGCAGCCGATCAGCTCGGGCACGGTGGGCTGGTCGGAGCGCGCCACTTCCTCGCCGCTCTCAATCAGGCAGACGCCGAAGGGCGTGCTGTCGCGCAGGCAGTTGCGCACCATGTCGACATAGCGCGCTTCGAATACGCGCAACGGCAGTCGGCCACCAGGGAACAGCACGGTGTTCAGCGGGAACAGCGGCAGATTTTCGAGCGTCTGCGGCGGTTCGTCGGACCCTGCGGACGCGGTATGACGGTACAGGTCGGTCGAGGACATGCGGTGCCAGCTTAGGGAAAGCTGTTCATGCAGCAGTGGCGCGCCGCCTGTCCAACGCCGCGCCGATGCCCGGGGGCACGCGCGCCTGCGTCAGCCCGCCGGCGCGAGCTCTCGGTGTCTCACCAGCACATTACCATGCGCCCGGAAATAGTTGGCGAGCCTTTCCGCAATATAGACCGAGCGATGCTGGCCGCCGGTGCAGCCGATGGCCACGGTCAGGTAGCTGCGGTTGTCGGCAATGAAACTCGGCAGCCACTTTTCGACGTAGGCGCGGATATCCTCTGCCATGGCCAGCACCATCGGCTGCCCCTGCAGGAAATCGATCACCGGCTTGTCGCGCCCGGTCAGCGGGCGCAGCGCCAGGTCGTAGTAGGGGTTGGGCAGCGAGCGCACGTCGAACACCATGTCGGCGTCGCTGGGCACGCCGTGCTTGAAGCCGAACGATTCGAACAGCAGCGTCAGGCGTTCGCTGTCGTCGCGGATCAGCTCCTTGATCCAGCTGCGCAGCGTATTGGTGCGCACATTGCTGGTGTCGATGCGGTGCGCGGCCTCGGCCAGCGGGCTCAGCAGCTCGCGCTCCATTTCGATCGCTTCCATCAACGCGGTGTCGTTGAGGGCCTGCTCTCCGCCAGGGCCGGGCACGCCTTCCGTGCGTACCGACAGCGGATGGCGGCGGCGCGTCTCGGAGTAGCGCTGCACCAGCGCGTCGGTGCTGGCGGTCAGGAACAGCACCTCGACCTGGTGCTCGGGCGCCAGCGCCCGCACCGTGTCGGGTAGCTGGTCAAGCGACTCGCGGCTGCGGATGTCAGTGGCGACGCCCAGGTGCGTATAGCCCTGGCTGGCGAGATATCGGGCAAGTTCCGGGATGAACTGGGCGGGCAGGTTGTCGACACAGTAATACCCTGCGTCTTCGAGGACGTTCAGTGCGACGGACTTGCCGGAACCGGAAATGCCGGTGATGAGAATAATGCGCATAGCAACTGAAGGATAGCATCACGTGATGGCCGCGTCATGACAGCCCGCGTAGCAAACAAAAATGGCGAACCTCGCGGTTCGCCATGCTTTGTCGGTCAGCTGGTGCGCTGCCTGGCCACTCAGGCCGGCTTCGCCAGGCATTCCTTCATATGCGCCTTGTATTCGTCGCCCTTCTTGCCCTTGCCTTCCTTGCTGCAGGCCGCCATCTTCTGTTGCTGGGTCTTCGGTGCGTCCGACTTGGCTGACAGGCATTCCTTCATAAACGCCTTGCGCTCATCGCCCTTCTTGTCCGCGGCCTGGGCGTTGCAGGATTTCATCTTTTCCTGCTGCGCGGTCGGGGCCTTGGGTTCCTTGGCGGCCGCGGCAGGCGCCGATGCCGTTTGGGCGAATGCCACGGACGCCATCATCGGGGCGACCAGCGCGCACATCGCGATCAGTTTTTTCATGCTTGCTCTCCTGGCTGTGGAAAACATCAGGGCCGCGGTGGAGGGGCTTTGGTGCCTCTGGGGTTTCGGAGCGGCCTCGGAATGGGCTCGATGCCCATTACAGCACAAAACGGAGGGCGTCCCAAGCACGTTGACCGCCTTGGGTGACGCCGTTGTAAGCAATTGAAAACGCGGCAGCGTGGCTTGGCTCAGAGCAGCCGGCCCTGGCCGCGCGACACCGCATCGGCCTGCATCGCGGCGCGCTGGCGGTCCATGAAGTCGCGCAGCGTGTCGATGCCGCGCAGGCGCAGGATGGTGTTGCGCACTGCGGCTTCGACCAGCACCGCAAGGTTGCGGCCCGCCGCCACCTGGATCTTGACCATATGGATCGGCAGGCCCAGTACGTCGAGGTATTGCGAATCGAGCGGCAGCCGCTCGAACTCGCCGTCGTTGCGCCGCACCAGTTGCACCACCAGCTTGATCTTCATCTTCCGCCGCACCGCGGTCTCGCCGAAGATGGTCTTGATATCGAGCAGGCCCAGGCCGCGCACTTCCAGCAGGTTCTGCAGCAGCGGCGGGCAGCGGCCCTCGATGAAATCCGGCCCAAGGCGCACGAAGTCCACCGCATCGTCGGCCACCAGTCCGTGGCCGCGCGAGATCAGTTCGAGGCCAAGCTCGCTCTTGCCCAGGCCCGATTCGCCCATGATCAGCACGCCCATGCCGAGGATGTCGAGAAACACCCCATGCATGGTCACGCGCGGCGCGGAAATGCGCGACAGGTACAGGCGCAGGTGGTCGATCACCGCGGCCGACGACACCGGCGTGGTGAACAGCGGCGTGGACGAGCGCGTGCAGCGCAGTTCCAGGTCGGGCGGCGGCTCCATGCCGTCGGCGATCACCAGGAACGGCGGCTCGAGCAGGATCAGCTCGCCCATCTGGCGCTTGCGGGTCTCGTCGTCCAGGCGCTGGTAGTAGGTGATCTCGGGTTTGCCGAGCACCTGGATGCGGTTCGGGTGGATCAGGTTCAAATGGCCCACCAGGTCCGCGGCGGAGGTGGCCTCGCGGGCGAATTCCACGTCGAAGGCGCGATCGGCCCCTTCCAGGCCGGCCACCCACGAGAGTTTGATGTCGGCTGCGTTGTCGTCGAAGATCGACTGGGAGGTGACGCCGGTGAGTTCCATTCGGGTATGACTTGTGGGGCGGCTTGGTCAGGCCTTGCGGCTTGGTCTGGTGCCGGACCGCTTGGGGATCAGGGGATCACGGATGCCATGCAATCAGCAACTGATGCACGGCATCGGGGGTGGGCAGGGTGGCAAGCCCTTCGCGCATGTCGCGGTCGGACAGCAGTTGCGCGATTTCAGACAGGATTTCCAGGTGTTGCTGCGTGGCCTGCTCGGGTACCAGCAGGAAGATCAGCAGCGACACCGGCTTGCCGTCGGGCGATTCGAACGGGATCGGCTCGGCCAGCCGCATAAAGGCCGCCAGCGGCTGCTTCAGGCCTTTGATGCGGCCATGCGGGATAGCCACTCCGGCGCCCAGGCCGGTCGAGCCCAGCGATTCGCGCGCGAACAGGTTGTCCGTCACGGTGGCGCGCGCCACGCCATGGTTGTTCTCGAAGAGGAGCCCGGCCTGCTCGAACACACGCTTCTTGCTGGTGACGCTGACGTCGAGGGTGATGTTGCCGGGTGGCAGCAATTTGGCCAAACGATTCATGGGCGATGCGCAGGATTTCAGTTAGCTGGCGGATCAGCCGGTCCGCCGGGCAGTGGGGTGGCTTCGGGATGGCTGCGAAGTACTCGGTCCTCCTGGCCGTCGGCCGCCCCGCGGACGTGCGGCCATTATAGAGTAGCGGCTACGCACGGATTGTGCAGCGCAACGCCGCAAACCGGTGCAGGCTGCAACGAACTGAAACATCGACGCCATCTTGCCGGGAGCCGTTGCACCGGATTGGATGCAAATTTGGCCCCGTCTGCCATGTATGGCGCAGCATACACCTTGCCGCTGCGGTTGCGAACACCCTGCCCCGAACGGGTGGCCCGGGTTTGCGCCGGCGCCACAGCCTGCGCGCTTTGCACGCAATGCCGGCGCGATTTCGCTTGATATGGTTCTGCAGGGCGCAAAAAAGCCGCGCTTCGTGGCGCGGCTTGCCTGTTCAGTCTCGGATGCGACGGCCCTCTGCGGGGCCGCCGGGCAGGAATCATTGCTGCATTTGCGCTGCGGCCATCTGGTATTTGACCGCCTCGCGGTCGTGGCTCTGCACGCGGTCCTTGTAGCGGATCACCTGACGGTCCAGCTTGTCGACGAGTGCGTCGATCGCTGCATACAGGTCTTCATGATGCGCCTCGACGAAGATGTCCTTGCCCCTGAGATGTAGATTGATTTCCGCGTACTGGCGCCGGTCCTTTTCCTTGTGATTGTCGACAGAGAGCAGCACGCTAACGCCAATGACCTGATCGAAATGCCTGACGATTCGCTCCAGCTTCGTTTCCACGTACTCACGCAACGGCGGCGTGATGTCAAGGTGGTGTCCACTGATCTTGAAGTTCATAGCGCTTCTCCTTCTGAAAGAGCCACACCAGGCAGGCGATGCGGCTCGGCTACAAAGACTTGCGGAGATTGACTGCGGGGATTTTCAAAGCTTCGCGGTACTTGGCAACGGTGCGACGTGCGACAACGAAGCCTTGCTCACCCAGCAGTTCGGCAATGCGACTGTCGGAAAGGGGATTCCTCGGGTCCTCGGCTCCTATCAGTTGCTTGATCAAGGCGCGGATGGCCGTTGATGAAGCCGCGCCACCGGTTTCGGTGGACACGTGGCTGCCGAAGAAGTACTTCAGTTCGAAAGTACCCATCGGCGTAGCCATATATTTATTGGTCGTCACCCGGGAGATGGTTGACTCGTGTAAACCCAGTGTATCGGCAATCTCCCTCAAAACCAAGGGGCGCATGGCGATTTCGCCGTGGGTGAAAAAGTTCTTTTGACGCTCGACAATGGCCTGCGAGACACGCAGGATCGTGTCGAAGCGCTGCTGGATGTTCTTGATGAGCCACCGCGCTTCCTGCAGCTTCTGCTGCAGGCCCGCCGTACCGGACTCGCCCTTTGCGCCGCGCAGGATCTGCGCATACATGTCATTGATGCGCAGCCGCGGCATCACATCGGGATTGAGCTGGGCGATCCAGCCGCCGCCGCTCTTGCGCACGAAGACATCGGGCACCACGAAATCGGCTTCGGGGCGGCTGTAGGCGTGACCGGGGTAGGGCGCCAGCGAGCGGATCAGTTCGTGCGCCGACTTCAGTGCGGCTTCGTCGACCTGCAGCGCCTTCTTCAGCCGCGTGTAGTCGCGCACGGCAAGCAATTCCAGATGGTTGGTGACGATCACCAGCGCCAGCTCGCGCTGCGGGTGCGTCAGGCGCCGCAATTGCAGTGCGAGGCACTCGGCGGCATTGCGCGCGCCCACGCCGGGCGGGTCGAAGCTCTGCAGCAGCGTCAGGATCGCGTGGACTTCATCGATCTCGAACTCGAGCTCTTCGGGCAGCTCGGTGCAGATTTCTTCCAGCGACGCGCTCAGGTAGCCGTCATCATCCAGCGATTCGATCAGGAAGATCGCCAGGCCCTTGTCGCGCGCCGAGATCTTCAGCGGCGTGAGCTGCTCCATCAGGTATTCGCGCAGCGTCGGCTCGGCATCGCGCAACTGCATCGGCGTCTTTTCGTCTTCGTCGCCTTGCGGGCGGCGCGCGAAGTCGTCGAGGCTCCAGTCGCCGCCGTAGTCGTCGCCGCTGTTGTTGTCGCTGTAGTTGTCATCATCCGCGCCGCTGTCGGCGCGCGCGTCGCCGTTGCCTTGCGGCTCGGACGGCGCCGGCGCTGGCGCGCTCTGCAGGTTGACCGAGCCATCGGCGGCCACGCGCAGCGGGCTTTCGATCCAGTCGTTTTCACGTTCGAGCAGGGGGTTTTCCGTCAGCGCCTGTTCGACTTCCTGCTGCAGTTCCAGCGTCGAAAGCTGCAATAGCCGGATCGACTGCTGCAGTTGCGGGGTCAGTGCCAGATGCTGGGAAAGGCGGAGCTGTAGCGACGGTTTCATGCGACCTATTTTATGCGCATCTTTCCGTTGTTGGAACGGAAATTGCTATCGCTGATGCGCTCTGATCGCCGCCGGCTGCGGGATTGCCCACAGGTTGCGCAATGAAGCCCGCCGTTTACGGTAGCGTCTTGCCAGAAAACGCTACAGGCGGGCCGCGGCATCACATCCGGAAATTCTCGCCCAGGTAGACGCGCCGCACCGATTCGTTGGCGATGATGTCTTCAGGCTGGCCGGCGGCCAGCACCGTGCCTTCGCTGATGATGTAGGCGTGGTCGCAGATGCCGAGCGTCTCGCGCACGTTATGGTCGGTGATCAGCACGCCGATATTGCGCGCCTTCAGGAAGCTGACGATGCGCTGGATCTCGCCCACCGCGATCGGGTCGACGCCGGCGAACGGCTCGTCCAGCAGGATGAAGCGCGGCGACGACGCCAGCGCGCGCGCGATTTCCACGCGGCGGCGCTCGCCACCCGACAGCGACAGCGCCGGGTTGTTGCGCAGGTGCGCGATCTGCAGGTCGTCCAGCAGCGCGTCCAGGCGCCGGTCGATCTCGGCCTTGCCGAGCGGCTTGCCGTTTTCCGCCTGCAGCTCCAGCACGGCGCGGATGTTCTCCTCGACGTTGAGCTTGCGGAACACCGACGCTTCCTGCGGCAGGTAGGACAGCCCCATGCGCGCGCGCTCGTGGATTGGCAGGCCGCTGATATGGTCGCCGTCGAGCACGATATCGCCTTCGTCCAGCGCCACCAGGCCCACGATCATGTAGAACGAGGTGGTCTTGCCGGCACCGTTGGGGCCGAGCAGCCCGACCACCTCGCCGCTCTTGACGTCCAGCGACACATCCTTGACCACCGTACGCGTGCCATAGCGTTTTCTCAGGTGGCGCACGACCAGCGTGCTGCCGCCGGCGACGGCGGTGGTAGCGGCTGCCGCCGTGGTGGCGGCGGGTGCGGGGGCGATCGTTGCGGTATCGGTCATGGGCTCAGGCATTCATTGCGGCGTCGGACAGCGGCGCGGCGTCGACGTCAGGGTTTGTTGGCCGGCGCAGGCGCGGGCTTCAGGTTCAGCGGCGAGCCGCCGCCGGACGCGGCCGGGGCGCCCTGGTCCTGGCGTGGCGACAGCACCGCGCGCACGCGGCCGGAAGGGTTGGCGGGCGAGCCTTCACCGCCGCCGCCGGCAGCGGTGTAGAACTCCTTGCGGCTGTCGTAGGTCAGCACCGCGCCGCGGATCTCGTCGACCATCTTGGCGCCTTGCAGGCGCGCCATGCGGGCATTGCCGATCAGCTTGGACAGCTCTTGCTTGCCGTCGTATTCGATGCGGTCGCCCCAGCCGTCGATGTACTCGTCGACACCCTCGCGCTTCTGCCGGATATAGGCCTGCCTGCCGCCCTTGGAGGTGGCCACGGCGAACTGGTAGCCCTGCGGGTCGGTGCGCAGCTCGGCCGCGTCCGACTTCAGGATCATGGTGCCCTTGGTCAGCACCACGTTGCCGGTGAGCGTATAGATCTGCTTGACGTCGTCGTAGCTGGCGTTGTCAGCCTCCAGCACCATCGGCTTGTCACGGTCCGCACGCTCGGCAAGGGCGGGCTGGGCCAGCAGCAGGCCGAACGCCATGGCCGAGGCCAGCAGGGCCGGGGCGGCGCGTCGACGGGACGATGTCAGGGAAGCAGTCATGTTGGCTGGGGTCGCTGGAGGGCGTCTTGGTACGTGTTGGTGGGGCTGGGCGCGGCCAGGCGCGCGGCCCCGTTCCGGGGGTGTTACCGGGCCGGGGACGGCCCGGTGATGATGGTGCCGCGTACATTGCCGAGCAATTGTACTTCGCGGGTGACGTTGTTGAAGATCAGCCCGTTGGCAGTCATCACCGAAGGCCCGCGCGTCAGCTTGACAGCCTTGTCGGTCTTGACGATATCGTCGTTGACCAGTAGCTGGAAATAGCTCGACGCCGCGGTCATCTGCGGATCCTTGGACGCGTCGGCGCCCTGCTGGCGCAGGATGTAGCCGTTGCCGTACAGGTCGATCACCGAGCCTTCGGCATTCATGCGGCCGATGTCGGCGCGCGCGGTCACCGGCGGGCGGCCGGGCTGGTAGGCACGCATCGCGGGACGGGTCACTTCGTAGGTCTGGTCGTCCTCGAAATGCACCATGCGGTCTCCGGTGAAGCGGATCTTGGTGCTGCCGTCGGGTGCCAGCTCGGTGGCCGAGAAGCGGTCGATGTAGTAATCCGGCTCGTGCTTCCTGGTGGCCTGCGCGGCCTGGTCTTCCTTGGGCGAGTTGATCTGGACCAGCCAGAACGTGCTGCCCGCCACGATGGCCATCAGCAGCAGCGGCAGCAGCCGCATCACGATGCCGCTCAGAGAGGCGAGTAGTGCCTGCATGGTGTCCTTCGCTTGGGTGTCTGGCTTCGGTGGCCTGGCGCCGGGCTCAGATGACCTTGGCGCGGGTCAGGTCGTGGATATGCAACGCGCCGGTCAGGCGGCCATCGTCGTCGACCACCAGCAACTGGTTGATGCGGTTGGCTTCCATCACCTGCACCGCTTCCACGGCGAGCTGGTTCTCGTTGACCACGTGCGGGTTGTGGTGCATGACCTCGCCGATCGGCACGGTCTTCCAGTCGCGCGGCGTTTCCAGCAGCCGGCGCAGGTCGCCGTCGGTGAACACGCCGATGGCGCGCCCGTCCGGGTCGACCACCGCGGTCATGGCCATGCCCTTGCGCGTGATTTCCATCAGCGCCTGGGCCAGCGGGGTGCTTTCGCGCACCTCAGGCACGGCATTGCCGGTGCGCATCACGTCGCGCACATGGGTCAGCAGCTTGCGCCCGAGCGCGCCGCCGGGATGCGAGCGGGCGAAGTCTTCCTCGCCGAAGCCGCGCGCGTCCAGGACCGCCACGGCCAGCGCGTCACCCAGCGCCAGCGCGGCGGTGGTGCTTGCCGTTGGCGCCAGGTTCAGCGGGCAGGCTTCCTTTTCCACCGCGGCGTCCAGGTGGACGTCGGCCAGCTTGGCCAGGTTGGATTCGGGATTGCCGGTGACCGAGATCAGCCGGGCGCCGATGCGCTTGACGATCGGGATGATCGACAGCAGCTCGCCGGTCTCGCCGGAATTGGAAAACGCGATCAGCACGTCGTCGCGCGTGACCATGCCCAGGTCGCCATGGCTGGCCTCGGCCGGATGAACGAAGAACGCCGGGGTGCCGGTGGAAGCCAGCGTGGCCGCCACCTTGCGCCCGATATGGCCGGACTTGCCGATGCCCGAGACCACCACACGGCCGGTACATAGCAGGATGAGCTGCACGGCGTCGGCAAAGTCGCTGGTCAGTCGGCCCGAAAGTGCGGAAACCGCATCGGCTTCGGTCTGGAGAGTGTCGCGGGCGAGCCTGAGTGCTCGATCCGCATCGAAATTGGCTATCATGGCGACGAAGTATACCAACGAATGCGGCGACGCCCCGGCCGTCCCTGGCTACGCCGGGACGCCCGCCGCGCTTGCCGCGCATGCCGTTTCTTGCCCGGCAGGATGCCGTGCCGGGGAGGACGCGTGCCTGGCTGGTCATTCCGGCTTGCCTCGCTTCGCTTTGCTTGCCGCCTGACCGCCCGATCTGCCTGACTCTCGCCCTGAATGCATTCACCGCTGGAACTGACCCTGGTGCTGCTGGCCGCTGCCGTATTTGGCGTGGTCGCTTTCCGCATGCTGCAGCTGCCGCCCATGCTCGGCTACCTGGCTGTCGGCATCCTGATCGGCCCGCATGCGCTGGGGCTCGCCAGCGATACCGCGCAGACCAAGTACCTGGCCGAATTCGGCGTGGTCTTCCTGATGTTCTCGATCGGGCTGGAGTTCAACCTGACCAAGCTGCGCGCGATGAAGCGCCTGGTGTTCGGGCTGGGCGGCTCGCAGGTGGTGCTGTCGATGCTGGCGGTGATCCCGGCGAGCTGGGCCTTCAGCTGGCTGTTCCCGCTGTCGTGGCAGGCGTCGGTGGCGCTGGGCGGGGCGCTGGCGATGTCGTCCACCGCGATCGTCTCCAAGATGCTGTCCGAGCGCATGGAGCTGGAGAGCGAGCACGGCCGCAACATCATCAGCATCCTGCTGTTCCAGGATCTGGCGGTGGTGCCGCTGCTGATCGTGATCCCGGCGCTGTCGCAGGATCCCGGCGATCTGATGAAGGCGCTGGGGCTGGCCACGGTCAAGATCGTGGTCGCGCTGGGCGTGATCTTCTTCCTCGGCCAGCGCCTGATGAGCCGGTGGTTCCATGTGGTGGCGGCGCGCCGCTCGCAGGAACTGTTCATGCTGAACCTGCTGCTGGTGACGCTGGGCATGGCGGCACTGACGGAGCGGCTCGGGCTGTCGATGGCGCTGGGCGCGTTCATGGCCGGCATGCTGATTTCCGAGACGCCGTACCGCCACCAGGTGGAAGAAGACATCAAGCCGTTCCGCGACGTGCTGCTGGGGCTGTTCTTCGTCACTATCGGCATGCTGCTCAATATCCGCGTGGTGCTTGACCACCTGTGGCTGGTGCTGGCACTGCTGGTGATACCGGTGCTGTTCAAGCTGGTGCTGATCACGGTGCTGGCGCGGCTCTTTGGCTCGCGCCAGGGCGTGGCGATCCGCACCGGACTGGGGCTCGCCCAGGCGGGCGAGTTCGGCTTCGTGCTGCTGAACCAGATCGATGGCCTGAACCTGGTGGACCCGGTGCTGACACAGGTGATCCTGGCTTCGATGCTGCTGTCGATGCTGGCCGCGCCCTTCCTGATCCAGTACAGCGACGCCATCGTGCTGCGCTTTGCCGCCAACGAATGGCTGATGCAGTCGCTGAACATGACCCGCATCGCGGCGCAGAGCCTGCAGACCGAGAAGCACGCGATCATCTGCGGCTTTGGCCGCAGCGGGCAGAACCTGGCGCATATGCTGGAGCGCGAGGGCATCAACTATGTCGCGCTCGACCTCGATCCCGACCGCGTGCGTGAGGCCGCCGCCGCCGGCGATACCGTGGTCTACGGCGACGCCGGCCGGCGCGAGGCGCTGATCGCCGCCGGCATACACCGCGCGGCCGCGCTGATCGTCACCTACGCCAATACGCCGTCGGCGGTCAAGGTGCTGCACCACGTGCAGGAACTGGCGCCGGCGCTGCCGGTGATCGTGCGCACCGTCGACGATTCCGAACTCGATACGCTGCAGAAGGCCGGCGCCACCGAGGTGGTGCCCGAGATCATCGAAGGCAGCCTGATGCTGGCCTCGCACGCGCTGGTGCTGCTGGGCGTGCCGATGCGCCGCGTGGTGCGCGGCGTGCAGGAGGCGCGCGACGCGCGCTACAGCCTGCTGCGCGGCTACTTCCACGGCCGCGACGATGACGAGGACATGGTGGAGCGCGATTCGGTGCGGCTGCATTCGGTGTCGCTGGGGCCGCAGTCCACCGCCGTGGGCCGGCGCCTGGGCGTGCTCGGGCTGGACCGGATCGGCGTGGAAGTGACCGCGGTGCGCCGGCGCGGCATCCGCGCCTTCGACCCGGAGCCGGAGACCGTGCTCGAGCCGGGCGATATCGTCGTGCTGCGCGGGCAGCCCGAGGCGCTGGAGGCGGCCGAGATGCGTATCTTGAACGGCTGAGCGCCGCCCCGCTCAGTGCGGGCGCCTCTCTACCCAGGAGTCCGGCAGGCTGTCGAGCACCGCGCGCGCGTCCAGCGAGCGGATCGGCACTGTGGGATCGGCCGGAATGCGCCCCTCGGACTGCAACATCAGGTAGCGCAGGCAGCACACCCGCAGGAAAGACGAGAAATTCCCCGCCACCGCCTCGCTGCCGCGATGGGCGCTCAGTTCGTCATGCAGGCGGGTGATGAGCTGGTTGACGGTCATGCCGTCCCGGCGCGCCAGCTCTTCCAGAACTTCCCAGAACAGGCTTTCCAGCCGGATGCTGGTAGCCACGCCATGCAGGCGCAGCGAGCGCGCCTGGCTCTGGTACGAAGCCGGATTGGCGCGGATAAAGATCTCACACATGGAAGCTCCCGTGGAGGCGGCGCGTCCGGCATCGGGTGCACGGCCCGCCGCATGGGCGTGCCACTGACCTGATGTGCCAGGCGGCGCCGCGTTCGGAAGGCTCTAATGTACGATCCGCGTGCCCAGCACCGCAAGGAACTGCGCCAGCCATGCCGGATGCGCGGGCCAGGCTGGTGCGGTGACAAGGTTGCCGTCGGTATGGGCCTGGTCGACCGGGATCTCGGCATAGGTGCCGCCCGCCAGCTTCACTTCCGGCGCGCAGGCGGGATAGGCCGAGCAGGTCTTCCCTTCCAGCACGCCGGCTGCGGCCAGCAGCTGGGCGCCGTGGCAGACCGCGGCGATCGGCTTGTCCGCCTGGGCGAAGTGGCGCACGATGTCCAGCACCCGCGCGTTCAGCCGCAGGTATTCCGGCGCGCGGCCGCCGGGGATCACCAGCGCGTCGTACGCGGCCGGGTCGATCTCGGCGAAGGTCGCGTTCAGCGTGAAGTTGTGGCCCCGCTTCTCGCTGTAGGTCTGGTCGCCCTCGAAGTCGTGGATGGCGGTGGCGCAGGCGTCGCCCGCCTTCTTGTCGGGGCACACGGCATCGACGGTATGGCCGACCATCTGCAGCGCCTGGAACGGCACCATGGTTTCATAGTCTTCGGCGTAGTCGCCGACCAGCATCAGAATCTTCTTTGCCATCGCGGTCTCCTGTATGGTTACGGTTGTCCGGCGGGTGCCGGACGCGGCAGCCCGGCCAGGCGGCCGGCAGGGCCATTGTGCTGGCCGCCCCGGCGGCGCGGGTGGTATCCCGTTACCGCATCGGCCGCCGCGACAGGATTGCCATCGGCGCGCATGGCGCGCTTTCGTTTTGCCTACCCCCTCGTTTGCCCATGCCAGATTCCCTGATCCAGTCCCCCGACCTCGGCGACGCCACCGGCTATCTGCGCGACCGCATCCGGACCGTACCGGACTGGCCCGCGCCGGGCGTGATGTTCCGCGACATCACGCCGCTGCTGCAGAACCCCAGGACGCTGCGCGTGCTGATCGATGTCTTTGTGCACCGCTACATGGATGCGCAGCTCGACCTGGTCGCCGGCATTGACGCGCGCGGCTTTATCCTGGGCGCGATCGTCGCGTATGAGCTGAACCTGGGCTTCGTGCCGATCCGCAAGAAGGGCAAGCTGCCGTTCCAGACCGTGGCCGAGGAGTACGAGCTGGAATACGGCAGCGCCACCGTCGAAATCCACGCCGATGCCTGCAAGGCCGGCGACCGCGTGCTGCTGATCGACGACCTGATTGCCACCGGCGGCACCATGATGGCCGGGCGCAAGCTGCTGGAGCGCCTCGGCGCGACGGTGGTGGAGGGCGCCGCTATCGTCGACCTGCCAGAGCTGGGCGGCTCCAGGCTGCTGCAGGCTGGCGGGCTGCCGCTGTTCACGGTGTGCCGCTTCGAAGGCCATTGAATTTCGCGTATTTCGGACACGTATTCACCGACACCAGGATTTCCGCCGAAGGAGACCCCATGCCTGACCTGCTGCTGTTCCTGCTGACTTCCATCGCCGTGACCGTGGCCCCCGGCCCCGACAACCTGCAGGTGCTGGCGCGCGGCATGGCGCAGGGGCGGCGCGCCGGACTGGTGGCGGCGCTGGGCTTCTCCGTCGGCTGCCTGTTCCATACCGTGATCGCCGCGGTGGGGCTGGCGGCGGTGCTGCGCTCGTCGCCGCTGGCCTTCCAGCTCATCAAGTACGCGGGCGCCGCTTACCTGATCTGGATCGGCATCCAGGCGCTGCGCGCCAAAGGAGGGCTGGCGCAGGGCGGCGATGTTGATGCGGTGCCGCTGGGCCGCGTGTTCCGCCAGAGCGTGCTCGGCAACATGATGAACCCCAAGGTGACGCTGTTCTTCCTGGTGTTCCTGCCGCAGTTCGTGCGCGCCGATGCGGCGCACCCTGGCCTGCAGTTCCTGCTGCTGGGCGTGGTCTTCATGCTGCAGACCGCCGTGGTGTTCTCGCTGTTCGGGCTGTGCGCGGGCTGGCTCGGTGGCTGGCTGCGCCGGCGTCCGGCCACGGGTCGCTGGCTGGATCGCGCGGCGGGGGCGATCTTCGTCGGACTCGGCATCAAGGTCGCGCTGCCCTGAGCAGAGCCTGTGTTGCCTGCGGCCCCCAGGGCCGCGCCACGTCGTTGCCGCTGCCCGGTGGCGGGCGCATAATGAGCCCTTGACAACGACACGATGACTGGGCGGAGCCTCCGGCGGTATTTCGGCACCGGTCACACAAAGGCGCACCATGGGCGTACTCCTTCACCTGTTATCAGGCGTGGCCCTCCTTGTCTGGGGCACGAACATCGTCAAGGTCGGCATCCTGCGCGTCTACGGCGCCAACCTGCGCCACGTGTTGTCGACCAGCGTCTCCAACCGCTTCACCGCCTTCCTCGCCGGGCTCGGCGTCACCGGGCTGGTCCAGAGCAGCAACGCCACCGCGGTCATCGTCAGTTCCTTCGTCGGCCAGGGCCTGATCGCCGTGGCGCCGGCGCTGGCCATCATGCTCGGCGCCAACGTCGGCACCGCGCTGATGGTGCAGGTGTTCTCGCTGGACCTGTCGTGGCTGTCGCCGCTGCTGATCTTCGTCGGCGTGATCTGCCATCTGTCATGGAAGGGCAGCAAGGCGGGCCACGTCGGGCGCGTGCTGATCGGGCTGGGCCTCATCACACTGGCGCTCGAACTGATTTCCATCGCCACGCGGCCGGTGGTGCAGGCCGCTGGCGTCAAGGTGCTGTTCGCCTCGCTGACCGGCGACTCGGGGCTCGACATGCTGGTCGGCGCCTTCCTGACCATCCTGTGCTATTCCAGCCTGGCCGTGGTGCTGTTCTGCGGCGCGCTGGCCTCGGCCGGCGTGGTGTCGATCCACGTGGCGCTGGCGCTGGTGCTGGGCGCCAACCTGGGCTCGGGCATCTCGGCGCTGCTGACCACCTCGGGCAACAATCAGCCGGGCAAGCGCGTGACGCTGGGCAACCTGCTGTCGCGGCTGCTGGGCTGCCTGGTCGCGCTGCCGCTGCTGGCGCAGGCCGAGGAGCTGCTGGCGCTGGTCGACCATGAGCCGCAACGGCTGATCGTCAATTTCCACTTGCTGTTCAACGTCGCGCTGGCGGTACTGCTGCTGGGCGCGACCGCGCCGCTGGCCCGGCTGTGCGAGAAAGTGCTGCCCGGTCGCAATACCGGCGACAGCCAGGTCACGCCGCGCCACCTCGACCCGGCCGCGCTGTCCACGCCCACGCTGGCGCTCTCCAACGCCGCGCGCGAGGTGCTGCGCATCGGCGACCGTGTCGAACAGATGCTCGACAACATGCTGCGCGTGATGCGCACCAATGACGCCAAGCTGGCCACCGCCACTTGCCGCATCGACAACGAGGTCGACGACCTCTACACCGCGATCAAGCTATACCTGACCCGCATCAGCCTCGAAGCATTGGACGAGCGCGATGGCCGGCGCTGGACCGAGATCATCTCGCTGACCATCAACCTGGAGCATGCCGGCGACATCATCGAGCGCATCCTGCTCGATACCAAGGACAAGAAGATCGCGCACAACCTGATGTTCTCCGAAGCGGGCATGGAGGAGATCGCCGAAATGCATGCGCGCCTGGTGGCCAACCTGCGGCTGGGCTTGTCGGTGTTCCTCAACGGCGACCTGAAGAGCGCGCAGGCGCTGATGGCGGAGAAGGCCAACTTCCGCGAGCTGGAGCGCAAGTACGCGCGCACCCACCTGCAGCGCGTGGCGGTGCAGACCGCGGAAAGCGTCGAGACCAGTTCGCTGCATCTCGATGTGATCAGCGAGCTGAAGCGGCTGAATTCGCTGTTCTGCGCGACCGCCTATCCGGTGCTGGAGCAGGCCGGCGTGCTGAACCGCAGCCGCATGAAGGAAGACGATGTGCCGCCGGTCACGCGCGTACAGGCGGCGCAGCACTGAGCGGCACGGCTACAGCTTGTAGCCGAACTTGCGCAACAGCGCTTTGCGCTCCGCCACATCCGCCTCGGTCTCGATTCCCAGCGGCGAGGCGCCGTCGATCACGCCCACCACGCCGCGGCCGGCATCGGTCTGCGCGACGATCACCTGCGTCGGGTTCGCGGTCGCGCAGTAGATCCGGCACACCTCGGGCACCGCGCGCACCGCGCCCAGCACGTTCACCGGAAAGAACCCGTCTCCCAGGAAGATCAGGAAGCTGTGCCCCGCGCCGATGGCGCGCGCGTTTTCGCAGGCCATGTCGATCAAGTGCTCGTCGGTGCCTGACCAGCGCACCAGCCGCTTGCCCGAGGCCTCGCAGAACGCCAGCCCGAAGCGGATGCCGGGCACCGTGCCCACCAGCGCCTCGTGCAGGTCTTCCACGGTCTTGATGAAGTGCGACTGGCCGAAGATGAAGTTGGTGGCTTCCGGCTTGGTGACCGGTACCGACAGGAGTTCCATGGCAGGCCTCCAGGTGTTGGCGGCGACGGCTATTGTGGCCGTCCTTGCCGTTCATGGTAGGACTTGCCGTATTGAATGCAAGGTGGTGTCGCTAGCAAAATTGTGGCGCATCGTTACCGAGGCATTGAAGGCTGTAAAACGGCTGAGCTAATCAACAACGAATGACCCTTCCCCGCGCGCGCATATGATTCCCACGCACGCCTCAATGTTGGTACCAACCACTGTCTGGAACGAGGGCGCGATGCAGCCGATAAAGTGCCAGACTTTATGTGAGCCCTCTTGGACCACGCCTTCCCATCTCCACGTGCATTCAAGTAAGGGTATGCTCGATACGACGCGCCCTCTGGGACCGCCTGTGAAGTTATGGAAGATGGCGTAGGAAGCGGGATAGAACATAGCGTCTCTCTTTACGGTGTAGTCGTTATTCGGGTAGACGCTTATGGTGGGAATTACCGCAGACGAATATGGAACCAGCGAGCTTTCCGGCTCAAGCGACTTTCATGGGAATTTCGGAGTGATGGAGGGAGCCTTCTCCATCTCGGCGTCGGGAGAGATGATGCGCAGGCTCTGATCCTTTGGTATGTACGCGCCAGAGAAGCCAGGCGTGGAAGGATCGAGAGATTGACAGACGATCCCGTCGAATGTCTTTGGGCCGAGCGTCACATCGCCTTCGTTTGTAATGTCCACCGCACCATGCATCTGGCACCACCGCGCGTGCCGCTCATTGGCCTCAGGCAGTTGTTGCGACCGCAGGATGGTGCGGGAGCCATCGGCATTGGGTATCGCATTGTCAGGCGCATTCTGCGCAAGGGCGGATGTCATGCTTGCCACAGCCCCGAGCGCGGTGATCTTGAGCGCAAGCTGGATTCGACTTCGCATTGGCGTCTCCTAGTTGCCCAGTAAAGAACGGACGTGATGGGACATGTCCATGTCTTCACGTTAGGAGATGGAGCGGGCGCCTAAGCCATCAATGTCACCACATCTTGATGCAAGGCAACTAACACAACCGCCGATGCGAGCAAGTCCCGAGGATTCTTGCCCCGCGCATCACCGAAAATTCCGAGGGCCCTATCGCGCCAACAACGGCTTCAGGTACTTCCCCGTAAAGCTCGCCTTGCTCCTGGCCACATCCTCCGGCGTGCCGCGCGCGATCACCTGACCGCCACCGGCGCCGCCTTCCGGCCCCATGTCGATCAGCCAGTCGGCGGTCTTGATGACATCGAGGTTGTGTTCGATGATCACCACCGTATTGCCCTGGTCGCGCAGCTTGTGGATGACCTTGAGCAGCAGCTCGATATCGTGGAAATGCAGGCCGGTGGTCGGCTCGTCCAGGATATAGAGCGTACGTCCGGTATCGCGCTTGGACAGCTCCAGCGACAGCTTGACGCGCTGCGCCTCGCCGCCCGACAGCGTGGTCGCCGACTGCCCCAGCCGGATATAGCCCAAGCCCACGTCCAGCAGCGTCTGCAGCTTGCGCCGCACCACCGGCACCGCGCTGAAGAACTCGTGCGCCTGCTCCACGGTCAGGTCGAGCACCTCGGAGATGTTCTTGCCCTTGTAGAGGACTTCCAGCGTCTCGCGGTTGTAGCGCTTGCCGTGGCAGACATCGCACGGCACGTACACGTCCGGCAGGAAATGCATCTCGACCTTGAGCACGCCGTCGCCCTGGCACGATTCGCAGCGCCCGCCCTTGACGTTGAACGAGAAGCGGCCCGGGTCGTAGCCTCGCTCCTTGGCCGACGGCACGCCGGCGAACAGCTCGCGGATCGGCGTGAACAGGCCGGTGTAGGTGGCGGGATTCGAGCGCGGCGTGCGGCCGATCGGGCTCTGGTCGACGTTGATGACCTTGTCGAAATGCTCCAGCCCCTCGATGCGGTCGTGCGCTGCCGGTTCCGGCGTGGAGCCGTACAGGTGGCGCGCCACCGCGTGGTAGAGGGTGTCGTTGATCAGCGTCGACTTGCCCGAGCCCGACACGCCGGTGATGCAGGTCAGCAGGCCAACCGGCACCTCGGCGGTGACGTTGCGCAGGTTGTTGCCGCTGGCATTGACGATGCGCAGCAGACGTTCATCGTCTGGCGCGGCGCGTTTCTTCGGCACCTCGATGCGGCGCTGGCCGGACAGGTACTGTCCCGTCAGCGACGAGGGCGAGTCCTCGATCTGCCGCGGCGTGCCCTCGGCCACGATCATGCCGCCGTGCACGCCGGCGCCCGGGCCGATATCGACCACGTAGTCGCAGGCGCGGATCATGTCCTCGTCATGCTCGACCACCAGCACCGAGTTGCCGATATCGCGCAGGTGCTTGAGCGTGCCGATCAGCCGGTCGTTGTCGCGCTGGTGCAGGCCGATGGACGGCTCGTCCAGCACGTACATCACGCCGGTCAGGCCGGAGCCGATCTGCGAGGCCAGCCGGATGCGCTGCGCCTCGCCGCCCGACAGCGTATCGGCGCTGCGCTCCAGCGACAGGTAATCCAGCCCGACGTTGTTCAGGAAGTTCAGCCGCGCAGTGATCTCCTTGACGATCTTGTCGGCGATCTCGCGCTTGGCGCCGTGCATCTCCAGCATCAGGAAATACGTCAGCGCGTCGCGCAGCGGCCAGCCGTTGATCTCGAAGATCGCGCGCGCCTGCTCGCCCTCGCCGATCTTCACGTGACGCGCCTCGGTCCGTAGGCGCGTGCCATGGCAGACAGGGCAGGGCTGGTTGTTCTGGTACTTGGCCAGTTCCTCGCGCACCGCGGCCGAATCAGTCTCGCGGTAGCGGCGCTCCAGGTTGGGAATGATCCCTTCGAACACGTGCTCGCGCACGGTGGTGCGGCCGCGTTCGTTGATATAGGTGAACGGGATTTCCTGCTCGCCCGAGCCGTGCAGCACCACCTGCTGCACGTTCTCGGGCAGCTCCTCGAACGCGGTCTCGGTGTCGAAGTCGTAGTACGCCGCAAGGCTTTGCAGCATCTGGAAGTAGAACTGGTTGCGGCGGTCCCAGCCCTTGATCGCGCCCGAGGCCAGCGACAGGTTGGGGAAGGCCACCACGCGCTTCGGATCGAAGAACGTGATCTGGCCCAGCCCGTCGCAGCTCGGGCAGGCGCCCATCGGGTTGTTGAACGAGAACAGCCGCGGCTCCAGCTCCTGCAAGGAGTACGAGCAGATCGGGCAGGCGAAGCGCGAACTGAAGGTGTGCTCCTTGCCGGTATCCATTTCCAGCACCAGCGCGCGGCCGTCGGCCAGGCGCAGCGCGGTTTCAAACGACTCCGCCAGGCGCTGCTTGATGTCGGCGCGCACCTTCACCCGATCGACCACTACGTCGATGCTGTGCTTCTCGGTCTTCTTCAGCTTGGGCAGCGCATCGACCTCGTAGACTCGCGCCTCGGCCTCGTGGGCGGTGCCGCCGCCCGAGCGGATGCGAAAGCGCACGAAGCCCTGCGCCTGCATGCTGTCGAACAGATCAGAATGCTCGCCCTTGCGGTCGGCTACCACCGGCGCCAGGATCATCAGCTTGGTGTCCTCGGGCAGCGCCAGCGCCGCATCCACCATCTGCGACACGCTCTGCGCCTGCAGCGGCAGGTTGTGGTCGGGGCAGTAGGGCGTGCCGGCGCGGGCGTACAGCAGGCGCAGGTAGTCGTGGATCTCGGTGACGGTGCCGACCGTCGAGCGCGGGTTGTGGCTGGTGGCCTTCTGCTCGATCGAGATCGCCGGCGACAGGCCTTCGATCAGGTCCACGTCCGGCTTCTCCATCAGTTGCAGGAACTGGCGGGCATAGGCGGACAGCGACTCCACGTAGCGGCGCTGGCCCTCGGCATAGAGCGTGTCGAAGGCGAGCGAGGACTTGCCCGAGCCCGACAGGCCGGTGATCACGATCAGCCGGTTGCGCGGCAGGTCGAGATTGATGTTCTTCAGGTTGTGGGTACGCGCCCCACGGATCTTGATTTCTTCCATATGCCGAAAAGTCGTCGCCAGACAGGCCGCCCCGCCGGGCTGGCAAGGCTGTCTGAAGGAATCGCAAAACCCAGAAACAAGTACCGTATTTGGCACTTCCGACCGCTGGCGACGGCCGGAATGCGCGCCCGGGCACACGCCCGGGGGCCACTGGCATGGCCAGGTGACCCGGGAAGCGCGAAGGAGCAAACCTGTTAATATACCCAACTTCGGTTTCCGGGGTTGTCAGGACCCATGGCCATACGACCACAGCCGACCGCCCAGACCGATTTCCCACCGATCCCACGATCGCAATGCCGTCGATCCAGACTTCTTCCCAGGATGCGGATGCCGCTGAGGCATCCCGGGCCCCCACCCGCGAGCGCATGACCCGCACCGAGCTGCGCGCCAGCGTGTCGCTGGCCAGCATCTTCGCGCTGCGCATGCTGGGCCTGTTCCTGATCCTGCCGGTCTTCGCCGAATACGCGCGCACGCTGCCCGATGGGCAGGACGCCCAGCGCGTGGGCCTGGCCATGGGCATCTACGGCCTGATGCAGGCCTTCCTGCACATCCCGCTGGGCTGGTTGTCCGACCGTGTCGGGCGCAAGCCGGTGATGGTGGCGGGGCTGCTGCTGTTTATCGCCGGCGGGCTTGTTGCGGCGTTTTCCGACACGCTGGGCGGCATCATCGCCGGGCGCGCGCTGCAGGGCATGGGCGCCATTTCCGCGGCGATCACCGCCTGCATCGCCGACCTGACCAGCGAGCGCCATCGCACCAAGGCGATGGCGATGGTGGGCGGCAGCATCGGCCTGACCTTCGCGCTGTCGCTGGTGATTGCCTCGCCGCTGATGCACAGCATCGGCATGGCCGGCATCTTCGGGCTGATGTCGGTGCTGGGCGTGATCGCCATCGCCGTCACGTTGTTCCTGGTGCCGAGCCCGCCGCCGCCGCACCCGGTGCGGCTGCCGTTCCGCCACGTGCTGCTCAATGCCGACCTGGCGCGGCTCAACGTCGGCGTGCTGGCGCTGCATGCCTCGCAGGTGGCCATGTTCATGGTGGTGCCGACGATGCTGAGCGATGCCGGCATGCCGCTGGACCAGCACTGGAAGGTGTACCTGCCGGTGGTGCTGGTGTCGTTCGTGCTGATGCTTGGCCCAATGATGGCGGCCGAGCGCTACGGCCGCGTGCGTCCGGTGCTGCTGGGCGCGGTCGCGCTGATGACCGCGGTGCAGCTTCTGTTTGCGGCCGTGCATGGCCTGTGGGCGATCGTTGCCGTGCTGGTGCTTTTCTTCGTGGCGTTCAACGTGCTGGAAGCGATGCAGCCATCGCTGGTGTCGCGCTACGCGGCATCCGCGCGCGGCGCGGCGCTGGGCGTGTACAACACCACGCAGGCGCTCGGGCTGTTCCTGGGCGGCGCCGTCGGCGGCTGGCTGCTCAAGCACGAGGGCCGCAGCGCGGTATTTGTCGGGTGCGCGGTGGTGCTGCTGCTGTGGCTTATAATCGCCTGGAGCATGAAAGCGCCGCCGGCCCGCGGACAGGAAAGCGCGCCGGCAGCGGCGGCCTGACACCGCACCCCACGCTGCGCCCAGCCGCATCAATCCGTAAAGCTTCCGGCCTGAATCCGGCCTAGTATGATCGCGCCACCCGACATCCGGCCGGGGGCGCGATGTTCGTTTACGCTGACTGCCGCGGTGACGGACAATGCAGCCGGATGAGGTAATGGGTAACGCGGGGCCGCCGGCTAGCCGCCGGCGCAGTATCGGATCACACTAACAGTCGGCTTTACAGTCAAAGCTTTACCGTCATCGTATTGCCACGCTTTTCAACACAGCGCGTGGCTTTTGGAGAACATTCACATGGCATCGGTCAACAAAGTCATTCTCGTCGGCAACCTCGGCGCGGACCCCGAAACGCGCTATATGCCCAGCGGCGACGCCGTCACCAATATCCGGCTGGCGACCACCGACCGCTACAAGGACAAGGCATCAGGCGAGATGAAGGAAGCCACTGAGTGGCACCGCATCGCCTTCTTCGGCAAGCTCGCCGAGATCGCCGGCCAGTATCTGCGCAAGGGTTCGTCGGTCTATATCGAAGGCCGCATCCGCACCCGCAAGTGGCAGGACCAGTCCGGCCAGGACAAGTACTCGACTGAAATCGTCGCCGACCAGATGCAGATGCTGGGTTCGCGCCAGGGTGGCGGCGGCGGCGGTGACGAAGGCGGCTACGGCGGTGGTGGTGGCGGTGGCGGCGGCTACAGCCGCGAATCGTCGGGCGGCGGCGGTGGTGGCTACGGCGGCGGCCGTGGTGCCCAGGGCGGTGGCCAGGCCGGCGGCGCACGCCGTCCGCAGCAGTCGCCGTCGAACGGCTTCGAGGACATGGACGACGATATTCCGTTCTGAGCCGGCTCGTAGCGTAGCCGTTGCACGCAGTCAGGGGTCCCCAGCCGACCTGAAATATCAAAGAGCTGGTGCAAGTCGCAAGGCGCCCTCCAACGTCAAGTTGGAGGGCGTTTTTTCTTGGGAAACCGAGTTTGCAGGTGCGGCGTTACAGCGGAGCCGATGCCCGGGCCCCGCTGCGCTATGTTTCGGTCGTGTCGCCAGCCTCGGTCGACTGGAGAAGCAGAACGGCGTCGCGCTTGTCCAGCAGATGCTGGCGCAGGATCGCGGCAAGCCGCTTGCCATCGCGGGCTTCGAGCGCTGCCAGCATTTCCTCATGGTCATGGACGGCGCTGTCCCATTTCGGCTTCTGATAGTTCGAGCGGAAGCGCAACGCCTGCAGCCTGCGGTTCACCGAAAGATAGGTCTGACGCAGCGCGGTATTGCGGGCCGCTTCGTTGATGCGGTCATGGATCTGGTGGTTGAAACTGTAATAGCCGGGCAAGTCATCGTTTGCCCGGCATGCCAGCATCGCGTAGTGCAGCGCTTTGATCTGCGCCAGTTCGACGGCGGTGATGCGCTCGCAGGCCAGTTCGCCGGAAAACGCTTCCAGGCCGCTCATCAGCTCGAACGTGTCCTGGATCTCCGTTGGCGACAGGCGCGCTACGGTAGCGCCCCGATTGAGCGAGATCTCGATCAGCCCCTCCGCCGCCAGCACCTTCATGGCTTCGCGCAGCGGTGTGCGGGAGATGCCCAGCTTCTCGCACAGCTCGCGCTCGTTGAGCTTCATGCCCGCCTCCAGGACACCCTCGACGATAAAAGTCCGCAGGTGGCCAACCACCGTGTCATGCAAGCGTTGGCGTTCGATCTTGGGCAGCACAGATACGGGCGAATCCATGCCCGGATAGCCTGAATTTTGCATTCAATTTAAAGATTGCTTGATTGAGTTCAATTTTAGCAGACGTTGAACCCGACCTTCAAAACTGGATGAATCGCTGAATGTGCCGGGTAAACGCTAGGAAATTCGAGCGCCATCGGCCCTGTTTTAGTGCCTCGCTTCTGCTAAAGTATTTTGCATTCAAAACTCAACAGGAGGAGTCCATGCTGAAAGTCAACTTCCACCCCGCAGGCCGCCACTTCCTTCAGATCCCCGGACCGAGCCCGGTTCCCGATCGCATCCTGCGAGCCATCAGCTATCCGACCATCGACCATCGCGGCCCCGAATTCGGGGCGCTGGGCTTGAAGGTGTTGGCCGGCATCAAGAAGGTTTTCAAGACGGAGCAACCGGTGGTGATCTATCCGGCTTCCGGTACTGGCGCGTGGGAAGCCGCGTTGTCGAACACGCTGAGCCCTGGCGACACCGTACTGATGTTCGAGACCGGCCACTTCGCCACGCTCTGGAAGAAGATGGCAGAGAGCCTTGGCATCCGGCCCGAGTTTCTCGGCTTGCCGGGCATCGAGGGCTGGCGCCGCGGGGTGCGGGCCGACATGATCGAAGCCCGCCTGCGCGCCGATGCCGCCCATGCCATCAAGGCGGTATGCGTGGTCCACAACGAAACCTCGACCGGCGTGACATCTGACATCGCTGCCGTGCGCAAGGCCATCGATGCGGCGGGGCACCCGGCGCTGCTGCTGGTCGACACCATCTCGGGGCTGGCGTCCGCCGATTACCGGCACGACGAATGGGGCGTGGACGTGACCGTTTCCGGGTCGCAGAAGGGACTCATGCTGCCGCCCGGCATCAGCTTCAACGCGGTGTCGCCCAAGGCTATTGAAGCGTCGCGCAGCGCCCGGCTGCCGCGCAGCTTCTGGGGCTGGGACGAAATCATCGAAATGAACCGGACCGGCTACTGGCCCTATACGCCCAACACGAATCTGCTCTACGGCCTGTCCGAAGCCCTCGACATGATTCTCGAAGAAGGACTGGACAACGTCTTCGCGCGCCACCAGCGGCTGGCCGAGGCATGCCGCCGCGCGGTCAATGCCTGGGGCCTGGAAATCCAGTGTGCGGACCCTGCCGTCTACAGCCCGGTGCTCACCGGCGTGATGATGCCCGAAGGGATCGACGCGGACGTGGTGCGCAGGAACATCTATGAGCGCTTCAACATGTCGCTCGGCGCGGGACTGGGCAAGGTGAAGGGCCGCATGTTCCGCATCGGCCATCTGGGCGACTGCAACGACCTGACGCTGATGGCGACCATCGCCGGCTGCGAAATGGGACTGAAGATCTCGGGCGTACCGGTCGCTGCAAGCGGGACCGTTGCCGCCATGGACTATCTCGCCGCACACGCCACGCCACTGTCACTCAGGGCTGCAGCCTGACGCAGCCATTTCCATCCGGGACGGGAAAGGGCGCCTGGCACGCACCGCGCGCCGCGTGCCAGGCGGAGCCGCGGCCTGGCGCCCGCAAATTCCCGCCGGACTGATCGCGACCAGATCAACGCAGCACTGCCGTACCTGACAAAAAAACAGAGGAGACGCTGTGGATACAACCCTGCAGGCGGGAGCAAAGATCAGGACGTTCGAGGACGCGACATACCGCAAGGTTAGCTGGCGGCTCGTTCCATTCCTGATGGTCTGTTTCCTGATCGCTTATCTCGATCGTGTCAACGTTGGTTTTGCGAAGCTCCAGATGTCCCAGCAACTGGGCTTCAGCGAAACCGTGTATGGGCTGGGCGCCGGCATTTTCTTTATCGGCTACTTCCTGTTCGAGGTGCCGAGCAACCTGGCGCTGCATCGGTTTGGCGCCAAGGTATGGATCGGCCGGATCATGATCACGTGGGGGATTCTCTCCGCGTGCTTCGCGTTCGTGGAGACGCCAACCGCGTTCTACACGCTGCGCTTTCTGCTAGGGCTGGCAGAAGCGGGCTTTACGCCTGGCATCGTGTACTACCTGTCCTGCTGGTATCCGTCGCACCGGCGCGCCAAGATCATGGCCATCTATTGCATGGGTTCTCCGCTGTCCGGCATCATCGGCAACCCGCTGTCGGGATACCTGATGGGCAGCATGGCCGGCGTGGCCGGCTGGGGTGGCTGGCAATGGATGTTCATCATCGAGGCGGTTCCGGCCGTGCTGCTGGGTTGCTTCTGCTTCTACTACCTGGACAACTCCATTGCCAAGGCCAAGTGGCTCAGCAGCGAGGAGAAGCGCGTCCTCGAGCAGGCCAAGGCGGAGGACGTCAAGGCGGCGGACCCGCAGGCGCGTGTCGGCAAGGTATTCACCGACCCGCGCGTCTGGCTGATCAGCCTGATCTGCTTCTGCTATGTCACGGGCCAGTACGGCATCACGCTCTGGTTGCCCACGTTTATCAAGTCGACGGGCGTCAGCGACCCCGTCAACATTGGCTTGCTGAGCGCGATTCCCTATATCGCAGCGATTGTCGCGATGTACTTCTTCGGGCGCAGCGCCGACAAGCATCGCGAGCGGCGCTGGCACCTGATCATCCCGTGCATGATGGGCGCGATCGGTTTCCTGGCATTGCCGTGGGTCATGCACAACACCGCGCTGTCACTGGTGTTCCTGTCGATCGCAGCGGCGGGCATCCTGACCTGCACGCCGTTGTTCTGGTCGCTGCCGACGGCCTTCCTGAGCGGCGCGGCGGCGGCCACGGCCATCGCCATGAGCAACTCGATCGGGAACCTGGCCGGCTTTACCAGCGGCTACATGATCGGCTACCTCCGTGACGTGACCCAGAGCGGCAACAGCGCCTACTACATGATCGCCGGGATGCTGGTGCTTGGCGCCTTCGCCATCTGGACCCTGCCGGCCAGGCTGGTCAACCGGTAGCAGACGCCCGCGGGGCAGCGCGCCGCTGCCCCGCGGGCCCAACATCCCGCGCGCCGCTTGCCGGCGCATCAACGACTGCCATCCCATGACGAACACATTGCAACCGAAGCCGGACGGACCCGGCAATCACGCCCCATTCAGCGTGGTGGAGGCCACCGTTGCCAGCGCGCATGCCGCGATGCGCGACGGCAGGCTGACTGCGCGGCAACTGGTCCGCGGCTACCTGGAGCGCATCTCGGCCTATGATCAAAGCGGCCCCGCGCTGCGCAGCATCCTCCGGCTCAATTCGCAGGCGCTGGCCGACGCCGGCCGCATCGATGACATGGCCGGGCGCGATCCAGCGCGGGCGCTAAGGCCCCTGCATGGCATTCCGGTGCTGATCAAGGACAACCTCGAGTGCGGCGGCATCGAGACCACTGCCGGTGCGTCATGCCTGAGCGGCAATATGTCCGCGGACGACGCCTTCATCGTCCGTCGGCTGCGCGAGGCAGGCGCGATCGTCCTGGCCAAGACCAACCTGCACGAGCTTGCCTCCGGCGGCGAGACGGTCAGCACCTTGTCCGGTCAGACGCTGAACCCCTATGACCTGACGCGCACGCCCGGCGGTTCCAGCGGGGGGACTGGCGCCGCCATCGCAGCCAGTTTCGGTTTGCTGGGGATCGGCACCGACGGTGTCAACTCGATCCGCTCACCAGCCTCCGCCAACAACCTCGTCGGCCTGCGGCCGACCATGGGCCTCGTCAGCCGGGCCGGCCTGATGCCGTGCGGGCTGACACAGGACACGATCGGCCCCATCACCCGGACCGTTGCGGATACGGCGGTACTGCTGGATGTCATCGCCGGTTACGACCCGGCCGATCCGGTCACCAGCCAGGGCGAGCCCCACATTCCGGCGAGCTATACCGGCTGTCTCGACCCCGACGGGCTCAAGGGTGCGCGCATTGGCGTCTTGCGCCATTTCTTTGGCAACGGGGATGCGCACCGTCCCGTCAATGCCGTCATGCAAGCGGCGCTGGCCATCGTCGCAGCACAAGGCGCCGAACTGATCGCCATTGACGACGCCATCAACCCGGAGGAACTCCTGGCGTCCACGCTCGTGCACCACTACGAGATGGAGCGCGATCTCGACGCCTATCTGGCCCGGCTCGCATCCGGCGTGCGGGTGCGGTCGACGAAGGACATCATCGCGGCGGGAACGGTGCATCCAAGCGTGGCGGGAACGCTGACCACCGCCGTGGCGCTGAGCGGCCGCGCAGAGGAATATCGCGAGCGCCTGCAGCGCCAGCAGGCATTGCGCATGCGGCTGCAGGACCTGATGGCGCGGCACCGGCTCGACGCACTGGCATTTCCCCACCAGCGGCGCCTGGTGGTTCCGGTGGGCGAGACGCAGGCCGAACGCAATGGCGTGCTCGCGTCCGCCACCGGCTTTCCGGCCATTGTGATCCCCGCGGGCTTTTCCGCGCCGGACCGCAACGCACCCCGGGGCGTGCCGGTCGGTCTGGAACTCTTCGGCCGTCCTTTCTCGGAAACCGTGCTGATACGGCTGGCGTATGCGGCTGAACAAGCCTTGCGCGCCCGCCGGCCACCGTACTCGACGCCTGCGCTGGAATTGGGCGGAACGATCTTTCATTGCTGCTCTACAACGCCAGCCGGCCACGGCGGCGACAAGTTTGCGGAGACACCGTGACGACCTCGAACGAGGAGGAGACAAAGATGGGCGCAGAAACAGTAGTGCAATCGCCGAATTCCCCACAGCAGCACGAGCTTGACCGGGCCATGGATGGCATCGGCGTGACGGCGTCGCACAAGAAGATCATCTTCATGATCATGCTGGGTGTGATGTTCGATGTGTTCGAGCAGAATGCGGTCGGCCTGGTAGGCCCCCTGTTGCGGGAGCAATGGGGCATTTCGGTGGCGGAGATCGGCTTTCTCAACACGCTGACCTTCAGTGCCGCCGCGTTGGGGCGCATCGGCTCAGGGTATATCGCGGACCGCTATGGCAGGCGCGCGATGCTGAGCGCCAACCTGCTGCTGTTCACGCTGGGTGCCATCATCTGCGCGCTGGCGCCGAACTATGGCGTGCTGGCGGCCGGCCGCTTTATCGTCGGCATTGGCCTGGGCGGGGAGATCTCCATTGCCGTGACGATGCTGGCCGAGTTGTGCTCGACCCGCTTCCGCGGCACGGCGGTGGGCATGGTCAGCGTGGGCAGCGGCGGTCTCGGCAATATGCTGGCGCCTGCCTTCGGCCTTGCCGTGTTCGCCATGTTCCCGGGCCCGGATAGCTGGCGCTGGTTGTTTGCCTGCCTGGTGCTCCCGGCGTTCTTCGTCGTGTTCTACCGGCGTTTTATTCCGGAGACGCCGCGCTTTCTACTCTCCAAGGGACGGGTCGACGAGGCCAACCGGGTGCTGTCGATCCTGGCGTCAGGCCGGTTGGGCAAGCTCGCCGGCGAGCCCACGCCTTACATCAAGGCATCGATGCAGGAGGAGGCACCGCGCACCAGGGTGCGGCTGAGCGACATATTCAAGGGCCGCCTGGGACGACGCACGATCGCACTTGGCGTTGCGGTTTCCATGACCTACGGGGCGCAGATCTCGGTACTGACGCTGATGCCCACCATCCTGATGTCACAGGGCTACACCATTACCAAGAGCTTTCTCTTCACCATGGTGATGCAAAGCGGCAGCCTGTTCGGCGCGCTCGCCGCTTCGTACTGCGGTTATCACTTTCGGCGCAAGCGCGTGCTGACGATCGGTGCCGGCCTGGCCTGCGCGGCAGGCCTCTGCTTCGGGTTCCTGACGTACAACGTTGCGCTGGTCATGCTGTTCGGCGCAGCCTTTACGTTCTGCGTCGTGCTGCTGAACACGTCGATCTGGATCTTCGCGCCGGAGCAGTATCCCACCCACGTTCGTGCGTTCGGCACCTCCCTGATCCTGGCGCTCGGCACGCTGGCCGGGGCGCTGACACCGCTGATCAGCGGCCGCGTGTTTGAAGTCTACGGCGTGGGCGGCATGTTCAGCATGCTGGCGGCGATGTACGCTGTGTTCGCACTGAGCGTTCAGTTCGCGCCCGAAACCTTTGGCCGCCCGATGGGCGAAACCGCCGACGACGATGCCGATCCGGGAGTCGCTGGCAGTACGGCCCCCGCAAGCGGCTCCTGATCTGTGCATGGCGATGAACCATATCTTGCTGATCAATCCGAATACGTCGTCGGCGACCACGCAGATGATGGTTGATATCGCGCGTGCCGCGCTTGCCTGCGACCTGGACGTTCGCGGCCTGACCATGGCGCGAGGGGTGCCGATGATTGTCGACGAGGCCAATCTGCGCGCTGCCGCCGAGGCGGTCGGCGCGATCGAGCTGCCCGGCGCCGGCCCGGAGCGCTCCGGGCTTCGCGGTGTCATCGTTGCCGCTTTCGGCGATCCCGGTGCCGACACGCTGCGGTGCAGGCTGGCCGTGCCGGTGGTGGGGATCGGCGAAGCCGCGATGCGGGAAGCGGCTCAGCACGGGCGTCGATTCGGTATCGCCACGACGACGCCCTCGCTGGCGTCGTCGATCGCAGCCAATGCGCGGCGCCACGGGCTCGAGGCCAGCTTCACCGGCGTGCGTTTCACCCGGGGCGACCCGCGCTTGCTTGGCCTTGACCCGGCGGCACTGGAAGCCGCGCTGGCGGAAGCGGTCCAGGCCTGTGTGGAAGCCGACGGAGCACAAGCCGTGGTGATAGGCGGCGGCCCGCTGGGCCAGGCTGCCGAGGCCTTGAGCATGCGCTTTGCCATTCCCGTTATCGGTCCGGTGCCGGCGGCGTGCCGCAGCCTGCTGCGTGCGCTTGCCGGAAGCGGGGCACCGAGTGACCTTAATCCTCCATTCCAGGAATTACCCGAAACATGACATCCACCAATATCGACAGGGTCGCGCAGGCCCTGCTAGACGCACGGCGCGAGCGCCGTTGCGCGGACGCGGAACGCTTCGCCACGGCGCTTGACAGTCCGGAGCAGGCTTACGCCGTGCAGGCGCTGGTCGCCCTGTCGCTTGGCTGGCAAGCGACAGGCGCCGGATACTGGAAATCCGGAGGACCTTCACGCCAGGCGCAACTGACACACGCCGAACTCCCGTCCGCCGGGGTGTGGGCCAGCCCGGCACACGCCGGCGACTGGCCCTTCACGTGGCGCGGCATCGAGGCCGAGATCGCGCTACGGCTAGGACAGGAGGTGGACGCCGCGCAGGCGGCCGCCCTCGATACTGCGGGCGCAGCTGCGCTGATCGATGCGATGGCGGTCTCGATCGAGGTCGTCGACTCGCGCTGGCAGCAGTACGTCGCCGCACCCGCGCTGCTGAAGCTGGCCGACCTGCAGGCCCACGGGGCGCTTGTGCTTGGCGAGTGGCGTGACTATGAAGCGCGAGACTGGGCAGCACAGCGTTGCCGGGTGCAGATCGGAGCGGAGTCGATCGAGCGCCGTGGCACCCATGCCCTCGGCGATCCGGCCTATGGCCTGGTGGCCTGGCTGCGCCACGCCACACGGTCGGGCCAAAGCGTGAAAGCCGGCACGGTCGTCACCACCGGCACCTGGGTCGGCATTCTGACTGCGTCGGCTGGCGACCTTGTGACAGCGGAATTCGAAGGCATTGGCCGGGCCTCGATCCAGTTATGAGGACGGTGCGGACTTCATGCCCGTTCTGATGCGCGTCAGCAGCCGGTTGGTGAGGGGGACCCTTGCGATATACCGGCCGTTACATCCCCGTGGGCGAAAGGACGCCCAGCGATGCCACCAGCGCCAATATCAGCGTAGCGGCGCTGGTCTCGAACATCAGGCTGCGGCGCAACGTACGTACGGCCCCATCGTGATCGCCGGTCTTTACCGCCTGCGCGAGTTGCGGGGCAAGCCTGAAGCGGTTCGCTGCGGCAAGTGCCAGCATGATGCCAAATAGTGTGAGCTTGGCAACCAGCAGGCCGCCATACGATGTCAGAGAGAGATCGACTGGCAGCGTCGGGCCGACGATCATCCAGTAGTTCATCGCCCCCGTGACCGTCAATGTTGCGACCACGATCGTGCCCACCTGCGCAAATCCGTTGGACGTACGGCTGAGCAAGACGGCCGTTGCGAGCGATGACGGCCTGGACAACATCACGAACGCAACCAGCGCGCCGACCCAGGCACCTGCGGCGAGCAAATGGCTGATATCGGTGGCGAGGCGGAGATACCGCAACCCGCCGTCATCCATGGCGCCATGCCCGGCCCATGCGAGCGTCGACAGGGCTATGCCGGCAGTGGCGGCGAGAGCGCCGAACAGAAAGGATGGCCACCGGCGGGCAAACAACGCAAGCAGCACGCTCAGGAGCAGGGCTAGCAGGCGTACCGTCCAGGCGGCGCCGAAATCGGTGCCCATGACAATCATTTCGATGACGTGGCTTTGCAGCTCCGAGTACTCAGAAGCGCCGGTCATGCCCTTCGCCATGACCGCCATATTCGCGAGCGACAGGAGGATGCCGAGCGCTGCGATCACCGCAGTGGCCGTCACATAGCGCGAGCCGATGCGCGACGACAATTCTTCGCGGCGAAGCGCGTAGAGTCCGAACAGCGGAAGCCCGAACAGCGTCGTCAGGTCGAAATAGAGTGCGAAGCGCACAGAAACGGCTAGCCAGTCCATCTACGGATTACTTGACCGTGAAGGCGATATTCCCGTTGATCGGATGGGTGTCGGACGACACGGCGCGCCAGTCCACGCGATAGGTGCCCGGTACCAGCGGCTGTGCCGGGGTGATGACCATGGTCTTCGGATCATCGCTGCCGGAAACCTTGGCGGCCACTTTCATCGGCGCATGGTCGGCCATGCCCGGCATGCCGGTCATGACGAGGTTTGCACCGGAGAACTTGGTCATCAGGTTTTCCGAGAACTTCAGTTCGATCTTCTGCGGCGCAGAAACCTCGGCCTTGTCGGCCGGCGTAGACGAAACCAGCTTCGGATGAGCCAAAGCCACGGAACTGGCCAGAGCGGCGGCGACTGCCAGTGTGGCTTGCAGGAGGGCGCGGGGCGCTTGCATGATGAACTCCGGATAACTAAGGGTTAAATACGCTGTCAAAACCACATGCGAACACCCGCAACAAAGCGAGTCTCGCCACTACGTCCGCCGGACGCACGAATCATGTCGGCGGTATTGCCAAAGGTCTGGTAGCGCTCGATACCGATATACGGTGCGAACTGACGGTTTATTTCATATCGCAGGCGCAGGCCTGCGGCGCCATTCGCAAGGCCACTGCCGATACCCACGGCGGGGTCGTTCTTGCCGTAGAAATTGGCCTCGATCCTGGGCTGCAGGATCAGTCGCTGCGTAATCAGCAACTCGTACTCGGCCGACAGGCGCAGTGCGGTCCGACCCTCGGTACCCAGGTAGCCGGTTGCGTCCACTTCAAACCAGTATGGCGCCAGACCCTGGACACCGAAGGCCAGCCAGTTGCGAGCAGGACGCCCGTAGCCTGCGTCGTTTCGAATACCAAGTTGCGTATCCCAATAGCTCGCGATTGCGTGGCCCCACAGCAGTTCCGTGCGGGCTTCGTGGACCTTGCCTTTCTCGACCTCGCCTTCGGCCTTGATGACAAACTTGTTGTAGCTGCTGCCGAACCAGGCCTGGGCTTCATAAGCAGCAGCATTGCTGTCGCTGCCTTTGACCCATTCCAGTCGGTCCACCAGGACGGAAGCGAATAAATGTTCGTCCGCCATATGCAGCGATCGGGTAGGTCCAAGTGCGTACTTGCCAACGCCAAGTTGGTAGCCGCCCGAATACGCGTGCGGATCACGCGCATCAGGCGGAGCACTTCCGCCTTGCATGTTCATGTCGCCATGGTCCATGCCCTGCATCGCACCTTGGTCCATGGTTTGCATCGCACCCTGATCCATGGTTTGCATCGAACTGTGGTCCATGCCTTGCATCGAGCCGTGGTCCATGCCTTGCATGCTGCCGGACTGGCTCGGGGACTTCGGTTGCGAGACGGACGGGGTCTTTGCCGTCGTACCAGAGGACATTGAACCTGCCTGGCCGTCTGGCGTGTGGGTGTGCTGCGCCCATGCGACGCTGATGCCCGCGGAAGCGAGCACGGCGGCGACGATTGTACTTGTGTGCTTGTGCATGGCGTATGCGTCATCAGTTAGAGGTCAGGCCACCAACACTTCGCGGAACATCCCCGCATCCATGTGCATCATCAGGTGGCAATGCCACGCCCAGCGGCCCAGGGCGTCCGCGGTGACCAGGAAACTGATGCGCTGTGCCGGCTGTACCGGGATCGTGTGCCGACGTGCCTGAAACGTACCGTCCGGAGCCTCCAGTTCACTCCACATCCCGTGCATATGCATGGGATGGGTCATCATCGTGTCGTTGTGAAGGATGACGCGCAGCCGCTCGCCATGCTTGAAATAGACCGGCGTCGATTTGCCGAACTCAACGCCGTCGAACGACCACGTGAAGCGCTCCATATTGCCGGTAAGGTGCAGCTCCACCTCACGTCCGGGGCCACGCGCATCGAGGGGACCGCCGATGGTGTGCTGGTCCGCCAGCGTCAGAGCCTTTCGGCCGTTGTTGCGCAGGCCGATGCCGGGATCATCCAGGTTGGTGCGGGCCATGTCCACCCGCATATCCGTGCTGGCGCCGTACTCGGTCTTCGCATGTCGCGCCCTGGTGCTTGGAACCTTGAGCGGATTGTCCGCTGCCATGCCGGCCATGGTGTGCTGGCTGTGGTCCATCGGCATCGTCCCGTGGTTCATGCCGGACATGGCCATGCCCTGGTGGCTCATCCCGCCATGGTCCATCCCGTGCATGTTCATGCCACCGGAATCCATACCCTGCATGGCCATGCCTCCATGGTTCATGCCACCGTGATGCATGCCCCCATGGTTCATGTTTCCATGATTCATGCCCCCCATATCGCCCATCATGTCCGCCATGGTCAGCCACTCGACCTTGTCCATCGCCGGCACAGGCGCGCTCAGGCCTTCGCGGACGGCCAGCGTGCCACGGGCGTAGCCCGTCCGGTCCATGGCCTGGGAGAAGATGGTGTAGGCATCGTCGCGGGGTTCCACGACCACGTCGCAGGTTTCGCCTGGGCCGAAGCGGAATTCGTCTACCGTGACGGGCTCGAGATCCTGTCCGTCGACCTGCACCACCTTCAGCTTCAGGCCCGGAATGCGCACGTCGTAGAAGGTGTTGCCGGCACCGTTGATAAAGCGCAGCCACACTTTCTCGCCGGGCTTGAACAGGCCTGTCCAGTTGCCGGCGGGCGTGACGCCATTGGTCAGGTACGTCAGTGTTGCAGCCGAGAGATCCGCGATGTCGGTCGGGTTCATGCGCATTTGGTTCCACATCTTCCGCTTGGCGAGGGCGCCCTTCATACCCTCGCTGGAGACGTCGCGGAAGAAGTCGATGACCGTCGGCTGGTTGTAGTTGTAGTAGTCGCTCTGGACTTTCAGCTTCGTCAGAACCCGCATCGGATCCTCGTCGGTCCAGTCGGACAGCAATACCGTGTAGTCGCGATCGGCCTGGATCGGGTCCTTGCCTGAAGCAGGGTCGATAATGATGCCGCCGTATGCGCCGGTCATCTCCTGGAAACCGGAGTGCGAGTGATACCAATAGCTTCCGGTCTGGCTGACCTTGAAGCGATAGGTGAAGGTCTGCCCCGGGGCGATGCCCGCGAAGCTGATGCCCGGCACGCCATCCATCTGGAACGGCAGGAGAATGCCGTGCCAGTGGATCGAAGTGGGTTCACGCAGGCGATTCGTGACCCGAATGGTCACGGTGTCGCCTTCGCGCCAGCGCAGCGTGGGGCCGGGCAGCATGCCATTGATGGTGGTTGCTACACCAGGCCTGCCGGTGAAGTTGACCGCCGATTCGGCGATCACCAGGTCGAAGTCCGTACCGCGCAGGACTGGCGCTGTGCCGTATCCGGCGCGCCGCTGGGCGTCTGCCTGCGCCCAGGCGCTGGCGCCAAGGCCGGCCAGTCCCGCCATCACGCCGCCTGCCGCCAGGCCTTGCACGAAACGACGGCGCGCAAGGTTGGGCAGAACAATGCCAGACAGTCGATCGGGTCGCATGAAATTAGTCCTTGTTTGCTGGAGTGGCCGCGTCGTAAGGCGGCATGCTGAGAGTAACGAGAGGGAGGCTACCGCCAACTTACCCCAACATTACATTCTGGTAAGGTCCCGGTCACTTACGCGGCGTCTGGTTAGACTAGCCGCAGGAAGAGCACGGCTGGCACGCTTGCTCGCAGTGCAAATATCGGGAGGCTCGCAATGAAACTGCTGGTGGTAGAGGACGAATCGAAGACCGGCGAGTACCTTCGCCAGGGCTTGAGCGAGGCGGGCTTCGTCGTCGATCTGGCTACCAACGGGATCGACGGCCAGCACCTGGCAATGAATGAGTCCTACGACCTCATCATCCTTGACGTGATGCTGCCGGATGTCGACGGCTGGCGCATCCTGCAGACCATCCGGGCCGCTGAAAACGCCGTCCCGGTTTTGTTCCTGACTGCACGCGACAGCGTGGCGGACCGGGTCAAGGGCCTTGAACTGGGCGCCGATGATTATCTGGTCAAGCCCTTTGCATTCTCAGAGTTGCTGGCCCGGGTACGAACCTTGTTGCGTCGCGGTACCGTACAACTGGCAATGGACCGCATCCAGGTCGCAGACCTGGTGCTCGACCTGGCGCGCCGGCGGGCTTCCCGCGCCGGTCGCCGGATTTCCCTGACGAGCAAGGAATTTGCGTTGCTCGAACTGCTGGCCCGCCGCCGCGGCGAGGTCCTGCCGCGGTCGTTGATTGCCTCGCAGGTCTGGGACATGAATTTCGACAGCGACAGCAACGTCATCGATGTCGCCATTCGCCGCCTGCGGGCGAAGATCGATGACGATTTCGAGCCCAAGCTCATCCAGACTGTCCGCGGCATGGGATACGTACTGGAAATGCCAGAGGGCGAGGAATGAAGCAGCGTCTGTCGCTGACACTGCGGTTGACGATCCTGTTCTCACTGTCATCCGCAGTCGTGCTGCTGGGTCTCGGGCTATTGATCTGGCTGGCGATGGACCACCATTTTGCCGACGAGGACTATGTGGTTCTGGGCGACAACATTGGCCTGATCCAGAAGCTTGCCGGGGAACAACCGGTTGAAGGCCTTTCGATCCGATTGAGAGAAATGGTGGAGCACCATCCGGGATTTGTGGCGCATGTACAGACCGCTCAGGGCCAGCTCGTGTATGCGACCGCCGGCTTTGATTTCGGTACGGCGTTGGAGGCGCTCGCCCGGCTGGGGCCAGGCGAAAACTCCTTTATCTGGGAGCAGAAAGGCCAGGAGTACCGCGGGATGCGCGCACTGGCCAGTGTTGCGGAGGGGAAAGGCGGCCCATTGACCATCATGGTCGGCATGGACACGGAGATCCATGCCCATTTCATGCACGCCTTTCGCCGGTCCCTTGCGTTCTATATCGCGCTGGCCGCGATCGCGAGCGGCCTGTTCGGATGGTGGGCAGCCCGGCGTGGACTGGCGCCGTTGCGGATGATGGCCGCGCGCGCCAGCGGCGTCAATGCGCACCGGCTGGATGCCCGCATGCCCGTCGATGCCGTGCCGGTTGAAATGGCGGACCTCGCCGTAACGCTGAACGCCATGCTCGAGCGCCTGCAGGATGATTTTCGTCGACTCTCTGAGTTTTCCTCCGATCTCGCGCATGAGCTACGTACGCCGATTACGAACTTGATGACGCAGACGCACGTTGTACTGTCCCAGCCCCGCGACGCCGCAAAATACCGCGACGTACTCGCGTCCAATGCCGAAGAGCTGCAGCGCCTTGGCAGGATGATTTCCGACATGCTCTATCTGGCAAAAATGGAGCACGGCATCACGTTGCCCAGCGAAGAGGCCATTGATGTTGCCGACGAGGTCCGCGCGCTGTTCGAATTCTATGACGCGCTTGCCGAAGATAAGGGCGTGCATTTGCGCCTTCAGGGCCAGGCGCGAATCGTCGGCGACCGGCTGATGTTGCGCCGCGCACTCAGCAATCTGCTATCGAACGCATTGCGCTACACGCCAACAGGCAAGGGGATTCTGGTCGCGGCCAGAGAGGAGTCTGGCAACGCCATCATCATCGTGGAAAACGAGGGCGAGACGATCAGTCCGGCGCTGCTGCCGTCCATCTTTGACCGTTTCTTTCGCACCGACAAGTCAAGGACCCGAGTGGAGTCCGAGAGCGTCGGCCTGGGCCTGTCTATCACGCAGGCGATCATGGCCGCGCACGGCGGCAAGATAGCGGCCGAGTCTTCGGCAGGCAAGACCTGTTTTATCCTGACCTTTCCAGCCAAATGAGCTCATCAGGCCAGAGCCGGGCACCGGCTCGACCTGATGGCAGCTGCGGAGCGCGGCCGCTTGTGCTGGCGGCGGCGCGCTGGGGAACGAAGGCTTGCTACCGCGCGCTCAGTAGCTCAACACCACGTTCAGCATCGCCGTACGCGGATTCCCCACGGCCACCACGTTGTTGCTGAGCCCGCCCGCGTAGTACGCCTTGTCGAACACGTTCTTGATATTGAGCGCCGCGCGCCAGTGCGCGGCGGCATAGCCCACCGCCACGTCAGCCACCGCATACCCCGGCACGCTGTAGTTGAAGCTGTAGCCCTGCTTGCGGCTCTCGGCGCGCACGCCGGCGCCGGCGTACCAACCCGCCAGCGCCCCGCGGAAGCGCTTGGTGCCCCACAGCGAGACGCTGTGCCGCGGCACGTTGTTGAGTGCCTTGCCGACGTTGCCCGATACCGAGTCCTCGGTCACTTCGCTGGCGATATACGCGTAGGCGCCGGCAATGCTCCAGCCGCCGCCCAGGTCCTGCGTCAGCTCCGCCTCAAAGCCGCGCGAGCGCTGTTCGCCCACGGCGATGCTGTAGCCGGTGTTGATCGGGTCCGAGCTGAGCACGTTGCGGCGGGTCAGGTCGAAGGCGGCCAGCGTCAGCAGGCCGGTCTTGCCTGGCATGTCGAACTTGATGCCGAGCTCGAGCTGGCGGCCGGTTTCAGGCTTGAAGGTGGCGCCGGTGACGTCGGTGCCGAGGTTGGGCAGGAACGAGGTGGCGTAGCTGACGTAGGGGCGGGCCCAGCTGGTGAGGTCGAACATCAGCCCGGCGCTGCCGGTGACGGCATGCGAAGTGTCGTCGGTGCGCCTGGACTGCAGCCGGTCGGTGGTGCTGGTGCGGGCGGTATCGTGGCGCAGGCCGGCGCTCAGCAGCCAGCGCTCGCCGATGCGCACCTGGTCGCGCGCGTAGAAGCCGAGCGTGCCAAAGGTGTCGGTCTGGTCGAGGTTGTACGCCGACGGGCAGTTGATGCTGGCGCCATAAACCGGGTTGTAGACGTTGAGCGCGGCCACGCGGCAGGTGCGCTGCAGCCGGTCTTCGCTGCTGCGGCGGTAATCCACGCCGAGCATGACATCGTGCTGCATGCCGGCGAAGGTGAAACGGCGCTGCAGGTTGGTATCGACGCCGAAGGTGTTGCCGGAAAAGTCCTGCTGCGTGCCGCTGCGGTTCAGCGTCTGGCTGTTGGCCGCCATGGTGCCGGCCGAGACCAGCGTGCCGGTCAGCGACAGCGTTTGCCAGCGCAGGTTCTGGTTCAGCGTCCAGCCGGAATCGAAGCGGTGCGTGAGCGCGTAGCCGATGCGGTCCTGCGTGCCGTCGTAGGGTTGCGCGCCGGGTTCGCCGATAAAGCGGCTGGCCGGCAGCGTGCCGTTGCGGTTGGCATTGATGGTGCCGTTGACGGGCAAGCCTTGCTGGCGCACGTACTGGCGTTCGTTGTGGCTGGCCAGGATGGTGAAGTCGGTGCGCGCGCCCAGGTCGAGCGACAGCGACGGCGCGATCCAGCGGTTGCGGAACCAGACGTAGTCGGTGGGATCGTCGCTGTTGGTCGCCAGCGCGTTGATGCGCACCGCGGCCTTGCCGTTTTCCGACAGCGGCGTGCCCACGTCCGCGGTGACCTGGCGCAGGCCATGGCTGCCCACGGTCAGCCCGAGCTCGCCGAACAGCTCGGGCCGCGGCCGCTTGCTGACGATATTGACCACGCCGCCCGGTTGCACGCCGCCATACAGGATCGACGCCGGCCCCTTCAGCACCTCGACGCGCTCGGCGCCGAACAGCTCCTGCGCGATCCGGTTATTGGCCTCCACCAGCAGCCCGTCGACAAACACCGAATCGGCGGCGCGCTGGCCGCGGATGATGAAGTCGTCCCAGCCGCGCCGGCCAAAGACGTTGGTGACCACGCCGGCGGAGTTGGCGAGCGCGTCATTCAGGCTCTGTGCCTGCTGGCTGTCCATCAGGTCGCGCGTGACCACGGTGACCGACTGCGCCGATTCTGCCGCCGGCGCGCCGGACTTGGTGACGCTGGCCGGGCGGCGCGTGGCAAAGCCGGTGTCGTGGCGGGAATCGTCCGTGGCGCTGACGGTCACTGGCGGCAGCGTCGCGACGCGATCCGATGAGGTGGCGGCGATTTCAGTGCTTTTGGCGACTTCGGCGTAAGCGGGCGCCAGCGAAGCGCAAAACAGGCAACCTGCGGTGGCGGGAACGGCAAGACGGCGGACGGGCATGAATGCGTAGGAAATTTCGCATTCTAAATGAGAGTAATTCGCGTTTGCAATGGTTCGCCGTGGCTGGGCAGGGCCTCTCTATCATCCCCGGCGCGGCCCGTCGCATTTGCTACTAACCTTTAGGTGCTGACCGGATGCTCCGGCAGTTCGGTTTTCCCGTACGCAAGGAGATCACGATGAATACCAAGAAAGCGATGCCGGCACTGTTGCTGGCTGCGAGCGTATTGGCCGCGCCGCTGGCCCTGGCGCAACTGCAGGGCGGCGCCGGCACGACCGGCACCACAGGAGGCACCACCGGCACCACGGGCACCACGGGCACCACGGGCACCACGGGCACCACGGGCACCACGGGCACCACGGGCGCCACAGGAACGACAGACACCACAAGCACCATGGGTGCGCCAGGTACGCCAACTATGCCGGGCACGCCGGGAACTCCCGGTACTCCCGACACCACGGCCACGCCAGGCACCCCGGGAACCCCGGGTACTCCCGGCACTGCAGGCCCCAGGACAGGGGCCACGGGCACCACGGCAACCCCAGGCACAAGGGCCACGCCAGGGACACGAGGCACCACCCGGGCGGCGGATCCCATGACTGCCACGCCCGCGGCGCAAAGCTCGCCCTATATGCAGGTGCAGCAATGGAAAAAGGGCGACAGGCTCCCGACCGAGTTCAGGGATCGCCAGTATGTGATCGACGACTACAAGCAATACAACCTGCCCGCGCCGCGCAAGGGCACGCGCTGGGTCGGCATTGGCGCCGAGTATTACCTGGTGGCCCCCAATGGGGTGATCCAGCAGGTCGGTTCGGGTTCCTGACCGGCCGGTGCGCCCGCCCCGAAGTGAGCAGTCAGGCGGGCAGCAAGACAAAGCCGCCACGCATTGCTGCGTGGCGGCTCTTTTTATGGGCAACCGGGATCAGATGCCCAGGATCTTCTTGGCTTCAAGCAACGATTTCATCGCTTCGTCGTGCTTGCCGGCCTTGTGGAAAGCCTCGCCGTCGGCGCGCAGCTTGTTGACCTTGGCCGAGTCCTCCGGCGACAGCGCCGGCTTGCCCGACGACAGCTTCGCGTCGATGGCCTTCATCTCATTGGGGCAATTGTGGGCGAGCGCCACGCCGGAGGCGCCGCACAGCAGCAGTGCCGCGAGGATCGATATGGATTTGCGCACGTTGGCCTCCGCCGGAACAGTTGGGAATTCCAGCATAGTGCATCGCCGGCACGCGGCAAGCGCGGACAGCGCCGCAATCGGCGAGACGCCGGGCTGCCCCCCACGCATGGGCGCGCTTCCTTACTGAAACAACCCGTGCATATGCACGATTTGCAGGACGCCCCGCAGGACGTAAATTGGACTTGTCGGGCACGTATCCGGGTCAGCAGAAGACCAGCTCAGGCTCTGGTCCGACAACACGACCCTCAGCCAGGTCAGGCCGTATAACAAGGAGCTGCGACGAGCCAGCGCGCCGCTACGAAGCCGCAACGAGCAGTAACAAGTCATGCGCCTGATCTGGTTTTCCCGTACGCCCTCCGGTGTTATTTTGGAGGGCGTTATTTTTTGGGCGGTGCGCCGAGTCGCCGCCCACCCGGCCACGCCGACCCCACCGCCCCGACCGCCGACTCCTCGCGCATGGAAACCTCCGCCGAACACTATTCCCTGGCCCTGCTGTGCGCCGCCGTGCTGACCGTGGCCGTGGTCGCCATCCACTACGAGGCCCTGCGGCTGCTGTCGGCCATGCATCCCCGGCGCTGGAGCGGGCGCGTGAATATCGGCGTGCTGATCGTCTGCATCATCCTGGTCCACTGCGTGGAAGCGATGGTATTCGCGTTCGGCTTCTGGTTTGCCGACCAGATGCTGGGCCTGGGCGGCATGGCCGGCACCATCATGCCTGGCGCCGCTGGCATCCAGGCCCAGCCGGCACCGCTGGTCTATGCCTACTTTGCGCTGGAGACCTTCACCACGCAAAGCCTGGGCGATATCTATCCGGTGGGCGCCACGCGGCTGATCGCCAGTATCGAGCCGTTGGTCGGACTGATCCTGATCGGATGGTCGGCCTCGTTCACTTACGTGATGATGCGCCGCGACTGGCAGCTCGAAGAGGAGGACGAGCGCCGCGCCGTAGCCGGCGCCCCAAGTGCCGGAACGGCCACGGATGCCGGCCGTGCCAGAGCGGCCGCAAGGGACTAAGCTGGCAACAGTGCATCGACCATCGCGTCACCGACGAGAGGAGCCATCATGCCGAGCCGCCAGCGAACCCTGATCCGCGTTGCCGCCATCGCCGCCCTGGCCGTCGCCGGCAGCGCCCACGCGCAGAATCCGCAAGGGCGGGGTGCCGCCGCCGCAATCAGCGAAGCGGTGCAGCAAGGCACCACGCCCTACCGTCCCGACCCGGACGCGACCGCGGCCAGCATCCAGTCGGAAGAGTGCCGCGAACTGGCCGACCAGGTCGCCGTCGCACCCAGGCGCCAATACCGCGAGTCGGCGCAGGGCATCGAAAATGCGCAGGGCCGGCCCGTGCCGCAGATCGAGCGCAACCGGCCGCGCAGGACGCTGCAGCAGGCGTACCGGGAGAAGTGCCTCAACTAAGCCGTAAGTCCTGAGCCGTATGCGCGGGCGGCAGCGCACGGCCGTCCGCGGCCTGATTCCACCAGTCCGAAGACGAGGCATTCGAGCAAGCGCGCCGCACGGGCTCAGTTCCGGCTGGCCGGCACATAGGCGCCGGTGCGGTGCAGTTCGCCCTCGGTCTGCTCCAGCGCCCGGATCGCGCTCTTGCCCTTGCGCGCCAGCAACTGTTCGACCAGCGCCTCGACCACGGCGATGCCGGCCGTGATCGACGGGAAGAACGACGGGCTTTCGACCGAGAACAGCAGCGTGCAGTCGGCCGACAGCGCGATCGGCGCCACGGTGCTGTCGGTCAGCGCGATCACCTTGCAGCCGCATTCGCGCGCTGCCGCGGCCACGCGGATGCTCTCGTGCGAGTAGGGCGCGAAGCTGACCACCACCACCGCGTCCCTGGGCGCCAGGCCGCGCAGCTCCATCTCCAGCGTGCCGGCATCGGCGCGGATCAGATGCACCGCGCTGCGGAACAGCCGGTAGACGTAGTGGAACGTGAACGCAATCGGGAAGCACGAGCGAAAGCCCGCCACATGCACGCATGCCGCATGCGACAGCAGTTCAGCGGCCTGCTGCAGCGTCTTGTCGTTGTTGGCGGCGATCATGTCGAGGTTGTGGTGCTGGGCGTCCAGCATCTCGCCCAGCATGCGGCTGGCGCTGCTTTCGCGCACCACCTTGCGCGCTCGGCGCGCATACGGCTGGGTGCCGCCGCGCAGCGCATCGACGAACAGCTCGCGCAGCCCCTGCCAGCCCTCGAAGCCCAGATGCTGCGACAGCCGCACCAGCGTGGCCGGCTGCACGCCGGCACTGGCAGCGATCTTGCGCATCGACAGCACCGGCACGTCCTGCGGATGGTCGAGCAGGTAGCGCGCGCCGCTCTGGAACTGCGTGCTGAGCGTGGGGAAGCTGCCGCGCAGCAGCGCGAGGAGCGCGTCCAGGTCCCGCGGCGGCTCTGGCGGCGGCGCCGGTTGCGGCTTGATGTGGTCGGACGGCATGGGCACTCCGGATTCGGTCTTGTAACGATTGTTGCACAGCTGCGCCGGGGTGCGCTGGCCGGTCGGTAGCCGGTTATCGCCCGGTTATCGTCCGCTATGTAGCAAAGCTGTACCCCCGACGATACATGGAAGGACATGGTTGTCGGATTGCCGCAACGACACCGCTGCAGCTTCAGAAATTTCTTCACCCGTTTGAAAGCCGTGACATACACTGCGCGCCATAACCTCCGGAGCTATGGTGTCCGGAACATAATGGTTTTGGAGCGCGAGCATGGGACATAGAAGCCCGGCGGTGCGACACGGCGGGATAGTCAACCTGCCGTTTCGGGTCAAGCATCAAACTGCGTCTGGGGGCGCAAGCCGGATCGGGTTCCGTACCGACCGGGCCAAGGGTGCCGGCGGCAAGCCATGCCGCGGCAGGCCCGCGCGCGGCTTCACGCTGATCGAGGTCATGATCACCGTGGTGATCATCGCCATCCTGGCCGCCATCGCCATCCCCAACTACAGCCGCCATGTCGTGCGCTCGAACCGGGCCGCGATCGAGTCCTTCATGCTTGAGGTCTCGAGCGCCCAGGAGCGCTACCTGGTCGACAACCGCGCCTACGCCGCCAACCTCGGCGCACTTGGCATGACGGTGCCCGCGGGACTCGCTACGCGCTACGACGTCACCGTTACACCCAACGCCGCGCCGCCGCCCGGCTACAGCATCGTGGCGACGCCACGGGGCAGCCAGGTGGCGGACACCGATTGCGGCACGCTGACGCTGACCAGCGCCGGAGCCAAGACCGCGTCCGGCGCCAGTACCACCTGCTGGAACTGACCATGCGGCGCCCCGGTTCTATGCTTACGCCCCGCCCTGCGAGCCCGCGCGGCTTCACGCTGGTCGAGTTGCTGTGCGCGCTGTCGGTGCTGGCGATCCTCGCGGTCGCGGCGGCGCCGTCGTTCTCCTCGCTGGTGGCGGGCCAGCGCGTGCGCGGCGCGTCGCTGGACCTGGCGTCAGCGCTGGTGCTGGCGCGCAGCGAGGCGGTCAAGCGCAACGCTACCGTCAGCCTGGGCGCAACCGGCGCCGCCTGGACCGCCGGCTGGGCCGTCACCGCCGGCGCCGAGACGATCCGTACCTTCGGGCCCTACAGCGGCCTCACAATCACACCCAGCGCCGCCGGTGGACTGGCGCTCGGCAACGACGGCCGGCTGACCGGCGCGGCCATGACTTTCGAGTTCGCGCCCAGCGGGGATACCTCGGCCAGCTCGCGTGTCTGCGTGCAGGTCAGCGAGACCGGCCGCGTCGCCTCTGCCACGGGAGCCTGCACATGAGACGCATCAGATCGCGTTTGCGGCGCACGCCACGACAACACCATCAGCGCGGTTTCCTGCTGATCGAAGTGCTGGTGGCGGTGGTGATCCTGCTGGTCGCGCTGCTCGGCACCGCCGGGCTGGTGACGCGTTCCGGCCAGACCGAGATGGAGTCCTACCAGCGCGTGCAGGCGCTGGCGCTGTTGCAGGACATGGCCGCGCGCATCAATGCGAACCGACAGGTAGCCGGCTGCTACGCCAACGGTGTCAATGGCATGCAGCTGGGCACCGCGGCCGCGGCCCCGGCGGCCTGCACGCAGGGGACCCCCGCGCAGCAGGCCACGGCCAACGGCGATCTGGCGGCGTGGAACACAGCGCTGCTGGGCAGTGCCGAGATGCGCCCAGGTGCCAGCTCCGTCGATCCGGCGCAGGCCGTGGGCGCCATGATCGGCGCGCGCGGCTGCATCGAGACCGTCGATGCCGTCAACCAGGTCTACCGCATCACCGTCGCCTGGCAGGGCCTGGCCACCACCGGCGCACCGGCGCTCGGCTGCGGCAAGGACCAGTACGGCAACGATGCCTACCGACGCGCGGTCAGCACGCAGATCCGCATCGGCACACTGGGGATCGTGTCATGAAGCCCCTGCGCCTGTCCGTGCATCTGCGCCGGCGCCACCAGCGCGGCGTTTCGCTGATCGAGCTGATGATCGGCATCACCATCGGCCTGCTGCTGCTGACCGCGCTGGCCAGCTTGTACTATGCCAACAGCCTGTCGCGTACGGAGTTCGTCAAGTCGGCCGAGCAGGTGGAGAACGGGCGTTATGCGCTGGAGCAGATCCGGCGGGAGGTGGAGCTGGCGGGATTCTTCGGCGCCGGCAGCATCGCGCGCGGCGCCACCGTCGCGCAGCCTGCACTGTGCGCAACCGACCCGGCGACATTGGGCTTCTCTGCGGCGGGTCTGACAGTGCCGCTGGCGCTGACGGGGTATGCGCCCGGCGTCGCGGCACCGTGCCTGCCGGACCTCGCGGCCACCTCCGAAGTGCTGGTGGTGCGGCGCGTGTCGACCACGGCAGTGGCAGCGCCCGCGCCCGGCGTGCCCTACCTGCAGGTCTCGGCGTGCCCGCAGGACATTAATAGTTATGTCTTCGACGCCAGCGCCGCGGCCGCCTTCGGCCTGCGCACCAAGGCGTGCGATCCGGCGCTGCCGGCCGAACTGCGCGAGGCCGTGGTGCGCGTGTTCTACCTGGCCGGCTGCGACCGCTGCACCAACGGCGGCGACGGCATCCCCACGCTGAAGATGGCCGAGCTGGTCGGCGGCGCGTTCCAGTCGCGCTCGGTCGCGCAGGGCGTGCAGGACATGCATGTGCAGTACGGCCTTGATCTCGATACCAACGGCTCGGCCGATTGCTACGTGGATGACCCCGGTGTTAACAACGCCGCGGCCTGCGCCACCGTGCCGGGCTACGACTGGACCAATGCGCTCGCCAACTGGGCCAACGTCACCACGGTGCGCGTAAGCGTGCTGGCGCGCACGCTGAAGCCCTCCGGCGGCCAGTCCGACAACCGCAGCTACGACCTCGGCCGCGCTGTCGCCAGCGGCCCGTTCAACGATGGCTTCAAGCGCCACGTCTACGCGCAGGTGGCACGGCTGGTCAACGTGGCGGGGCTGCGCGAGCAATGAGCCAATACCGCAGAGAACAAGCAATGACGAAGCAATCAGGCAGGCAACTGCGCCGCAGGCAGACCGGGGTCACGCTGGTGGTGACGCTGGTGTTCATGGTCCTGTTCTTGCTGATCGCCGTGGCCATGGTCAATTCCGGGCTGGTCAACGTGAAGGTGGCCGCCAACCAGCAGCACACCGCCGAGGCGCGCGATGTGGCGCAGCAGGCGGTCGAGCAGGTGATCAGCAACGATTTCACCAAGGCGCCGGCGGCGGTGGCGGTGCCGGTGCCGGTGGACGTCAGTGGCGACGGCAAGGCCGATTACGTGGCGCAGGTGGCGCAGCCGGATTGCCTGGCGAGCAAGCCGATGAAGAACGTCGAGCTCGACCTGAACGATGCCGACGACGTGTCGTGCCTGATCGGCAGCGGCGTGCAGAACACCGGCATCGTCACCGCGACCAACAACGCGGGCAATTCTTTGTGCAATGCCACGCAATGGGATGTCGCCGCCACCGTCAACGACGCAGCGAATACCGGCACGGTCGCCACCGTGCACCAGGGCGTTTCGGTGCGCATGCCGACCGGCTCCGTCTGTCCGTGAACGTGCCACACGCCACGACCTCTTCATTATCGATTGGACGGGAGCCAGCATGACGACCCACGCCTGCCGGTATCGACGCCTTGCGGCATTCGCCATCACCCTGCTGACCGTGGCCGGGATGCACGGCGCGCGCGCCGAGGACATCGACCTGTTCACCGGGCTGCAGACCAATTCCGGCACCAAGCCCAACGTGCTGCTGCTGCTGGACAACGCGTCCACCTGGAACGCCAGCACCACGATCAAGGGCTGCGACATCCCCGATGTGGTTAGTGCCAACAATGCCGGCAGCGATGTCGGTGCGATCCAGTGCGCGCTGTACCGCGCGGTCAGCACGCTGATAACCAACCCCCAGCTCGTCGGCAACATCAACATGGGGTTGATGATGTTCGGCACCGGTACCAACCCTGGCGGAAAGTTCCGTTATCCGTCGGCGGCGCCCTACACGTTGCCGACGATGGATGCCACCAACGGCAACGCGTTCCTGCAGTACATCAAGAGCATTGACCGGCAAGCCGACAACTCGAACAACTCGCAGGTGGGCGGCGGCATGCAGGAGGCGTGGGCCTACTTCGCCGGCAAGAAGGGCGTGTCGGGCACCCAATACACGTCCCCGATCACCAACCCGTGCCAGAAGAACTTCGTCATCTACATCGCCAACGCGGTCAACAACGGCAAGCCGCAGGACACCGGCAGCGTGGCGCAGGACGCGCTGGCGGCGGCTGGCGCCAACTCGACGCAACTCACGCAGCTCAAGCTTGATCCGGCCGCCAACAAGTACGAGAGCAACTGGGGTGATGAATGGGCGCGGTTCATGTACCAGACGGACGTGAACGGCAACCTCGATAACAACCAGAACATCATCACCTACACCATCGCCGTCACCGACGACAAAAATCCTGACTATGTCGAGTCGACCCGCAGCATGGCCGACAACGCCGGCGGCAAGCGCTACGTGGTAAAGCTGGGCGACGTGCAGTCGCTGGTCGATGCGCTGCTGCAGATCTTCAACGAGATGCAGGCGGTCAACAACGTGTTCTCGTCGGTCAGCCTGCCGGTCAGCGTGAACGGGCAGGGCTCGTACCTGAACCAGATCTATATCGGCATGTTCCGCCCTGACGCCACCGCGGCGCCACGCTGGATGGGCAACCTGAAGCAGTACAAGCTGGGCTACGACATCAAGGGCCAGATCGTCGTGCTGGACGCCAACCCCAGCGGGCCCAACCAGCAGAGCGCGATCAGCAATGCGGGCACGGGCTTTATCTCGCCCAATGCCAAGAGTTTCTGGACCGCGGAGCCACCTCTGGCGTTCAGCGGCAGCAGTTTTTCGGGCAACGCGGTCACCGGCTGGCCGACCAGGGGCTTCTGGGTCAACAGCCCGTCTGGCGCGGCCGGAGCGCTGGACTCGGCGGACGGCGTGGCAGGCGTGATCGGCGGCGACGGTGAAATCGTGGAGAAGGGCGGCGCCGGCGAGATGCTGCGCGCACAGATCGTGACCAGCCAGGCTGCGCGCAAGCTCTACACCTGTGCGTCCGGGGCTTGCAGTGCCGCTTCGCCCACGCTGGCATCATTCGATACCGCCAACAGCTGGCTGACCGGCACCAATGGCCAGGCCGCACTGAACAGCAGCGCCACGGACGTCGCCAACCTGATCAACTGGGTGCGCGGCCGCGACGTGCAGGCGCTGGGGGAAAGCGCCGTGGCCGGCAAGGAGCAGCAGAAGGGCCCGGGCGGCGGTGTCACCGTGCGCGGCTCGGTGCATGGCGATGTGCTGCATTCGCGTCCGGTGGTGATCAACTATGGCGGCACCACCGGCGTGGTGGTCTTCTACGGCGCCAATGACGGCGTGTTCCACGCGGTCAACGGCAACCAGAGCACCGGCATCAATGGCGTGCGCCCCGGCGGCGAGTTGTGGGGCTTCGTGCCGCCGGAGTTCTACGGCAAGCTCGGCCGCATCTACGCCAACACGCCCGAAGTGCAGCTCAGCGGCTCGCCCACAGGCTCCGGCGCCAAGCCACGCGACTATTTCTTCGACGGCACCACCACGGTGTTCCAGGACCTGCGCGACCCGGCCAACCCCCGCGTGGTGATCTACCTGAGCGCGCGCCGCGGCGGGCGGCTGGTCTATGCGCTGGACGTGACCGATCCCGTCACGCCCAAATTCCTGTGGAAGTCCGACAGCAGCCAGATCGCCGAACTGGGCCAGACCTGGTCGCAGCCGCGCGTGATTCGGGTCAAGGGCTATACCGTCAACGGCTCTCCCAGCCCGCTGGTGGTGATGGGCGCCGGCTACGACAGCGCAGAAGACGCCGAGCCTTCGCAGGGCGGCGGCAGCACGGGGCAGGGGCGGGGCGTGATCGTGTTCGACGCGCTGACGGGCGCGGTGGTGCGCGCCTGGCTGGCCGATTGCACCGGCCTTGCCGCGACCGTCTGCACCGTTCCCACCGGCATGAACCGCGCGATCCCGTCGGACGTCGCGGTGGTGGACCGCAACGGCGACGGGCTGATCGACAAGGGCTATGTCGGCGACGTGGGCGGCAATGTCTGGCGGCTGGATTTCGAGACCGCGGCCGGCAGCGGCTCAGCGGCCTGGACGCTGGGCAAGTTCGCGTCGTTGGGCGGCGCGCAGACCAGCAACGATGCGCGCAAGTTCATGTATCCGCCCGACGTCATCACCACCGGCCCCTACGACGCGGTGATGATCGGCAGCGGCGACCGCGAGCATCCGCTGTACACCACCAGCACCACGCCGGGCATTGCCTACAACGTCAGAAACCGCTTCTACATGCTGAAGGACACCGCGCTCACGGGCGGCTTGCCAGCCACGTGGACGCCGCTGACGGAGACCGACCTGTTCGACGCCACGTCCACCGCGTATGCCGACACGACTACCGGCAAAGGCTTCTACCTGACGCTGGGCACCGGCGAGAAGGTGGTCAACGCGCCGCTGACGGTGGCCGGCTACACCTATTTCGGCACCAATACGCCCAGCGTACCCAAAGCCGGTGCGTGCTATCCGGACCTGGGCATCGCCAAGGGCTACGCAGTGTCATTCCTGACCGGCAAGGGGCTCAACAATAACCGCTACGTCCTGTTCAACAACGGCGGCCTGCCGCCGTCGCCGGTGTTCGGCGTGGTCGAGGTGACCGATGACAAGGGCAACAGCAGCAATGTCGCGGTACTGATTGGCGGCGGCAACCAGACCGGGCCGGGTGGGGGCGACAATACCTCCTCGCTCGGCGCGCAGAAGATTACGCCGCCGGGGATCGGCAAGCGCAAGCGCACTTACTGGTACACGCAGACCGACAAAAAGTAAGGGGTCGCAGTGACGGCGGGCGCCACGCTCGGCATGCCGCGGTTTGCTCCCCTCTCCCGCCTGCGGGAGAGGGGGTGAGGGCCGGCGCTGGCATACCGACGCGCTCTACTTCGTTGAAGCTCCGGCCCTCACCCCCAACCCTTTCCCACTGCGCGGGAGAGGGGAGCCATCGCCAGGGACCTCGGCTTCGGCGCGGGGCGCAGGCGAACGAGCGTTTTCCCCCTCCCACCACCCACCCCCCAACGCCTGCAGCAGCGCCGCCGAATCCGCCAGCCGGTCGGCGCGCGCCTGCGCCAGTTCCAGCGAAGCCTGACGCGCCTGCCGTTCCGCGTCGAGCACCGCGAACTGGCTGACACCGCCCAGGCGGTACTGCTCGGACACCACCGCCAGCGTATCCCGCGCCTGCCGCGCACTGTCGGCGCGTTCGCGCAGCACCGCGGCATCCGCTTCCAGCGCGCGCAGGGAATCGGCCACGTCCTGCAGGCCCTGCAACACGGCCTGGCGGTAGGCGGCCAGCGACTGTTCGTAAGCGGCCTCCGCCGCCCGCTTGCGTGCCTGCAGTTCACCGCCGCGGAACACCGGCTGCACCAGGCCCGCGGCAAGGCTCCAGACATTGAGACTGCTGAATAGGTCGCGCGCGGCGGTGGCCTGGGTGCCCGCGCTGGCGCTCAGCGTGATCCGGGGATAGAGGTTGGCCGTGGCCACGCCGATGTTGGCCGAGGCCTGATGCAGCAGTGCTTGCGCCGCGCGGATATCCGGGCGGCGGCGCGCCAGCGTGGCGGGCAGGCTGACGGGCAGCGTGTCGGGCAGGTGCAGGTCGTCGAGGCGGAATTCCGGCAGCGTGGCCGCTGCCGGGGTCTGGCCGGTGTAGACCGCGAGCTGGTGGCGCGTGGTTTCGATCTGTCGCTGCAACGATGGCACCAGTGCCTGCGTCTGCGCGAGTTCAGCGCGCTGGCGTTGCACGTCGACGCGCGCCACGCCGCCGGCGCGCAGCCGTTCCTCGGCGATGCCTAACTGGCGCTGCTGGGCCTCGGCCACGGCGACGGTGTCGGCAAGCTGTGCGCGCAATCCCGCTTGGCGGATCGCCGCGGTGGCGACGTTGGCGGCCAGCGCCAGGCGCGCGGCTTCCAGTTCGTAGCGCTGGTAGTCCACCGCCGCGCGCAGTCCTTCCAGCTCGCGCCGCTGGCCGCCGAACAGGTCGAGCACATAGGACACCTGCACGTTGGCGCCGTACAGCGTGAACGGGCCGGGGTTGGGAACGCCGGAAATGCCCATCGATTGCAGGTCTACCTGCTGGCGCGTGGTATTGAGGCGAGCGTCGACCGCGGGCCAGCGCGTGGCGCCGGTGCGCGCGGCCAGGTTCTCCTGTGCCTCGCGCAGCCGGGCGCGCGCCTGCGCCAGCGTGGGGCTGGCGTCAAGCGCGGTGCGTATGGTGGCGTCGAGCGCGGGGCTGCGGAACAGCGTCCACCACTGCGCCGGCACATCGGCGCCGGCGGCCAGTGTCTGCGCATGCGCCTGGCCAGGCGCATCGGCGGTATCCGCGGCAACCGTCGCCACCGGCTGCGGGCCCGGCACATAGCCGGCGTCATCCGGGGCGGCTGGCGCATGGAAATCCGGCCCGGCAGCGCAGCCGCACAACAGCGCAGCGGCGACGAACGCAGGCGTCAGTCGAGGCATGGCGAACTCCTTCAGTCCAGCGTGCGGCGGTAGAAACGCACCGCGATCGCCATCACCACCACGATGAACAGCAGCATCGGCCAGGCGTTGGGCCACAGCTCGACCCAGCCGTTGCCCTTGAGCAGGATGCCGCGCACCATGCGGTGGAAATACGTCATCGGGAGGATGTTGCCGATGCCCTGCGCCCACCCGGGCATGCCGGCGAACGGGAACATAAAGCCCGACAGCAGGATATTGGGCAGGAAGTAGAAGAAGGTGAGCTGCATCGCCTGCAACTGGTTCTGCGCCAGCGACGACAGCGTGATGCCCACCGTCAGGTTGGCCGCGATAAACAGCAGCGCCGCCAGGTACACCGCCAGCACCGAGCCCACGAACGGCACGCCGAAGACCCAGCGCGCGGCCAGCAGCACGATGGTCGACTGGATCAGCCCGATAAAGATGTAGGGCACGATCTTGCCGGTCATCACCTCGAGCGGCCGCACCGGCGTGGCCAGCAGGTTCTCCATGGTGCCGCGCTCGCGTTCGCGCGTCATCGCCAGCCCGGTCATCATCACCATCGTCATCGTCAGGATCACACCCATCAGGCCGGGGATGATGTTGTATTGCGTGATGCCTTCCGGGTTGTACAGCCGCTGCACCTGTACGTCGAACGGCGGCTTGCCGCCCGCCAGCGGCGCCAGCGCTCCCTTCAGGTCCTGGCTGGCCACCCGGTAGGGTAATTGCGACAGCGCGGCAATGGCCTGGCCGGTGGCGGAAGGGTCGGTGGCATCGGCCTCCACCAGCAGCGCCGGTCGCTCGCCCCGCAGCAGCCGGCGCGTGAAATCGGGCGGGATGCTGACGACGAACTGCACGTTGCCCTTCATCAGCGCCTCGCGCCCGGCCTGTTCGTCGGGCAGCGTGGCGACCAGCCTGAAGTAGGTCGAGTTCTCCATGCTGGCGATGAACGAGCGCGTGAATTCGCTCTGGTCCGCGGCGATCACGGCGGTCGGCAGGTGGCGCGGGTCGGTGTTGATGGCAAAGCCGAACAGCAGTAGCTGCATGACCGGCAGTCCGATGATCATGCCGAAGGTGACGCGGTCGCGGCGCAACTGCAGGAATTCCTTCAGCACGATGCTCCACCAGCGCTGCAGCGAAAAGCGGGTGTTTGTGGCGGGTTGGCGGGAGGCGGCTTTCATTTCGGCTCCTTCGCCTTTTTCGTGGCGGTGCCCACGTTGTCCTCGGCGCGGCGCATCATGTGGATGAAGACGTCTTCCAGGCTAGTCTGGGTCTGCGCGACGCGCCGCCCGGGGCCGGCGAGGCGCGACAGCGTATCGCCCAGCGCCTGCGCATCGCGCCCGGTCACATGCAGCGCGGTGCCGAAGGCCACGGTCTGCTCCACGCCCGGCGCGCCCTGCAACTGCTCCGACAGCGCGGCGAGGTCGTCGCCTTCCACGCTCCAGGTCGACAGCTGCTGGCTGGCTACCACTTCATCGGCGGTGCCCTGCGCCAGCAGCGTGCCGTAGGCGATATAGGCCAGCTTGTGGCAGCGCTCGGCCTCGTCCATGTAGTGCGTGCTGACCAGCACCGAGATCCCGCGCGCAGCCAGTTGGTGCAACTGCTCCCAGAAGTCGCGCCGCGCCTTGGGGTCGACGCCCGCGGTGGGTTCGTCGAGCAGCAGCAGTTCTGGCTCATGCAGCAGGCATGCGGCCAGCGCCAGCCGCTGCTTCCAGCCGCCCGACAGCGCTCCTGCAAGCTGCGTCGAGCGCGTGGCCAGGCCCAGGTCTTCGAGCGCGCGGTTGACAGCCTCGCGCCGGTTCGGCATGCCATACATGCGCGCGACAAAGTCCAGGTTCTCGCGGATCGACAGGTCGTCCCAGTACGAGAACTTCTGCGTCATATAGCCGACCCGGCGCTTGATCTCGTCGGACTCGGTGCGGATGTCGTAGCCCAGGCAGGTGCCTTCGCCGGAGTCGGGCGTCAGCAGCCCGCACATCATCCGGATCGAGGTGGTCTTGCCGCTGCCGTTGGGGCCGAGAAAGCCGAAGATCTCGCCGCGCGCGACCTGCATGCTGAGGTCGTTGACCACGTGCTTGTCGCCGAAGTGCTTGTTCAGGCCGCGCACGTCGATGGCGAGTTCGGCCGGGCGCCCGTTGGTGTCAGCAGGGGAGTTCATGGCCGCACCACTTCAACGGGCTGCCCCGGACGCAGCTTGGGCGCATCGGCGGCCGAGGGGCGCGCTTCCACCAGGAACACCAGCTTGCGGCGGGTCTCGTTGCTGTAGATCACCGGCGGCGTGTATTCGGCCTCGTTGGCGACATAGCTGATGTTCGCGCCCACCGGCGTGGCGCAGCCGTCGCAGCGGACCTGCACCGCCTGCCCGTTGCGCAGCGCGCCGACCACGGTTTCGGGCACGTAGAAGCGCACCTTGACGTTGCCCGGCGGCAGCATGCGCACCACCGGGCTGCCGGCCGGGACCCATTCGCCGAGGCGGTAGGGCGTGTCGTAGACCAGTCCGGCCTGCGTCGCGGCGACGGTCTTGCGCGACAGCTTCCATTCCGCCTGCGCCAGCGCCGCGCGCGCGGCCGCCACCTGCGCGGCCTGCGCCGCCTGCTGCGCGTCGCGGCCGGGCAGGCGCGCCACGTCGATATCGCGCTGCAGCTCGCGCACGCGCGCGGCATCGCTGCGGGCCTGCGCGCGCGATTCGTCGAGCTGCGCCTGCGCGATGCCGCCGATCTCGAACTGGCGCTCGTCGCGCCGCAGCGCCGCGGCACTGCGCTGCGCCGCGGCCTGCGCCTGCGCAAGCTGGGCGCGGCTCACTTCTACTTCGACCGGCCGTTTGCCGGTCTTCAGGTCGGCGAGCTGGGCTTCGGCGGCGCGGAGCTGGTCCTCGGCCTGCTGCCGCGCGGCGCGTTCGTCGTCGGACTCCAGCGCGAACAGCGGCGTGCCTTGCGCCACCTGCTGCCCGCGCTGCACCGACAGCGTGTCGAGGCGGCCGGCAAAGGGCGAGGCCACGCTGACGAACTCCCCTTCGACATAGCCCTGCCAGGTATCGATGCGCTGGTCGTTGCAGCCGGCAACAAGTAGCGCTACGGGCAGCGCGACGGCGAAGGATGCAGCCAGCCGCGACGGCAGGCGCTTGAGGTTGGCGTGGTTCATGCTGACTCCGGGGATTCCTTGCGCTTGCCGGCCTTCGGCGCTGCCGGCGACAGCCCGTGCGTGAGCAGCGCGCAGACGTGGCGCACCAGCGTGTCGGTGTCGACGGTCTCGGCACCCGGCAGGCGCCGCCAGATATGCGTGGTCGCCAGCGGCAGCAGCGTCAGGCCGATCAGCGACGGCATCACCAGTGCCGGCTCCAGTTGCGCATTGAGCTTGCCGCCGGCAATCGCGGCCGCCAGCGGCCCCCTCAGCGCGCCGGCGCGCTGCAGCGCAAAGCGGTCCAGCACGCGTTCGCGCAGCGCGCCGTCGCCGCTGGCGACTTCGCGGATCCAGAGCCCGGGGAACCAGGGCGTAGCGGAGGCGGTACGGATCAGCCGGCCGGCGATGCCGATCAGCATCGCCATCGGGTCCGCCTCGCCGGCATCGGCGGCGAACACGCCAGCCACCAGCGGCTGCAGCTTCTCGTCGGCCACGGCGTCGAGCATCAGCTCGCGGTCGCTGAAGTAGTAGTGGACCAGTGCCGGCGTCACGCCGGCCTGCGCGGCGATCGACTTCACCGGCGTGCCGGCGACGCCCTGGCGCGAAAACAGCTCGGTGGCCGCGTCGAGGATGCGTTCGCGCTGGCCGGGCTGGCCGGCGGCGGGGCGACCGGGGCTGCGGCGGGCCGGTTTGGGGTG
>NZ_JBEFLI010000045.1:0-57955 GCF_040578825.1 Cupriavidus necator | reverse complement strand
GGTACGGATGGCTAGCGGTCGGCGGGGGTTGGGGGGGGTAGTCTGGCGGCCGGCTAGGAGTGTGAAGCAGGCTGGCGGTTTCGGGTGCTCCAACGGCGCCCGAACTAGCCTAGGTAAGGTGTTCTCCCTCTCCCGCAAGCGGGAGAGGGAAGCCTGCTGCAGACGTCATCGCAAAACCGATGCAACGCCCAGCTACCTGAATCCCACCACCACTTCATTGCTCCTGCCCTGCAACACCGGCACCAGGCTCCCCTGCCCCGGCACCCGGAACGCAAACACAAAGCCCTTGGTCGCATCATCACCGGCAAACGCATCGGTCTTCCCTTCTGCCTGCGGCAACAGCACGCAGCGATGCGCATTGCAAAGGTAAGCCTGCAGTTCGACAGGTGGCGTCCTGGCGAAGCTGTAGCGCCAGCGCACCGAAGTAATCACGCCTTCCGACTGCGGCAGCACCCCGGTGGGCTGGATCGGCGGCGACACTACGCGTTGGCCGCGGCCATGGAGGGCGGGGCCGTGGACGGAGCCGGTCCACGCGTGTCGGGTGCCGCTGTCAAGCGTGGCCCAGGCGCAGACGGACACTGCGGCAAGCATCCAGCAAGCACCGCGCACGGCGCCGGCTAACACTCCCATCACAACAACCCGCGCAACTGGTTCCGCAAGCGCGTGATGGCCTGGCCGCGGATCTGGCACACGCGCGATTCGGTGACCTCGAGCACCGCGCCGATCTCGCGCAGGTTCAGTTCCTGGTCATAGCACAGCGACAGCACCAGCTTCTCGCGCTCGGGCAGGCGGTCGATGGCGCGGATCAGCGCCTGGCGCATGCCGCTTTCCATCAGCACGGTGAGCGGGTTGCCGTCGTCGCTGCCGCCAAGGTGGCGATCGAGGAAATCCTCTTCGCCGGAGCGTTCGAAGTCCTCGTAGTGCAGCAGCTGGCAGCCGTAGACTTCGTTGAGCAGTTGCTGGTATTCGTCCAGCGGCATCTCCATGGCCTCGGCCACTTCGGAGTCGAGCGGCGTGCGGCCGAGCTTCTGCTCCAGCCCGCGCTGCGTGCGTTCGATGCGGCGCGTGAACTGGCGCAGGCTGCGCGACTGCCAGTCGTTGGCGCGCACCTCGTCGAGCATGGCGCCGCGGATGCGCTGGCTGGCGTAGGTCTCGAAGCGCGCGCCATGCGTGTCTTCATAGCGCTTGGCCGCATCGAGCAGGCCGATCATGCCGGCCTGGATCAGGTCGTCGATCTGCACGCTGGCGGGCAGCTTGGCGGCCAGTTGCAGGGCGATGCGCCGCACCAGCTGTGCGTGCGCCTTGACCACATCGGCCTGTTCGAGCTTTCCCTGGATCGTGTACATGGTGCAATTCTCGTGAATGCTGGATTGCTGGACCGGCACGCCTGGCGGCGGCCGGCTGGCTCAGGGTCTGGTTCGGTTCATTGACATGCGGGCTCAGGCCAGCGCGGGCACGGCTGCGGGTGCGCTTGTCTGCGCGCGCATCGGCCAGCCGCCGATGGCGCCGGCGGTGCGGCGCAGTGCGGTGGTGGCCGGCGCTGCCGGAAACGCCTCGACCACGCAGCGGCCCAGTTGCACGCCGCGCGCCACCAGCGGGTCGGATGGCAGCCAACCCGCGCACAAGGCCTCGACGCCGAGGTACTGGCTGGCGGTGCGCGCCAGGTTGCGCATGATTGCCTGCACGGCGGCCTCGCTGGCCGCCATGTTGACGATCAGGTGGAACCGGCGCCAGGCATACAGGTGGTGCAGGCGCTTGATGCACGCGTATGCGGCGGTGATCGACGCCAGCTCCGGACGCATCACGATCAGCACGTTGTGCGCGCCGCCGGCGAAAGGCGACAGCGCCCCATCGGCATCGGCGGCCGCATCGACCAGCACGCTGCGAAAGGCGGCCAGCGCAGACGGGGGCAAGTCCAGTCCGGCCCGCTGCCGGCCCGCCGGCAGCACCGATAACGCGGCGCTGGTGCCCGCGCCCGCGGCCGCTTCCAGCGGCAGGCGCCCTGCCTGCACGTCGGCAAGCGTTCCCGCCGGGGCGGCGCCGGCCAGCCGCGTCGCGCGCGCCGTGGCCGGGTCTTCGTCGAGCAGCAGCACGCGTTCGCCCTGCATCGCCAGCGCATGCGACAGCCCCAGCGCCACGGTGGTGGCACCGGCGCCGCGCTCGCTGCCGACCACGGCGACGCGGCGCGTGGTGCGTGGCGCCAGCATCCGGCGCAGGCTTTCGGCCTGGTCCATGGCGAGTGCGCTCACTGCAGCACCCCCATCGCGTCGGTGTCGGCGTTGATGGTGGCCGCCGGCGTGGCGGCGCCACGGCCCGGGTAGTTCTCCAGCACGTCGAGCAGCGCCAGCATGCGGCCCATGCCTTCGTTGAGCACCGTGCCCGGCACCGGCGTGCCCGCGCGCGCGGTGCGGCCGGCCAGGCGCGCAAGGAAGGCGGGCGCGGTCGCGGTCGGCGCGTGTTCCAGGCGCAGCACCGACAGGCCCAGTTGCAGCGCGGCCAGCGCGGCGCCGGCGGCGTGGCCGGCTTCGGCGTCCTGCGCGAAGTGGTCGGCGGCATGGCGCAGCGTGCGCAGGCGGGCATCGGCGGCATCGGTCCACAGCGACCAGCGTGCCACCTGCGCGGCGTCTTGCGCCAGCGCGGGATCGCACAGCAGGTAGCGCGTATCGAGCAGTTCGCCGGTGGCGCGATCGACCAGGCGCGCCACTACCAGGCACGCATCGATGCCGCCTTCGGGCGCGCCCTTGCCGCGCACCGGGCTTTCCGGCACGCGCACATCGGCGCTAGCCAGCCAGCGCACGGCATCGCGCTCGCGCACGGTGGCTTCGCCGACGGCGTGGAAGGTCAGCGTATCGGCCAGCGCATCGAGCTTCCAGGCGGCACCGGCGCTGATCACGCGCGCGGTCTTGCGCGCGCTGGCGACCCAGCGCTCGCCGGCCTGCTGCCAGCGCGCCAGCGTGGCGGCGGCGGGCACGGCTTCAAGCAGGTTGACGACCTTGCGCGCGGCATTCATCGCGGCGCGCAGGTTGGCGGCTTCGGCATCGGCTTCGCCGAGCGGCTGGCCGGCGCGGGCGGCGGCAGCGACAGTCGCGGCCAGCGGCATGCCGTCGCGATCGGCCAGCCACAGCGTGTGCTGCAGCGGCTGCGGCGCGCGGCGGCCGGGGACATGTACTTGCAGCGTGGTGGCGATGGCCAGCACGTACTGGTCGCTCAGCCGGCTGACGTCGCGGCAGACCGCTTCGCGGACCTGCTGCGCCATCGCGCGCAATGCCGGCGCACCGGCGGCGCGTTGCTGCCACAGCGAGCGCGCCAGGTCGAAGCCCAGTCCGGCGCCGTTCAGTTCAGCCACGCACTGGCCGAGCGCGTCGGCGCTGTCAGTCAGCGAGCGCAGCACGTCATCGGCGCCGCCCCTGGACTGCACCGCATCGTCGGCAGCGGCGGCCTGGCGGCGGCGCGCCGCATCGGCATCGGCAAACACCGAGCCGCGGCGCGGCGTCAGGAAGGCGCGCTCGACCAGCGCGGTGCTGTTGGCGAGCTCCAGGTGCTCGGGCACACGCTGGCCGGTGGAAGCGTAGAACACCGGCAGCCGGTGACGGATCACCACGTCGAGCACCGAACCCAGGTGCGTGGCTTCGTCCAGCTTGCTGATGATGCAGCCATCGATGCCGCCGCTTTCCGGCGCAGCGTCATGGCGGTAGGCGTGCACCACTTCATTGAGCGTATCGCCGTGGCTGGCGCCGTTGAGCAGCAGCACGCGCTGCACCGGCGCCGGCACGCCTGCGAGCATCGCGATCTGCTCGGACAGGCTGCGGTCGCGCTGGCTCATGCCGACGGTGTCGATGATGACCAGGTGCTTGTCCTTCATCGCCGCCAGGGCGAAGCGCAGGTCGGCCGCGTCCTTCACCGCGTGCACCGGCACGCCGAGGATATCGCCGTAGATGCGCAGCTGTTCGTGTGCGCCGATCCGGAAGCTGTCGGTGGTCAGCAGCGCCAGCTTGTCGGCGCCGTGGCGCAGCACGAAGCGCGCGGCCAGCTTGGCGGTGGTGGTGGTCTTGCCGACGCCGGTCGGTCCCACCAGCGCCAGCACGCCGCCCTGCGCAAAGAGGCTGTCTTCATTGCCGAGCACCGGCAGCTTGCTGGCCAGCTCGGCACGGATCCATCCCATCGCCGCGGGGCGGTCGTAGCCCACCGGCAAGCGGGCCAGCAGCGTCCGCGCGAGCTGTCCGGAGAAGCCCGCGCCGACCATCCACTCGAACAGCGACTCGCGCAGCGGATCGCTGGCGGCAACGCCGTGGCCGGCCGCGGCCGCGGCAGGACCGATGCCGGCCAGCTGGCGCTCGAGCATCGCGCGCATCGACTGCAGTTCGCCGCGCAGGTCGCCGATGGCGGCGGGCTCGACCGCGGGCGCGGGCGGCACATAGACCGGCGCCGTGGCGGACACGCTGCCGAGGTCGGTATCGCGCATGGCGACGATCTCGACGCCGCCTTCCACGGTGCGGTTGGACAGCACCACGGCATCCGGGCCCATCGCTTCGCGCACCTGGCGCATGGCTTCACGGCCGTTGGCCGCGACGAATTTGGCTACGCTCATCGATTGTTCCTCAGGCACCGATCATTGCGGTGATGCGGATATTGCGGTTGTCAGGCACTTCGGCATGCGACAACACCCTCAGTTGCGGCATGGTCCGGCGCAGGAAGCGCGCCATCAGCGGACGCAGCTGCGACGGCACCAGCAGCACGGGATCCAGCCCCATCTGCTCCTGGCGCGTGACCGCGCCCTGGGTCTGCTGCAGCAGCGCATCGGCCAGCCCCGGTTCGATGCCGCCGCCATTGGTCAGCGCCTGCGACAGCACGCGCTCGAGCCCCGCATCGAGGCCGATCACCTGCAGGTCGGCGTTGTTGGGGAAGAGCTGCTGCGTGATCGCGCGGCCCAGCGCCACGCGCACCATCGCGGTCAGCTCGTTGGGATCGCTGACCTTGGGCGCGTGCTCGGCCACCACGTCGAGGATGGTGCGCATGTCGCGGATCGGCACGCCTTCGTCCAGCAGGTTCTGCAGGATCTTCTGCAGCGCCGTCAGCGTGATGGTCTTGGGCACCAGGTCTTCGGTCAGCTTGGGCGAATCCTTGGCGATGCGGTCCAGCAGCGCCTGCACTTCCTGGCGGCCCAGCAGCTCGGCCGCATGCATGTGGATCAGGTGGTTCAGGTGCGTGGCCACCACGGTGCTGGCATCCACCACGGTGTAGCCGTACGACTGCGCCTGCTCCTTGATGCCCGCATCGATCCACACCGCCGGCAGGCCGAAGGCCGGGTCGCGCGTGGCCGCGCCCGGCAGCGTGCCGCTGACCTGGCCCGGGTTGATCGCCATCCACTGGCCCGGCATGGCTTCGCCGCGGCCGATCTCCACGCCCTTGAGCGTGATGCGGTAAGCGTTGGGCTTCAGTTCGAGGTTGTCGCGGATATGCACCACCGGCACCAGGAAGCCGATCTCCTGCGCCACCTTCTTGCGGATGCTCTTGATGCGGCCAAGCAGCTCGCCATCCTGCGCGCGGTCGACAAGCGTGATCAGGCGGTAGCCCACCTCCATGCCGAGCGGATCGACCAGCGTGACGTCGTCCCAGCTGGCTTCGGTCGATTCCGGCGCCACCGCCGGCGCGCGTTCCTCGCGTTGCTTGACCTGCTGCTGCGTGGCGGCGCGGCGCGACATATAGCGGCCCATCCACACCAGCACGCCCGCCAGCAGCAGGAAGGCGAAGTGCGGCATGCCCGGGATGATGCCCATCAGGCCGATGATGCCGGCGGTCAGGTACAGCACGCGCGGGTTGGCGAAGAGCTGGCCGGTAAGCTGCTCGCCCACGTCCTGTTCGTTCGACACGCGCGACACGATCACACCGGCCGCGGTGGAGATCACCAGCGCCGGGATCTGCGCCACCAGGCCGTCGCCGATGGTCAGCAGCGTGTAGTTGTGCACGGCGGTGCCGAAGTCCAGGTCGTGCTGCACCATGCCCACCACCATGCCGGCGGCGACGTTGATGAACATGATCAGCAGGCCCGCCACGGCGTCGCCGCGCACGAACTTGCTGGCACCGTCCATGGCGCCGTAGAAGTCGGACTCCTGCGCCACTTCGGCGCGGCGCTTCTTGGCGGCTTCTTCGTTGATCAGGCCGGCGTTCAGGTCGGCATCGATCGACATCTGCTTGCCGGGCATCGAGTCCAGCATGAAGCGCGCGCCGACTTCGGCGATACGGCCCGCGCCCTTGGTGATCACCATGAAGTTGATCACCACCAGGATCGCGAATACCACGATACCGACCGCGAAGTTGCCGCCCACCAGGAAGTGGCCGAACGCTTCCACCACCTTGCCGGCGGCGTCGGGACCGGTATGGCCTTCGAGCAGCACCACGCGCGTGGAAGCCACATTCAGCGACAGCCGCAGCAGCGTGGTGAACAGCAGCACCGCGGGGAAGGCGGCGAAGTCCAGCGGCTTCTGCGTGTACATGCTGACCAGCAGCACCATGATCGCCAGCGCGATATTGAAGGTGAACAGCAGGTCCAGCACGAAGGCCGGCAGCGGCAGGATCATCATCCCAAGGATCATGATGATCAGCAGCGGCCCGGTCATGGCCTTGAGCTGGCCGGCCGAGCGCAGCGCGGGCAGGTTGAACAAGGAGTTCAGAGCGTTCATGCGTGGCTTTCCGGTACGGCGAGTTCATCGGGCACCGGCAGGTCCGCCGGCGCCTGCGGCTGCGGTCCCTGCGTGTAGTGCCAGTGCTTCAGTTGATAGACCCAGGCCAGCACTTCGGCCACGGCGGTATAGAGTCCGGCGGGGATTTCCTGGCCCAGCTCGACATGGCGGTGCAGCGCGCGCGCCAGCGGCGGCGCCGACATCAGCGGCACGCGGTGCTCGGCGGCCAGCGCGCGGATGCGCGCGGCGACCTCGCCGGTGCCCTTGGCCACCACGCGCGGCGCGCTCATGCGCCCTTCCTCGTAGCGCAGCGCCACGGCAAAGTGCGTGGGGTTGGTCACTACCACGTCGGCCTTGGGCACCTCGGTCATCATGCGGCGGCGCGCCATGGCGCGCTGCTGCTGGCGGATGCGGTTCTTGATATGCGGGTCGCCTTCGCTCTCCTTGAATTCCTGCTTGACCTCTTCCTTGGTCATGCGCAGCTTCTTGAAGAACGCCCAGTACTGCCAGGGCACGTCGATGGCGGCCACCACCAGCAGCGACAGCGACACCACCAGGCAGCAGTGCATCACCAGGTCGATCATGTGCAGCAGCGCTTCCTGCACCGGCGCGTTCATCAGCGCGATGGCTTCCGGCAGCCGCTGCCACAGCACCCAGGCGCCGACGCTGCCCACCAGCAGCGACTTGGCCACGGCCTTGAGCAGTTCCACCAGCGAGTGCGCCGAGAACATCCGGCCCAGCCCGGCAATCGGCGACATGCGCGAGAACTGCGGTGCGAACGACTTGGCCGAGAACACCCAGCCGCCCAGCAGCAGCGGCGCGGCCAGCGCGGCCACGCCGAACAGCAGCAGCAGGGGCAGGAAGGCGAGCAGGCTGTCCCACACCATCACGGCGAAGCGCGACAGCATGCGCGAGGTGTCGAACGCGGTGTCGCGCTCGAAGCGCAGCGCGCCCTGCATGACCTGGTTCAGGCTGCCGCCCATATGGCCGCCCAGCGTCCACAGGCCGGTGACGCCGGCAATCAGCATGACGAACGTGGCCAGCTCACGCGAACGCACCACCTGCCCCTCCTCGCGCGCCTTTTCCAGGCGCCGGGGTGAGGCGGGTTCGGTTTTCTCGAGATCGCTTTCTTCGGACATCCACGCTCCGTGCGAAGCGGCAAGCCGCTATTCGTCAGCAGGGATTATCGAAGCGCGGGGGGCTTCCCATTCAGGGGAAAAGGCGGGGGAATTGGGTGTTGTTTGGGAAATGGGGGACCGATGGTGTTAACGGCGGGCGGCCTCGGAGTCTTTAGGGCAAAAGTGACGAAGCCGTCCAGCAGCGGGCACATTGAAGCAGCCTCCGTCCGCTCACCGAACGCGCGTTTCACATTGTGGAATTCATTTCGGTCGGAACGTCTTTGCGCAGAACGAAACCCGGAACCGCGCTGTCAATATGTCTGGGTCGGATATTGGCCGAGTGGATTCGCAAGGGTCAGGCGCCTGCGCCGGATCCCCGATCCGGTAAGCCTCAACGGTAGCACCCCGCCAACAATCACGACTCACAAAAGAAAAACGCCAGCCTTCCGGGTTGGCGTTCTGCTTCAAGGCCCTACCAGAATCAGGACTGATTCATAGTCCCCGCCGCCTTCAGCGCCGCCTCCCCGCTGAAATACTCCTTGTGATCGTCAAGTGAAGGGGGTCGGGCGAGTTCTTCTCTTCAGTTCTCATGAGATCCGAGACTTCTCAAAATCTAAGTCATGAAACAAGTGGCTCGGTGCCGCGTAAAGTGCAGGCGTGCGGGCTTTGTTCCTTCGGGCGACGGCGATGCGCTTTCAGTGGACACTGAATGACCATGGATTGGCGCTGTCCGGTCCCCGTGAGCGCTGCGATACTATGATGCCTTGGCCCCATGAGAAGACCAATGCCGGCTGTCGCCGAACATCTCGGGGGGCCGTTCAACTTGCCGTCAAGGGAGTACGGGCATGGTCGCAATCAAATTCGACGATCTTTCCATGGCTTTCGACTTCGTTAGCTCTGGAGCGCCATTCGAGAACAACGCGTATGTCTCGATCGATACGGGCAAATTCTATTGGACTTCCAATTTCAACGACGTCGTCGAGGAGGAGCTTCCAGACGACCTTGAAACTTCGGACCGCTACCTTGAGATACCACATCAGAACGAGCTCGGCCTGGGAAGAAATTTCGCCCTGGAGTTTATTGAGCAGCAGTTGCCTGAGTGTTACGAACAGGTTGAAGGATTCTTCCGAAGGAAAGGGGCTTACGCTCGTTTCAAGGGTTTGCTTGAGCGCAAAGGCATTCTCGAGTTCTGGTATTCATTTGAAGCCAATGCTGTCGAAAAAGCGCTGAGGCAATGGTGTGCTGAGAATGGTCTGGAGGTTCTGGGGTCGTAGCGCCTGTTGGGCATGGCTTGTTCAGATTTGCGTGGGAAACGAACCTGGGCGACCAATACAATTCGTTCCTGGATTGCGAAGAACTGTCGGCCGACCAGCTGGGCAATGGCGACGTCATCATCAAGCGCGACGGCAAGCTGCTGCGCCCGAAGCGCCTGCCCAGCAACCTGTTCCAGTTCCGCGCCGCCCGCTGCGTGCTGGACAGCGTCACCGCGCTGCAGAACGGCGCCGACCTGCTGTGGATCGAAACCGAAAAGCCGCACATCGCCCAGATCGGCGGCATGGTCAGCGAAATCCGCAAGGTCATCCCGAACGCCAAGCTGGTGTACAACAACAGCCCGTCGTTCAACTGGATCCTGAATTTCCGCCAGCAAGCCTATGACGCGATGAAGGCCGAGGGCAAGGGCGTGTCCGCCTACGACCGCGCCCAGCTGATGAGCATGGAATACGACGACAGCGAACTGGCCAAGCTGGCCGACGAGAAGATCCGCACCTTCCAGGCTGACGCCTCGCGCGAAGCCGGCATCTTCCACCACCTGATCACGCTGCCGACCTACCACACCGCCGCGCTGTCGACTGACAACCTGGCCAAGGAATACTTCGGTGATCAAGGCATGCTGGGTTATGTGGCTGGCGTGCAGCGCAAAGAAATCCGCCAGGGCATCGCTTGTGTCAAGCACCAGAATATGTCCGGGTCGGACATTGGGGATGATCACAAGGAATACTTCAGCGGCGAAGCTGCACTGAAGGCGGCGGGCAAGGACAACACCATGAATCAGTTCTGATTCCTGGAATAGCCAAGCCAGACGTCAACCCGCGCTGGACGGCTCTGCGGATTTGGGCGGTTCAGTAGGCTGGGCCTGAGGGGCTGAGTTCTGTATTGCACAGGACTCAGCCCTTTTTGCTTGATGCGGCGACGCGCTTTTCATTCGTGCGCCTGGCCCCGAATTCCCTCAGGCATAGAGCCCGCTGCCTGTCTCTCACTCGCAACGCTGGCTTTCCCTCTAACTGAGAATGAGTTACATTTATCCCGCCCTTCAACAGCTTATCTCGCGAAGGTGAGCCTGACTTCGCATCCATGCCGACACCGATGTTTTTCATGCCGACCCTGCCTCACGCCCAGGCCGGTAGCCTTCGCGGGCGGCCCGCAGCCGCTCCTTGCTCTGCCAGAGTCGCACGGTATGTGATGCCGGAATCCTACGCACCAAACCTTCAGCCGGGCGTGGCGATGCCCGCGACGGCGCGCTGAGGCGCACGGCTGCCATGGCCGCCGCCGAACCCGTCGTCAGCGCACAGGTTTGCGCGCTCTACCAGGATCACCATGGCTGGCTGCAAGGCTGGCTGCGGCGCAAGCTGGGCAATGCGTGCGATGCGGCCGACCTTGCGCAGGATGTGTTCCTGCGGCTGCTGCACCGCGACCCTGTTCCGATTCGCGAACCCCGCCTCTACCTGGGCCGCATTGCCGACGGGCTGGTCATCGATCATTGGCGCCGGCGCGCCCTGGAGCGCGCCTGGCTGGAAACCCTGGCGCAACTCCCCGAGGCGCACGCACCCTCGCCTGAAAGCCGCCTTGCCTTCCTGCAGACGCTGATCGAGATCGACCGCTTGCTGGATGCGCTCAAGCCCAGGGTGCGCAGCGCATTCCTGTGGGCCCAGCTCGAAGGACTGACCTGCCCGCAAATCGCCGAACGGCTGGGCGTGTCGCTGTCGACCGCCGAACGCTATGTCGGCACGGCGCTGCGGCACTGCTATACCGTGCGCTTCGGTGACTGACGCCGCGGCGCGCGGTGCGCCAGACCCTGCCTCGCCACCGTCGATTCCATCCGATATTGTCGACCAGGCCGTGCAATGGGCGGTGCGGCTCCAGTTCAGCCAGGCTGACGCAGGCGCGCGCGAGCGGTTTGCGCAATGGCTGCGGGCGGATTCGCGCCATGCGCTGGCGTGGCAGCGCATGCAGTCGCTGCGCGACGATTTCGCCAGCGTGCCGCCAAACCTGGCCCTGCCCACGCTGCAAGCCGCGGACGCCCTGCGCAAGAGTGGCGCCGGCGGCCGCCGGAAAGCGCTCAAGACGCTGGCTTTCGGCGGGGTTTCCGTGCTGGCGCTGTCGGCGGCGAGCCAGTTCGCACCCTGGCAGCGCTGGCGCGCCGACGCCAGCACCGGCACCGGCGAGCAACGCACGCTGCGCCTGGAAGACGGCACCACGGTCGTGCTCAATACCGACACCGCGATAGCTACCCGCTTCGATCCCGGCCATCGCGTCGTGGCATTGCGGCGCGGCGAGGTGTTGGTAACCACCGGCCACGACGCCCGCTTTGCCGCGCAGCCGTTCTGGGTGCAGACGCCGTTTGGCTCGCTGCGCGCGCTTGGCACGCGCTTTGTGGTGCGGATCGAAGCGGATCATGCGCGCGTCAGCGTGCAGGAAGGCGCGGTGGAGATGCACCCCGGCGGCGGTGCGGCCCGCGGCATAGCCGAACCGGGCACCACCTGGAAGATGTCGAGCGCGGAAGCTGGACGGTCGGCCGCGCCGCCAATCGCCGCGGACGGGTGGGCGGACGGCGTGATCGCCGGCAATGACATGCGCCTGGCCGATGTGCTGGCGGAACTGGAGCGCTACCGCACCGGCCGCATCGTCTGCGATCCGCGCGTGGGCGACCTGCGCGTATCCGGCGCCTACCGGATTGCCGATACCGATCGCGCGCTGCGCTTCCTGGCCCATTCGCAGCCCATCCGGGTGTCGTATCTCACCCGGTTCTGGGTCATGGTGGGGCCGGCAGAGGGTACTGACCCTGACTGACACCTTGTCGGACACGTGCCAGAAAAGTTTTTCAGAAAAAGTGAGGGGATCCGGATTCTCGTCCGGCTTTACAGGCAGTAACGCAACTCAACTGACTGCCGGAACCGAGAATCATGCCTGCCAACGACCTTCAGCCTTCCCTTCCCGCCCTCAGCCCGATGACGGCTGCCTTGCGATCCGCGTTGTTCTGCCTTGCCGTGGGGGCCACCGGCGCGTCGCCGGCATTGCGGGCGCAAACTGCAACGGCGGAACCGCAGGCTCCCACCGCCGCCACCTTGCCGGCCGTGACTGTGACGGCTGCCGCCGAGCCCTCGGGCGAACTGCCCCGGCCCTATGCCGGCGGCCAGACCGCGCGTGGCGGGCGACTCGGCCTGCTCGGCAACCGTGACGTCATGGACACGCCGTTCGCCACCACCAACTACACCGCCCAGCGCCTCGAAGACCAGCAGGCCGTGACACTGGCCGAGGTACTGGGCAGCGCCCCGTCGACACGCTTCACGGGCCAGATCGGCGGCGTGACGGACTCGTTCATGATCCGCGGCTTCCCGATCAACGAAGGCAACCTGTCAGAAGTGGCGTTCGACGGCGTCTATGGCGTGTCGCCGAACTACCATCTGTTCACCGAGTACATCGAACGCGTGGAGGTCCTCAAGGGCCCGGCGGCCATGCTCTACGGCATGTCGCCGAACAGCGGCGTGGGCGGCGTGGTAAACCTCGTGCCCAAGCGTGCCGGCGCCACGGACCTTACCCGCTTCACGCTGGACTACACCTCGGATGCCCAGGTCGGCGGCGCCGTCGACCTGAGCCGCCGCTTCGGTGAAGGCAAGGAATGGGGCATCCGCTTCAACGGCCTGCACCGCCAGGGACCGACGCCGCTGGATAATCAGAAGTCGCGGGCCGAAGTCGCCGCGCTGTCGCTGGACTACCGCGGCGAGCGCTTGCGCGCCTCGCTCGACCTGATCGAGCAGTACCAATGGACCGATGCGCCCACGCGCCCGTTCCTGGTCGCCAGCGGCGTGCAGGTGCCCGCAGCGCCGGATGGCCGCCGCAACGTGTCGCAGCCCTGGGGCTGGTGGAAGTCGAACGACATCTCCACGCTGCTGCGTGTGGAATATGACGTCGCCGACAACGTGACCGTGTTTGCCGACGCCGGCGGCACCCGTTCCGACGTCGCGCGCCTGTCCGACCAGACCCCAACGATCCTCAATGCGGCCGGCGATACCTCGTCGGCCATGCAGCGCTGGCGCTTCCAGATCAACCGCGCGTCGTTCGATACCGGCGTGCGCGCGAAGTTCGATACGGGCCCGGTGCGTCATGCGCTGGCGCTGCAGGCCAACCTGTACTCGGATCGCATTGCCAATGCCAACGTGTCCGGCACACCGGTCCAATCGAATATCTACGCGCCGGTGGCAAGGCCCGAACAGTCCATCGCCGCGCCCCGGTTCGTGCCGAAGGTGTCGGACTCGACGCTGTCCGGCGTGGCGCTGATCGATACGCTGAGCGCGATGGATGATCGCGTCGCCCTGACGCTGGGCCTGCGCTACCAGAACGTGGAGTCGAACAACTATGTCGCGGCCACCGGCGCGAAGTCGGCCGCTTACGAGGAAAGTGCCGTCACGCCGCTGGCCGGCATCGTGTTCAAGCCGTGGCGCAACGTGTCGTTCTACGCCAACTACGTGGAAGGCCTGAGCAAGGGCGATATCGCGCCGGCCACGGCTTCGAACGCCGGGCAGGTGTTCGCGCCGTACAAGACCAAGCAGCAGGAGGTTGGCGTAAAAGTCGACAGCGGATCGCTGATCGCCACGCTGGCAGCATTCCGCATGACCAAGCCGACCGGCCAGCTCTTCGGCACGGCTTATGCCGTCGACAGCGAGCAGCGCAACCAGGGCCTGGAACTGACGGTGTCGGGCGAAGTGCTCAAGCGCGTGCGCCTGCTGGGCGGCGTAACGCTGCTGGACGCCGAGCTGACCAAGACCAACAGCGCTGCCACGCAGGGCAATCGTCCGGTTGGCGTGCCCAACGTCATGGCCAACCTCGGCGCCGAGTGGGACCTGCCGTGGTTGCAGGGCCTGACGCTGACGGGCGCTGTGAACTACACCGGCAAGGCCTATGTGTACCAGGCCAATACGCAGTCGGTGCCGTCCTGGACCACCTTTGACTTCGGCGCGCGCTATCGCACCAGGGTGGCAGGCAAGGCCACCACCTTCCGCGCCAGCGTGATCAATGCGTTCGACCGCCGCTACTGGTCGGGCGTGGCATCGTTCGGCACGGTATCGCTCGGTGCGCCGCGCACCGTCCTGGCGTCGATGACGGTGGATTTCTGATGCGAGGGCCATGACCGCGAGCTGCCGTGCGACCCTGTTGTCGGTCATCGTCGCGCTGGCGCTCGCGGTGGCGGCGCTGGTGCCCGAGGCTGCGGCCCAGGCGCCGGCAAACGCGTCGGCAAACGCGCCGCCATCCGACAGCCGCGAGTATGCGATCGCCGCGGGCCCGCTGGGTCCTGCGCTGATCCGCTTCGCACAAGTCTCGGGCATCGACCTCGCCTACGACGCCACGATGGTCGGCCGCCTGAACGGCCCGGGATTGCATGGCCGCTTCACCGTTGCGGACGGCCTGCGCGCATTGCTGGCTGGCAGCGGCCTGGAAGCCGTGGCCCTGCCCGACGGCGGGTATCAGGTACGCAGGCGCGAGGGAGTGCTGGCGGGGAAACCCGAGGCGGTGCAGATCCTGCCGACCGTCACCGTGTCCGGCTCCATGCCGGGTGAGCCTCCTGCCCCGGCCCCGGGCGGCCAGCTGGCACGCGGGACGCGCCTGGGGCTACTGGGCAATACCGACCTCATGGACGCGCCACTGAGCACGGTCGGCTACACGGCCCAGGCGATACAGGATCAGCAGGCGCGCACGGTCGGCGACATGATCGACAGCGATGCGTCGGTACGATCGGTCAGCAAGCCAGGCGGCATTCTCGATGCTTACACGATTCGCGGATTTCCCTTCAGCAACGGAAACTTTGGCGAAATCGCGTTCGATGGGGTGTACGGCGTGGCGTCGAACTATCGCGTGTCCACCGGCTACGTCGAACGGATCGAACTGATCAAAGGCCCCGCGGCCGTGCTGACAGGGATGGCCCCCGGCGGCAGCGTCGGCGGCGGCATCAATATCGTGCCGAAACGCGCCACGGAATCGGATGCGACGCAGCTTGGCGCGGACTATGCATCGGCCGCGCAAGTCGGCGCATCGGTGGACCTGAGCCGCCGGTTCGGGCCGCAGCGGGAGTTCGGCGTACGCTTCAACGGCGGCTATCGCAGCGGCGACACCGGCCTGGATCAGCAATCGCGCCGCGCCGGGGTGGGTGCGCTGGCGCTCGACTATCAAGGCAGCCGCTTGCGCGCGACGCTGGATGCGATCGTCCAGCGCGAATCCATCGCCGCGCCCTCGCGCTTGCTCCATATCGTGCCGGGCATCGGCGTTCCCGACGCGCCAGACGGCCATCGCAATATCTCGCAGTCGTGGGAGTCTTCCGGCATCAGCGATCATTCTGCATTGCTGCGTGCCGTCTACCGGTTCAGCGATCAACTGGAGGGGTTTATCCACGGCGGCGGCGGACGTACCCGCGTATCCCGGCTGTTTGCCATCGCGCCCACCATCATCAATGAACAGGGCGATGTGGCGGTGCTGGATACCAACTATCGCTTCAATGTCGCGCGTGCCAGCGCCGAGGCTGGATTGCGGGGCAAATTCGACACCGGCCCGCTCAGGCACCGGGTCGGACTGGTGGTCAGCGGCTATCGCGACCAGCTCGCGCGCGGCCTGGTGAATGCCGGCGTGACCTCGCTGACGAACATCTATGCACCGGTGACGCTTCCGCCGCAGGCGATCCCGGCACCGGACCATGTGCCCAAGATCTCGCAGACCACGCTCTCCGGCCTGGCACTGGTCGATACCCTGGCGGCCTGGGACAACCGGCTGCAGCTGACGCTGGGGGTCCGCTACCAGCGCATCCGGTCAGACAATTTCAGCCCCGACGGCGCGACCACCGGCCGCTACGACCGGGGGGCCGTTACGCCCATGCTCGGGATCCTGATCCAGCCGCGCGACAACATTGCCCTGTATGCGAATCGCATCGAGGGGCTCGGCAAGGGTGATACCGCACCCACGTCGGCAACCAATGCCGGCGAGGTGTTCGCTCCCTATCGCTCTGTCCAATACGAGGTGGGTGCCAAGGCAGAAATCAACCGCCTGATCGCCACCGCCAGCGCGTTCCAGATCACAAAGCCGGGCGGCGAAATGTCGGGAGGCGCGTTCGCTATCAGCGGGGAACAACGGAATCGCGGCATCGAGCTGGGACTCTATGGCACACCCCTGCAAGGCATGCGCGTCAACGCCAGCGCGATGTGGCTGGATGCCACGATCACCCGCAGCGCCGTCTCGCAGGGTAAGGTGCCTGTCGGCGTGCCGTCGCTGCAAGGCAATCTGGGTGTCGAATGGGATATGGCCTGGCTGCCAGGCCTGACGCTGACCGGCGCCATGGCCTATACCGGCGGTCAGTACGTCGACGCAGCCAATACCCAGCGCATTCCCGCCTGGACCCGCTTCGACGTCGGCCTGCGCTATCGCACCGGGCTTGGCCGGCATACGGCAACATTCCGGCTCAACGTGCGCAATGTGCTGAACCGGCGCGGCTGGGCTGCGGTCGATGCCTATGGCGGGCTGGCGCCGGCCGATCCGCGGACGGTGCTGGCGTCGGTAGTAGTGGATCTTTAGGGGGTTTTATGTTTATAGGGCCACAGGAAATTGCGGGATGCAAGCGGCTCCGTGATACGCGTCGCACAGCGACGCAATAGACACTGGATGGCCATGGACTCGCGCCGTCGGGGTGCGGTAAAGGCTACGATACTATGATGCGTTGGCCCCATGAGAAGTCCAATGCCGGCTGTCGCCGTATATCTCTTCTGGGGTCGTTCAACTCGTAATCCATGGAGCACAAGCATGGTCGCAGTCAAATACGACGAGCTTTTCACGGCTCTCGAATTCGTTAGCTCTGCGGCGCCGTTAGAGCACGACGCCTATGTCTCGATCGATACGGGAGAAGTCTATTGGATTTCTGAATTCAACGATGACCTCGACGAAGAGGTTCCGAATGACCTTGAGACTTCGGACCGCTACCTTGCGATACCGCATAAGAACGAGCTAGGGCTTGGAAGAGATCTCGCCCTCCGATTCATCGCAGAAGAACTGCCTGAGTGTTACGAAGAGGTTGAGGGGTTCTTTCGGCGGCGAGGGGCTTATGCTTCTTTCAAAGATTTGTTGGAGCGGAAAGGCGTGCTTGAGCGGTGGTATACCTTTGAAGCCGACTCTGTCGAAAGGGCGCTGAGGCAACGGTGTGCTGAGAATGGGTTGCGCGTTCTGGAGTCGTAGCGCCAAGTTGGAGAGGACGCGATGCCTTGAAGTACGGCGCCGATGCTCCAAAAGTGGGTGGAGACTGTCGCACCTCACGGGCGAGAACGAGTAACTAAACGGATTTCGGGCGAGGGTCCTGCGTTTGCCTCTGGCCGCAGCACCACGATCGCGCATGTATATTAGCGAAAATTCATCAATTGCTCGGAATACCGTTGTGGCCAACCAAGAATACGACGAGATAAAATCCCGCTATTTGGCGGATATGGATAGACATTCCCGCGAGCGGCTGGCGGAGGCGTCTGAACGGATTGCGAAGTTCACAGCACTGGCTGCATCCAAGGGCGTGAGCCTCAGCGCGGAGTCCTTCGAGTATCTCCAGACCACCGGCATCGTTGCCAAGGCACCGGGCATTGCCAGAGCGCTGTTGGGACCGATATCCGCCGAGCGCGACGGACTACTGTCGTTTAACGAGATCGTTAGTCGATTATCTCATGGCCGTCATTACGAAGGGCACTTTGCCGGACCCGACTTTGTTTTGATGGCTCACCCCTGTTACCGGCGCAGGATGCACCCCGCCAACAACTGGTCTCCGAGGTTCATAGACTTATTCTGGCACTTCGACGGCCCGGGCATCGAAAAATACATTGCCCTTGATGAAGACCGGGTTCAAATCGACGTCGACTGGCGAGGCTATTTCGAGGGCGACACGTGGTATGGCGCTCCTTTCGATGATGACATACGAAACATCAAACCAGGGATCACCAAGCTGCGTCCTCCTCTGGACCTTGAATCCCGGCATGTCTCTTTCTTGTTTGCTGACGCGTACTGCCTGGACATTAAGTGGAGCGATGCCGAAGGCATCAAGACATTTCAAGCACTGGAAATGAAGACGGAAGACGTTCGGATGCGTGTTGGGGCGCAAACCTACTTCCCGGCACGCTACCTGCACGCCGAGTTCGACCTCCCGGCCAATTGCTTCAGGCACTTCGACGGAGCGATCCAGCTTTTCACGGAAGATGAGTATTTCCAGCGGCGAGATTCCGACTTCAACATGACGATCAAGAGCTACGCACACATCAAAGCTAGGTCAAACAAGGTCTTCAAGATCAATGGCCCGCTCAAAACGGAAAACTGGGTAGAGTTCTGCTGCCACTTCTATGCGGCTAATCCCTTAGCGTTCGAGTACTTCAGCGGTGCGTATCCGAAACACGTCACAGAGACCCTCTCGAGGATTAGGGACGCGCATCGCAACGGCAAGTGAGGCGCAATTCCCTGCTGGGCCAAACCATGCGGAGGCACAGGCTGAACGTGCATCCAACAGGATCCGTCCGTTGAGGGCCATGAAGGGACCTTCACCCGATGCGTCAGAGAGACATTCGCATGGCAGCTTCGCTCAGCAAACGGTCGTTCGATCAACGGACACCGCTCGTTTCAGATGCTTCAGGTGTACGATTGTCCGACGATGGTCGGCAACGCTGCGATCTTTGGGGAATGAACAAATTCTAGCTGGCGATGCCGTTGATCGCCCAGTTCCTGGCCAACTCCTGTTGGCCCAGAACGGCCAGCGCAGGGACCCACTCACCGCCGTCGGAGCTTTGTCCGCCCCTCCGGCGACACGCGGTTGAAGGCGTAGCGGGCGCCTACCGAGGCCTTGGCCCAGCCGGTCGACCAGCCCTTCTGCACGTCGAGCGCCGCCTCACACGCCTTGATGCAAGAGGGGAAGTCTGAAAGGTTCAAAGCGAGTGGGCGGATTGGCATTTCTTTAGGAGGACTAAACTCCGCAACTCTCTTCGGGCGCAGTTTCGGCGGCCTTTAAAACGAACCCGAATACCGCGCCCCTCGGCCGGTTCGGCCAGGCGTGCAGGCGCCCGCCATGTGCCTCGAGGATCGAGCGACAGATCGACAGGCCCATGCCCAAACCTTCGGCTTTGGTCGTGTAGAAGGGCTGGAAAACCTGCTCTGTATCGCCAGGCAGGCCGACCCCGACGTCGTGGACCGTGACCACTACCTCTCGCGCCGGGCTGACCGCGGTGCGTACAATGAGCTCGCGTGAATGCTCGAGGATCTCGCGCATTGCCTCAACGGCATTGATCACGAGGTTCAGCAACACTTGCTGGAGCTGGATCTTATCGGCCCACACCAGGGGCAGCGAAGGCAGGAGTTCGGTTTTCAGGATAACTTGGGTGCGCTCCAGTTCGCCGGCAAAGAGCGGCAGCGTCTCGGCGATCATCTCGTTAAGATTGATCCGCTGCGCTTGAGGCCCGGTCTTGCGCAGCATCGCGCGCATGCCCGCAATAACGCTGCCAGCACGTTCCCCTTGTTCGACAATGGCAGCCAACGCTGCAACCGCCTGCTCGACGTCCGGTTGCTTGCGATTGAGCCACCGTTGCGCGGCGCGTGCCTCGATGGTCAATGCCGCAATGGGCTGGCTCACCTCATGGGCGATTGACGCTGTCAACGCGTTAAGTGTCATGACGCGGCTTGCGTGAGCCAACTCCGCCTGCGCCTGGCGCAGGGATTCATCTGCGCGCCGGCGGTGCTCGAAGAGCCGGCTGTTCTCAATGGCACTGGCCGCCTGGAACGCCAGCAGCTTGATCACTTCGATCCGTGCCGGAACGAACACACCTGGCGCAAGTGCGTTTTCAAGATAAAGCACCCCTGCCAGCCGGCCTTGATTTAGCAGCGGCAGGCACAGCATCGAACGCGCCCGGCGTTGGCAAACAAAAGGGTCAGCGGAAAAGGCCCCCTTGGCGGAGCCATCGTTTATCACCACGTGCTCGCGGGAATCCAGCACGTGTTCGATCATCGCCATCGGCATATCGGCCGCGTCGAGCGGGCGCACGGACAATGTCACCATGACCGCTTCATCACGAACGGCTGCCTCGGCTGCCACGTGATGTTCAGCGCCCTCGGGCAAGATGAGCAGCCCGCGCGTCGCGCCGGCCTGCTCGATCGCGGTCCGGATCAGCGTCGCCAGGAGCCGCTCCAACCCGGTCTCGCCCGAAATCGCCTCCGAGATCGCGATGACAGTGGCCAGGTCCAGATGCTGGAGCGGCGCGCCAATCGTGCCCATCGACGGCGTTGAGGCAAGGGTGGCTCCCCCCGCTTCGGCGGCCAGCACGGGATATTGCATGTCGAGCTGCCAGACCTTGGCGTCTGCACCCCAACGCATGTAACCGTGACGCGCCTGACGCAAGTACACCATCGCCACGTTATCAAGTTGCCGATCCAGATAAAAGCGCGCCGCCAGTTCGTTTGCCAGGGCCTGCATGTGGATGAGGTCGCTCTCGCGTGCCGAGGCGATAGCCGACTCATACCCGCGCATCGCGTCGATGTCGCGTCCTTCGAGCCGGGCAATCTCCGCCTGTACCAGCGTGGCCCGGTGCGCAAACGTCGCCGGACAGCGTCGTGCCCATTGTGCCAACTGCCAACGGTGTCCGGCCAGGGCGGGAAGGTGCGCTGCGAGTTCGCCTTCGACGGCCGGATTGCAGCACGCCGCGCGTGCCAGCGCGGCGTAAAAATGGTATTCGGCTTGCTCGAAATAGGCTGGCGAGGTCCACAGAAGCGGGTGCGCCTGCGCTGCCGCATCCAACGCCTCTGCGGGGGCACCAGCCAGATAGCGAGCCTGAAGCTTGCGGATCCAGTACCAGCATGACGCCAGCAGCAGGCCCACGTCGCCGCGCAACCGGGCTTCAAACGAGGCTTCGCTGAAATCCTTGGCGTCGAAGCGGCCGAAGACCGGCGTCAATCCGCGCAGCGTACGTACGAGCTGGCGCTGGGGCGCAAGGCGGTCCGCTAACAGCGTGAATCGCGGCCCCCATGCGAACACGCTGCCCGAGTCGGCATCGCGCTGAACACTGCCGAGCGGATCGCCGATCGCCAGCGCATGCGTCATCAGGTTGCTACGGATGTACGCGGCATAGGTGAGGTCGCCGATCTGCTGTGTCAACTCCAATGCCTGCCGTAGCAGGCCGCGCGCGACCCGCAGCGGCTTGGACCAGTGCAGAAGATTCCCGCCGACGACTTGATATACGCGTGCGCGTATCCGATCAATGCCCCGCAGTTCCGCAACCTCTATCGACAGACGCGCGAATGCGACGCCGGCCGGCTCATCGGTTGACGCAGCTACACGCAGCATCGCCACCCATGCATAGGCCAGGGCAGATTCGTCGCTGTTGCCATGCGACACGCTCAGGTTTACCATGCGCAGCAGCACAAGCCTACGCAAATGATCGTCGGTGTACCAGACCGGCTGCACGAGCGCAATCAGCACGCGCATCGTGGCGAGCGCGCCAGCGTCCGTCATCGGGGGCAGCGAGGCCAGTTCGGCGATCTCGCGGTCGCCGAGTTGGCGGGCAAACAGCGCCTCCTCGTGCGCCAATGCCGTTGCATTGGGATGCGATGCCCATTCGACCCCGGCACGCTGCAGGTAGGCAAGGCCTACCGTGACCGCTTCGGCACGACGCCCGCCGGTCATCAGCAAGCCAAGCTGGAGCTGCGTGAGGACTGCCAGCGAGGTGATCGACGAGGTGCGCGCGGCCAGTGCCTCCAACCGATGCTCGGCGCGCGCCGAGTCCCCGGTGAGAAACTCGCATTCGGCCATGTGCAGTGTCAATGCGAAGGCGAGGGCCTCGTGCCGGGAAAAGCCGTGATCGCCCAGCAGTGCAAGCCCGATCGAAAGATAGTGCAGCGCCGCGGTGTTGGCGCATGCGGACTTGGCGCGCAGGGCGGCGGCCAGGTTTAGTTCTGCGAGCCTGTCGCGCTCTTCCTGTGCCGCGATGTTGTCGGTCGCGCGGTTCAACTGTCCGACGATGGTAAAGACGTTCGCGTCAACCTCGTCGGACGGCGTGCGCTCCAGCAGCAGTCGGCCAACACGCAAATGGAACGCCTGCCGCGTCGGCTCGGCGATGCGCGAATAGGCCGCTTCGAGGATGCGATCGTGGGAGAAGCGCAGCACGTTCTCCCTGCACGAAACCAGCCCCGCCCGCACGGCTTCCCGGACTGCGGGCGCCAGTTCGCCGGCGTCGCCGGTCCAACCGCGCGCCAAGGTGTCGACAGTGGTGTCGTTGCCAAGGCAGGCGAGCAGGGCCAGTGCGGATCGGGTGCTGGCCGCCAGCCGGTCGATCCGTCCAACCATCAGCGATACCACGTTGTCGGTCAGCGCCTTGGCTGCGATCTGTCCGAGATCCCAGGTCCAGCGTGCCGCGCCGTGATCGAAGTGCAGCAGCCCCTCGTGGGATAGTTCACTGATGAACTGCGTGGCGAAAAACGCGTTGCCGGCCGTCTTCTCCATCACCAGTCGCGCAAGCGGCGCAGCCCTGTCGGTATCGCAATGGAGCGCGTCGGCGACGAGCTGCCGCAGGTCAGATTCGTCGAGGCAACCCAGCTCGACCTGGGCCACTGCGGCACCATCCGCGCGTAACGCATCGACGCATTGCATCACGCCCTGGTCGTCCCCGACCTCGTGACTGCGATAGGCGCAGACCACCAGCAGGTCTGCTGTGCCCGGATCAGTGAGCATCTGGTGCAGCAGCGTGACGCTTTCGTCGTCGAGCCACTGGATGTCGTCGAGGCACAGCGTCAGGGGTCGCGCGGTTCTCGCAAGAGCGGCCACGAGATTGCGCAGCGCGAGCTGCACTTGGGGCCCCGTTTCGCGCGACGGCGTGTCGCGCATCCACGGTACCGGACCAAGCAGCGTCTTCAGTTCGGGCAGCAATGGCGCAAGTGCACCGGCGTTCGGCCCCAGCGCCTCCGCGATGACAGTGCGCCAAGGTGCCTTGTCGGCCGCGTGATCTGCCAGTCCGATCCGCAACAGGCCGCTGACCGCTCGGGCGAGCGCTGCATAGGGCAACCGTACGCCCGCATCGACAGGCGCGTCGGCCGCTACGTCACCCGGCGCATCGGAATTGCCGGCGGCATGGATCCCGCCGCGCCCGGCAACCGCGCGAGCAAACATCCGCATGAGCGACGTCTTGCCGACACCAGAATGGCCGGAGACCATCACGATCTCGCTGCGTCCCGTGCATGCCACGCGCTCGTAAGCTGCCAGCAGCGTCGCCATGGCTTGCTCGCGGCCATAGAGGCGGTCGGGTATTACCCAGGCGTCCGAAAGGTCGCGCTGCCCCAGCGCGAACGATGCAATCTGCCCGTGCGCCAACAACGCCCGGCGGCAGTGCTGCAGGTCGCGCACCAGCCCTGCGGCTGTCTGATAACGTTCCTCGGGAGCTTTCGCCAGGAGCTTCATGACAAGCGCCGAGAGCATCGCAGGCACGACCGGGTTGCGCTCTGCCGGCGGGCACGGCGTGCGCGCCAGGTGTGCATGGACCCAGTCGAGGGGGGCGCTAGCGACGAAGGGCAGCACACCAGTAAGCAACTGGTAGAAGGTCACGCCTAGCGCGTACAGGTCGCTTCGTGCGTCGATGGCGCGATTCATCCGGCCAGTCTGTTCTGGCGACATATAGGCCAGCGTGCCGGAGATTTCACTGACTTCCGCAAGCGGTTGGGCGCTGCGCGGCACTCGCGATGCGATGCCGAAGCCTAGCAACCAGACCTGGCGCCGGTCCGGTGCCACAAGGACGTGGGCAGGCTTCAAATCCTTGTGGACCAGGCCGCGCTGATGGAGATGACTGACCGCCATGGTCACGGCCACGGCAATGTCGAGAAACGTCGCTGGGTCGATCGGCCTACCCACCAGGTGGGCGAGTGGCTCACCTCCCGGATCGTCGAGCAGAAGCACTGCCGTATCGCGCTCGCACAGAAGACTTAACGGGCGGGCGGCCCAAGTAGCATCGAGGTCGTCACGAAGCGCATATTCGTGAGCAAGCCGGTCAAGCGCGGCCGGCGTGCAATGCTTGTCGGCAGGCCAGACACCGAGCACGGGCACCTTGCGACCATCGTCCTGCATCAGCCAGCCGCGGCCAAACAGCCGGTCGCCTGCCTCCCATGTGGAATCAAAGCCTGAGCGTACTCCCGCCTGCGGGAAAAGCATGGAAAGCACCATTATCGGGAACAGATGTGCAAAAAACGGCTAGTTTGCAGGCGCAGCCGGGAGGCTACATCTTACCAAATCGCACCCTGTCAACACATAGTCGATGGTCGCTGATGACTGCTGGGTTGGAGTGATCGCATGTCAACCTTCGGTGGGCCGCGCAGTAAGCACTTAAATACCTCTACTGGCCCAACCCCCTGAAAAGCTGGCCTGCTTTTGCTGTCAACGAAGGCGACTGGCAAAGGGGAATTTGTATTGTCAGGAGCAAGTCGACTTCTCCGCGTATGATCTGACCGCCAGAATCGTCTTGCAAAATAGCTTAGTTTTCTCTTTTTTGATTGTGCAAACACTCGAGAAATTATGCGATTCGAAGTCCTCGCGATCGTAGAACGCACCTCGACATGGATGATGGAGCGAGCCAAGCCGAAGCGTGCGCCCATTGTGCGACGCGCGACAGCGCTTGGCGGATGGCTGTTGTTGGGAGGAATGATCACGTCCGTTCAGCCAGCGTGGGCAGCTTACCCAGACCAACCAGTCACCATCGTCGTACCTTATCCTCCGGGGGGACCTGCGGATCTTATGGCGCGCCCACTTAGCGATGGCCTGCAAAAGGCCTTGGGAGCGCCTGTGGTGCTTCAATACAAGCCCGGTGCAGGCGGACAGATCGCCTTGCGACACATACAGCGCGCCAAGAACGATGGCTATACCCTCGTGCTCGCCCTTGCTGCCTACGCGATCGGGCCACTCGTGAGTAGGTCGGCGGGCTATGACCCCATCAGCGATTTCCAACCAGTTTCTCTCATAGCAAAGCAACCATTGGTTCTCTATGTGGGAGCCACTTCGAGAATCACGTCTGTATCCGACCTTATCGTGCGGGCGAAGTCCCATCCGGTTACCGTGGCATCGTCTGGATACGGAAATACCAGCCATCTCGCCATAGAGTTGCTCTCGCAATCTGCCTCGATTCGAGTGACACATGTTCCGTACCACGGCGGCGTCCAGGCGGTCATGGCAGCGATCAGCGGTGATGTGGACGCAGTCTTCGCTGGGGCCGATAGCCTCAGACACGTCAAGTCCGGGAAATTGCGGGCACTGGCGATTGCGAACGACGCGCGTCTAACGATAGCGCCCGAGACGCCCACCTTTGCAGAGGCCGGATTGCAAAACATGTTAGTCACCGGCTGGTATGGCGTTCTGGCCCCCAAGGGGACCGCGAAGGAGAGAATCGAGAAACTTGATCTAGCGGTGAAGCAGGTCCTTTCCGAGTTGTCGAAGAGCGAGGTACTCTCGGGTTACGGTTTCAAAGTCGTGCACGCGGGCCCTTCAGATTTCCAGGCGTTTATTCAGCAGGAGCTTGCGCGTTGGAGCAGGCTGATCGCTGACCGCAATCTCGTTGCGGATGAGATAGAGGGTGGAAAAGCCGGCGTCGCCGGCAATGTTCCACGGTAAAAGAAGTTCCCGCCAGCGGCGGACCAAAGAATACCGTTTCCTTCGGTTGACGCTGAACCGACATTTAGCCACGTGGCCCTGTCGACTATGGCAAAGCCCGTTGTTCTGGACGGGATGCGACGATAGGCCGATCACCGTTCGATGACCAGCATGAGTGACCGCTGAAGTTTTGAATGCGGCCGTTGCCATCGCCGCGACCCGAATGACCGCAGTGGGTCGGTCACCGCCCGCTGGCAAAGGTGCACACTAGATCTCCCTCTAACTGGACGGAGATCGTCATGGAAACGCCTAATGAGCTCCCTGCCTCCCGCGTGCCGTGGAACAAAGGCAAGCTGACCGGACAAAAGCCGCCATTGAAGCTTGCGGAAATCTGGGCGATTCGAACAAGGCCGCAGATGGCTACGAGCATCCATGAATTGGCTCTGTTCAATCTTGCGATTGATAGCAAGCTTCGGGCATGCGACCTGACTCGGTTGCTCGTGCAGGATGTCTGCCAAGGCAGCCACGTCGGATCCCGAGCAATGGTCATGCAGCAGAAGACGCAACGACCGGTTCAATTCGAGATAACCGAGCACACTCGTCAGAGTATCGAAGCGTGGATCAAGGTCCGCGGATTGAGACCCACCGATTATCTGTTTCCAAGCCGGCTGCACGCGTCGGCGCATATTTCAACGCGACAATATGCCCGACTGGTCCACAGATGGATTGCCTCTATCGCACTTGACGACACGGCATACGGTACGCACACCATGCGGCGAACCAAAGCCTCATTGATTTCCAAAGGTATCGAACGGCTGCAGTTCGCCGGAGCTTGCGGATTCCAGCTCACTCAGTATCGAATTCTCAAGCTCAGAATATCGCGACCAGTCACTAACCTGGAACAGGCAGGTTCGCGGTGATCCAAGAAACGTACGGATGCCATCGACCATGCGGGCGACTCCCGCACCGGTTTTCGGAATGGCAAACTGTAAATACGAGTCCGCGCTGAATCCCTCTCGACCATACGTGTTCTGAGATCACAGACGCCCATTAGATGACAGCCGCCCAAGTTGAACTGGACGAACGCCTCGACGTCTGGATTCTCGCGGAGCGCAAGTTCCATTGTTTCATCCTCGAGGGCGTGGGAGGACTGAATGGTCAAGGTCGCACCCTCTACGGGTGGCAGAGCCCGATGACGCGACTGAATAACCCAATCGAGCCCTGCTTTCGAGACCGCACAGCGGAAGGACATGCCGTAGACGATGCTGCCATCTCCGCGAGCATGCAGATCAAGCCACCAGTCGTTTTGCCAGTCTTCGTAACCCATCAATGTTCCTTCCAGGCGTTCGAAGATTTCATTCCAGCCGCCCGCCACGCCCGAGGCCTTCCTTATCAGCCTGAGAGCGGGGATGCGCCACGCCTCTCCCTTCGCTGCGTAATAGATCTCGCCGGCACTGCGGCCGTCATGATCTGGCAGGGCGTATAGGTCTTCTTCTGCATGGAGAAGTCCGGCTGCGACATAGTGATCGAAACGTTCCTTCAATCGGCTGACAAAACTCGAATGGTCCCCGCTGTCGAAGTAGAAGAATGCGAGTTTCTTTCTTCCCTCCAGTAGCAGGGGCAATTCGTAACCTGTATGGAATAGGTACGGCGAGCGCGAGTGGACACAGTCCTTGAACATGACAACCTCTCGCATCCCGGCGTCGAATTTCAGGTCGAATGCGTCGCAAAGCGCAACAGTCTCATTGGGTGACAGAAAATATGCCTTTTCGAGCGAGGGATCGTCGTCATCGTTGATAGCCAAGACGCTCCTAAGCTTCGCCAGATCCGTCGTTCTGAGTCGTGTTGCCAAACAGGGATACAACAGATCCTCATCGATTGCTTCGAGGATAAAAGCGAGAGCGTCTGGCAACGTGGTCATGGCTTTGGGTCCAAAGGCAAACTGTGGTCCAGCGTCGTTACCGTGCGGCAGCTATTTGCGTTGATCCACTCGGCATGACCAGCCCCCAGCTTTGGGTCGACTTCTTCCGACTGCTTCGCTGGTTCGCACCATCGAGAATATGAGGTCGCACAACTCTCGGATGTGCGCCTGCGCTCATAGAATGCTCGATTTGGGGGGAGCGGAAGCGGCCATACATCGATGGTCCGACGGCAGAGATGGGCCAGTTTCCGACACTCGCCGGCGTACGCGCGCGGACACTGGAACGGCTGCTCCGCCTTGTCAACGGCCCTTCCAACATCAAGCAGAATGAACCGACCGCGGTTGACGAGCGGAACGAAGCTTTGATGTCGAAGATCTCATTCGGGCATGCGTTCCGGATGCCACCACTTGCGATCCAAACATTGTGGCCGACGCGATCCGCGAGTGGTTCAATAGTTTCGACGATGGCATTCCGACATGGCGGCTGGCTTCGCAAGATCGATAAAAAGGCCCGCACGCGGCGTCTCGGCGGCCTGGGCCCTGGCCGAAACCGCTGTATGGACAGGCAGTCTAGGTTCGGCGCCGGGACAGCGCACGACCGCTGTCGGCCAGCGATCGTTACGGTGTCTCGGTCCCGACGGTTCAGGGTCGGTAAAGTGCCAGTGAGCAACCGGTGAGGAGCACGGTAACTACTTCCGGGATGGAAAGCGAAGAGACGTGTGCGAAAAGGCGCTCGCACCGCCGTCGAGCTAATTGCGATTCTCGTCATGGCAGTCCAGCTATCGGGACACAGCAAGGGTCGGGCTTCAGCCTGGGCTATGAAGCCGGCCCCCTGGGTGTGGCGGCTGTCTATGATGACGTAGCTGGCACGACCGTGGCCACCGAGGGGCAACAAGAGTCACAGGGCATCGTTTGCCAGCACTGATTTCGGCAGCATCACCACTTATCTTGGCTATTGCTACAGGTGCGTGATCGCGCAGCCGTCGGCCTCTACGGACAATCTCTACTGGTGAGGGGCTAACTGGAAGCTAAACTCTGCGTGGTCGCTTACAGGCGCCGCATACAATCAAGCTGTCCGGGACTCCCAGGCAGATCCCTGGCTGTTCATGGTATCGGCAGACTACTCGTTCTCGAAGCGCACCGATACGTATTCTGAACGTCGCGCACGCGCAACGAGGTCGGCCCACACCTGGGATCAATGGCTTCAATACAGTGACCCAGTTCGGAGGCGTGCCCGGTTCGAGGCACAGGTTCTGAGTGCTGTCAGGAGACTGGTAAGGCAGTGCGGCTGCGACGAGATGGCACGACGTCGCCGCCTGCGAACACATTCGCACTAGGCGGGTCCGCGTCGGAGTCGGCTTGGCTTTAACCGGTCGCCCTGCCGGTTCTTCCAACCAGGAACCACGTATTCAGTTCACCCAGGCCCTTGGCCGCTATCGGGCCGCGCTGCTCAAGCGCAAACGGCTCGCCAAGCCGCCGCCGGGTAGCGTCGGTAACCTGCACGCAACCAGGTACGCCGTGGGATTCCATCCGGCTAGCGATATTGACGGCGTCGCCCCACAAGTCATAGATGAACTTGCGCCTGCCGATCACACCGGCTACTACGGCACCGCTATTGATGCCAACGCGCAACTGCAAGCGGTAGCCGGTTCGCTCATTGAAACGGCCCAGCGAATCAATCATGTCCAGCGCCATATGCGCCGCGCGATCAGCATGATCGTCCGCGGCCACAGGAAGTCCCGCGGCGGCCATGTAAGCGTCGCCGATCGTCTTGATTTTCTCGAGCCCGTGGCGGTCGGCGATGCTGTCGAAGTCGGCAAATATCTCGTTCAGCACCGCCACAAGCTGCTCGGGCGTCATGCCGGCAGAGAATTGGGTGAATTGCACGAGGTCTGCGAAAAGCACCGACACTTCCTGAAAGCTATCGGCGATGACTTCCGGGGGGCTGGAGGCGATGAGGTCGGAACGCGCTTTCAAACGCTCGGCAATTGGGAACGGCAGCAGGTTGAGCAACAATCGCTCTGATAGCTGTTGCTCGTGAACGAGGTTCTCATAGAGACACCTGAGTTCATCGCTCTGGCGAACGATCGTCTCTCGGCTGGCTTCCAGTTCGTCTACCTTTTGCTCAAGTACTTTGCCGTTTCTCAATGATTCCTTGTGGAGCAGGCGTACTTCCAGCATATTGCGCACGCGCATCAATACCTCGGGGAGCTCAAACGGCTTGCTGACGAAATCCTTTGCGCCGGCTCGCAGTGCGCGCAGCTTGTGGTTGGGATTGGCGGTAACCACAATCACGGGAAGGTAACTGTCCGCCTCCACTTCAGCAAGCGCCTCCATGACCTGGAAGCCGTCCATGCCCGGCATTTGCAGGTCCAGCAGGATCAGGTCATAGTGGTTCTGGCTGTGAAGCTCGCAAACTGCACGGGCATCGGTTGTTGAGGCGATGCACAAGTACCCAGCCCCGCGCAGCATGTGTTCAAGCAACAGGACATTGGCCTCCAGATCGTCGACGATTAGGATCTTTGCCGCAAGAATCTCGTTAAGGCTGATCATATCGATCCACCCGCTTCATTGAGGCTGCCCAGTGCTCTTCCTTGTCTCTTCTAGGGCCTCGTCCAGTGCCTCCATAAGCTCGTTGAGTTTGATCGGCTTGGTCAGGTAGGGAAAGAACCCTGCTTTGACACCGTTCTCGATATCGCGGAGCATCGCATTTGCGCTGAGGGCTATGACAGGAATGTGCGCTGTTTGGGGATCTTCGCGGAGGATTTGCAGGGCTTCCACGCCGTTGATATCAGGCAGATGGATGTCCATCACGATCAGCTCAGGTAATGCGCTGCGCGCCAGTTCTACCCCAAGCTTACCGGTCATCGCGGTAAGCAAACGCATATTGGCGCGACGGCCGATGAGTTGCTCGAACAGCTTGAGGTTGGCGGGGTTGTCCTCGACATACAGCACGGTCTGAAATGAAGCGTGGTTCCCTGGTCGTGGCTTCGCCGTTACTGCAGGCTTGACGCACTCATTTTTGATCTCCGGCGCGAGCGCAGCGTCAAGTTCGACCCAGAATACGCTGCCCACCCCAGCGGTACTTTCGACCCCGATGGCGCCTCCCATTAGCTCGATCAGTCGCTTGGCCACTACGAGGCCAATGCCCGTGCCTTCTTCAGGCCCGGCTTCTTGGCCGAGGCGGTTGAACGGCTGAAATAGCTGCGCCATCCGTTGTGGTACCAACCCCTCCCCGGTGTCGCGCACGCTGATGCGAACCCGATCGCCGCTGGCCGCTCTGCATTGCGCCTCCACCGTTCCCTGGCGGCGGTTGTATTTGATGGCGTTGGAAAGAAGATTGAGCACAACCTGCTTGAGCCGGGTGCGATCCGCGCGGACTAAACAGGTGGGGTCGATCGATGGAAAGAGCAGGCGAACGTCTCGCTTCTGTGCCTGCTGGACGAGCATGTCATGGCATTCGCTTAAGACTTCGGCCACCGAGACTGCCTCGGGCGACATCGAAGCTTGCCCCGCCTCGATCTTCGCGAGATCGAGTACCTGATTAATCAGTTCCAGCAGATGCCAGCCGGCTTTCAGGACCTGGTCGATGCTAGCCTGCTGTGATGGCGTCGGTGGCGGTGACTCGGTGGCCATTAACTGCGCGAAACCCAAGATTGCATTGAGCGGGCTGCGCAACTCATGGCTCATGCTGGAGAGAAAATCCGATTTGGCCCGGTTGCCACTTTCGGCCGCCGCCTGCGCCTGCTTCTGGTCGTCGATGTCCGTAGAGGTGCCGAACCACTTAATGATATTTCCGTTGCCGTCCTTGAAAGGTCTCGAACGGCAAAGAAACCAGCGATAGACGCCATCGGCAGCTCTTTTCAGGCGGAATTCTATTTCGAATTCGCAGCCGTTCTTTATGGCATTCCTAGCGCGATCGTTGGTGATCAGCAAATCATCAGGATGGAGCGCCTGACCCCAACCCCATCCCGCCAACTGATCAAGGCTCATACCTGTGTAGGTGACTCCCGGCCGGTTTACAAAGTCCACCCCACCATCAGGCATTGCCGTCCATACGATATGCGGCAAGGCATCCGCGAGTAATCTGAAATACTTCTCCCCCTCCTCGATAAGGGACTCGGAAGTTGGCAACATTGCCGATGGATGTGCATGCTCTTTTCGCATGGCCTGGCCCGGACCCTGAAGGCAACTATGTTCCCGGATCGACCGGAGGGGCGCACTTCCGTATCAACCGTTCGGCGGTCTTGGCGGCAAGGGGGGCTCGCGATTATCCAGCGTCACGGATCCTCCGCCCGGTCGCAGGCTGCTGGGGGTCACCCCGAACGCCTGCTTGAAGGTTCGGCTGAAGTGCGCTGCATTGTTGAAGCCCCACCGATACGCGACGTCCGTCACCGTCTGCGTGCTCGCTGCACGAGAGAGTTCGCGGAAGCAGACCCTCAGCCGGCGGTCACGGATCCAGCGGCTAACGGTCCTGCCCGTGCCTGCAAACGCGACATGTAGCGTCCGTACCGAGATGTCGTGTGCGGCCGCAATCGACGAGGCGCTCAAGTCGGGATCGTCCAGATTGTCTTCAATGTACTGCTCGATCTTCATCATCAGCGACGCTCGGGGCGACGGCCGCCCCGACGAGACCGTAAGTGCTGAGTCAAGCATGTCGAAAAAAGACTGGCAAGCCGTCGCGAGAGCGGTGTCGGTGAGATAGTCGAGTTCCCGGGCGATAGCCTGCAACTGGTCGCCTGCCACCGCGCAGAGGCCGGAGCCGACCCGTACCGGCACTGCTGCACCCGGCCGCGCAGCTGCGCTGGCTACTCCATAAGGGACACGTTCGCGCGGCAAAAGCAAGTAGACCTCGCGATGCGGTTCCACGGCTTCAAAGTCGTATGCCAGCTCGCTGTCCCAGATAAGCAGATGTTGGGGTTCGAGCACGACCTTGCTGCGGTCTGCGTATCGGCACTCTAGTCGTCCACCCAGATTCATCAGAACACCGACCATGGGCTCAACGCTGGAATCTGGACGTTGGCCGATGATGCGGCCACTGCGCAACTCTCCAACGGTCAGCCGGTCCAGCTTGCGGTACCGCGCTGACACGTCAAAACGGCGGGGCTCCGGAAGCGAAAGTGTCCACGTCATGTGCAGCTCGGGGAGCATGGCACTGCACGCGTCCGTAATGTGCTCTTGAGCCAACCCGTGGGTCGACCAGGTCGCTGTTGCTGCCATGGCAGTCCCTCCGTCGGCGAATGATCAGGCAATACAAAGACTGATCTTGTAACCGGGCTGATGCCGTGTCAAGCGCATGCCCGTGCAGGGTAAACCTGATCCTTTCCTGCGCAAATCGGCAAATTGCGCGCGCTCACAGGCAAGCGAAGGTCCTTGGCTGGCCGCTACATTGCAGCCCTAAGAACAGTCGTGAAACCACTACAAAGGAGGAGACAGTGAGCGCACTGCATCCAGTCGTCATCTACGGCGCCAGCGGCTACACCGGCCGGCTGGTGGCCGAGTATCTGCGTGAGTACAGTATTCCTTTCGTGGCTGCGGGGCGAAACCGGGCCAAGCTGCAGGAGGTCATGAACACTGTCCCCGGGATCGAAACCGCGGACTACGAGATTGCCGAAGTCGATGGCTCTGTCGAGTCACTGACTGCGCTCTTCAAAGGCAGAAAGGTCGTCTGCAATATGGTCGGCCCATTCCTGCGCTATGCGCCGCCGGTTCTGGAAGCCGCGCTGCAAGCCGGATGCCATTATCTCGATACCGCCGGCGAGCAGGAGCACCATCTGCAGCTGCTTGACGAGTGGGGTCCGAAGTTTGCGGCGGCCGGGCTGGTGGTGTCCACCGCGGTGTCGATGCAGTACGCCATTCCGGACATCGCCGCCCGCATCGTGTTGGAGACGCCCGGCATCGACACACTGGAGTTGGGCGAGTACGTCAGCGCGGTGCCAACTGTGGGTTCCACCCAGTCGATCTTCGACGTGATCCGCACGGACTCCTACTATCTTGAGGATAACGTCCTGAAGAAGTACAAGGGCATTGTCCAGCAGGACATGGTCGTGCCTGGCACCGGGCATGTTGTGCCTGGCCTCCAATGGGGTGGTACCGCCTTGCCGGTATTCTTCCGGGACGACCGCCGGGTGCGCAACTGTCGCATGTTCGTCGCGATGCGCAACGACAAGGGTGACATTCCACAACAAGTGCGCGCCGCGGAACGCATGTTCAAGGTTGTGTTCCAGTGGCTGCCAGAGGACAAGCTTTACCCCGTGCTCGACCGGGTAGCTGCCAGTATGACGCCGCGCACGCCGCCCCGCGAGAACCGGCAAGTTCATCGCTCTATCGACTGGTGTACGGGCCGCGGCAACAACACCACGGCACGGGCGGTCATCCACAGCACATCCGGCTATCAGATTACCGGTCTGGTCCAGGCCTACGCCGCAATGCGGCTGATCGGCAACACGTACAACGGCGTCGGGTTCCGTTCACCCGCGCAACTGCTGGGCCATCGCGAACTCATGGGTGCCCTGGAGGCCTATGGGCTCGCGCACGTGACCGAGGAGACGGGGTCGTGAACGAGATGCCGGTTTGGATTGTCGGCGTCGGCATGACCGCTTTCGGGGTTCGGACGCAGGCTTCGGTCAAGGATCTGACGAGGGAGGCGGTGACGGAAGCGCTTTCTGATGCCGGTGCTGACATTGGCGCCATCGAGGCTGCCTATTTCGGTAACACCTGCCAGGACGTGCTGGAGGGCCAGGTCGTCGTGGCCGGCCAGATGGCGCTGCGCTCGATGGGTTTCGAACGCATACCGATGGTGAATGTCGAGAACGCGTGCGCCACCGGTGCCACGGCACTGCACCAGGCGGTCATGCACGTACGCGCCGGCGCTGGCGACATCGTGCTTGCGGTGGGCGCGGAGAAGCTCAACATCGGCGACAAGCAGAAGTCCCTCGGCGTATTCGACGGCGGTGTTGACGTTCACGACCGGAAAGGCGTTCGTGCAGTGCTGGCCGAACTCGGTGGCACAGCCCCAGACGATGCACTGCCGCGCAGTCTGTTCATGGATGTCTATGCTGCGCTCGCCCAAGCCCACATGGATGCGTTCGGGACGACCAAGCAGCAACTCGCTCTGATTGCCGAAAAGAACCACGCGCACGCGGTGCACAACCCCCTTGCGCACTTCCGCGTGCCGATGTCGATGGAAGAAATCCTTGCAGCACGTCCGGTATCCGGACCGCTGACGGTTCCGATGTGCGCACCGCTTACCGACGGTGCCGCGGCGGTGGTCGTGTGCAACGCTGCCGGTTTGAAGCGTCTCGGCGCTCGCAGCCCGGTGCGGATACTGGCCACGGTATTGCAGACCGGCACGGTGCGCCCGCTGTCAGCCTGGGATCGTTCGGTCAGCCGGCTCGCGGCGCTGGCGGCCTACGAGCAGGCGGGAGTGGGGCCGGGCGATGTGTCGGTGGCGGAAGTCCACGATGCGTCGGCGTTTGGCGAGCTCCTACAGACCGAACTGCTTGGCTTTTGTGAGATCGGCGCTGGCGGCAAGTTCGCAGAGTCCGGTGCCACCAGGCTGGGGGGGCGGCTGCCCGTCAACCCGTCTGGCGGCCTGGAGTCCAAGGGCCATCCCATGGGAGCTTCCGGCATCGCGCAGATCTACGAACTCGTGCATCAGCTTCGTGGCAATTGCGCAGCCCGCCAGGTTCCCGGGGCGCGCATTGCAATCGCGGAAAACGGCGGGGGCCTGTACGCCGGCGAAGAAGCCGTTGCCGCGATTACCATCCTCGGCGCTTGACCATCAGTCTGAACATATCGGAGGAGAAAACAATGACCTACGAGACACTAAACGTCCGGCGCGACGGCCGGATTCTGCACGTTGACTTCAACAACCCGCCATTGAACCTAATGAACATCAAGATGGTTGGCGAGTTGTTCGAGCTCTCCGCGTCGCTCGTGTTCGACCCGGACACTGCCGTGGTGGTCTTTGGCAGTGCCAACCCGGAATTCTTCATTGCGCATTTCGATCTGAACGACCTGCTCCGTTCCATGACCGACCCGAACGTGCCGCAAAGCCGCTATGACGACATCAATGTGGTGCAGGCCCTCACGACGGCGTGGCAAATCCTGCCTCAAGTGAAGATCGGCGTGGTCGACGGGATCTGTCGCGGGGGCGGCCTGGAATTCTTGCTCGCGATGGACATGCGCTTTGCCACCCCGGAGAGCCGGTTCTGCTTACCCGAGGTCAGGGGCGGGATCTTGCCCGCCGGGGGCGGTACCACGCGCCTGGCGATGCAAATCGGCCCGGCGCGGGCCCGTGAGGTGATCCTGTCATCCCGTGACTTCACGGGCGAGGAGGCTGCTGCCTACGGCATTGTCAACCGTGTGCTTTCGCGCGAAGAGCTGAAGACCTATACGAACACACTGGCACGCGACGTCGCGACGAGTTCGGCAGGCACCATCGCGGCGATTGCTGAAGTGTTCAAGGGCATGTCCGGTGCTGCAGTGGAAGCGCAGTTCGCCGGATTCTCCGGCGAAAACGCGGCACTGAGGAAGCTCCTTGAAGCGCCTGCGGCCCGCGAGTTTCTGGTGAAGATGGCTGCGCTACAGGACGTCGACCACGAACGCGATCTTCCGGCAACGATTGCGGCTGTTCAAGAGCGCCAGTAGTCAGCGACCGCAAAAAGGAGACACTGAAATGACACAGACACTTGACCGCGATGAGTCCGTGCGGCCCGGGCTGCCTTACGTTGAACTGACCGGCTTCGAGATCCTGAGCGACGACGAGCGTGTGGTCCAGGATGCGACACACAAGTTCGCGCGAGACGTGATGCGGCCGATGGGAATTGCAATCGACAAGCTCAGCGCGGAAGAATCCATCGCGTCCGGCTCGCCGTATTGGGACTTTATGCGAATCGCAGCCGAGTCTGGAATCGGATTCGATGCCGATCCGGGCGATGTGCCGCCGCATCTCCTGGCCCGTCTGCAAGCAATCGTCATCGAGGAGTTGGGATGGGGCGACATGGGGCTCACGGTGTCGTTGGCCGCCGCCGCGTTCGCGAACATGATGGCCAAGCGAGTCGGCAACCAGGAACTGATCGAGCTGACCGAGGGCAAGCTTGGATGCTGGATCGCGACGCAGCCCGACCGCGGCTCGGATGGCACGATGCTATACCCGGCCGAGCGGCACCCCAGCGCAACCCAGGGAAACAAGGGAAATCTGACGGCGAAGGTGAGCGGTGGCGACATCGTCATCAACGGTCAAAGCTCAGCCTGGGTCTCCAACGGTCCGGTTGCCCAGGTCGCAATCATGTCGATCGCCGCCGATTATGGTGATGGGTTCTTCGACGACGGCGGCCACCCGCGCGGAGTCGAGGTCATCGTTCCCCTCGACCTGCCCGGGGTGAGCCGTGGCAAGCCGTTGGAGAAGCTCGGCCAGCGGGCCTTGCCCCAGGGTGAGGTGTACTTCGATAACGTGAAGGTGCCGGTGCGCTATGCGGTGTCGCTTGGCGATGATTACTGGCGCGGGCACGCCAGCACATGGTCAACAGCGGGCGTGGGGATGGGGCAGATGGCGACGGGCTTGGCACGTGCGGCTTTCGAGCTTGCCATGCAGTACGCCCATGAGCGGCGCCAGGGTGGTGCACTGCTCGCCGAGCATCAAATGGTGCAATACCGGCTCGGCACCATGGCTCGCAACGTGGAGACCATGCGTGCGGTGGCCCGCCGTGCGACGGAGTACACGGTGCTCTCGCCCGCCAAGCATCCGTACTACACCGGCGGGTCCAAGGTGACCTGCACAGACCTTGCCTTTGAGGTGGCAGACGAGGCGCTGCAGATCTTTGGCGGATACGGCCTCACTCGCGAGTATCCGTTGGAGAAGCTCTTCCGGGATGCCCGCGCCGCGCGGATTGAAGATGGCGAAAACCATCTTCTGAACATGAAGTTTGGTTACCTGAACGCGCTGCTGTACCGCGCCAGCTTGTAAGAGAGAAAGTTGTATGGCTATTACCGATTTTTTTGATCGCGGCTGGCGCGCTGCCCCTGACCGGGCAGCCTTTATCGCCGAAGAGCGGACCTTCACCTACAAGGAGATTGGCGAGCTGTCGTGCCGCGTCGGCAATGCGCTGCTGAGGCAAGGCATCGATCGCGAAGCCAAAGGCGCGGTACTCGCGAGTAACGACCCGACCGCATGGGCTTGTGTGCTCGGACTGTGGCGCGCAGGGTTGGTGTGGGTTCCCGTGAACCCCGTCAATCCGCCTGAGGAGATTAAGCGCCTGTTGGACGGCTTCGACTGCGAAGTATTATTTTGCCACGAGCAGTATCTGCCGTTGGTGAAGTCGCTGCGCAGTCATCTGAAGAAGCTGCACACCTTGATTTCGCTTGGGGAGGATCCGGACGCAGCATCGGCTGCTGGCGGGATCACGCTTGCGGCGCTGTTGGACGGAGCGTCAAGCGCAGTCCCTGACTACATTGCCGAACCGGACTCCCTGGCCGGGGTCATGCCGACCGGGGGCACCACTGGCGCACCGAAAGGTGCGATGAACACGCATCGGAGTTTGTCGGTTAGCGCGCTGCACCAAATGTTTGCCGCACCGTACGCCTCGGACGAGCCGATCGTGAACCTCGTCGCGGCACCAATGACGCATGCCGCGGGCACCCTTACGCTACCGTGCACCGCGCGCGCAGGCACGATTGTCGTGATGAACCGGATGGATCTGAGCCAACTGGTCGACCTGATCGAGAAGCATCGCGTCACCGAGTTGTATCTGCCTCCCACGGTGATCTACCGGCTGCTGGAGATGCCCGGGATCGAAAAGCGGGATTTCTCCTCGCTGAAGTACTTCATCTACGGTGCAGCGCCTATGTCCACAGAGAAGCTGCGGCGCGCGATTGAAGTCTTTGGGCCAGTGATGTTCCAGGGATACGGGCAGGCCGAGGCGCCTTCCGCGATCGCCTTTATGCGGCCTGAGGAGCATTTCCGCGATGGCAAGATCGCTGAGGATGCAAGGCTGTCGGCGGCGGGGCGGCCGGCGCCGCTGGTGCGCGTCGAGATCCTAGACGGGAACGGCAAAATCCTCCCTACTGGAGAAGTCGGCGAAATCTGCGTGCGCGGCGACCTGTTAATGGCGGGGTATTACAAGGCCCCGGACAAGACTGCCGAGACGATCGTTGACGGTTGGCTGCATACCGGCGACGTAGGCTACCTCGACGCAGAAGGTTTCCTGCACATCACCGACCGCAAGAAGGACATGATCATCACCGGCGGGTTCAACGTTTACCCGAGCGAGGTGGAACAGGTCGTCTGGACTCATCCCGCGGTGCAGGACTGTGCCGTCATCGGTATCCCCCACGCGGACTGGGGTGAGGCGGTGACCGCAGTGATCGAGCTGAACCGGGGGGCTCATGCGACCGAGGAGGAAATCCTTGCGTACTGTCGTCCCAAGCTCGGCGGAATCAAGACACCGAAGAAAGTCGTATTCGTCGACGCGCTGCCTCGCAGTGCCAACGGAAAGGTACTGAAGAAAGACGTGCGCGAACCGTACTGGCGGGACCACGAGCGCAGGATTTGAATAGCAAGCGGCAAGCCACGATCCGACGTCTTCCAACGTGGATCGTGGCGCAGCGTGCCGAATTTCTGCGGAATGACCAAAGACAACAATGACTGGCGTCTCGGCCCTCCGGCTGAGTGCGGAAGGAGAGGAGGAGCAACATGACCAGACCGGTGGCAGTGATCACGGGGGCGGCCAGCGGAATCGGCCTCGCAGTGGCCGAGCGGCTTGCGAAGACGCATCGCCTCGCATTGCTGGACATCAACGGCGAAGCCGCTGAGAAGGCCGCGGCGGCTCTCGATCAACCAGCCATCGGCCTGCGCTGCGACATCACCGATTCCGCGTCGGTGGTTAACGCTGTGAACCGCGTGGTAGAGCACTTTGGGGCGATCGATGTCGCTGTATCTAACGCAGGAATAGGCACAGTCGGTGCAGCGCGGCACCTGGATCCGGACGTTCTTGCCGCAGTGCTGGATGTGAACGTGACGGGAAACTGGCGGTTCATGCACGCGTGCCTGCCACATTTGATCAGGAGTCGTGGCTACCTGCTTGGGATAGCCTCGGCTGCGGCGATTTTCGCACCGCCGGGCGAATCGATGTATGCGGCGAGCAAGGCGGGCTTGGAAGCACTGCTTAATGCTATCCGCGTGGAGGTCGCCCACCTCGGCGTTGACGTGGGTGTGGCTTATCTGATGTTCATCGACACGCCGATGGTGCGCGACGCCGATCGGGAACATGCTGAGTTCGCCCGGATGCGGAAAATGTTGCGCGGTCCGGCCGGCAAGACTTATCCGGTGTCACTGGCGGCCGACCGTCTGGTCCAAGGCATCCACAGGCGCAAGCGCCGCGTGTTCGTGCCGGCGTCGCTGCTGGTCCAGCACGTTTTGCGTGGCGCTATCTCGAGCATTCTCGACTCCGAGTTCCGGCGCATTGCAATCGAAGTCGATCGGCTTACCGAGGATAAGGTGAATGAGCGCGGAAGGTTTTCGGCAGCACTGAGCGAGTCGGTGCTGACGGCACGCGACGGCCGATCCGGAATGGGCTGATACCGGAACCTTCACGCCCAGCACGCGCTCACGAACGCGCGGCGCATCCCGGTAGACGGGCTTCCCGTTCAAGCGCTGCAAACTGAGCGGGCCCATGTGCCCCCTCAGGAGCGCATTGAATGCCCCTAATACCCAGCGTTTGAAATTCCTGGACGATCCGTCGCCCGGCGGGTTCGCGCAGGCTGTTTTTTTGCGTGCGGAAGACACGCGAAATCTTAATAACTAAATGGAGACGGAGACAACCATGGAGCGGTGGCGATATGCCGGGACAATGAGCCTGGTCAGCGCGGTACTTATTGCAGCAATGGGTAGCAGTGCGCACGCGCAGAGCGCAGGGGATAACGTCGTGAGTGTGGGATGGGCTCACATCGCCCCCCAGACAGGAAGCGACCCTGTCAAGGTGACCAGCATCGGAGGGGTTTCGATGAATAGCGAGGTGCCTGGCTCCTCAGTCGGTGCGCGCAGCCTCGAAACGGTGGGCATTCTCGCCGAGCATTACTTTACAGACCATATTGGTGTGGCGCTTCTTGGAGGGTTTCCAATGAGGACCCAGCTAGAGGGGCGCGGCACGTTCGGGGGGTATGGTGTGCTGGGAGATGCGCGCACGTGGTCACCTGAGCTGTTGCTCCGCTACCACTTCGGTCAGCCGGAAAGCCGTTTTCGCCCATTCGCTGGCGTTGGTGTCTCCTATACATGGTTCACCAATGCGCGGGTCACCAATGATGCGTTTATCACGCAGAGATTCGGGCCTGGCGGGTCGGCAACTGCCGAAGCCTCGAGTTCATGGAGTCCGGTCGTTCAAGTGGGACTCGACTATCGGATCAGCAAACATTGGTCGGTGGGCGCGCTGGTTGGCTACATGCCCAGCGACACTAACGTTACCCTGAAAGGACGTACAGCACAGGGCGTGGAGGTGGTCAGTCAGACGAAGGTGAGGCTGCGCCCCATCATCACGTTCCTCAGCGTCTCATACACGTTCTAGCGTGTCGTCGGTGTCTTATGCGGGCCATTTGAAGAAACGGCCTGCTCTGGCTTTCCATATCGAGAATATGGGTAGCCGGAGTTATTCAGGCTGGAGTTAACAAAAGCTTTTCCATAAAAGCCTTTCGCTCAGCCTTTTGCTCATCTGTTCCCTGATGCGACAGCAACGCCTCTGACAGTTCATAGCTGTATAGCATGAATGCTCGTGCACGCGCTTCCGAGATACCGAATCCCAGGGCGCTGAAACACTGAGCAACATAGGATAGCCGCTTGGCATCCACTTCATCCAGGATCTGGCGTGCGCGCTCGTCGCGACGTGCCCAGGCGCGTATGGCCAGTTCGGTGGACGCAGCCTCCTGTGCCGAAGCGCCGCGGAAGGGCAGCGAGAGCAGGTCCTTGATCAGTTCGCGCGGGGGAAGGTTGCGCCGCTCAAATCGATAGATGATCTGCTCGGTGGCCTCATCGCGCCATGACTCAAGCATGCGGCGCAACAGATCTTCCCGATCCTTGAAATGCCAGTAAAAACTGCCGCGCGTCACCGCCAGATCCTTCGACAGCACCTCAACGCGCACGGCGTCCACGCTGCGGCTCACCAACAGGTCGCGGGCGGCTTTGATCCAGTCTTCCGGTGTCAGGCGCGCGGAGGCTGCTGCGCCCGGTGTGGCTTTGGTCATATGTTCTCCGTAGGCAACGGCCAAAATTTTACTACCGAGCCACAATTCACTATTGTACGGTGCGGAAATCGCTTTGTCTCGGGTAAACCCCATGATTTTCGCGGAAATATGGCCTTGACTCGATTGGCTTCAGTTCCTACCATACACATACGTATGTGTATGGAGACGAAAGCGATGAGCAATTTTGACGGGGTCGGTTCCACCCTGGTGGCTGCCGGGCACCAGACCAACTATTTCGATGTGGGCGCCGGCAAGCCGCTCTTCCTGCTGCACGGCTCGGGGCCCGGCGTTTCGGGCTGGAGTAACTGGAAGGGCGTGATGAGCGAGCTGGCGCAGTCGTTCCGCGTGATCGTGCCGGACATCGCTGGCTTTGGTTTCACCGAGTTCAAGAACGGCACCAAGTACGACATTAAGCTGTGGGTCAGCCACCTGGTCGGGATCATGGACGCGCTGGAGATCGAGCGCGCCTCGTTCGTCGGCAATTCGTTCGGCGGAGCGCTGTCGCTAGGGCTGGCCGTGTTCGATCCCAAGCGCGTGGAGAAGCTGGTGCTGTTGGGCACGCCCGCCGGCGAGTTCGAGCAGACCCCGGGGCTGCGCTCGGCCTGGGAATATGAGCCCTCGCCGGAAAACATGGAGAAGACCATGCGTCTGTTCCCATATGACCAGTCGATCATCACGCCGGAAATGGTGCAGTCGCGTTATGAAGCCAGCGCCCGTCCCGGCGCCCAGGAGGCGCTGCGCAAGTTGATCCCGCAGCCGAACGCCGAGGGCCCGACCCTGGTCAAGGGCTTCCCGGAACATGTGGTGGCCAAAATCGAGGCCCCGACGCTGGTGCTGCATGGCCGCGAAGACCGCGTCGTGCCACCGGCCTGCGGCCAGCTGCTGGCGCGCGCCATCCCGAATGCCGACCTGCACCTGTTCGGCCGCTGCGGCCACTGGGTGCAGACCGAGCGCCGCGCCGACTTCCTCAATCTGGTCACCGACTTCATCGCCTGACGCCATGAGCCGCAACGTACTTGAGCGGGTGCTGCACCAGCTGACCGTGGACCGGTCCGCCAAGCAGCGTTTCCGTGATGACCCAGACGCCTTCCTGCAGCGCTTTGCGCTGACGGAAACTGAGCGCGCGATGCTGACCGGCTTTGACGTGCTGGGGCTGCAGCAGGCCGGCGTGAACCCCATGCTGACCATGGGGTACTGGCAGGAACTCTCGCCCGAGCGCGACATGCGCGCCTACATGAAGAAGCTGCGCCCTGTGGGCGCGTCCGAGGCGCTCCACAGCGCTGCCCTGAAGCAATAGGTGAGCAGAGATGGGACAAATCGTAGGCGGCTTCCTGGTGCCGCATGACCCGGTCATGTTCGTGGCGCCGCAGGCGCCGGCGCCGGCCGTACAGGACCGTATGTGGGGGGCGTTTGCCACCTGTGCCCGGCGCCTGGCTGAACTCGAGCCGACCAGCGTCATCGTGGTGGGCGCCGACCACTACATGCTGTTCGGCACCACCTGCCTGCCGAGCTACCTGATCGGTACCGGCGACGTCGACGGACCGCTGGACGCCATGCCGGGCCTGAAGCGCGGCCCGATCCCCAACAGCGAAGCGCTGGCCGCGCATATCGCGGCCGATGGCCACGCACGCGGCTTTGACTGGGCGGTCGCCCGTGCGCTGACCGTCGACCACGCCATCGCCATCCCGAACCAGCTGATGATCCAGCAGATGCGCGAAGCCGGCCGCAAGGTCGGCACGATCCCGGTCTACCTGGCCGCGGGTGTGGAACCGTATATCCGGATCGCACGCGCCATCGAAGTGGGGCGGCAGATCCGCGAAGCGGTGGAATCGTTCGATGCCGGCGAACGCGTGGCGGTGATCGGCAGCGGTGGCATCAGCCACTGGGTCGGCACCGCCGAGATGGGCCGCGTCAACCCGGATTTCGACCGCCAGATCCTGGACTACGCCGAGCGCGGCGACCTGGATGCGCTGGCCGCGCTGAGCGATGAATACATCCTCGCCAACGGCGGCAACGGCGGCATGGAGATCCGCAACTGGGCCTGCGCCATGGGCGCCCTCAGGGGCGCGCGCGGCGAGGTAATCGCCTACGAGGCCGTGCCGGAATGGGTGACGGGCCTTGGTTTCGTGCAGCTGCATCTGCAGTGAAGCACGCAGACGGAAAGCGGAAATGAGCAAGAAAGTATTCCTCCTGAAGCGCGATGCGCTCGAGCCCGGCCAGGTGTGCAAGGTCGAAACCAGCGGCTGCCCGCTGGCGGTTTACAACGTCGACGGCACCTTCTATGCCACCAGCGATGTCTGCACGCATGCAACCGCCTCGCTGTCCGATGGCGAGATCGTTGACGGCGATCTAATAGCCTGCCCGCTGCATGACGGGCAGTTCCATATCCCCACCGGCCAGGCCATGGCATTTCCCTGCACGGTGGACCTGCGCACCTACAAGGTGATCGAGGACGGCGACGAAATCTACGCCGACCTCGAGCAGGAGTCCGAAGCCGCAACGTCGGCCATCTGAGGAAAGCGAGTCATGACACACGACTGCACGGGCAATTGCGAACGCCTGCGGAAGGACCCGGTCAGCGAACCGCTGAGCGGCCTGGATCGCTTGATCGACCTTGACGTCGGCCGCCTGTCGCGCCGGGTTTACTGGGACCACCGCATTTACGAGCAGGAGCTGGAAAAGATCTTCGCGCGCAGCTGGCTGTTCCTGGCGCATGAATCCCAGATCCCCAAGGCCGGCGACTACGTCACCACCTACATGGCGGAAGACAACGTGATCGTCGTGCGCCAGAAGGACGGATCGGTCAAGGCGTTCCTCAACACCTGCCCGCATCGCGGCAACAAGCTGAACTTCACCGACGCCGGCAATGCCCGGACCTTCATCTGCAACTACCACGGCTGGGCCTTCGGCATTGACGGCGCGCTCCGCGGCATGGCCGGGCAGGAGTTGTTCGAGGACAGCGGCATGAACCGCGCCGAGCATGGCTTGCATCCGGTGGCACAGGTGGCGACCTACAAGGGCCTGGTGTTCGGCAATATGGACCCGGATGCGCCGCCGCTCGAGTCTTACTTGGGCGACTTCCGATACTACCTCGACGTGATCCTTGACATGGACGGGCAGGGTACGGAATTTGTCGGCGGCTGCGTGAAGTCGGTGATCCACTGCAACTGGAAGGTCCCGGTCGAGAATTTCATCGGCGATATCTACCACGCGCTGTGGACCCACGACTCGGCCGCGCGCGCAATGCTGGGCGGACCGGTTGCCGAGGTCTACAAGGACCCGGACTCCTACCACGTCAACTTCAACGGCCACGGCTGGGAGTTCAACCTTGATGTGGTCGGCAATGCCGCGACGCTGGGCGACAAGGAAATCCGCAAGTACCTGTACAGCATCCAGCCGAAGGTGGCCGAACGCCTGGGCGAGTTCCGCTCCAAGATGATCGGTTCGATCTCCTCGGTCAGCGTGTTCCCGAACCTGTCTTTCCTGCCTGGACAGAACACCTTCCGCGTCTGGCATCCGCGCGGCCCGGGCAAGATCGAACTGCACACTTGGACCATCGTCAACAAGAGCGCGCCGCAGGACATCAAGGACCGCTGGCTGAAGGGAACCATGATGACCTTCTCGCCGTCGGGCGTGTTCGAGATGGATGACGGCGAGAACTTCGAGTTCTCGACGCGCACCAACACGGGCTTCGTCACGCGCCAGCAGGATCTGTACATGGGCCTGGGCCGCGGCACGCGCCTGGACGACAGCGGGCTGCCGGGCAATGTCTACCGCAACCAGGTGAACGAGGCCAACCACCGCGCTTTCTACCAGCGCTGGCTGGACCTGATGCGCGCGCGCAGCTGGGATGAAGTGCCGGCACGCGATCAGTCCAGCCTGGACGACAGCGCATTCACCTACCAGAACAGCGCCAAGGAGGTCGCATGAGCGCGGTGCCGCAATCCCTGCCGGAAGTGAAGGGCGAACAAACGGTGGATCGCGAGACTGCCCACAGGATCGAGCAGTTCCTGTTCCGCGAAGCACGCCTGCTGGACAGCGAAGCCTGGGAGCAATGGCTGGCGCTGCTGACTGACGACATCCATTACTGGATGCCGGCGATCGAGAACCGCCGCCGCGCGGACAAGCTGGGCGCCTATGCGCCGGGCCGCGGCGCCTTCTTCGACGACAACCACCTCGACCTCGAACGGCGAGTGGCGCGTTTCAAACAGCCCTCGGCGTGGGCCGAAGATCCGCCGACTCGGCACGTGCATGTGATTAGCAACGTCGAAGCGCTGCATGGCGCGGCGCATGACGAATTCATCGTGCATTCGGTCTTTGTGAACTACCGCAGCCGCGGCGAGGCCGACAACGACCTGCTGCTGGGCCGTCGTGAAGACCTGCTGCGCCTGGTGGATGGCGACTTCCGGATTGCGCGTCGCAAGATCGTGATCACGCAGTCGCTGTTCATGTCCAAGAACCTCAACACCTTCCTCTGATCATGGGCTGGCTGGATAACGATGTGGCGCTGGTCACCGGGGCGAACTCCGGCATCGGGCTGGCGGTGGTGCGGCGCTTCCTGAGCGAAGGTGCGAAGGGGATCGGCGCGCTGGTGCGCAGCGCGAGCGGCGCCGACAGCTTGCGCAAAGAGTTTGGCGACCGCGTCGCCGTCACCGTTGGCGACGTGCGCTCGCCGGAGGCCAATGCGGAGGCGGTGGCGACCACGCTTAAGGCATTCGGCAGGCTCGATACGCTCGTCGGCAATGCGGGAGTGTGGGACTACTTCGCGCCGCTGCGCAAGTTTGCCGACGGGCAGCAGGTGGTCGATATCTTCCGCGAAGTCTTCGACATCAATGTCCTCGGCTACCTGCTGGCCGCCTATGCGGCAGCACCCGCGCTGCGCGAAAGCCGCGGCAGCATGATCTTCACGCTGTCCAACGCGGCCTTCTATGCCGGCGGCGGCGGGCCGGCGTACGTGGCCTCGAAGCATGCCGGCGTCGGGCTGATCAAGCAGCTCGCGTACGAGCTGGCCCCGGAGGTACGCGTCAATGGCGTGGCCCCGGGTGGCACCGTGACGCCGCTGAAGGGCCCCGAGTCGCTCGGCAAGCAAGGTTCGAAGCTGTCGGAGATTCCGGGCTTCGGCGATGCAGTGGCGGACGCGGTACCGCTCGGTTTTATCGCGCAGCCGGAGGACCACACCGGCCACTACGTGCTGCTGGCTTCCCGTACCAACTCGCCGGCCACCACGGCCGCCATCCTGCAGAGCGATGGGGGCTGGGAGGTACGCGGCCGACCGGCGCGGCGCCCGCGCGACTGATCACTGACACAACGATGAACGCCCCCATCTCCCGTTCCGCTTCCGCGCACGCTTCGCTGCGCGCCACTTTCGCCGGCGCCCGCCTGCCGGTGATGGCAGCACCGATGTTCCTGGTCTCCGGCCCGGATCTGGTCTGCGCCAGCCTGAGCGCCGGCATCGTCGGCACCTTTGCCGCCCCCAATGCGCGCAATATCGAAGCGCTTGACCAGGCATTGGCACGGATTGCCGACCATGCGCAGGAGTGCCCGACGGTCCCATGGGCGCTCAACATGATCGTGCACAGCAGCTATGACCGCTTCGAGGCCGAGATGGCGCTGGTCGAGCGCTACCGCCCCGGCATCGTCTCCACCGCGCTCGGTAGCCCGCGCCGGGTGCTGGACCGCGTGCATGCCTACGGTGGCCTGGTGATGGCCGATGTCATCTCGCCGGCGCTGGCGCGCAAGGCTATCGAAGCCGGCGTGGATGGCCTGGTGCTGGTCACCAGCGGTGCCGGCGGCCATACCGGCCAGTACCACCCATTCTCATTCCTGGCCGAGGTGCGCGAGTTCTGGGACGGCCCGATCGGGCTGGCCGGCGCCATCTCCAGCGGCGCGCATATCCGTGCCGCCCAGTTGCTCGGCGCCGATTTCGTGGTGGTCGGCACGCGGCTCATCGCGACCCCGGAAAGCATGGTGCCGCAGCCATACCGTGACCTGCTCGTGGCAAGCCGCATGGAGGACCTTGCGCTGTCCAGCGCGGTCTCCGGCGTGCCGGCCAACTGGCTGAAGCCGACGCTCGCGGCAGCGGGCTTTACGCCGGACCAGATCAAGGCGGAAGGCAAGATCGATTTCTCCGGCGATATCGTGGCCGCGCCCAAGGCGTGGAAGGACGTCTGGTCCGCCGGGCATGGCGTGGGTGCGGTGCGCTCGGTGGCTTCCGTTGCCGAGGTGGTGGCGGAGCTCGAGACGGACTATGTCGCCTGTCTGCGTGCCGAGCAGGCAGCCACCGCGGCGCTGATGCACCGCTATGTGCAGAGCCGGGCGCCGGCCTGAATTTTTCCGGAAGTGCAGCAACGGGGACGGACAGACGCGAGCACGCGCGGCGTCCCGGATTCAAACGACAAGGTAGACAAGGATGACAGCCCCTCATATCCAGCAGGCAGCCGACGCGCTGCACCGGGCGCGGCAAGACCGCGCGCCGATCCCGCGCATTTCCGAATCGTACGGCATTACCGGTCTTGACGACGCCTATGCCGTTGCCGACGTCAACACGCAGCGCGCCTTGGCGGCGGGCCGCGTCATCAGCGGCAAGAAGATCGGCCTGACCTCGGTGGCGGTGCAGCAGCAGCTCGGCGTCGACCAGCCTGACTTCGGCGTGCTCTTCACCGACATGGAGTACGTGAGCGGCATGGCGGTGCCCGTCTCCACCCTGATCCAGCCCAAGGCGGAAGGGGAGGTGGCCTTCGTGATGGGCAAGGACCTCGAAGGCGACCTGACCTGGGGCCGCTTCCTGAGCGCGATCGAATATGCGCTGCCCGCCATCGAGATCGTCGACAGCGCGATCCAGGACTGGCGCATCACGCTGGTCGATACCGTCGCGGACAACGCCTCTTGCGGCCTCTATGTGCTGGGCGCGGACCCGAAGCGCCTGAGCGACGTGACCCTGCCGGAATGCGGCATGCGCTTCCTGCGTAATGGCGAGCTGAGCTCGGAGGGCAGCGGCGCGGCCTGCCTGGGCCACCCGCTGAATGCGGCCTGGTGGCTGGCCAGGATGATGCTCAAGGTGGGCGCGCCGCTGCGCGCCGGCGATGTCGTGCTTTCCGGCGCGTTGGGACCCATGTTCCCGATCCGCGCAGGAGAGCGTTTGCAGCTGGAAGTGGAGGGGCTCGGACGGGTGGACTGCCAGACCGAGTAAACAGCCATCGCGATCAACGTTCCCGCCTTGTAGAGCGGGACGCAGGAGACAACATGAAACAGATAATCCTGCCGGCCACGCATGGCGTGATCAGCGTCAGCAAGACCGAGCACTCCGTCTATGACAACGCCAGCCAGCGTGCTGGTCCGGGCCCTGGATGGCGGCTGGAGGATCGTCCAATGAATGCCGTAGCTTCCGGCCTGCTGAGCGACTGCCCGGCTGAAGCCACTCAGGTTGCGCTGGCCATCCCGGATATCGCGATCGAGCGGCGCGAGGACGGCAGCTTCGTGCTGCGCTCGACTCAGGCGCTGCAGCCCTACGTGCGCTGCATCGGCGACTGGCTGCAGTACTGGGCGCATGAGGACGGCAGCCGCACATTCCTGGCGGAGCGGGAGGGTGAAGGCTGGCGCCGCGTCAGCTACAGCGATGCCCTGGCCGCGGTGCGCCGTGTCGGCCAGGCCATCCTGGACCTCGGTGTCGCGGGGGATGCGCCCGTGGTGGCGCTGTCGGACAACAGTGTCAACCTGGCCCTGCTGTCGCTGGGCGCCATGCACGTCGGCCGTCGCATCGCGGTGGTGTCGTCGGCCTATACCGTGGCGGCCAAGGATCACGGAAAGCTGCACGCGATCCTGGGCCGGCTGCAGCCCGGCCTGCTCTATGCGGAGAATGCCATGCAGTACGGCGCGGCAATCTCGGCGTGGCAGCCTGCGTGCCCAGTGGTCTTCACGCACGGTGCGGAGGGCGATGCTCTGTCTTTCGATAAGCTGCTCGACGCCAAGCCGGGCGCGGCCGTCGATGCCGCCTTCGCAGCGGTCGGCGGGGATACCGTCGCTCGCATCGTGCTGACCTCCGGTTCGACCGGGGTGCCCAAGCTGGTGCCTAACACCCATCGCATGCTGTGTGCCAACCAGCAAATGATCGCGCAGTGCTGGCCCTTTATCGACAAGGCGCAGCCGGTGGTGCTCGACTGGCTACCCTGGAGCCATACCTTCGGCGCCAACCACAACTTCAACCTGGTGCTGCGCAATGGCGGCACGCTGTATATCGACAACGGACGCCCGGCACCGGGCGCGATCGAGTCCACCCTCAAGGGCATTCGTGAAATCCGGCCCACGCTGTTCTTCAATGTCCCGCGCGGCTACGACGTGCTGCTGCCATACCTGGAGGCCGACGAATCGCTGGCCCGGGCGCTGTTCGAGCGCCTGGACATGCTGTTCTTCGCCGCCGCCGCACTGCCACAGCAATGCGCCGAGCGCCTGCGCGCGGTTGCGGCCAGGGTGCGGAACGTGCCGCTGTTCTTCACCACCGAGTGGGGCTCGACCGAGACCTCGCCGGTGGTCACCAGTGCCCACTTCGAGACCCGCGAGACGCGCAATATCGGCGTGCCGGTCCCTGGCGTGGAACTGAAATTCACCCCCTGCCAGGACAAGTACGAACTGCGCGTGCGCGGGCCCTCGATCTTCCCCGGCTATGTCGGCGACGACGAGAAGACGCGCGAGGCCTTCGACGAGGAGGGCTTCTACTGCATGGGCGACGCCGGCAAGCTCGCCGACGCATCGGACCCGAACGGCGGCGTCATTTTCGATGGGCGCGTGTCTGAGGACTTCAAGCTCACCACGGGTACCTGGGTTTCGGTCGGCACGCTGCGCATCGCGGCGGTATCGGCGATGACGCCCTATGCCCAGGACGCGGTGGTATCCGGCCATGACCGGGGAGAGGTCGGCCTGATGATTTTCCCAACGCCGGCGTTGCGCGCGCTGGCGGGGGACGCCGAAGGCCGCCTGTGCGGCAAGTCGCTGGGGCAGCACCCGTCCGTGCGGCAGGTGCTCGGCGAGCTGCTGGCCAGCCTTGGCAAGGGCGGCGGCAGCTCGCAGCGCCCGGCGCGCGCAGTGCTGCTGTCCACGCCGCCGTCGATCGAGCAGGGCGAAATCACCGACAAGGGCTACATCAACCAGCGTGCCGTACTGACGCTGCGCGCCGATGACGTTGAGCGGCTGTATTCCAGCTGCACGTCGGTCATCTATCCAATCTGAACCGTCCGGACAGGAACACACAAGGAAGCAGTCATGACTCGAAAACTGAAGGCCGCCATCATCGGCTCTGGCAACATCGGCACTGACCTGATGATCAAGATTCTCCGCCATGGGCGCCATCTCGAGATGGGAGTCATGGTCGGTATCGATCCCGCCTCGGATGGTCTGGCGCGCGCCGCGCGCATGGGCGTGGCCACGTGCGCTACCGGTGCCGCAGGCCTGAAGGCGATGCCGGAGTTCGCCGACATCGACATCGTGTTCGATGCCACCTCGGCCGGCGCGCATGTGCAGAACGACAAGCTGCTGCGCGAGGCCAAGCCTGGCATCCGCATGATCGACCTGACGCCGGCCGCGATCGGCCCGTACTGCGTGCCGGTGGTCAACCTGGAAGCGCATCTGGACGCGAATAACGTCAATATGGTGACGTGTGGCGGTCAGGCAACCATCCCGATGGTCGCTGCGATCGCTGCGGTAACCAAGGTGCACTACGCCGAAATCGTGGCGTCGATCTCTAGCAAATCTGCCGGCCCGGGCACGCGCGCCAATATCGACGAGTTCACCGAAACGACCTCACGCGCGCTCGAAGTGGTGGGTGGCGCCACCAAGGGCAAAGCCATCATCGTGCTCAATCCCGCCGAGCCGCCGCTGTTGATGCGCGATACCGTCTACACCCTCTCCGAACCCGCCGACACCGACAAGGTCGAGCGTGCCGTCGAGGCGATGGTGGCCGCGGTCAACCGCTATGTGCCGGGTTACCGCCTGAAGCAGCGCGTGCAATTCGAGCACTACGGCGCCGATCGGCCGCTGAATATCCCCGGTGTCGGCAAGCTGCCGGGTCTCAAGACCTCCGTCTTCCTGGAAGTGGAAGGCGCCGCGCACTACCTGCCGGCCTACGCGGGCAATCTCGACATCATGACCTCCGCCGCGCTTGCCACCGCCGAAAAACTGGCCGAGCGCCAGATCGCTGCCGCCGCCGCGGCTTGACCGTCCAGACAGGAAACCAAGATGGCAACCAAGCTCTATATCTCCGACGTGACGCTGCGCGACGGCTCGCACGCAATCCGTCACCAGTACAGCATTCCGCAGGTCCGCGCGATTGCGAAAGCACTGGACGAAGCCCGCGTCGATTCGATCGAGGTCGCGCACGGCGATGGCCTGCAGGGCTCATCGTTCAACTACGGCTTCGGCGCGCATACGGACCTGGAATGGATCGCCGCCGTGGCGGAAACCGTTAGCCACGCCAAGGTCGCCACGCTGCTGCTGCCGGGCATCGGCACCATCCACGATCTGCGCGCCGCGTATGACGCCGGCGCCCGCATCGTGCGCGTCGCCACGCATTGCACCGAGGCCGACATCTCGCGCCAGCATATCGAGTACGCCCGCCAGCTCGGCATGGACACGGTCGGCTTCCTGATGATGAGCCACATGACCACGCCGCAGGTGCTGGCGCAGCAGGCCAAGCTGATGGAAAGCTATGGCGCCACCTGCATCTACGTGGTCGACTCCGGCGGCGCCCTGACCATGGACGGCGTGCGCGACCGTTTCCGCGCGTTCAAGGACGTGCTCGATCCCGCCACGCACACCGGCATGCACGCCCACCACAACCTGAGCCTGGGCGTGGCCAACTCCATGGTCGCCGTGGAAGAGGGCTGCAACCGCATCGATGCCAGCCTGGCGGGCATGGGAGCCGGGGCCGGCAACGCACCGCTGGAAGTCTTTATCGCCGCGGCCGAGCGCATGGGCTGGAACCACGGCACCGACCTGTACAAGTTGATGGACGCCGCCGACGACCTGGTGCGCCCGCTGCAGGATCGCCCGGTGCGCGTGGACCGCGAGACGCTGGCGCTGGGTTACGCCGGGGTGTACTCGAGCTTCCTGCGCCATTCCGAAGTGGCCGCGGAGCGCTATGGGCTGAAGACGGTCGACATCCTGGTCGAGCTGGGCCGGCGCCGCATGGTCGGCGGCCAGGAAGACATGATCGTCGACGTGGCCCTCGACCTGAAGTCGCAACAGAACGCAGCCGGATAATCCCATGTCGCAGGAGCAGACCCTCGAGCGTCCCGCCGTGGCGGCCGCAGACACGGCCCCAGCCGAACGCCGCATCACCTTCGCACCGGCCGGGGTCACGCTCGACTGCGCGCCTGGCCAGACCGTGCTGGAAACGGCGCTGGGCGCGGGCTTCTTCCCGAAGCACAGCTGCCGGCGCGGCGAATGCCATGCCTGCTGCGCGCCGGTCCGCAGCGGGTCCGTGTCCTATCCCGAAGGCTTCGAGCCAGAAGGCGTGCCGGAAGGGCATTGCCTGACGTGCATGGCCAGGCCGGAGGGCGACGTGGTGATCGAGGCGCCGGAAGTGTCGGCGGTCCCCGGCCGTCGCGTGGTGCAGGCCGGCGCCCGCGTGCTGTCGGCGGACCGGGTCAGCCATGACGTGACCGTGGTGCGGCTGCAGGTGCCGCCCAATGCCGGCTTCGATTTCAAAGCGGGGCAGTACTGCGACGTGCTGCTGCGCGACGGCAGCCGACGCAGCTACTCTATGGCCAACGCGCCGGATGGGAGCGGAAATTTGGAGTGGCACGTACGGGCGCTGCCTAAGGGGCGGTTCTCGACGCATGTCTACCAGGCGCTGAAGCCTCGCGATTTGCTGCGCGTGGAAGGGCCTTTTGGCGGATTCCTGTTGTCCGATTCAAACAAGCCGGTGATCCTGCTGGCATCGGGAACCGGATACGCACCGATCGCTTCGTTGATGAAGACCCATGGTCAAGCTCTACGCGAACGCGGGGCAACGCTTTACTGGGGGGGGCGGAAACTAGAGGATCTCTACGCTTGCGCAGAAGCGGAAGCATGGCAGGCGGGCGCGGATAGTCTGCACTTTGTGCCTGTGCTTTCGGAACCAGATGCCGACTGGAGCGGCTGCCATGGCTTCGTCCATGAAGCGGTTGCTCGTGACTTCGCGGACATGAGCAGGCTGGAGGTCTATGCCTGCGGTAACCCGCTGATGGTGGACGCCGCGCGCACCACCTTCACCCGCGACCATGCGTTGCCGGAAGACGCCTTCTTCAGCGACGCGTTCATTACGTCGAGGACGGCGCCAGAATCGTGATCCATGGGATCGTCAGCGTCGGCACGCACGGCATCGCAACGGCATAAACACCTCGCAGCAAGCGGTGGCTTGTCGCGCGTTTCACCCACGCGAACGAAGGGTGACGGGATCAAGAGGAAGCGGATATATGTCTATGCGGAAAGTTGTCGTCTACGGCGCCAGTGGATACACCGGCAAACATCTAACCTGGAAGCTCGCACAACGCGGCATCCCATTCATTGCCGCCGGCCGCGACCAGCAGCGCATCGAGGAACAATTAAAGGGCTCGCCTGAACTGACCGGCGCTGACTACGAGGTGGCGGCCGTCGAACATGATGAGATGGCCATAACCAAGCTGCTGGACGGCAAAATGGTCATATACAATCTCGTCGGCCCCTACTCGCGGCTCGGCAAGACCGTCGTGGATGCCGCCCTTGCCGCCGGTTGCCACTATGTGGATTGCTCCGGAGAGCAGGACTGGATGTACATGCTCAGGGCTGAGTACGCGCAGAAATTCGCCGCCAAAAAATTGTGCTTGCTGCCGGCGTCAGCCGCCATGTGGAACCTGGGCATGATCGCGACGGAGCTGGTGCTGGAAACCCCCGGCATTGATTCGCTGGACATCGCGTACACATTGGCCGGTGTGCCTTCCGTGACTTCCGTGCTGTCCTATATGCAGGCTTGCTGCACGCCGCAATATTTCCTCAAGGGTAAGCGGCGCGCTATATGGCCCGTGGCGGGCATCTCCATTGCCGTGCCAGGCGTCCATGAAACCCAGCTTGCCTTGCCCTTGGGGGGAGGTGGCGAGCCTGTATGGTACGAAGGCCACGAGCATGTGCAGAATTGCACGACGTTGGTCACATTTCGCAATAGCGCGCTGGTCGAGCAGATCATCAGCCGCAGCAAGGATTTTGCCGCCAACTACGCCGGGAAGTCCCTTGAGGAGCAGGAGACAGTACTGAAGCGGTGGGCCATGGAGATGGCTGGCAGCGAGAAGCAGCAAGGGGAGGAGGTCGATCCCCATCGCGCTTGGATCACCTGCCATGGTCGGGGGCAGACAATAGCCCGATCGGTCGGTCTGCCCGGCGTTGCAGTAGGCTACGTGGGCACAGCAACCATCGGGGCGTTCGTTATCGAGACTTTGTTGCGCGGCGAGCAAAAAGCCGACGGGTTCACGTCGTCGGTTCGCGTCGTCGGCCTGCGCGCCATGCTCGCGGAACTGAATGCGCATGGCATCCTCGGCGATCCGGTGGACATCATCCATTGACAATTCGTAAGCCGGGAATTGGGAATCCAAGTTGCCGTCAAAAGCATGTACCAATGATGGTAATGGTGAACTCGGGTGGAAGGTAGCGAACGACCGCACACTCATGCGTTGGCCATGCGGATACCTGCAGGGAGCAAGAAATGAGCAATCGGCAGCGTGCACGCGCAACGCCAACTCGAGAGGAAGCACCTGCTCGCCTTCTGCCCGTGATGAGTGAACTCAGGAAAGAGGTCCGCGCCATGAGCCGCGACGCGCACCGGATAGCGCTGGCGCGCGCATCTGGCCGTGCGGATGACTACCACAGGGAACTCTGTGCGTTGTTCGATTCATGGATGGAAACCAACGCCCCGCGGGTGCAAATTATCTGCTTTGCTTCTGCCTCGGAGTTCGGTCTTCCAATGCACCATCACGCAGAACGCTGCGGAGCCTGGGCCATACAACACGGCACCGATGCGCACCGGGCGCTGTACTGGGCAGCGCTGTACCGCACTCGGATTCGTTTTGGCACTACCGCTCAGATGACGGACAGGCTGGAGGGCGAAGGCTTACTTGGCCCGTCGGAGTATGTACTACCGCTGCCATCGCAAGTGGAACGCGGGGGGCGACCGTGCAAGCGTTGCGAAGACCTGCGGCGCGACGCGCGCTGTGCCCAAGGGCACGGAGCGCTGCGCGCGCTCGGTGACATGCGCTCATACAGGGTATGTACAGGAGCACTATGCCAGACGCGACAACACCAGTGTGCGACGTGCGGCACGCGCTGGACGCAACTCCGCAGTGCGGCCGATCCCTTCACCGGCTGGACTATCTCGAAAACAGTCGCGGCTGGCGAGCACGCTGGCAAATGGGTAGACATCCCGCAGGCGGTCAGTGAGCGGCGTGCAAAAGTCGATTGACGCGCAGAAAACTAGGGCCCGATCCCCCGTCTGGCGAGACGCCGTGTAGGTGGCATCGAGCTGGCAGGCGATCAGGTCGACGTCGTTATCCAACATCATCGGGAAACATCAGGCTGCGCTCGTAGGCATTGTGTGAGTGCCCGCTGCGGTCAACCGGATCTCAAGGTGATCGGAGCGGCGGAACGAATCAGTCCTGACCCGGCACTGCGCGGGGTCACCATCGACGCCGCGTGGCAGGCCTTCGAGGAGGACAGCCGTGGCTCAATGGAGCAGGGCAGGCTCGCGGATTTTGCCATCCTGTCGCCAGCCCGCTGGAGGATCCCGCACGGATCAAGGACATCCAGGTGCTCGAGACCACCGTGGGAGGGAAGACCATCTATTCGCGGTGAGGGGAATGGCCCGGCCCATACTCCGGCCCTTCCGGCGCGGCAGAGGCTTGAAATAAAGCCCCGCTCGCTCAATAGGTTCTGCCAATGTGCCGGCCGAGGGCCACGCGCGATCTCTCCGATAATTCGAGCCAGCTTGGTTGCCGCCGTCTGCACAGCCTGCGCCGCGGGTGGCAATCACTCCGGCGCGGAGCACGTCGCTCGAGACTGCCCAGACCAGCAGCAATTTGATTGGACTCTTCCGGCCCATTTTGAGTCAGTCGCCCCCCTGCTATGCAATGACCGAGGTGGCCGAACTACCTTCGCATTCGATGTCGATGGCCGTTATACCTTGGAAAGCCGCCATTGAGGTGTGCTCATGACGAATGACGGCAACGGGTCGACAACGGCCGTGCGAGGCAGGGCACGGGGGAAGGGGCATCATCGACGCTGGCACGCCACACTGCGTGATCGGTGACATGATGCAGTCCGAATGCGCCAATGGCAACGATCCGAAACTACAAGCGACAGGCCGGGCAAGCCAGTATCGCGAAGTTGGGTGTCTGCGGGCCACAACAGTGCGAAGCGCGGCAGGCCACCGGCCTCGCTAGTATTCCGGGAACGCGCTGGCGGCGATAGACTGCATTGCGCCCTAAACTGAGGGGCCGGGAATCGGCCAGACTGCCCTTATCGCTAAAGGAGAAAAGATGCGGCCCCGAACGAAATCCTCACCGGCTAAAGGCACACGTGTGGCCGCCGCCCTTGCATCCTGGGGTGGGGCCTCCATTGCCGTTCTTGTGTCGCTTATGCTTGCCACTTCAACCGTGGCCGGGTCCATCCGTGCGGATTGGCTGGTAACGTTGCCGCTACTCGCCTGGATATCACTTGCCGTCATGACCGTTCGCTGGATTCAGAACCGCGCTTGTCATTGGCTTTGGCCTGTTGCAGGGACTATTTGCGGCGTTGCGTCTAGCGTTGCATTCATTCCGATTGCAATTTTCTACATCGCTGCAGTGCCTCTCGCCATTTACCTGGTTTTCTGGCACCTGCGACAGCCCACGGGGTTTCCGTTAAGTCGAAAGTCCTGAGTTGCCAAGTGATCAAACAGTTCGCGTGGCGTGAACGGCTCCGGCTACTGTCTGCTCAGCAATGAGCCGGGCCGATTGGCCTAGACGATTTCAGCGAGACAGGATTCGCAAAGGGAGCGCCGCGATGCTGATGGCGGAACACGAGCAGGGTCGGCAGCCAATTGTACGATTGCCTACCCCGCCCCAAGGTTAATCAACCCCCAACC
>NZ_JBEFLI010000044.1:0-60243 GCF_040578825.1 Cupriavidus necator | reverse complement strand
GCCCGCCCAGCCCGCGGCGACTTCCGCCGCCACCCGCGGCGTGGCGCTCGTGACCGGTGGCGCGCGCCGCCTGGGCCGCGCCATCGCGCTGGAGCTGGCCGCGCAGGGGTGGGACGTGGCCGTGCACTGCCATCGCTCGGTGGACGAAGCCGAAGCCCTGGCCACGCAGATCCGCGCGCTGGGCCGCCGCGCCGCGGTGCTGCGCGCTGACCTGGCCGACGAGGCCGCCACCGGCCGCCTGGTGGCGGACTGTACCGCCGCGCTGGGCGTGCCCACGTGCCTGGTCAACAATGCCTCGCTGTTCCAGTACGACGTCGCCACCAGTTTCTCGTATGCGTCGCTCGATACGCATATGCGTACCAATGTCGCGGCGCCGCTGCTGCTGGCGCGCGAGCTGCACAAGGCGCTGACTACAGCGGCCGGCACCGACAAGGCGGCCGAGCCGCGTGGCGTGGTGATCAACCTGCTCGACCAGAAGCTCGACAACCTGAACCCCGATTTCCTGTCGTACACGCTGTCCAAGGCCGCGCTGCAGACCGCCACGGTGCAGCTGGCGCAGGCGCTGGCGCCGCGCCTGCGCGTGGTTGGCGTGGCACCGGGCATCACGCTGGTATCGGGCGAGCAGTCCGAGCAGAGCTTCCGCCGCGCGCACCGCGTGACGCCGCTGGGCCAGTCGTCGACGCCCGAGGACATCGCCCAGGCCGTCGCCTACCTGGCGCAGGCCCGTGCGGTGACCGGCACCACGCTGTACGTGGATGGCGGGCAGCACCTGATGCCGCTGTCGCGCGACGTGATGTTCCTGACCGAGTAAGCTCAATCCAGCGTATCCGCCGGACGACATACTGAAGTACCGACCGCGAAGTACCGATCGATGTGCCGCACCGCACCCGGTGCGGCTTTCCTTTTTCCTCCCTCCGCAGCCCGCCATGACCATGCTCGCCGCCCTTTCCCACCCCAGCCTGCAAGACTGCCGACGCATGTTCCTGCGCAACTATGAAGTGCAGATCAATATCGGCGTGCACGAATTCGAAAAGAAGGGCGAACAGCGGGTGCTGATCAATATCGACCTGTTCGTGCCGCTGGCACAGAGCACGCCGCAGGCCGACAAGCTTGAAGAAGTGGTCGATTACGACTTCATGCGCAACACCGTGGCCGAGCGCATGGCGCAGGGCCATGTGCACCTGCAGGAAACCTTGTGCGATGACGTCGCGCGCGCGATGCTCAAGCACCCCAAGGTGCGTGCGGTGCGCGTCTCGACCGAGAAGCCCGACGTGTACCCGGACTGCGATTCGGTCGGCGTCGAGGTCTTCCATATCAAGCAGGCCTGACAATCCCACTGGCGCCGGCACCGTGCGGGCGCCTAAAGTAAAATGTTGCCCCTTCGCGCCGCGCCGGCCATTCTATCCGGCGGGCGCCACGCAACAGGATGCTCCATGAGCCACTCGAACAACTTTTATCGCCTCGAGACGAGGCTGCAATCGCAAACCGGCAAGGCCATCGGGGACTTCGGCATGATCGAGGACGGCGACACCGTGCTCGTCTGCATGAGTGGCGGCAAGGACTCGTACACCATGCTGTCGGTCCTGATGGCGCTGCAAAAGCGCGCGCCGATCAAGTTCAAGCTGATCGCGATGAACCTGGACCAGAAGCAGCCTGGCTTCCCGGAACACATCCTGCCCGAGTACCTGAAGTCGGTCGGCGTGGAGCATGTGATCGTCGAGGCGGATACGTACTCGATCGTCAAGGAGAAGGTGCCCGAGGGCAAGACTACCTGCTCGCTGTGCTCGCGCCTGCGCCGCGGCGTGATCTACCGCACCGCCAAGGAGCTGGGCGCCAACAAGATCGCGCTGGGCCACCACCGCGACGATATTGTCCAGACCTTCTTCCTGAACATGTTCTTCGGCGGCAAGATGAAGGCGATGCCGCCCAAGCTGTCGACCGACGACGGCCAGCACATCGTGATCCGGCCGCTGGCGTACTGCTCGGAGAAGGACATCGCGGCCTATGCGCGCGCGATGGAATTCCCGATCATCCCGTGCAACCTGTGCGGCTCGCAGGAAAACCTGCAGCGCAAGAAAGTGAGCGAGATGCTGCAGGAGTGGGAGCGCCAGAATCCGGGTCGGATCGACAATATCTTCTCGGCGCTGCGCAACGTGGTGCCGTCGCACCTGGCGGATACCGAGCTGTTCCCGTTCACGGGTCTTGCGACTGGGCTGGCCAAGGTGGATGAGGCTTCGCTGTTTGGCGAGACCACGTTCCAGCAGCAGCCGCTGGTGTTTGCTGGCAGCGTGGAAGAGAACCGGATGGAGTTCGTGCGGTTTGAGCGGCCGGCTGCGGCGGCGGAGCCGGCGGGTACGCAGTAATCCGGCTGACAGAGTCTCTCCTGCTCGCGGTTTGCTCCCTTCTCCCGCAAGCGGGAGAAGGGAGCACGCAAGCGGTCGTTCAACGCCCTCCCTTAAGCTCTCAGTTCGTCGCCGCCGACTGCACCGGCCCGTGCGCCTTCTCGCGCATCAGCGCATGCGTATCGTCGATCCACTTCTGGAAGCGTTCCTCGGCGTGCGCCCTCTGCTGCGGCGTAGTCATATTGGCGATCGCCACCGTCAGCGCGATGCCGGCGTTGCTGGTGGCGTCGTGACTCACGGCGTGCTTGCCCGGCGGGTTCTGCCAGTAGTTGCGGAAGCGCCGCAGCAGGTCTATCACCTGCGCCTTGGGCGGCTGCGTGGCCTGCACGAAGCGCACCATCTTGAGCCATTCCTGCTGCCGGGCCACGCGCTCGGCGTAGCGCTCCTCGGCGTTCTGCACCACCGGCGCCATCGCGGTGCGGATCGCCTTTTCCTGCTCGTTGGAGAAGTTGCCGTAGACCAGCTTGGCGTAGTCCATCACCTTGTCAAAGCGTGCCGCTTCCCGCTCCGCCGGGTTGGAATTCAGGAATTTCTTGCGGTACTTGGCGTTGCCTTCGGCGAATTTCTTCTCCATGCGGTGGATCTGCTCGGGTGTCAGCATCAGGAGCATGTCGGCCATGTCGGGCATCGCGTATTCGAACGACTGGCGCGCCAGCCGTTGCGAGGCATCCTGGAAGCGCTCGACCATGGCCGGCGTGACCTGCTGGCGCACATCCGCCTTGGCCTGCTGCAGCAAATTGGCGATTTCCGGTAGTTGCGCCTTGCGGTGCCAGGCGAAGAAGCGCGCGATGGCCTCGCGCGTGGGCGGTTCCTGGTCGGGGGTGACATCGACGTAATTGTCGATCCACCAGTACGCAAGCCGGTCGCCCTGCTGGTATCCCAGCTTCATGGCGCTGCACGCGGTCAGTGCGCATAACACCCCGGCGCCCAGCATCGCGAAAATCCGCCGCCTCCAGCGATTGTGAAAATCCGAAACAGCGGCGCCTTGCGCAGAATGCGCCATGTTAAAATCGGCGCGCATCGCCGCGGGGTTGTCCCGATGACCGCCAGCCCAATGCTGGCAAGGGTTTGCGGGATTATGAGCGGGTCGCGCGGCGGCGCTGCGCCAACCCTGGCGGCGCAATTCGCGGAACACCCGGCCGGCGTTTTCCAGAATATTTTTGGACTCACTCACTTAGGGGTCTCCTTGTGAATATCGTCATTCTCGCCGCGGGCATGGGCAAGCGGATGTATTCCGATTTGCCCAAGGTGCTGCACCCGGTAGCCGGGCGGCCCATGCTGGCGCATGTCCTGGATACGGCACGTGCGCTGTCGCCGTCGCGGCTGGTGGTCGTCGTCGGCCATGGCGCCGCGCACGTGCGCGAGGCCGTTGCCGCCGACGATGTCGCATTCGCCGAACAGGCCCAACAACTCGGTACGGGCCATGCGGTGATGCAGGCACTTCCATTGTTGGACGACAGCCAGCCTACATTGGTTCTCTACGGTGATGTACCGCTCACTACCGCCGCCACGCTGCAGGCGCTGGTGGCCGAGGCCGGCACTCAACGTTTCGGTGTGCTGACCGTCGAGATGCCCGACCCGACCGGCTACGGCCGCATCGTGCGCGACGCCGCGGGCAGCATTGTCCGTATCGTCGAGCAAAAGGACGCCAGCGAAGCAGTCAGGGCGATCCGCGAAATCAACACCGGCATTATCGTGTGCCCGACCGGCCACCTGCGCAAATGGCTGTCGACGCTGCGCAACGACAACGCGCAGGGCGAGTACTACCTGACCGACACCGTCGAGCGCGCCGCCGCCGAGGGCGTCGAGATCGTCTCCGCCCAGCCGGCGGCGATCTGGGAGACGCTTGGCGTCAACAGCAAGCTGCAGCTTGCCGAAGTCGAGCGCATCCACCAGGGCAATCAGGCCCGCCGCCTGCTCGAAGCGGGCGTGACGCTGCTGGACCCGGCCCGCATCGACGTGCGCGGCGAGCTGACCTGCGGCCGCGACGTCACCATCGACGTCGGCTGCGTATTCGAGGGCCGCGTGCATCTGGAAGACGGCGCGCGCATCGGCGCCAATTGCGTAATCCGCAACAGCACGGTCGGCGCGGGCGCGCTGGTGCACCCGTTCTGCCATATCGACGAAGCGAAGATCGGCCCGGCCGGCCGCATCGGCCCGTACGCGCGCCTGCGCCCTGGCACCGAACTGGGTGAAGATGTGCATATCGGCAACTTCGTCGAGGTCAAGAACGCACAAGTGGCCGCCCACAGCAAGGCCAACCACCTGGCCTATGTGGGGGATGCCACAGTGGGGTCGCGCGTCAATATTGGCGCGGGTACTATCACCTGCAACTATGACGGTGTGAACAAGCACCGCACGGTGATCGAGGACGATGTCTTTATCGGCTCCGATACGCAGCTGGTGGCGCCGGTGACGGTGCGCCGCGGTGCCACGCTGGGCGCGGGCACCACGCTGACGAAGGAGGCGCCCGCCGACAAGCTGACGCTGTCGCGGGCGAAGCAGCTGACCATCGACGCCTGGCAGCGGCCGCAGCGTGTAGCCAAGCCGCCGAAGAAGTAATCGTCACGCCGCTCGCATGGGCGGGTAGGGAGAGCGCCGCCTCGGCGAGGCGGCGCGACAGGTTTCATACCGGCGCCGGCATGCGGCGCCAGCAACGGGGGTTCACCATGTGTGGCATCGTCGGCGCGGTTTCCACGCGCAATATCGTTCCGGTCCTGATCGAAGGTCTGCGCCGCCTGGAGTACCGCGGCTATGACTCGTGCGGCGTCGCCGTCGTGCGCGACGATACGGTGGAGCGTGCGCGCACCGTGTCGCGCGTGGCCGACCTCGACGCGCAGACCCAGGCCTCGGGCCTGTCGGGCCTGACCGGCGTCGCGCATACGCGCTGGGCCACCCATGGCAAGCCCGATACCGTCAATGCGCACCCGCATATGTCGGGCGAGACCATCGCGCTGGTGCACAACGGCATCATCGAGAACTACGAGCCGCTGCGCGAGGAACTGCGCGCGGTCGGCTACGGCTTCGAGTCGCAGACCGACACCGAAGTGGTCGCCCACCTGATCCACCAGGCCTACACCTATCCCAGCAGCGCCACGCGCGGCGACCTGTTCGCCTCGGTGCGCGCGGTGACCAAGCGCCTGCACGGCGCCTACGCCATCGCGGTGCTCGCCAAGGACCTGCCCGGCGTCGTGGTCGGCGCGCGCGCCGGTTCGCCGCTGGTGGTGGCACTGGGCGAGAACGAAGCCTTCCTCGCCTCCGACGCACTTGCCGTGGCCGGCACCGCCAACCGCATCATCTACCTGGAAGAGGGCGATGTGGTCGAGATCTCGCTGGACGGCGTGGCCATCCACGACGCACACGACCACGCAGTCGAGCGCGAGGCACGCGTGGTCGAAGCCCACGCCGCGTCGGTCGAGCTGGGCCCGTACCGCCACTTCATGCAGAAGGAAATCTTCGAGCAGCCGCGCGCGCTGGGCGACACGCTGGAAGGCATCGAGACCATCTCGCCCGAGCTGTTCGGCCCGGGCGCGGCCGAGGTCTTTGCCGGCATCGACAACATCCTGATCCTGGCCTGCGGCACCAGCTACTACTCGGGCTGCACCGCCAAATACTGGCTGGAAAGCATTGCCAAGATCCCGACGCAGGTCGAGGTGGCCAGCGAATACCGCTACCGCGACACCGTGCCGAACCCGCGCGCGCTGGTGGTGGTGATCTCGCAATCCGGCGAGACCGCCGACACCATGGCCGCGCTGCGCCACGCGCGCGCGCTTGGCCACGTGCATACGCTGGCGGTCTGCAACGTCGCCACCAGTGCGATGGTGCGCGAGACCGAACTGCGCTTCCTGACCCGCGCCGGCACCGAGATCGGCGTGGCCTCGACCAAGGCCTTCACTACGCAGCTTGCCGCGCTGTACATGCTGACGCTGGCGCTGGCCAAGACGCGCGGCCTGCTGACCGAAGAGGCCGAGGCGCGCGACCTGGCCAACCTGCGCCATCTGCCCGCGGCGCTGCACGGCGTGCTGGCGCTGGAGCCACAGATCATCGCCTGGTCGGAAGACTTCGCACGCCGCGAGAACGCGCTGTTCCTGGGCCGCGGCCTGCATTACCCGATCGCGCTGGAAGGCGCGCTCAAGCTGAAGGAAATCTCGTATATCCACGCCGAGGCTTACCCGGCCGGTGAACTGAAGCACGGCCCGCTGGCGCTGGTGACCGAGGCAATGCCGGTGGTCACCGTCGCGCCCAACGACGCGCTGCTGGAGAAGCTCAAGTCCAATATCCAGGAAGTGCGTGCGCGCGGCGGCCGGCTCTATGTGTTTGCCGACAGCGATACGCAGATCCAGTCGTCCGACGGGATCCAGGTGATCCGCATGCCCGAGCACTATGGCGACCTGTCGCCGATCCTGCATGTGGTGCCGCTGCAGCTGCTGGCGTATCACACCGCGTGCGCGCGCGGGACGGATGTCGATAAGCCGCGGAATCTGGCTAAGTCGGTGACGGTGGAATAAGGGCGGCGGAGCCAACCGTTAGCGTTGGAAACAGCGCTTGTTTGCTCCCCTCTCCCGCTTGCGGGAGAGGTGCCGGGGGAGAGGGCAGGAGCGTCAAGGGCTGACGCCCGCGGGTTGAAACCGTTGGCCCCGCTCGATGGGGTTCCTTGCTAGCCCACCCCTCTCCCCAGCCCTCTCCCCCTGAGGACCCTGAGGGGAGAGGGAGAACACCTTGCTTGGGCCAGTTCGGGCGGCTTTGGCGCACTCAACACCGCGCTCCTTGTCCTTTCCATCGGTCCTCAAAACACAATCGCCGCCGTCCCCATCACCGTACTGGTGCTCTTCAACCGGTTCTTGCCCGCCACCGTCGGCACCCAGCGCAGGCTCAGCGACAGCAGGCTCTTGGCGCCAATCTTCGTGTCGTAGGTAACGATCGGCCCCACGGCCCAGTCATGCCCGCGGAAGCCGTTCAGTCGGTCGGCCAGCGGGCCGCTGTCGTCGCCGAGCTGCTGCGTGGTGCCGGCGATCAGGCCCACGCCGGCGCCATTGGCAAAGCGCTTGAGCAGCATCGTGTCCAGCGTGAACAGCGGCGCGTTCTGGTAATCCGTGGCGCTGTTGCGCGTGTAGAACTGGAGCCCGGCCACGGCATCGAACTCCAGCCCGTATTCGGGAAACATCTTGGTGTAGGCCACCTGCGGCACGAAGGTCCAGTTGTTCAGGCTGGGGTTGGCCAGTGCGTTCGGATCGTACTTGCCGGTGGGGGCCCAGATGTTGAGGCTGAGCGCAACGTGCTCGGTCTTGGAGAAGTGGTAGCCGGCGATGGCCGGCGTGAAATAGATATCGAACAGGTTCGACGCGGTGTCCTGCGAACTGCGGGAAAAGGCCCCGGCGCTGACGTTGGCCGTCACCCTGGTCCACACATACGGCAGCGTGAAGCTTGAGGCGAAGTTCCATGCGCCGGGGCCGGTGTCCCAGACCTTCATCACCGTCGCCAGCGTGAACGCGACCTTGCCGTCGATGCCCAGCGACGCCTTGCCGGCAACGGGCACGGTGCGGCTGCCGCTGATCGAGCCATCGAGGTAGAGCTCGCCGATATTGACAGCCAGGATCGGTTCCGGCGCGACGACGCCGGCGTGGGGCATGACGCTGGTGCCGGTGACGGGCCGGCCGAGCGCGCCCTCGGTGGCGTAGGCGCCGGCGGGCGCGCACAGCAGGGCAAGCGCCGACACCAGCCGGCGGGCAGTCTTGGTGGACATGTCAGGGGGCCTCCGAAGCAGCAGCGGGAATGGCGGGCTGCCGGTGTGCCGGCGCGATCGGCCGGTTCGTGCTGGCGACCAACATAGCACGCGAGCCATGGCTGGCGATCTGAAAGGTTTAAGCGGCGCGCTTCGGGATTTTCGTCGGGTTAGCCGGGTTAAGCGCGGCTGCCTGCGTCCGTTTGCGCCAGCACTTCATGGACCAGCGAAACGAACGCGCGCGTGGCCGGCGACGGTGAGTGTCCGGCCAGCGACACGATGCCGTACTGCGCCCGCAGCTCGCTGGGCGGGCGCATCGGCAGCGCTACCGCCGTGCCTTGCGTGCAGGCATCGGCCATCATCGCCGCCGGCACCAGCGCCACGGCGTCGGTCGCCAGCATCAGCGAGCGCAGTGCGTGCATGTCGTTGCAGCTTACGGTCAGCAGGGCAGGGGCGTCTTCGCCGGCGGGGCCGGGCTGCTTGCCCATGGCATCGTGCAACGCTTGCCTGAAGAAATCACGGATATGCGGCGGCAGCCGCGGTCCGGCCACCGGGTAGCCGGTCAGTGCGGCAAGGCTGACTTCGCGCTGTCGCGCCAGCGCATGGGTGCTGCGCACGAAGAAGCCGGTTTCCAGCGCCGGCAGCCGTTCGATCTGCAGATGCGTAAGCGCAGCCAGGCTGCGGCTTTCGCCGACGAAGACATCGAGCCGCTCGGCTTCCAGCGCGCGCAGCATGGTCGGCGTGTCGGCGGTCTCCACATCGATGCGCAGTTGCGGGTAGCGTTGCACCAGCGCCTCCAGCACCGGATCGAGCAGGAACGACGCCGCGAACGGCCCGAAGCCCGCGCGGATCTCGCCGATCTCCACCTGCTCCAGCAACTGCAGGTCGCGGCGCAGTTCGCGGCTCTCGCGCAGCATGCGGCGCGCCCGCTCCAGCACCAGCGCGCCGGCGGCGGTGGGGCGCACCTTGCCGTAGCTCCGGTCGATCAACGGTCCCAGGTCGGCCTCCAGCGCCTGGATGCTGCGCGTCAGTGCCGGCTGCGACAGGTGCAGCGCGGTGGCGGCGCGGGCAAAGCTGCCCTGTTCGACCAGCGTGACGAAGTGATGCAGTTGCCGCATGCCCATAGGCGCCATCGAACTAACCGTTTTTGCATGGAAACCTGAAAAATATTGCATTGGACGTGGTTTCTCAAGCCCGCTACCGTTGTTCTCCAAAACCATAAAGACGACCTGGAGACGACGACATGAACCGACGCGCACTGCTCGCGCTCGCCATCGGCGGGCTGACGCTCAGCCTGGCCTTGCCCGCCGCGGCACAGAACTATCCCGCCAAGCCGATCCGCATCGTGGTGCCCTATGTGGCTGGCGGCGGCACCGACACCATCGCCCGCGCCATGGGCGAGAAGCTCGGCAAGCGGCTGGGCCAGCCGGTGGTGGTGGAGAACAAGGCCGGCGCCTCCGGCATCATCGGCACCGACGCCGTGGCCAAGGCCGCGCCCGATGGCTACACGCTGCTGCTGACGATCACGCAGTCGGTGCTGACCAACCAGTTCCTGTACGAAAAGCTGCCCTACGATCCGCGCAAGGACCTGACCATGATCAGCGTGCTGGCCGATTCGCAACTGGTGCTGGTGGCGCATCCGTCGGTGCCGGCGCGCACCGTGCGCGAACTGGGCGATTACGCGCGCGGCCGCCCGGGCAAGGTCACCTATGCCTCGTGGGGCGTGGGTTCGCTGTCGCACCTGAGCGGCGCCTACCTCAGCAAGCTCACGCGCGGGGAAGCCACGCACGTGCCGTACAAGGGCGAGGCGCCGATGATGCAGGATCTGCTCGGCGGCCAGGTGCAGTTCGGCTTTGCCAGCATCCTGACGGCTAAGCCGTATATCCAGAGCGGCAAGCTCAAGGCGCTGGCGGTGACGGGCACGCAGCGCAGCGGCGTGCTGCCGGAGTTGCCGACCTTCGCCGAATCTGGCATGAACGACGGCGCCTTCAAGACACTGGGCTGGATCAGCCTGATGGCGCCGGTGGGCGTGCCCGCGCCGGTGCTGGCAAAGCTGGAGGCCGAGGTGCGCGCGATCCTGCAGACGCCCGACATGCAGGCGCGGATGACGGCGCTGGGCCTGCGCACGGTGGGCAATTCGCCGGCCGAGGCGCAGGCACTCTATGCGCGCGACTGGCCGGTGCTGAAAACGCTGGTGGCGGATTCGGGTGCGAAGCTGGACTGATTCATTTGCTGGCGGAATACGGATGGCGGGCGGCGCGGTCGAAATCGTGTCCGCCCGCTTTCCATTTGTTCTCATTGCCCCAGGGAACCGAATGAAAACCATTGATATTCGCATCCGCAAAGGCCCGGCGAAAACCAGGAAAACCCGCCAAATTAGCTTGATGTCCGTCTTGGCCGAACTACCATGAAAGCCACGGCAGGATATTCGCTGCGGATTTCCGCGTGCACAAAAACAAGAATGGTTCCAACCGTATCGAGGGGTCGTAAGGGGTTGCCATGAAAAGCGACAAGAAGGTAATCCAGTTGCTCAATGGACAGCTCCGGCATGAGCTGACCGCGATCAACCAGTATTTCCTGCATGCCCGCATGTACCGGCATTGGGGTCTTGGTGCCCTGGGCAAGCATGAATACGAGGAATCGATCGAGGAAATGAAGCACGCCGACAAGCTGATCGAGCGCATCCTGCTGCTCGACGGCCTGCCCAACCTGCAAGACCTCGACAAGCTGCTGATAGGCGAGAACACCGAGGAAATGCTCGGCTGCGACCTCAAGCTCGAACAGGTTTCGCAGGCAAGCTGCAAGGATGCGATCAAGTATTTCGAGTCGGTCGGCGACTATGTGTCGCGCGAGATCGTGGTCGATATCCTGGAAGACACCGAAGAGCATATCGACTGGCTCGAAGCGCAGCTCGAACTGGTGAACAAGGTCGGCCTGCAGAACTATATCCAGTCGGCGATGGGCGGGATCGGCTAGGCGTCGCCGCCTGGCTCGTGCGCCATGCCGGCGCGGTCGCCTGCAAACTTTTCCATTTCCCGCTACACTGCGGCCCGCAACACGCGGCGTCGTTCGGACGCTGTGTCACCGGCGGGGTGGCAGAGTGGTGATGCAACGGCCTGCAAAGCCGTATACGACGGTTCGATTCCGGATCCCCGCCTCCAGTTTTCCATTGCCGGCCCATTGCCGGTGAATGGCCGCCGGACCTGAACGGCGTTTCGCCACTTGCGCAGCGCTGCGCACACCGTGCGCGCCTCCCACGCAACTCTTCTCGTTTTCCCGCATTCCGCGGCGCATGTATCTGTGCCCGCGCCACGCATTTTCCCGATACGTGAAGCCGCTGCCATGCGCGCCTGCGCCAGATTGCTGCAGCGATTTCCGGACACGTGGCATGTGCGCCGGCCTTCGTTTATGGGTTTCATCCCGGATGGAACAATGCGAACGAATCGGGTAGTGTTGCCGGTTCAGGCCGAAAGGTCTGCTCTGCAGCGCGCCGTCTCCCCGGCGGCGCAACCATGCCGGGCTTCCATGGTGTTCCCGTCGCTAAGTGATGTGAAGAAGAGAGGCTCCTGATGATGAAAGACTTGCGAATCCGGGCGGCCATGCCCTCGGACGCGCCAGCCGTGGGCGCGGTGCTCGAGCGCTGCGGCCTGCCGACAGACGATGTGTTCCGGGTGCTGGAACACTTTCATGTCGCCATCCTCGAATCGCAGATCGTCGGCTGCGCCGCCGGCGAGCCGTTCGGCCAGACCGTGGTGATCCGCTCCGTGGCCGTGCTGCCCGAGCATCGCGACCGGGGCGTGGCCACGCACGTGGTGCGCGCCGCGCTGATGCGCGCGCGGGCCAATGGTGCGCGCCGCGCGGTGCTGCTGGCGTCGAGCTGCCCCAGCTATTTCGCCCGCTACGGCTTTACGCTGGTGCCCGCCGCCAAGCTGCCGCAGGAGGTGATGTCCTCCAGCGAATTCCACCGCCATACCGATACGCCGCCGCTGTGCATGTGGTGCGAGCTGAGTTGAGCCCGGACTGATCCGGGCGGTGCGCGCTGAGCCTCAGTGCGCGCCATCCCCGCAGCGGCTGATCTCGACGGTCACGTGCACCAGCTCCTCGTGCACGGACAGCGCCTGGCGCACACGCTGCGGCGTCAGCGCCAGATCATGCGTGATCAGGCAAACGATGCAGGCAAACTTGTCGCGGCCGACGCGCCATACGTGCAGGTCGGTCACGCGGGTGCCTTCTTCACCGCGGGTGTCGTCGTGGTCGAGGCCGGCCAGCACCTCGCGCACTTCTTCCACCACCGGGTGGTCCATCTCGCGGTCCAGCAGCACCGTGCCGCTCTGGCGCAGCAGGCCGATCGCCCACTTGCCTACCAGCGCCGCGCCCACCAGTCCCATCACCGGGTCCAGCCAGGCCCAGCCCAGCCACCAGCCGCCGGCCAGCGCGACGATCGCCAGCACCGAGGTCGCGGCATCGGCCAGCACATGCACATAGGCGGCGCGCAGGTTGATGTCGTGGTGGTGAGGGTGGGGGTCATGTTCGTGGTGATGGTGGCCATGACCGTGATCGTGGCCGTGCCCATGTGAATGCCCGCCAAGGATCAGCGCGCAGCCCAGGTTGACCAGCAGGCCGAGCGCGGTCACCGCCATGGCCTCGCGGTAGTGAATCGCCTGCGGGCTGAACAGCCGCTCGACCGAGCCCGCCGCCATCAGCGCCGCGATGCCGAGCAGGAACACCGCGCTGGCAAAACCGGCCAGCACCTCGATCTTCCAGGTGCCAAAGGCAAAGCGCCAGTCGCCGGCATAGCGGCGCGCGGCGGCGTAGGCAAACGCGGACAGGCCGATGGCGAAAGCGTGCGAGCTCATATGCCAGCCGTCGGCCAGCAGCGCCATCGAGTTGAACCACAGGCCGGCGGCGATCTCCACCACCATGGTGATGGCCGTGATGATCATCACCAGGCGCGTGCCGCGTTCGGCGGCACGGTTGCCGGCATCAAAGGCGTGGCTGTGGGTCCACGCGGACAGATCGTGGGTATGCATTGGCGAATCCTGCGTTGTGCTTGAAGTCAGTCTGTGGCGGCCTGAATGGATGGCGAGGCGTGGCCGCGTCAGGCGCAAGGGTAGCAGAGGCATGGTGCGCCGGCGGGTGCGTCCCTGACGGCATAAGGGCAGTAGCGGCGGTCAGCGATTCATGAATCTCAAGAACGAATGATTGTCGTGGGGCGACATCCTGTCCGTGAATTCGGCGATTACACTGCCTCGCTGGGACCGCTGAACGCCGCGGCCAAAGGAGACAGACGATGTTCGAAGGATTCACGCCGCACCGGGTCGATTGCGGCGACGTGGCCATCCACGCGCTCAGTGGTGGGCAGGGCCCGGGTTTGCTGCTGCTGCACGGCCACCCGCAGACGCATGTGATCTGGCACAAGGTGGCGCCGATGCTGGCACAGCATTTCACCGTGGTCGCCGCTGATTTGCGTGGCTATGGCGACAGCGGCAAGCCCGCCGGCGTGCCTGACCACGCCAATTACAGCAAGCGCACCATGGCCGCCGACCAGCTCGCGGTAATGCGGGCCCTGGGCTTCGAACAATTCAGCGTGCTGGCACATGACCGCGGCGCGCGCGTGGCACACCGGCTGGCGGTGGACCATCCCGAGGCGGTGCGCAAGCTGGTGACGCTGGATATCGCGCCCACGCTGGCCATGTACGCGCAGACCAGCGAGGCCTTTGCCCGCGCCTACTGGCACTGGTTCTTCCTGATCCGCCCGGCGCCGTTCCCCGAAACGCTGATCGAGGCCGATCCCGGGCTCTACCTGCGCCAGACCATGGGCGCACGCAGTGCCGGACTGGCGCCGTTCACCGATGCCGCCATGGCCGAGTACCTGCGCTGCCTGAGCCTGCCCGGCGCCGCGCACGGCCTGTGCGAGGACTACCGCGCCAGCGCCACGATCGACCTCGAACACGACCGCGCCGACCTCGCCGCCGGGCGCATGGTCGAGTGCGAGATGCTGGCGCTGTGGGGCGAGCAGGGCGCGGTCGGCCAGTGCTTCGCGCCGCTGGCAGAGTGGCGCAAGGTGGCGCGCCGGGTGCGCGGCCATGCGCTGCCGGGCGGCCACTACATCGCCGAGGAAATCCCCCAGCGGTTGCTGGACGAGGTACTGCCCTTCCTGCGCGGCTGATGCCGCGGCCGGCTGCCGCCACGCGGCGCAGCCGGTTCCCTGGTCGCGGTTACGCTCCGGGTCGCTGCGAGCGGTGTGCTTCCCACGTTGCGAAATGTCCCCTCACTACCACAGGGAAATTTCCGATGTTGATACATACATTCATGAATGGATGTATGATTCGGGCGAAGAATTCACACCGCCACAACATTTCTGTTGTCGATTCCGACATGAGCTACCGCTTTATTGCCATCTGCATCACCACCTGGGTCGGCGTCTGCGCGACCGCGGGCTGGGTCGTCGAGCGCCTCTGGAGCTGACCGCCCGCCGGGGAGCGGCGCAGGTTAAGCTCCCGCCACAATAAAAACAAGCAGCATCCAATCAGAAGAAGAAGGCTTGCATGCGTACCCTCACCGCCTTGCTCGACCGACCGGCCAGGAAGGCCGGTATTGCCGTGGCCGCGGCATTCACCTTGTGCGGCACCGCCCATGCCGATCCCGCCGTGCACGTCGCCTTCGGGCGCGACCCGGGCCATGGCATCAACAAGTATGAAATCGGCCTGAACTGGGATTCCGGCTTCGCCTGGGGCAATCCGCAGGGCTGGCAGGCCAAGCTGCAGTGGGAAGTCGAACTGGCCGAATGGCACACGCGCAGCGGCACCAACCGGCGCAATATCACCGAACTGGGCTTCTCGCCGATCCTGCGCCTGGAAAAGCGCGGCGGCGCCTGGGTGCCGTTCATGGAGGCGTCGGTCGGCGCGCGCGTACTGAGCCACGCCAGCACATCGGACCAGCACCAGTTCAGCACCGCATTCCAGTTCTCAGACATGATCGGCCTGGGCGTAGCCTTCGGGCCGAAGCAGTCCGCCGAGGCGGGTTTCCGCTTCCAGCACATCTCCAATGGCGGGATCAAGGGGCCGAATCCCGGTTCGAACTTCTATACCGGGTACGTGCGCTATCGCTTCTGAGCCGACCCACCACGAGGCCGGTTCGCCGCAGCCAGCGCCGCCCGAACGCGGCTCCCCTTTCCCGCCTGCGGGAGAGGGGTGGGGTGAGGGCCGGAGCATCCACGAAGTCCGGCTCTGTCATATACCAGCCCCCGCCCTCATCCCGCGATCAACCTTCAGCCGTAAGCAACGCCACGCGGCGCCTCCCGCAACCCATCAAAAAATTCCCACAACCGCGGCGCATCGCCAGTCGCGACATTAAACCGGATCCACGGCGAATCGTTCTCATCCGGCTCGAAATAAGACCCCGGCGCCAGCCAGATCCCATGCTCCAGCGCCAGCGTCGCCAGCCGGTTGCCATGCAGCGGCCCGCCACGCCGGCTGGCCCGCAGCCGGTCCTGTACCGCCTCGCTCAGCCGCGCCCAGGCAAACATCCCGCCTTCCGGGCGCAGCAGCACTTCCAGCCCGTGGGCTTCCATCTTCTCGGCCACGCGATCTTGCTGCGCCCGCAGCCGCTCGGCCAGCCCCGCCACATGGCGCCCGTAGTGGCCGCTGGTCAGCACCGAATAGACCAGCCGCTCCGTCACCTCCGACGAGGTCAGTCCCACCGCCATCTTGGTCCGCGCAAATGCCTTCGCCAGATCCGGGCTCGCAGCGAGATAGCCCACGCGCAGCGACGGCGTGATCGTCTTGGAAAACCCGTTGACATAAACCACCTGCGACAGCCCGTCCATCGCCGCCAGCATCGGCGAGCCGGCCGGGGCCAGCTCGCGGTAGATATCGTCCTCCACCACCAGCAGCCGGTGCTGCTCGGCGAGCTGCAGGACGCGGAACGCGTTCATGCTGCTGAGGCTGGCGCCAGTCGGGTTCTGCAGCACGGTGTTGACGAAGAGGGCGCGCGGCGCGTGGGCGCGGATCGCATCGTCCAGCGCATCGGTATCGAGCCCCGTCGCCGAACGCGGCACGCCGACCACGCGCAGCCCCGCCAGCCGCAGGATCTGCAAGAGGTTGCAGTAGCAGGGCGATTCCACCAGCACCGTGTCGCCGGCGCGCAGCAGGGTGCACACCACCAGGTCCAGCGCCTGCGTTGCGCCCTGGGTCAGCACCACCTGCTGCGCCTGCAATGGGATGCCGTACTGGCCCAGGCTGGTGGCGATATGCTCGCGCAGCGGCGCGAAGCCGTATGGATGGCCGTAGCCCGATACCTGCGCCGCCGGCACCCGTGCCGAAGCACGCATGGCCTGGTGCAGGCCTTCCTCGTTAAGCCAGTCGCCGGGCAGCCAGCCCGCGCCCGCCTTGATCGGCACCGAATGGTCGGCGAAGACATCCGACAGCAGCCAGGCTGCGTTCAGCCCCGGTGCTTCCCATTGCGGCGCGCGCGCGTTGCCGGTGGGCGCAGGTCGGTGCGCCACGGTATAGCCGGACCCCGGGCGCGCCGCCAGGTAGCCCAGCGCGGTCAGCCGGCCATAGGCCTCGGCGACGGTAAAGGTGCTGACATGGTGGTGCTGGGCAAAACGGCGCACCGACGGCAGCGCGGTGCCCGCGCGCAGCGCGCGCTGCTCCACCAGCGCGGCGATGCCGGCGACGATCTGCTCGGTCAGGGTTTCGCCGTCGCGGCGGCTGCGGGTCAGGTTCAGGGTCAGCATCGGGCACTCGGGCAGGCGAAAACCTGTACAGTTTAGCGGGCGGCAATGCGGCCGGCGCCGGCCGCTATCTCATCCAGCGAAATTTGCCGCAGTGCAGCGTGGGATGCCGTACTGCGGGCCGCAGAGGCGCATGGCACCGTGGCCGGCGAGGCCTATCCCGCCCACGCTTGCCTGTACGGTTCACCGTGATCAAACTGTACGGTAAGGCAGTGCTGTCCCGACTGTATATTTTGTCGGCCAGACGCCGCCGGTAGAGTGGCCGTCATTGCCGCCGCTGCGCCACCGCGCCAGCGCACTGATGCCAACCGGATTTCCCCCGAGGAGGACGTATGGACGCCGCCAAGACCGTGATTCCCGATCTCGATTCCCTGTGGATGCCCTTTACCGCCAACCGCCAGTACAAGGCGGCGCCGCGCCTGCTGGCGTCGGCCAGCGGCATGTACTACACCACCCACGACGGACGCCAGATCCTGGACGGTTGCGCCGGCCTGTGGTGCGTGGCCGCCGGCCACTGTCGCAAGGAGATTGCCGAGGCCGTGGCGCGCCAGGCCGCCACGCTGGACTATGCGCCCCCGTTCCAGATGGGGCATCCGCTGTCGTTCGAGGCTGCCACCAAGGTCGCCGCGATCATGCCGCAGGGGCTGGACCGCATCTTCTTCACCAACTCGGGCTCCGAGTCGGTCGACACCGCACTGAAGATCGCGCTGGCCTACCACCGCGCGCGCGGCGAAGGCCAGCGCACGCGCTTTATCGGCCGCGAGCGCGGCTACCACGGCGTGGGCTTCGGCGGCATGGCGGTGGGCGGCATCGGCCCGAACCGCAAGGCGTTTTCGGCCAACCTGATGCCGGGCACCGACCACCTGCCGGCCACGCTGAATATCGCCGAGGCCGCCTTCTCCAAAGGCCAGCCGCACTGGGGCGCGCATCTCGCCGACGAACTGGAACGCATCCTGGCGCTGCATGACCCGGCCAACGTCGCCGCGGTCATCGTGGAACCGCTGGCCGGCTCCGCCGGCGTGCTGGTGCCGCCGGTCGGCTACCTCGAGAAGCTGCGCGAGATCACCAGCCGCCACGGCATCCTGCTGATCTTCGACGAGGTGATCACCGCCTTCGGCCGCCTCGGCGCGGCCACCGCGGCCGAACGCTTCAACGTGACGCCGGACCTGATCACCATGGCCAAGGCGATCAACAACGCCGCCGTGCCGATGGGCGCCGTGGCGGTGCGCCGCGAGGTGCATGACACGGTGGTCAACTCGGCCGCGCCCGGCACGATCGAGCTGCTGCACGGCTACACCTACTCCGGTCATCCGCTGGCCGCCGCGGCCACCATCGCCACGCTCGACCTGTACGAGCGCGAGAACCTGTTCGGCCGCGCCGCCGAACTGGCGCCGGTGTTCGAAGCCGCAGTGCACGGCGTACGCGGCGCGCCGCACGTCAAGGACATCCGCAACTACGGGCTGGTGGCCGGCATCGAACTGGAGTCGCGCCCCGGCCAGCCCGGCGCGCGCGCGTACGAGGCTTTCCTGAAATGCCTGGAGCGCGGCGTGCTGGTGCGCTACACCGGCGACATCCTGGCGTTCTCGCCGCCGCTGATCATCTCCGAAGCGCAGATCGCCGAGATGTTCGATACCGTCAAACTGGCGCTGCAGGACGTCAAGTAAGCGGACGAGGCCGACGGGCACGCATGCCGGGCCGCAGGGCCCGGCAACCCTGAGCGCCATCCGATGAAGGTCAACCGCATCGTCTCCAATATCGCGACCGCCGATCCGGCCCTGGCCCGCAGCTTCTACCAGGACATCCTTGGCCTGGAAGTGCTGATGGACCACGGCTGGATCCGGACCTATGGCAGCGACGCCACGGCGCGCCCCCAGGTCAGTCTCGCCTCGGAAGGCGGCAGCGGCACGCCGGTGCCGGACCTGTCGATCGAGGTCGACGATGTCGACGAGGCGCACCGCCGCATGGTGGCAGCGGGCGTCGCCATCGAATACGGCCCGGCTGACGAACCGTGGGGCGTGCGCCGGTTCTATGTGCGCGATCCCTTCGGGCGGCTGGTCAATATCCTTTCGCACGCCTGAGCGCGGTCACTGCGCGCTACCGGCACGGGCCTGCCGGTAGGCCGTCGGTGTCGCCGGCTCGGCCTTGTTCCAGCAGGAACGAAACGCCTGCACGCTGGCGAAGCCGCTGCGCAGCGCGATCTCTTCCACCGGCAGCGTCGACGACGCCAGCAGCTTGCGCGCGCGCGCCATGCGCAGCGTGAGCTGGTATTGCTTGGGCGTCAGCCCGGTTTCTTCATGGAAGACGCGCGACAGATGCCTGACGCTGATGGCGAAGCGGCCGGCAAAGCGCTGGCTGGCGACGTTCGCTTCCAGCTCGCGCGCGATGGCGTCCTGCACTGCGTGGATCAGCGGGTTGCCGTGCGAGCGTGCGCTGAATTGCGGATCGAGCCGCGGATCGGCACCGAAACGCCGGAACGGCACCACGTTGTCGCGCGCGACCGCGATCGCGGCATCGTCGCCGTAAGCATCGGCCACCAGCATAAGTGCGAGGTCGATGCCGGAGGCCACGCCGGCCGACGTCCACACATTGCCGTCGCGGACAAAGACGCGATTGTCGATGACCGAGGCAGCCGGATACCGCGCGCGCAGGCGCTTGATATGCGCATGGTGCGTGGTGCACAGGCGCCCGTCGAGCAGGCCCGCTGCGCCCAGCAGGTAAGCGCCGGTGCAGACCGCGGCCACCTGCACACCGTTGTTCCTGCCCTGCGCAAAGTTCTCCCTCAGCCAGGCCGTGGCGCCGTGCCACGCCGGTGACGCCGTCAGCGTGTCCTGGATTTTGCTGCCGACGGCAATGACGAGGTCGCCCGGCTCGAGCCGGGCCGGCAGCCGCTCGACCCGCCCGAGCGCCGGCCCCTGGAACGAAGCGACGCTGGAGTGCGGGCCGACGCAGCGTATCGCCAACGGGGCGATGCCAAGCTCTGATACGCTCGCCAGGATCTGCAAGGGTCCGGCGAGATCCAGCATATGGACGTTGGGCAGCACGAGGAAACAGGCGGTAGTCATCACCGGGGCACGCAAGGGCATCAGGCCGATGCCGCCATTCTCGCGCGCTTGCCAGGCGCCGTGCCATCGATGGCCGAAAATTTGCTTTTTTGGTCCGCGACGTTGTCGCGGCAGGCCGCCGGGCGTCTTTAGCATGGACAGCCAATCCAGCATAAAAGCGCTCACCATGGACCGTACCCGTCTCTCCCTCGTCACCATTGCGCTGGTCGCCATCGGCTTTGCCGTGATGTTCGCATCGACCGCGGTCAAAGGCCTCTACCAGGTGTATTTCGTCGACCTGGCGGCACACTACGGCCAGGGCCGGGCACAGTTCGCCTGGTCCGGCAGCGTGTTCATGCTGGCCACCGGCCTGATGTCGCCGGTGGTGGGCGCGCTCAGCGACCGGATCGGCCCGCTGCGCACCTCGGCCGCCGGCGCGCTGGCCGCGGGGCTGGCGCTCGGCGGCGTGGCGCTGTGGCAGCAGTCGCTGGCGTTCTTCGTGCTGATGTTCGGCATCGCCGGGGCGTTCGGGCTGGCGGCGATGACCTTCGTGCCGATGGGCATCCTGGTCGATCGCCTGTTCGAGGAACGCAAGAAGGGGCTGGCCTATGCTGTCGTCACCAACGGCACCGCGATCGGCTTTATCGTGCTGTCGCCGCTGTGGATCTGGCTGCAGCCGCAGGCAAGCTGGAGCGCTGCCTTCGGCGTGGCCGGCGCGGTGTTCGCGGTGCCGGTTGCCGTGGCGCTGTGGCTGGCATCGCGCTGGGAGCCGGCATCGGGCCAGCGCACGGCGGCCGTGGAAGCGTCGGCATGGACGGTGGTGCGGCGCGACCCGGTGTTCTACGCGCTGGCGGCCAGCTTCTTTGGCTGTGGCGCGACCATGGCCTTTATCGACGTGCACCTGATCGCCCACTGGCAAGGGCAGGGCGAGCCGCGGCTGGCGATGGGCTATGGCATGAGCACGCTGGGCGTGCTGGAACTGGCCAGCGGCATCGTCTCCGGCGCGCTGGCGCTGCGCTTCAACAAGCACCGGTTGCTGGCGGGGTTCTATGCGCTGCGCTCGTCGTCAATGTTGTTGCTGCTGGTGCCGGGACTGGGCGTGCTGCCGTTCGCGATGGGGTTTGGCGCCAGCTACCTGGGTACGGTGGTACTGACCTCGATGTTCTGCTTCGAACGCTACGGCAGCCGCATCAAGGGCAAGGTGTTCGGCATGCTGTTCCTGGTCCACCAGCTTGGCGCGTTCCTGACGGTGCAGCTCGGCGCGTGGTCGTTCGACGCCACCGGCAGCTATCGGCACACGATCGCGGCGCTGGTCGCGGTGACGCTGTGCTCGTCCGCCTGCGCGTGGTTCGGGCTGCGCCGCGCGGGACCGCTGCCGGCGCTGGACGGCCTACCGGCCATGCCGGAAGCCGCTCGCCAGTAAGGGGCAGGGCAATGATTGCGCCGGCGCTGCTGCGGCTCATCCTGGCCTGCGCCACGCTGCTGCCGCTGGCGTTGGCGGCCTGGGCACTCCCCTGGCCGTTGCGCGCAAGGATCGCCGCCCTGATCCTGCTTACCCTCCCAGGCGCCGCCATGCTGGCGCTCGATCCCCTCGCCATCGCGTTCGCACGCGTGGACGGCATCCTGTCGGCGCCCGGCTGCGGCGGCTGATCTTGCCTGCGGTCAGCCCCGCACATTCCTTCGTTTCCTATCATTGCGGGATTGCGCCCCGCGCGGGCCATCCAAAAAGTGATGCCCGCGCCGTGCCGCAGGCGTAAACTACCGCCCTTTTTTCCGGGCCGCGCGCTGCCGCGCAGCCTCGTGCCCGGCCACCGTTGCAGGAGTCTGAATGAGCTTGTTCCGCACCAAGGACATCGACGCGATGCTGGCCGTCGCGCGCGATGACGGCCTGAAGAAGGTGCTGGGTCCGATCGACCTGGTGATGATGGGTATCGGCGCCATCATCGGCACCGGCATTTTCGTGCTGACGGGCACCGGCGCGCTGACCGCCGGGCCGGCGCTGACGGTGTCGTTCGTGATCGCCGCGCTGGCGTGCGGCTTTGCCGCGCTGTGCTACGCGGAGTTCGCCTCCGCGATTCCGGTGTCCGGGTCGATCTATACCTACAGCTACGCCACGCTCGGCGAGATCGTCGCGTGGATGATCGGCTGGGATCTGCTGCTGGAATACGGGCTGGCCACCTCGGCGGTGTCGGTTGGCTGGTCGGGCTATTTCCAGTCGCTGATGGCGGGCTTCGGGCTCAAGCTGCCGGCCGCGCTGAGCGCAGCCCCGGGTTCGGTGCCGGGCGTGCAGACGCTGCTGAACCTGCCGGCATGCCTGATCATGCTGGCGATCACCTGGGTGGTGTCGTACGGCGTGCGCGAATCCACGCGAGTCAACAACCTGATGGTGGCGGTCAAGATCGGCGTGGTGCTGCTGTTTATCTCGGTGGGTGTCTGGCACGTGCAGCCGGCCAACTGGCAACCCTTTGCGCCGTTCGGCTTCAGCGGCATCTTTAACGCGGCGGCGCTGGTGTTCTTTGCCTTTATCGGCTTCGATGCGGTGACCTCGGCCGCCGAGGAAGTGCGCAACCCGCGCCGCGACCTGCCGATCGGCATCATCGGCTCGCTGGCGGTGTGCACGGTGCTGTATGTCGTGGTGGCGGCGATCATGACCGGCATCGTGCCGTTCGCCAGGTTTGCCGGCGTCGACCATCCGGTATCGCTGGCGCTGCAGTTCGCCGGGCAGAACTGGGTGGCGGGGTTTGTCGACCTGGGCGCGATCCTGGGCATGACCACGGTGATCCTGGTGATGACCTACGGCCAGACCCGCGTGATTTTCGCGATGTCGCGCGACGGGCTGCTGCCCGAGAAACTGTCGGCGGTCCATCCGGTGCATGCGACGCCGTATTTCGCCACCTGGACCGTTGGCATCGTGTTCGCCGCGATCGCCGCCTTCGTGCCGCTGAACGTGCTGGCCGAGCTGATCAATATCGGCACGCTGGCGGCCTTTACGCTGATCTCCGTGGCGGTGCTGGTGCTGCGCAAGACGCGCCCGGATCTGCCGCGCGCGTTCCGCTGCCCGGGCGTGCCGGTGGTGCCGCTGCTGTCGATCGGCTTCTGCCTGTTCCTGATGGCACACCTGCAGGCGCCGACGTGGATCGCCTTCCTGGTATGGCTGACGCTGGGGCTGGTGATCTACTTTGCCTATGCACGGCGCAATGCCGTGCTGCATAACCACGGGGGCTGAGTCCCGCAGTGCTCAGCTTCAACCGCCGCGCTCGGCGGCCGCCTTCATGAAGGCCACCGCGCGCGGTTCGTTGGCATAGGCCGCGTTGATCCGGATCCAGGCCGAGGTCTCGCCGCCGGGCCGGAAGTAATTGCCCGGCGCCAGCGTCACGCCGTATTCCTCGCCCAGCGTCACCAGCTCGCGCGAATCCTCGATGCCGGGCGGGCGCGCCCACAGGAAGTTGCCGCCCGACGGCTCGCAGAACACTTCCCAGCCGCAGCCGGTCAGCTGCCGCACCGCATTGGCCGAGGCCTCGCGCACGCGCAGGCGCAAACGCTCCACATACTTGCGATAGCCGCCGCGCTCAAGCAGCGCGGCCGTGACCGCTTCCGCGAAATGCGAACCGGCCACGCTGGTCAGCACCTTGACGTCGACCAGGTCCTTGACCAGCGCCTTGTCGGCCACCAGGTAGCCGATCCGCAGCGACGCCGACACCGTCTTGGAAAACCCGCCGATATAGATCACGTGCTCGAGCTGGTCCAGCGTGGCCAGCCGGTCGGTGAAGTGCGTCTGGAAGTCCGAGAAGATATCGTCCTCGACAAAGCGGAAGCCGTGCCGGCGCGCCAGCTCCAGCAGCCGGAACGCGACCGGCGGGGCCAGCGTGGAGCCGGTGGGGTTCTGCAGCACGCTGTTGGTGAAGAACAGCTTGGGCTTGTGCTGGCGCAGCAGCGCCTCGGTCGCATCGGGATCGGGGCCGTGGGGTGTGTGCGGCACGCCCACGAGCTGCACGCCATGCAGCCGCAGCAGGCCGAACAGGTTGTAGTAGCCGGGGTCTTCGACGAACACCGTATCGCCCGGCTTGAGCAGGTGGCGCACCACCAGGTCCAGCGCCTGGCTGGCGCCGCTGGTGATGAGCACCTGCGGCATTTCCGCGGCAATGCCGAGCTGGCGCACGCGCAGCAGCACCTGGCGGCGCAGTTCGGGGTGGCCGGTCGGCGTGGCGTAGTGGATCACGCTGTCGATCTCGTTGCGCGAGATCGCGCGGATCGCCTGCTGCAGGCCTTCCACGTCGCGCCACGTCTCGGGCACGAAGCCGCCGGCCAGCTTGAGCGTGCCGCTGGGGTGGTTGAACTGCTCGATGATGTGGTCCGACAGGTCTTCCGCCAGGCTCGGGTCCGACCAGCCACGCGCCGAGCGCCCCGCCAGCGGACTGTCCGCCACATAGAAGCCCGAACCCTGGCGCGAATCCAGCAAGCCCTGCGACACCAGCCGGTCATAGGCCTCGATCACCGGGAAGCGGCTGATGCCGTTTTCGGCAGCGAGCTGCCGGATCGACGGCAGCTTGGCGCCTGGCCGAGCCTCGCGGTTGCCGATCCACGACTTCACGCCATTGACGATCTGGTCGGTCAGTGGAATTCCGGTGGAAAAATCTAAGATTAGTTTCATAGGCAGGGCAGCCGGGGGAAACCGGGGAAGAAGCGGAGAACGCAACTGTCAGGAAAAACTACTGAACAGTTCATCGAAAACTGTTCACAACTGTACATGGGATTGTAGTGAGGGATGCGAATAATGGAAGCGTGGCGGAGGAGGGCGCCGGCTACCGTTGCCATGCGGCATCCACGGAGCCGCGCCTGACGTGACCGCCGGCTGACGAGGAGTGGATCATGCGCGAACTGCGGACTTTCGAACTGGACGAGCCCGGGCTACCCGTGAGCTGGCGCGCCGGCTACGGACAGACCGTCTGTGCGGTGGCGGGCAAGCTGTGGGTGACGGTCGAGGGCGATCCCAACGATATCTGGCTGGAGCCCGGCGCCGAGCTGGCGCTGCCCGAGGGGTATCGCGTGTGGTTGTCGGGGGATGGGCCGGGTGCGCGGTTTACGCTGGCGCAGACGCCGGCGCCGTGGTCACTGCGGCGGCTGGGGGCGTGGCTGCGGGTGATGCGGCATCGGGTGGAAGAGCATAGTACGGATGCGTTTGGGGAGTGTCCTAGGATTTGGGCGTTGTGTCGGTGAGGGGTGGTTCGTCTGTGTCGTTGCTCGACGGCTCGCCGCTGTTGATGACATGTTGTCGTTGTTCTACCGCTGTCGTTGTCTATGACCGACGACAACATGTCACCAACAGCGCGCGCCGTCGATAATTCGAGGGTATTTACAGGTGGGCCTTTTGCTTGCCTACTCTTAAAAACACATCTACCCCTGCGGGTTCCGCCGAGTTGATTTACGTTAACGTCAACGTCATATAATCGATCAGCCCCAACCCAGGGCCCCCACCCCGCGCGTTTCCAGCCAAGCCGGCACAGAACGGCATCCAGAGCGCACGCCGCGGCAGCCAGCCAACACCAGAGACGGTGGAGACAATGACCGACCTTTCCGATGTGCAGGATGTGCGCCGTGGTGCGCCGCAGCCCAAGCCCACCGCGCAGGGCCGCGGTCCGGCCAACAAGGTCCGCTTTGTCACGGCGGCGTCGCTGTTCGACGGCCATGACGCCTCGATCAACATCATGCGCCGCATCCTGCAGTCGCACGGCTGCGAGGTGGTCCACCTCGGCCACAACCGCGCCGTCGAGGAGATCGTGACCGCGGCGCTGCAGGAAGACGCGCAGGGCATTGCGATCTCCAGTTACCAGGGCGGCCATGTCGAGTTCTTCAAATACATGGTCGACCTGCTGCGCGACAAGGGCGGCGAGCATGTGCAGGTCTTTGGCGGCGGCGGCGGCGTGATCGTGCCCGACGAGATCCGCGAGCTGCAGGCCTACGGCGTGGCGCGCATCTACAGCCCCGAGGACGGCCAGCGCATGGGCCTGGCCGGCATGATTGCCGACATGGTGCAGCGCTGCGATATCGACCTGTCGCGCTATGCGCCCACGGCGCTCGACCCCGTCGCAGAAGGCGACCGCCGCGCACTCGCGCAACTGATCACCGCGCTGGAAAACGGCAAGGCCGATCCGGCGCTGGTGCAGGCGATGCACACGCAGGCGAAAGCGGCGTCGATCCCCGTGCTCGGCATCACCGGCACCGGCGGCGCCGGCAAATCATCGCTGACCGACGAACTGATCCGCCGCTTCCGGCTCGACCAGCAGGATGCACTGTCGATCGCGGTGATCTCGATCGACCCGTCGCGGCGCAAGTCGGGCGGCGCGCTGCTGGGCGACCGCATCCGCATGAACGCGATCAACCACCCGAATATCTTCATGCGCTCGATGGCCACGCGCGAGGCGGGCTCCGAGATCTCGCAGGCGCTGCCGGACGCGATCGCCGCGTGCAAGGTGGCGGGCTTCGACCTGGTGATCGTCGAGACCTCGGGCATCGGCCAGGGCGACGCGGCCATCGTGCCGCACGTAGACCTGTCGCTGTACGTGATGACGCCAGAGTTCGGCGCGGCCAGCCAGCTCGAGAAGATCGACATGCTCGACTTCGCCGATTTCGTCGCCATCAACAAGTTCGACCGCAAGGGCGCGCAGGACGCCTGGCGCGACGTCGCCAAGCAGGTGCAGCGCAACCGCGAGCAATGGCACGGCAAGCCTGAAGACATGCCGGTGTACGGCACGCAGGCGTCGCGCTTCAATGACGATGGCGTGACCATGCTGTACCAGGGCCTGCGCGAGGCGCTGGCACAACGCGGACTGCAAGTGCAGCCGGGCATCTTGCCGGCGTTGTCCGGCCGCATCTCCACCGGACAGAACGTGATCGTGCCACCCGCGCGCAGCCGCTACCTGGCGGAACTGGCCGACACCGTGCGCGGCTACCATCGCCGCGTGATGGAACAAAGCCGCATCGCGCGCGAGCGGCAGCAACTGCGTGAATCGAGCCGCATGCTGCAAGCCGCGCAGGGCGACGGTTCCGCACTGGACGCATTGGCCGCCGAACGCGACAACGCCCTCGGCCAAGTCGAGCGCAAGCTGCTGGCGATGTGGCCGCAGATGCGCGAAGCCTACAGCGGCGACGAATACGTGGTGAAGATCCGCGACCGTGAGATCCGCACCGGGCTGGTCACCACCACGCTGTCCGGCACCAAGGTGCGCAAGGTAGTGCTGCCGCGTTTCGAGGACGACGGCGAGGTGCTGAAGTGGCTGATGCGCGAGAACGTGCCCGGCAGCTTCCCCTACACCGCCGGCGTGTTCGCCTTCAAGCGCGAGAACGAAGACCCCACCCGCATGTTCGCCGGCGAGGGCGATGCATTTCGCACCAACCGCCGCTTCAAGCTGGTGTCGGAGGGGATGGACGCCAAGCGCCTGTCGACGGCGTTCGACTCGGTCACGCTGTATGGCGAAGACCCGCATCTGCGGCCCGATATCTACGGCAAGGTCGGCAACTCCGGCGTGTCGATCGCCACGCTCGACGACATGAAAGTGCTGTACGACGGCTTCGACCTGACCAGCCCGAGCACCTCGGTGTCGATGACCATAAACGGCCCGGCGCCGACCATCCTGGCGATGTTCATGAACACCGCCATCGACCAGCAGCTCGACAAGTTCCGCGCCGACAATGGCCGCGAGCCCACCGCCGACGAAGAAGCCAAGATCCGCGCGTGGGTGCTGCAGAACGTGCGCGGCACGGTGCAGGCCGATATCCTGAAGGAAGACCAGGGCCAGAACACCTGCATCTTCTCCACCGAGTTCTCGCTCAAGGTGATGGGCGATATCCAGGAGTACTTCGTGCACCACCAGGTGCGCAACTTCTACTCGGTGTCGATCTCGGGCTACCACATCGCCGAAGCCGGCGCGAACCCGATCTCGCAGCTTGCCTTCACGCTCGCCAACGGCTTTACCTACGTGGAGGCGTACCTGGCGCGCGGCATGCATGTAGACGACTTCGCGCCCAACCTGTCGTTCTTCTTCTCCAACGGCATGGACCCGGAATACAGCGTGCTGGGCCGCGTCGCGCGCCGCATCTGGGCCGTGACCATGCGCGACAAGTACGGCGCTAACGAGCGCAGCCAGAAGCTGAAGTACCACATCCAGACCTCGGGCCGCTCGCTGCATGCGCAGGAGATCGACTTCAACGACATCCGCACCACGCTGCAGGCGCTGATCGCGATCTACGACAACTGCAACTCGCTGCACACCAACGCCTACGACGAGGCCATCACCACGCCCACCGGCGAGTCGGTGCGCCGCGCGCTGGCGATCCAGCTGATCATCAACCGCGAATGGGGCGTGGCCAGGTGCGAGAACCCCAACCAGGGCAGCTTCCTGATCGAGGAGCTGACCGACCTGGTGGAAGAGGCGGTGCTGCAGGAGTTCGAGCGCATCGCCGAGCGCGGCGGCGTGCTGGGCGCGATGGAGACCGGCTACCAGCGCGGCAAGATCCAGGAGGAATCGCTCTACTACGAGCAGCTCAAGCACGACGGCACGCTACCGCTGATCGGCGTGAACACCTTCCGCAATCCGGACGGCGACCCGGTCCCGCAGAAGCTGGAACTGGCGCGCTCCAGCGAGGCCGAGAAGCAGAGCCAGCTCGACCGCCTGCAGGCGTTCCAGCAGGCGCATGCCGACGCAGCGCCGGCGATGCTGCAGCGGCTGCGCCAGGCCGTGATCGACAACCAGAACGTGTTCGCGGTGCTGATGGACGCGGTGCGGGTCTGCTCGCTGGGGCAGATCACGCATGCGCTGTTCGAGGTCGGCGGGCAGTACCGGCGCAATATGTAGACCCCGGTTCACGCGGCGTTCGCATACCGCGCAGGGCGGCCGCAGTGCGGGGCCGCCCTGCGTTACACTCGAACGCTGCGCCGCACCGGCAACCAAATCCGAGACAACCGCAAGACAAGACCATGGACAGCCAGTACAACCCGAACAATATCTTCGCGAAGATCCTGCGCGGCGAGATGCCGTGCATCAAGGTGTACGAGGACGACGACACCATCGCCTTCATGGACATCATGCCGCAGGCCGACGGCCATACGCTGGTGGTGCCAAAGGAAGCCGCGGTCAACCTGTTCGATTTGTCCGAGCAGGGCGCCGCGGCCGCCATCCGCGCCACGCAGCGCGTGGCGCGCGCGGTGCGTGCGGCGTTCTCGCCGGACGGCATCTCGATCGGCCAGTTCAACGGCGCGGCCGCGGGCCAGACCGTGCCGCACGTGCATTTCCATATCGTGCCGCGCTATAACGACCAGACCCTGCGCGGCCACGCGCGCGAGATGCAGGAACCGGATCTGCTCAAGGGACACGCCGAGCGCATCATCGCCGCGCTGCGCGAGCAGGGCGCCTGAACCGATTCAATCAACAAGCCAACCAAAGCAGAGGAAGACAAGATGAGCATCAGGACAGTGGGCATCGTCGGTGCCGGCACCATGGGCAATGGCATCGCCCAGGCCTGCGCGGTAGCGGGTCTCGACGTGGTGATGGTCGATATCAGCGACGCCGCCGTGCAGAAGGGCGTGGCGACCGTCGCGGGCAGCCTGGACCGGCTGATCAAGAAAGAGAAGGCGACCGAGGCCGACAAGGCTGCCGCGCTGGCGCGCATCAAGGGCAGCACCTCGTATGACGATCTGAAGGTCACCGATATCGTGATCGAGGCCGCCACCGAGAACTATGACCTGAAGGTCAAGATCCTCAAGCAGATCGACGACATCGTCGGCGAGAACGTGATCATCGCGTCCAACACCTCGTCGATCTCGATCACCAAGCTCGCCGCGGTGACCGCGCGTGCCGACCGCTTTATCGGCATGCACTTCTTCAACCCGGTGCCGGTGATGGCGCTGGTGGAGCTGATCCGCGGCCTGCAGACCAGCGATGCCACGCACGCCGCGGTGGAAGCGCTGTCGAAGCAGCTCGGCAAGTACCCGATCACGGTCAGGAACAGCCCGGGCTTTGTCGTCAACCGCATCCTCTGCCCGATGATCAACGAGGCCTTCTGCGTGCTGGGCGAAGGCCTGGCGTCGCCGGAAGAAATCGACGAAGGCATGAAGCTGGGCTGCAACCACCCGATCGGGCCGCTGGCGCTGGCCGACATGATCGGGCTGGACACCATGCTGGCGGTGATGGAGGTGCTGTACACCGAGTTTGCCGATCCGAAGTACCGGCCGGCGATGCTGATGCGCGAGATGGTGGCTGCGGGCTACCTGGGCCGCAAGACGGGCCGCGGGGTGTACGTGTATAGCAAGTAAGCTGCGAGGCACCTGCCGCAGCTTGCAACGCTCTAGCTGAGCTTCTACTGGCGGCCGCTTCGCGCGGCCGTCTGCCTTTCCGGGCCGCCGGTTCCGGCGACCGCCAAAATCCCGCTTACACGGCGTTATATGCCGAAACAATCCGCCGCATCCGGTAACAGGAATGCGCGGTAGAGTGCACGCATTCCATTTACGACCAGAGAATCACCATGGCCCATCCGGTTCTTTTTGCCGCGCTGCTCGCCGGTGCGATGTCACTGCTGGCGGCCCGCTCCGCGATGGCTCACGTGGATGTTGGCGTGCATGTCGGTGCGCCGGTCTACGCGGCGCCGGCTCCCGTTTATGTGGCCCCGCCGCCGCCCGTGGTTTATGCGCCGCGCTATCACGGCTGGCATGGCGACCGGTATTGGGACGGGCGACGCTGGTATGGGCGTGGTGAGTGGCGGCATCGGCATCATCATTACCATCGGCACCACCATCATCGTCACCACCACTACCGCCACCATGGGCGCCACGGACACCACGGGCACGGCCACTGAGCGCTGGCGGTTTGCTCCCTCTCCCGCGAGCGGGAGAGCGGGAGAGGGAGCACGCAATCGGTGAGCGAAAGAACGTGGTGCTGAACCAATCCCGGTGGGCGGCCGGCAGCAATACTCAGCGCAGCAGCACCAGCCGCGGCACCGCATCGTCGCCGCTCCACACCACCGCGTTCTGCCCGTATTTCGCGCCAAGCATCCTGGCGTCCGCCAGCGACAGCCCCGGCACCAGAAAGCTCGGCTCCGCCGGCCAGCCGTTGGACGGATGCTCGCCCAGCGCATCGATCGCCTGCAATCCCTTCTGCACCACATCCTGCGCCAGCGCCTGCTGGCGGCGCGCGTTGGCGTTGTCGTCGCAACGCTGGCTGAACGGGTTAGCGGCGGTGATGAAGGCGCTCGACGCCACGCCCAGCGCGCGATGCAGCGCGGCCAGCGGCGCACTGGCCTGGTCGATGCGCAGCGTCATCGGCGCATCGCCCAGCACGCGGTAGTGCGTTTCGCGATAGGCCCGCAGCGTGGCCTCGTCGATCGCGGTGGCCACGCTATTCGCCGTACTGACGCAACCCATCCAGGTCAAGCACCTCGATCACGCCGTAGTCCACCCGCACCAGTCCCTGCTGCTCCAGCACCTTGAGCGCCTGGTTGGCGCGCTGGCGCGAGATGCCGGCGAGCAGGCCGATCTCTTCCTGCGAGATCTCCAGCGTCTTGCCGATCCCCGGATACAGGTGCTCGTTGAACAGGGACGACACCGCGCGCGCCACGCGCGAATCGATGTCGAGCAGGCGCTCGTACTCCACCGCCGCGATGAACTGCCCCAGCCGCTCGTTGAACTGCGTCAGCAGGAAGCGCGTGAATGGCAGGCTGGTATCCAGCAGCCACTGAAAAGTGTCGCGCGGCAGGAAGGCGATGGTCGAGCGGCGCAGCGCCATCACGTCGTACTTGCGGATCTCGGACTTGAGCACCGCGCCTTCGCCGAACCAGCCGCCGGTGGGCACGCCGGTGAAGGTGACCGACTTGCCCGACGGCGACACCGTGGTGATCTTGACGATGCCTTCGAGCACGCCCATCCAGTGCTCGGCCTTGTCGCCCTTGTGACAGACGTAGTCCCCCTGACTGTATTCGTGCACGAACATGGCCCGGCGCACCCGTTCGCGCTGTTCCGGGCTCAGGTCTGCTGCCCACACGCAGCGGTCAACAAAATCGTTCAGCATGGCCTGGAATGGCTCCGGTAGGGATTAACCCGGAATTGTCACCGGCGTGACAACTGGGGTGGTTGGCATGGGCTATCGTACGATCACAACGGAACCGCGGGTGCCACACGGGGCACGCCGGGAAAGGCGAAAGCGCTTTCCCGGCCCCCCTCCAGAACAGGCACAGACGGGCTTGATGCAATGCGGCGGACGCCGCCGGGCAAAGCAAGCCAAGTATAACGACCGGACCGGCGCTTGACACCAGCGTGGACCCCCACGCCGGAGGGACAGGAGACAGCGATGCAGGAATCGTCGGCGACGACCTTCCCGCGATGGCTGCTGGCGCACGCCCAGCAGCGGCCGGATCATCCGGCTTATCGCGAGAAGGATCTCGGCATCTGGCAGACATACAGCTGGGCCCAGGTGGCGCAGCAGGTGAGGGCGCTGGCTTGTGGGCTGGCCGCACTCGGTTTCAGGCGCGGCATGAACCTGGCGGTGGTGGGCGACAACCGCCCGCGCCTGTACTGGGCCATGACCGCGGCGCAAGCCCTCGGTGGCGTGCCAGTCCCGCTGTACCAGGACGCGATTGCCAACGAGATGGTCTACGTGCTCAACGATGCGGAGCTCGAGTTCGCCATCGTCGAGGACCAGGAGCAGGTGGACAAGCTGCTCGAGGTCGAGCAGCAGCTCGGCGCCGCGGGCCGCACCGTGCGCCACGTCATCTTTGAAGACCCGCGCGGCCTGCTCGACTACGACCATCCTTCGCTGATGTCGTACGAACGGCTGCAGGAACTGGGCCGCGAATTCGACCAGGCGCATCCGGGCTTCTATGACGAAGCCATCGCCGCGGGCCAGCCTGACGATACCGCGATCATCCTCTACACCTCGGGCACCACCGGCAAGCCCAAGGGCGTGTGCCATTCGCATGCGGGCCTGATCGGCTCGGCGCGCAATGGCTGCGCCTTCGACAAGCTTGGCGCCAACGACGACGTGCTGTCCTACCTGCCGATGGCATGGGTTGGCGACAACCTGTTCTCGTACGCGCAGGCGATGGTGGCGGGCTTCACCGTGAACTGCCCCGAGTCGCGCGAAACGGTGATGACCGACCTGCGCGAAATCGGCCCCACCTATTACTTCGCGCCCCCGCGCATCTATGAAGGGCTGCTGACGCAGGTGATGATCCGCATGGAGGATGCCGGCTGGATCAAGCGCAAGCTGTTCCACTGGGCCATGGACGTGGCGCGCCGCTGCGGCTCGGAGATCCTCGACGGCCGTCCGGTAGCGCTGGCCGACCGCGTGCGTTACGCGCTGGGCGAGGTGCTGGTCTACGGCCCGCTGCGCAACGTGCTGGGCATGAGCCGCATCCGCGTGGGCTATACCGCGGGCGAGGCGATCGGGCCGGACCTGTTCCGCTTCTATCGCTCCATCGGCGTGAACCTGAAGCAGTTCTACGGCCAGACCGAAACCTGCGCCTACGTGTGCCTGCAGCCCGACGGCCAGGTCAAGTTCGATTCGGTGGGCCCGGCCGCGCCCGGCATGGAAATCCGCATCGCGGAGAACGGCGAGGTGCTGGTGCGCGGCGTGGGGCTGCTCAAGTCCTACTACAAGCGCGACGACGCCACGCGCGAGGCCATCAACGACGAGGGCTATTTCATGACCGGCGATGCCGGCGTGATCGATGCCGACGGCCACCTGAAGATCATTGACCGCGCCAAGGACGTGGGCAAGCTGGCCGATGGCTCGATGTTCGCGCCCAAGTACATCGAGAACAAGCTCAAGTTCTTCCCGTACATCAAGGAAGCGGTGGCGTTCGGCAACGGGCGCGACAAGGTCTGCGCCTTTATCAACATCGACTTCGAGGCGGTCGGCAACTGGGCCGAGCGGCGCCACCTGCCGTATGCCGGCTATGTCGACCTGGCCGCGCAGCCGGACGTGATCGAGATGATCGGCGAATGCGTGAACCAGGTGAATGCGGACCTGGCCAACGACCCGATGCTGGCCGGTTCGCAGGTTGCGCGCTTCCTGATCCTGCACAAGGAGCTTGACCCGGATGACGACGAGCTGACGCGCACCCGCAAGGTGCGGCGCGGCTTTATCGCGGAGAAATACGGCGTGCTGGTGGAAGCGCTCTATGCGGGCAAATCCGAGCAGTACATCGAGACGCGCGTCAAGTTTGAAGACGGGCGCGAGGGCAGCGTGTCGGCCACGCTGAAGCTGGTGGATGCGAAGCGCCTGCCAGTGGCGGCGCGCGCGGCATAAGAGCATAGGGTGGAGGCAGCAACATGACGCAAGTGGCCTGGCAAGGCGCCGGAAAGCGCGAATGGACGGGAGCGGCACGCACCGATGCAAGCGGCGCCGGCAGCGGTGGTGCGATTGCTCCCGCAGGTCCGCTGCCCCCGGCGGGACTGGCGGATGACAGCGGCGCGCAACCCGGTACGCGCCACGCACAGCGCACCGGCGAACAGGCGCGCACCGGCGGCGAGGTGATTCTGGACCTGCAGCACATCTCGCTGTCGTTCGGCGGCGTGAAGGCGCTGACCGATATCTCGTTCGACGTGTGCGAGCACGAGGTGCGCGCCATCATCGGGCCCAACGGCGCGGGCAAGAGTTCGATGCTGAACGTGATCAACGGCGTGTACCACCCGCAGCAGGGACGCATCGTGTTCCGCGGCGAAGAGCGCAAGCAGATGCACCCGACCGCCGCGGCGCGGCAAGGCATCGCGCGCACGTTCCAGAACATCGCGCTGTTCAAGGGCATGACCGTGCTCGACAACATCATGACCGGGCGCAACACGCAGTTCCGCACCGGGCTGTTTGCGCACGCGCTGTGGTGGGGCCCGGCGCGCAATGAAGAGATGCGCCATCGCCAGAAAGTCGAGGAGGTGATCGACTTCCTGGAGATCCAGTCGATCCGCAAGACCCCGGTGGGGCGCCTGCCGTATGGCCTGCAAAAGCGAGTGGAGCTGGCACGCGCGCTCGCGGCCGAGCCGTCGATGCTGCTGCTGGACGAACCGATGGCCGGCATGAACGTGGAAGAGAAGCAGGACATGTGCCGCTTTATCCTCGATGTGAACCGGCAGTTCGGCACCACCATCGTGCTGATCGAGCACGACATGGGCGTGGTGATGGATATCTCCGACCGCGTGGTGGTGCTCGACTACGGCAAGAAGATCGGCGACGGCACGCCGGAAGAGGTCAAGGGCAACCCTGACGTGATCAAGGCGTACCTGGGCACATCGCACTGAGGGATCCCCACCATGACGTTCTTCTTTGAAATCCTGATCGGCGGCCTGCTGTCGGGCCTGATGTACTCGCTGGTGGCGCTGGGCTTCGTGCTGATCTACAAGGCCTCGGGCGTGTTCAACTTTGCCCAGGGCGCGATGGTCTACTTCGCCGCGCTGGCGGTGGTGGGGCTGATGGACAAGGGCGTGCCGATGTGGGCGGCGGTGATCGGCGCCTTCGTCGTGATGATCCTGGTCGGCATGAGCACCGAGCGCTTCGTGCTGCGCAAGCTGGTCAACCAGCCGCCGATCACGCTGTTCATGGCGACCATCGGGCTGTCGTTCTTCCTGGAAGGGCTGGGGCCGCTGCTGTTCGGCAACGAGGTGCGCCCGATCAACCTGGGCATCGTGGACGAGCCGATCGAGTCGATCATGACCAACTTCAACATCGTGCTCTCCAAGTTCGATATTGCGGCGGCCGCCATTGCCGGCGTGCTGGTCGGATCGCTGGCGCTGTTCTTTCAGTACACCAAGGTCGGCCGCGCGCTGCGCGCGGTGGCCGACGACCACCAGGCAGCGCTGTCGCTGGGCATCCCGCTGCAGAACATCTGGGCGATCGTGTGGGGCGTGGCGGGCTTTGTCGCGTTGGTGGCCGGCATGCTGTGGGGCTCGCGCAATGGCGTGCAGTTCGCGCTGACGCTGACCGCGCTGAAGGCGCTGCCAGTGCTGATCCTGGGCGGCTTCACCTCGGTGCCGGGCGCCATCGTCGGCGGGCTGATCATCGGCGCGTCGGAGAAGCTGGCCGAAATCTATATCCCGCCGGTGTTCCAGTCGATGTTCGGGGGCAACTTCGGTGGTATCGAAGGCTGGTTCCCGTATGTGTTTGCCCTGCTGTTTCTGCTGGTGCGGCCTGAAGGGCTGTTCGGCGAGAAACACATCGATCGCGTCTGACCGACTTCGCACAGGAGACTTGCCATGTTCTATCGTGAAGCCGGCCAGTTCAAGACCAGCTACGTCGCCGACAGCCAGATCTTCCCGATCCGCCAGGACCGCATCGGCTTTGCGCTGCTGATGGCCGTGGCGTTCGTGGTGATCCCGCTGACCGGGTCGGAGTACTGGTTCTCGGCCATCCTGATCCCGTTCCTGATCTTCTCGCTGGCGGCGCTGGGGCTGAACATCCTGACCGGCTATGCCGGCCAGCTTTCGCTGGGCACCGCCGCGTTCATGGCGGTGGGCGCCTACGCGGCCTATAACTTCCAGCTGCGCGTGGAAGGCATGCCGGTGCTGCTGACCTTCGTGATGGCCGGGCTGTCAGCGGCACTGGTCGGCGTGGCATTCGGGCTGCCGTCGCTGCGCATCAAAGGCTTCTATCTGGCGGTGGCCACGCTGGCGGCGCAGTTCTTCGTGGTGTGGGCGCTGACCAAGTTTCCCTGGTTCTCCAACAACAGCTCGTCGGGCGTGATCACGGCGCAGCGGCTGGACCTGTTCGGCCTGCCCATCGACACGCCGGTAAAGAAGTACCTGTTCGTGCTGGGCGTGGTCACGGTGCTGGCGCTGCTGGCCAAGAACCTGGTGCGCTCGGCCACCGGACGCGCCTGGATGTCGGTGCGCGACATGGATGTGGCGGCCGAGGTGATCGGCATCCCGCTGATGCGCACCAAGCTGCTGGCGTTCGCGGTCAGTTCTTTCTACTGCGGCGTGGCCGGCGCGCTGTACGCGTTCTGCTACCTGGGCTCGGTCGAGCCGGACGGCTTCTCGCTGGACCTGTCGTTCCGCGTGCTGTTCATGATCATCATCGGCGGCGTGGGCAGCATCCTGGGCTCGTTCCTGGGTGCTGCGTTCATCCTGCTGCTGCCGATCTTGCTGGACAACGTGCTGCCCCCGCTGGCCGACCTGCTGCACCTGCCCTTCACCAATGCCAGCGTGTCGCACATCCAGATGATGGTGTTCGGCGGGCTCATCATCTTCTTCCTGATCGTGGAGCCGCACGGGCTGGCCCGGCTGTGGCAGATCGCCAAGGAGAAGCTGCGGCTGTGGCCGTTCCCTCACTGACGGGTAGGGGAGGATTTAACGCAGTACCTGCATGTCATCCGAAGCTTTGATGCTTCAGCATAACGAAACGCTCCACCGAGGGCGAAGGAGACTGTCATGACCAACCTGATTCGCAATGTGCAACGCGCCGCCCTGGTGGTCAGCGCCGCGGCGGCACTGCTGGCGCCCGTGGCGCCGGCCATGGCGCAGAGCAACGAGCAGTTCGTTGCGCTGCCGAGCTATCGCGTGGGGCCGTACGGCGCCAACGGGCAGTCCTGGTATGGCGGCTTCATCGACTACCTCAACTACGTCAACCTGAAGGAAGGCGGCGTCAACGGCGTCAAGCTCACTTGGGAAGAATGCGAGACCGAGTACAACAACGCCAAGGGCGTGGAGTGCTATGAGCGCCTGAAGTCCAAGAACGCCACCACCAGGGGCACGGCGTATCACGCGATGTCGACCGGCATCTCTTACGCGCTGGTCGACAAGACCGCCGCCGACAAGGTGCCGCTGGTGATGATGGGCTATGGCCGCACCGACGCGGTGGACGGCTCGGTGTTCCCGTATGCGTTCCCGCTGGTGACCACGTACCAGATGCAGGTCTCGGCCATCGTCAAGTACCTCGCGTCGAAGCACGGCGGCTCGCTCGCCGGCAAGAAGATCGTCTACATGTACCACGACTCGGCCTATGGCAAGGAGCCGATCGTGGCGCTGCAGGCCGAGGCGCGGCTGGGCAAGTTCAATCTGGTGGAGATCCCGGTGGCGCACCCCGGCAACGAGCAGGGCGCGCAGTGGCTGAAGATCCGCCAGGAGAATCCCGACTACGTGATCTTCTGGGGCTGGGGTGTGATGAACCAGACCGCACTGAAGGCGGCGCAGAAGGTGGGCTTTGCGCGCGACAAGATGATCGGTTCGTGGTGGGCAGGGTCCGAGGAAGACACGGTGCCCGCCGGTGATGCCTCCAAGGGCTACATGAGCGCGACCTGGAACGTCGCGGGCAAGAGCGTGCCGCTGATCGCCGATATCGACAAGGTGGTCTACGGTGCCGGCAAGGGCAATATGCAAGACAAGAACAAGGTCGGTTCGGTGCTGTACAACCGCGGCGTCTCGGCGGCAGTGGTGACGGTGGAAGCGGTCCGCGTGGCGCAGAACAAGTTCGGCAAGGGCAAGCCGATGACCGGCGAGCAGATGCGCTGGGCCTTCGAGAACCTGAACCTGACCAACGCGCGCCTGCAGCAACTGGGCGCCACCGGGCTGCTGCCTGAGATCAAGACCAGCTGCGAGAACCACGAGGGCTCGGGCAAGGTGAAGATCCAGCAGTGGGATGGCAGCAAGTGGGTGGTGGTATCGGACTGGATCGAAGGCAACAAGAGCCTGATCCACCCGCTGTTCAAGGCCGCCGCGGCGCAGTATGCGAAGGAGAAGGGGATTACGCCGGCTTGCATGAAGTCCTGACAGCAACCGGGCGGGCCTGCGGTGCCTGACGCCGCATGCCCGCCACAGCCGACCCGCAACACCAACCGAGCCGCACCATGAGCCTTCTCTCCGTCAACAATATCGAAGTCATCTACGATCACGTGATCCTGGTGCTCAAGGGCGTTTCGCTCGAAGTGCCGGAGGGCCGCATCGTGGCGCTGCTCGGGGCCAACGGCGCGGGCAAGACCACCACGCTGAAGGCCATCTCGAACCTGCTGCAGGCCGAGCGCGGCGATGTCACCAAGGGCTCGATCGAGTACCGCGGCGACCGCGTCGACCAGCTCACGCCCAACGACCTGGTGCGCCGCGGCGTGATCCAGGTAATGGAAGGGCGCCACTGCTTCGCGCACCTGACCATCGAGGAAAACCTGCTCACCGGTGCCTACACGCGCGGCTTGTCGCGCGGGCAGACGCGCGACGAGCTGGAGAAGATCTACGACTACTTCCCGCGGCTGAAGACGCGGCGCAAGTCGCAGGCGGGCTATACCTCGGGCGGCGAGCAGCAGATGTGCGCGATCGGCCGGGCCATGATGGCCAAGCCCGCGATGATCCTGCTCGATGAACCGTCGATGGGCCTGGCGCCGCAGATCGTCGAGGAGATCTTCGAGATCGTGCGCGACCTGAATTCGCGCGAGAAGGTCAGCTTCCTGCTGGCGGAGCAGAACACCATGGTGGCGCTGCGCTATGCCGACTACGGCTACATCCTGGAAAACGGCCGCGTGGTGATGGACGGCGACGCCGAGTCGCTGCGCACCAACGAGGACGTCAAGGAGTTCTACCTCGGCGTGGCGGCCAACGATGCGGACGGCGCCGGGCGCAAGTCGTTCCGCGACGTGAAGAGCTACCGGCGCCGCAAGCGCTGGCTGGCGTAGGCCCACCCGATTCAACGGCATTGCCACCAGGCGCCGCGGCGGAACGGTCCGCGCCGGCGCGGCGGCAACCTGCATCCATCCTTCGACGCACAGCACCATGCCAGAACACTTCGATTCGCTCGAAACCCGCGCGCCGGAAGTCCGCGAGCGGGCGCTGCTTGCCGCCCTGGCACGCCAGGTGGCCCATGCGCGCGACAACGCGCCTTACTTTGCCGAGATGCTGAGCGACGTCGACCCGCGCCTGCTGAGCTCGCGCGCCGCGCTGGCCGCGCTGCCGGTCACGCGCAAGTCGGAACTGTCGGCACGCCAGCGCGCATTGCCGCCGCTGGGCGGACTCAATGCCACGCCGCTGGGCGGGCTGCGCCACGTGTTCCAGTCGCCCGGCCCGATCCACGAACCCGATGGCCACGATGCCGACTGGTGGCGCATCGCACGCGCGATGTTTGCCGCGGGCTTCCGCGCGGGGGACCTGGTCTACAACACGTTCTCCTACCACTTCACGCCAGCCGGGATGATGATGGAAACCGGGGCGCACCGGCTTGGCTGCTGCGTATTTCCGGCTGGTGTCGGCCAGACCGAATCGCAGGTGCAGGCGCTGGCCGCGTTGCAGCCTGCAGCTTACGCCGGCACGCCGTCGTTCCTGAAGCTGCTGCTGGAGCGCGGGGATGAGATGGGCATGCCTTGCACCAGCCTGTCGAAGGCGCTGGTGTCGGGCGAGGCGCTGCCGCCGTCGCTGCGCGCGTGGTTCAAGGAGCGCGGGGTACGTGTGCAGCAGATGTATGGCACCGCGGATGTCGGTTTGATCGCCTATGAAACCGAGGGGGGCGACGGCTGGGTAGTGGATGAGGGCGTGCTGGTGGAGATCGTCGAGCCTGGCGGCTCCAAGCCGATGCCGGAAGGCGAGACCGGTGAGGTGGTGGTGACGGTGCTGGGCAATGGCGACTATCCGCTGATCCGTTTTGGCACCGGCGACCTGTCGGCGGTGGTGGCGGATTCCTCGAAGCATCCGAGCCCGTGCGGGCGCACCAATATCCGGCTCAAGGGCTGGCTGGGGCGGGCCGACCAGGCGACCAAGGTCAAGGGCATGTTCGTGCATCCGGGCCAGGTGGCGGACGTGATTCGGCGCCATCCGGAAATTCGCGCGGCACGGCTGGTGGTGACCGGTGCGGTCGGCGCGGACGTGATGACGCTGCATTGCGACGCCACGCGCGAAGACGAGGCGCTGCAGCGCGCGGTGGCTGAATCGCTGCGCGAGGTGATGCGGCTGCGCGGCGAGGTGGCGTTCGTGCCGGCGGGGTCGTTGCCGCAGGATGGGAAGCTGATTGAGGATGCGCGGCGGTACGATTGAAGCGTCAACGAAGTACAACGCGTCGGTATGCCAGCGCCTGCCCTCTCCCCCGGCCCCTCTCCCGCAAGCGGGAGAGGGGTGGGGGAGAGGGCAGGAGCCTCAACGAAGTCACGCGCGTGGGTATGCCATCGGCGCGAGACCAGCAGCGTATCAGGACGACTTCCTTCCCTCCGGCGGCCTGGTCGGCAACCGTACCATCCAGACACTCACCCCCACCGCGCAAGCCAGCATCGCCGCAGACACCAGCGGCCGCTCCCGCATCAGCCACGCCGTCGCGCCCATCGACACCCACATCATCGACAACGCCAGGCACTTGGCCCGAAACGGAATGCTGCGATGCCGCTGCCAGTCGCTGACCAGCGGCCCGAAGCGCGGATGCCCCAGCAGCCATTCATGAAACCGCCGCGAGCCGCGCGCGAAGCAGGCCGCGGCCAGCAGCACGAACGGCGTGGTCGGCAGCACCGGCAGGAAGATGCCGATCACCCCGAGCAGCAGGCAGACGCCGCCCAGCGCCACCCAGATGGCGCGCAGCGCCCGCTGGCGGCGGCTCAGCGTCGCTTCGGAATCGGGCGAGGTGGCGGGGCTAGGCAGAGACAATGGGAGAACAAAGGGCCGCAAGGCGGCCCGGTAGTGGATCGATCAGCGCGCAATCCCCAGCCGCGCCTTGGCCGCATCGTACTCCGCTTTCATGCGCGCGACGATTTCCCCGGCGGTCGGGATGTCGTGGATCTGCCCCACGCCCTGGCCGGCGCCCCAGATGTCCTTCCATGCCTTGGCCTTGGAGGTGCCGCTGGAGAAATCCATCTTGCTCTTGTCGGCCACCGGCAGGTTGTCCGGATCCAGCCCCGCGTTGCTGATGCTTTCGCGGATGTAGTTGCCGTGCACGCCGGTAAACAGGTTGGTGTAGACGATATCGGCGGCGGCCGAGCTGGTGATCGACTGCTTGTACGATTCCGCCGCGTGCGCCTCCTGCGAGGCGATAAAGCGCGTACCCACGTAGGCAAAGTCGGCCCCCATCGCCTGCGCCGCCAGCACCGCCTCGCCGGTGGCGATCGAGCCCGACAGCGCGATCGGGCCGTCGAAGATCTTGCGCACTTCGCCCACCAGCGCGAACGGCGACAGCATGCCGGCATGGCCGCCGGCGCCTGCGGCCACCAGGATCAGGCCATCGACGCCGGCCTCGATCGCCTTCTCGGCATGGCGCATGCTGATCACGTCGTGCAGCACGATGCCGCCGTAGCTGTGCACCGCGTCGATCATCTCCTTGACCGGCGCGCGCAGCGAGGTGATAAAGATCGGCACCTTGTGCTCGACGCACACCTTGATGTCGTGCTCGAGCCGGGCGTTGGAAACGTGCACGATCTGGTTGACCGCGACCGGGCCCACCGGCGCGCCCGGGTTGGCGGCCTTGAACGCGGCGAGCTCGTCCTGGATCTGCGTGAGCCACTCGTCGAGCAGCTCCGCCGGGCGCGCATTGAGCGCCGGGAACGAGCCGACGATGCCGGCCTTGCACTGCGCCAGCACCAGTTCCGGATAGCTGACGATGAACATGGGCGAGGCGATGATGGGCAGGGCCAGGTTCTGCAGGACCTGGGGCAGTTGCTTGGCGGCGGGCATGGTGTCTCCTGAACCACTGGCGGGCGCCTTGGAGGCGCCCTAAATGAACGGTCGTTCGATTATAGGGAGTTTCAGCGGCGCATCGCTAGAAGCCCCAGTCTATGCCGATCCCGGCCCAGACGGCAGCGCTAGGCGGCCGGCAGCGTCAATTCCGCCAGCGCGCCGCCACCGGCGCGGTTGGCCAGCGTCACGTCGCCATGATGCAGCGTCGCCACCTCGCGCGCAAAGCACAGGCCCAGGCCGGTGCTCTTGTCGGCGCCGTGCGGGCGCGGCAGCGAGTAGAAGCGTTCAAAGACGCGCGGCAGCGCGTAGTCGGGGATGCCGGGGCCGTGGTCGGCCACGGCAATGGCGATCCGGTCGGCGCGCCGTTCCAGCCGCACCGAGACCTCGCTGCCCGCTGGCGCGAAGTCCAGCGCGTTCTCCAGCAGGTTGGCGATGGCCTGGCGCAGCAGGAACGGATCGCCCGCCACCACGTCCTGCACGCCTTCGGCGTCCAGCCGCAGCGCCACGCCGCGCTGGCGCGCGCGCGGTTCCAGCTCGCCGCACAGTTCCGCCAGCAACGGCGCCAGCCGCACCGGCTCGCGCACTTCCAGCCGCTGGCGCTGCTCCACGTCGGCCAGTGCCAGCAGCTTGCGGATCATGGTTTCGAGCCGCCCGGTCTGCGCGCGGATATTGGCGACAAAGCGCTGGCGGTCCGCCGCCGGCATCTCTTCCTGCAGCAGCTCGGCCGCGCCGCCGATCGCGGCCAGCGGGCTCTTCATCTCGTGCGTCAGCGTATGGATGTAGTGCTCGACATACTGCTTGTCCTCCAGCCGCTCGCGCATGCCCTGCACCGCGCGGCCCAGCTCGGCCAGCTCGCCGGCGCCGCGCAGCGGCATCTCGGCGCGCTCGCCGGCCGCCACCGCGCGCGCATAGCCGCGCAGCCGCTGCAGCCCGTGCACCAGCCACAGCGTGCAGGCGATGCCGATGACGCAGGCGGCGCCGATCAGCAGCCCGCCATAGAGCAGGATCTTGTGCTGGCTGCGCTCGATAAAGGGCGCCATCGCCGCATTGGGCTTGGCCACGGTCAGCACGCCGATGATGCGCCCGCCGTCGCGCACCGGTGCGGCCACGTGCATCACGGTCGTAGCCTCGTCGTCGGGGTCGGTGCGCGTGCTGCGCGCGCCGTAGCGGCCGCGCAGGGTCAGGTAGACATCGTTCCAGCGCGAATAGTCGCGGCCCACGTCGGTGCCGGTGGAGTCGAAACGGACGATGCCGCTGGTGTCGGTGACATAGACCCGGTAGCCGATGCTGTCCTTGTGCAGGCCCCACACCTCGGCATCGACCGGCGCGGTGCGCAGCGCCGCCATGCGCCGCGCGAAATCGCCGTCGGCGATGCGGCCGGCCTTCATGTCGTCGGCAGCGAGCGCCGCCAGCACATGCGCGGTATCGATCAGCGTGTCTTCCATGGCCTGGCGCACGCCCGGCTTGACCTCCTGCACGAACACGCGCAGCGTCAGCACCGTGGCCAGTCCGACGATCAGGAAGAAGCCGAAGAAGATGCGCAGGCCGAGATGCATGGCGCGCGCTCAGGGTTCCAGCGAATAGCCCATGCCGCGATGGGTGCGGATGCGCTCGGCGGCGTCCGGGGCAGCGTCGCGCAGCTTGGCGCGCAGCGTCTTGATATGGGTGTCGACGGTGCGGTCGCTGGTGTCGAGCGCGTCTTGCCAGACCATCTCCATCAGCTGCGCGCGCGAGTAGATGCGGCCCGGATGCGCCACCAGCAGCGCCAGCAGCAAGTATTCGTAGCGGGTCAGGTCGAGCCAGCGGCCGCGGTAGGCCAGCCGCGCGCCATCCTTGTCGTGGGTGAAGCCGGTGCTGTCTTCGGTCTTCGCCACGGTTGCGGCAGCGCCGCGCGCCCGGCGCAGGATCGCGCGCACGCGCGCCGCCAGTTCGCGCGGCGAGAACGGCTTGACCACATAGTCGTCGGCGCCGATCTCCAGGCCAACGATGCGGTCGATCTCTTCGTGGCGCGCGGTCAGGAAGATCACCGGCGCATCGCAGAAGGTGCGCAGCGTGCGGCAGACCTCGAAGCCGTTGATATCCGGCAGGCCCACGTCGAGGATCACCAGGTCGGCCGGGCCGGCGCGCATCCGCTCGAGCGCGGCGCCGCCCAGCGTGCAATGCTCGGCCTGCATGCCGTCGGTGCGCAGCGCATAGAGGATGGTGTCGGCGATGGCCTGCTCGTCTTCCACCACCAGGATCCGCGGTTGTTCCATGCCCGGCATTCTAGTCCAGGGTGACCGCGGTGCGAGGTGCCGGCGCGGGCTGTTCGCCGCGGCGCTGGTGGAAGTAGATCTGCTCAGCGGCCCAGCGCAGCGGTGGCGAATACAGCAGCAGGTCGAAGGGCCAGTCGCACTGGAAGCGCTCGAACACCCAGCGCAGCGCGCGCTTGGCGCGAAAGCGCGGCGCGCTGGCAGTGGCGACGGCTTGCGGGGCTGGTCCGCCGTGCAGCAGGTGCGCGGCGATGGCACGGCCGACGGTATCGCCATGGGCAAAGGCGTAATGGATGCCGCCCGCGGTGACCGGCGAGACGATGCCCGCGGCATCGCCGGTCAGGATCACGCCGTCGCGCGCCAGCGGGAAGGCGGGGCCGCCGCACGGGATCAGCCCGGCGCGCGTTGCGCCCGGCTGCGTCAGCTCCGGCAGCCCGGCGCGCTCGCGTACATGCGCCAGCAGCCCGTCCAGGTCCGGCGCGCGCCCGCGCCGCGGCAGGTAGCGCAGCGCCAGCCCGGCCTGCACGCCGGTGGGATTCTGCGCGACCCAGCCGATATAGCCTGGCGCGAACCGGCGCGTCAGGAAGCAGTGCAGCGCGCCGGGCTCGGGCAGCGACAGGCCGGGGAACTCGTACTCGACGCCATACAGGAAGTCGGTGACGCGACCCAGCCCGGCGCACTGCGCCACGCGTGACTTCGCGCCGTCCGCGCCGATCAGGTAGCGCGTATTGCCCACGCCCGACACATGCCAGCCGCCGCTGCGCGGCACCGCGCCAACGAACGCCTGCCCGAGCCGCAGCTCCACGCGATGCCGCACCAGCTCGGCCGCGAGCCAGCGCATCAGTCGCGGCGTATCGGTGGTGTGGAAGTAGTAGCCCGGCGCGCTCAGGCCGATGCTGCGCAGCCGCGGCGAGTACAGCCGCACCTGCTCGACGCGATGCACGCAGTCGGCTGGCGCGCGGCCCAGCCAAGTGCGCTCGATGGCTTCCTTGACCAGGATGCCGGTGGTATGGAGCTTGTCGCCGGGGTCGGTCTTGCGTTCGAGTACCAGCACGCGCAGGCCGGCGCGCGCGGCGGCAAGGGCGCAGGCAGCGCCGGCAAAGCTGGCGCCGGCGACGACGACGTCATAGTCGAAGGAGGGCATGGCAGGTCCCGGAGATGGAGAGTCTCCAGTGTGGCCAGCCGGGGTGAGCGCAATGTGTGGCCGGTGTGAAGCCGGCTGCCGCGTGCGGCCGAAAAAAGCCGCGCCCCAAAAAAACGCCCCGCGACACCGCGGGGCCATCAATTACCACGAAGACTGATACAGACGGCGGGCACCTGCCAATGCCGCAACCGCATGCGAAGCATAGGCGGCCAATGTGACGGCGGCGTGGCAGCGCAATGAAAGCAGCGTGACAGGCCCCGCCTCACAGCCCGTAGCGCTTGATCTTGTCGTACAGCGTGGCCTTGCCCACCTGCAGCAGGTCCGCCGCCTGGCTGACCGCGCCGCCGGTGCGCGCCAGTGCATCGGCGATCACGGCGCGCTCGTAGTGCTCCATCCGTTCGCGCAGCGGCGCGGTTTCGTCGGGCGCGGCGGCCTGCGCGCCGGCCTGGCCGCCCTCGGGCACGCCCAGCACCAGCCGGTCGGCGGCATTGCGCAGCTCGCGCACATTGCCGGGCCATGGCCGCTGCGCCAGCGCCTGCCGTTGCGCCTCGGACAGGATCGGTGCCGGCCGCTGGTAGCGCACCGCCGCCACCAGCATGAAATGCTCGAACAGCGCCACGATATCCTCGCGCCGCTCGCGCAGCGGCGGCAGCGCGATGGTGACCACGTTCAGGCGGTAATAGAGGTCTTCGCGGAAGGTGCCCTGCGCCATCAGCGCATCCATATCGCCCTTGGCCGCGGCGACGATGCGAACATCGATCCTGATCGACGTATTCGATCCCAGCCGCTCCAGCGTGCCTTCCTGCAGCACGCGCAGCAGCTTGACCTGCAGCGCCAGCGGCATGCTCTCGATCTCGTCGAGGAACAGCGTGCCGCCCGACGCGTGTTCGAGCTTGCCGACGCGGCGCTTGCCCGCGCCGGTGAAGGCGCCGGCCTCGTGGCCGAACATCTCGCTCTCGAAGATGGCCTCTGGCACCGCGCCGCAGTTCAGCGCGATAAACGGGCCCTCGGCGCGGCCGGACAGCGCATGCAGGCTGCGCGCGACCAGTTCCTTGCCGGTGCCGGTCTCGCCGTTGATCATCACCGGCACGTCGGTGGGCGCGACGTTGGCCACCAGCGCGCGCACCTGCTCGATCGCGGGCGAGCGGCCGATGATGCGCGTGCCCGCCGCCGGGCCGGCCAGTTCGCGGCGCAGCGCCTGGTTTTCCAGCTCGAGCGCGCGGCGTTCCAGCGCGCGCCGCACGGTGTCGGTCAGGCGGTCGGCGCCGAAGGGCTTCTCGATAAAGTCATAGGCGCCCTCGCGCATCGCCTGCACGGCCATGGTGATGTCGCCGTGGCCGGTCACCAGCACCACCGGCACGCCGGGCGCGGCGTTGCGGCAGTGCTGCAGCAGGTCCAGCCCGCTGGCGCCGGGCAGGCGCACGTCGGTCACCACCACGCCGGGAAAGGCGCCGTGCAGGTGGGGCAGGGCGGCTTCGGCCGAGGGCAGCGCCAGCACCGAGAAGCCGGCCAGCTCCAGGCTCTGCGCGGTCGCCTGGCGCACCAGCGGCTCGTCTTCGACAAACAGGACACGCAGACCGTCTTGCATGGCAATACTCATTGGGATGTGGAAACCGGTTGCACGGTATCGGCAGCAGGGGCGCGCGCCAGCACCAGCGTGAACTGGGCGCCGCCGCCGGGCACATTGGCCACGCCGAGCTGGCCGCCGAACTCGCGCACGATCGACGACGAGATCGCCAGCCCCAGCCCCAGGCCCTGCCCGGTTTCCTTGGTGGTGAAGAAAGGTTCGAACAGCCGCGGCAGCGCTTCCGGCGCGATCCCGGTGCCGTTATCGCGCACGACGATGGTGACGGCGTGCTCGTCGGCCAGCACGTTCAGGTCGATGCGGCCTTGCGGGGGCGCCGCCGTGGCAATGGCGTCGAGTGCATTGCCGAGCAGGTTCAGCAGCACCTGCTCGAGCTTCAGTTCATCGGCGCGCACGGCCAGACCGGGCATGTCATCGAGTCCGGTAACGCTGATCGTCACCGTAGCGAGCCGCGGCGCCAGCAGCGCCAGTACGTGATCCACCGCCGCGCGCAGCACCACCGGCCGGCGCACCGGGCGCGCCTTGCCGGCAAACAGCTTGAGCTGGCTGGTGATCTTGCCCATGCGCTCGGTCAGGTCGGCGATCGCCGTCAGGTTGCCTTCGGCGGCGGCAAGCTGGCCGCGCTCCAGCAGCACGCGGGTGTTGTCGGAGAAGGTGCGCAGCGCCGCCAGCGGCTGGTTCAGCTCATGCGTGATGCCCGCCGCCATCTGTCCCAGCGCGGCCAGCTTGCTGGCCTGCACCAGTTCATCCTGCGCCGCGCGCAGTTCGTTCTCGGCGCGGGTGCGTTCGGCCACCTGTTCTTCCAGCTTTTCGTTGATCGCCATCAGGTCGGCGGTGCGGGCCTCGACGCGGCGCTCCAGCTCGTCGTAGGCGGCTTCCAGCAGGCGGCGGCTGTACAGCATGTCGCGCGTGCGCTGGCGCCGCTGGCGCCAGTTGACCAGCAGCAGGCAGATGCAGGCATAGGCCAGCGCGGCGGCCACGGTGGCGTTGCGCGCATTGGCCAGCACCGGCTCCAGCGGCGCCATCACCTGCATGGCCCAGCCGGCGGGGCCTACGGTGCGGGCGAGTTCCAGGTAGCGGTCGGCGCGATCGGTGCCGTCGGGGGTGAAGGTGGTCTTGCCGGCGGGTGCGTCGTCGCGCACGCGCACCAGCCGGGCGTCAGTGCCCAGCGTGGTGCCGGCCAGCCAGCGCATGACCGGCGAGTCGAGCGGCGCGAGCGGCAGCGGTGTCACCGCGCGGCCGTGGTACTGGCGCGTGTTTTCCATTTCCGCCTGCAGCGCCGGCGGCAGCGGGCGCAGCGTGCGGTACTGCCACGCCGAGACCGATGACAGGAAGATCACGCCGTGCTCGTCGCTGACCATCAGCGGTTCGGCGCCACCGCCGGCGCGCTGGAACCACTCGAGGTTGAGCTTGACCACGGTCACGCCGATCACCTTGCCGCCGGACTCGACCGGCTGGGCCAGGTAGTAGCCGGGCTCGTCGCTGGTGATGCCGATCGCGTAGAAGCGCCCGAGCTTGCCGCCAGAGGCGGCCTGGAAATAGGGGCGGAAACGGTAGTCGGTGCCGACGAAACTGCCGGGCTGGCCGTGGTTGCTGGCCGCCAGCGCAATGCCGTTGGCGGCGATCACATAGGTGGCGGACGCGTGCGCGCGGCGGTTGACCTCCGCCAGGTAGTGGTTGGCGGCGGCGACGCGTTCGGGATCGTTGGGGGATTCGAGCAGCCCGCGCACGAAGGGGTGCAGCGACACCAGCGCGGGCAGGAATTCGTAGCGGTCGAGGGTGCTTTCGAGCGTGGCGGCGTAGCGGTCGGCACGCGTGGCGGTGCTCTGCTGCAGGGTCGCCAGGCCGCGCTGTACCGAGACCAGCCAGGTCAGCCCGCACAGCAGCAGCAGGCCGGCGGCCAGCGCCACGGCAAAGCCCCACCACCGGCCGCTGCCGGCGTCCGGTGCGTGCACCGGACGGGTGGCGGCGGGGTCATGCACGGCAAGAAAGTCGTCGGAGTGGGGCATCGGCGCACGCTGGGGCTGTCGCGCCGATGATACCCGCTGGCGGGCGGGCGGGCTTGCCGGCGGGGCCGGCGCCCGCATCGCCGTGGGGCACTTAGCGGACGCCCTGGCCGGCGCCGGCAACATCCGCCACATCGGCGCCACCGCCTTGCAGCATCTGCGCCAGGCGCTTGCGGTCGAGCTCGCGCTCCCAGGCAGACACCACCACGGTGGCCACGCCATTGCCGATGATATTGGTCAGCGCGCGGCACTCGCTCATGAAGCGGTCGATGCCAAGGATCAGCACCATGCCCGCCACCGGGATGGTCGGCACCACGGCCAGCGTGGCCGCCAGCGTGATAAAGCCCGAGCCGGTCACGCCGCTGGCGCCCTTGGAGGTGATCATCGCCACCGCCAGGATGGTGAGCTGCTGCATCAGCGTCAGTTCGATGCCGGTGGCCTGCGCGATAAAGATCACCGCCATCGTCATGTAGATGTTGGTGCCGTCCAGGTTGAACGAATAGCCGGTCGGCACGACCAGGCCCACCACAGACTTGGAGCAGCCCAGCTTTTCCAGCTTCTCCATCATGTGCGGCAGCGCGGCTTCCGACGAGCTGGTGCCCAGCACGATCAGCAGTTCTTCCTTGATGTACGAGATAAAGCGCACGATGCTGAAGCCGGTCATGCGCGCGATCGAGCCCAGCACCACCAGCACGAAGATGATGGCCGTGAAGTAGAAGGTGCCGATCAGCTTGAGCAGCGGCACCAGCGAGCCCAGGCCGTACTTGCCGATGGTGAACGCCATCGCGCCGAAGGCGCCGATCGGGGCCACCTTGGTGATCACGTGCACGATATGGAAGAACACCTTGGAGACCTGCTCGATCAGGTCCACCACGATGCGCGCGCGCTCGCCGAGCACCGCCAGCGCGGCGCCGAAGAACAGCGACACCAGCAGGATCTGCAGGATGTCACCGTTGGCGAAGGCGCTGAAGACCGTGTCCGGGATGATGTGCATCAGGAATTCGACCGTGCTCTGGCCATGGGCCTTGGACACGTATTGCGCGATGGCCTTGGTGTCGAGCGTCGACGGGTCGATGTTGAAGCCCACGCCCGGCTTGAGCAGGTGCGCGGCGCCCAGGCCGATCAGCAGCGCGAAGGTCGACACCACCTCGAAATACAGCAGCGCCTTGCCGCCGACGCGGCCGACCTTCTTCATGTCGCTCATGCCGGCGATGCCGGTCACCACGGTACAGAAGATGATCGGGCCGATGATCATCTTGATCAGCTTGATAAAGCCATCGCCCAGCGGTTTCATCGACACGCCGGTGTCGGGCAGGTAATGGCCGAGCAGGATGCCGACCAGGATGGCGAACAGAACCTGCACGTACAGGATCTTGTAGAAGGGTTTCTTCATTGGTGTCGTCCTCGGTTTTGACCGTGCCCGGCACGGTGGTGGCCGGGCGGCGCGCCGTCACGGTTGCGGCGCGTTCGGGACAGGAATTCGCAACGGGCATGCCAGTCAAACCGGTATCGCTAACCGGTTGATTCACAAGGAAACGCGGCGCTGTGCAGAGCGCCGGCCCTCCGGGATTCCGGAAATCCGGACGGCGCTTCTCCGGGGAATCGGAAGCCCGGAGGGCGTCGGGGTGCCCGAGGCGCCACCCGCTGGTGTCGGATATTGCGCGCCATCGCAGCGAAGGCACGTCAGATGCGCGGTCATGTCGCCGCGACGCCGTATAATTCCGAGCTTCCGTTCAATGCCGTCCGGCCGTGCCGCCGTCCGGGGGCCCGCCTTGTCACCGCACGCATGAGCAGCTACTACCAGCACCACGTCTTTTTCTGCCTGAACCAGCGCGACCCTGGCGAGAACTGCTGCGCCAACTACAACGCCAAGGCCATGCAGGAATACGCCAAGAAGCGTTGCAAGGAACTGGGTATCGCCGGTGGCGAAGGCCGCGTGCGCATCAACAAGGCCGGCTGCCTGAACCGCTGTGAACTCGGCCCGGTGCTGGTGGTCTACCCCGAGGCCATCTGGTACACCTATGTCGACGAGCACGACATCGATGAAATCATCGACAGCCACCTGCTCAACGGCAAGCCGGTCGAGCGGCTGATGGTGGATCGCTGAACGGACCTGCATGCCGGCGGCGGCCGGCGCGGCAGACGCTGCGCCGGTCGCCGCATTGTTGTTTTACGGGCTTCGCGCCGAGCTGAAGTCCGCGCCTGAAGCCTTGTTTGCAGCAACTCCACGCCGCCCGCCAGCCGGACGGTTTTTTCATTTTTTGCCCGGGACGATTCCCGGCCTGAGCCAGCCGGTTCCTCGCCATCCTGACCGCCCATCATGAACGCGCATACCCAGGTACTCTCCATTGCCGGTCCCACCGGCGCGATCGATCTTTCGGTGGACCTGCCGCAAGGCGAGCCGCGCGGGCTGGCGCTGGTGGCGCACCCGCATCCGCTGTTTGGCGGCACCAAGGACAACAAGGTCGCGCAGACACTGGCGCGCGCCTTCGTGCAGCTGGGCTACGCCACGGTGCGGCCGAACTTCCGCGGCGTGGGCGGCACCGCCGGCGAGCATGACAACGGCGTCGGCGAGCAGGACGACCAGCTTGCCGTGATCGCCTGGATGCGCGAACAGACCGCATGGTCGGCGCAGGCCGCCACGCTGCCGCTGGCGCTGGGCGGCTTCTCGTTCGGCAGCTTCGTCACCACGCATGTGGCGCGCCGCCTCGCTGAAGCGGGCACGCCCGCGCAGCGCCTGGTGCTGGTGGGCACCGCCGCCAGCCGCTGGCAGGTGGCCGATGTGCCGGCCGACACCATCGTCATCCACGGCGAGCAGGACGACACCGTGCCGCTGGCAAGCGTGTTCGACTGGGCCCGCCCGCAGGAGCTGCCGGTGATCGTGATCCCCGGCGCCGACCATTTCTTTCACCGCAAGCTGCATCTGATCAAGCAGCTTGTCGTCAACGCGTGGGACCGGTGAGGCAGGCCGCTTGTGCCTTGCCGATCGAGCCGCCGCACCGCCCGCGCCATCCCTTTCTAGTCGGAAACAGAAACATGCTGAATCGAGCCACGACACGTCTCACGTCCGCTTTTGCACCCGCCGCCATCGTCGCCGCCATCGCGCTGGCCGCCGCACCCGCCGCCGTCCTGGCGCAGGGCGTGCCGATGCCGCAGGTCGCAGCCAAGTCGTGGATGCTGTATGACGTGACCAGCGGCCAGGCGCTGGCGTCGCAGAACGCCGACGCGCGCATCGAGCCCGCCTCGCTGACCAAGCTGATGACCGCCTACCTGGCGTTCGAGGCACTCAAGGAAAAGCGCCTGACGCTGGAACAGACCGTGGTGCCGACCAACCTGGTGCTGAAGGTCAAAAGCGACGAGTCGCGCATGTTCATCGAGCCCAACAAGCCGGTCAGCGTGCAGGACCTGCTGCTGGGGCTGATCGTGCAGTCGGGCAACGACGCCGCGCTGGCGCTGGCCGAAGCCGTGGGCGGCTCGGAAGAGGGCTTCGTCGCGATGATGAACCGAGAGGCCCAGCGCATGGGCATGAAGAACACCCACTTCACCAACACCGACGGCATTCCCGACGCGAACCACTACACCACCGCGGTCGATCTGGCCACGCTGACAACGCGCCTGATCAAGGACTTCCCCGAGTACTACAGCATGTACTCGCAGAAGGAGTTCACCTATAACAAGATCAGGCAGCCCAACCGCAACCGCCTGCTGTACATCGACCCGACCGTGGACGGCGTGAAGACCGGCCACACCAAGTCCGCCGGCTACTGCCTGATCTCGTCGGCCAGGCGGCCGCTGGCCAACGTGCCCAACGGCTCGCGCCGCCTGATCTCCATCGTGATCGGCACCACCACCGAACAGGTGCGCACGCAGGAAAGCCTGAAGGTGCTCAACTACGGCTTCCAGTTCTTCGACACGCTGCGCCTGTACGACAAGGGCCAGGTGCTGGCCACGCCGGAGATCTACAAGGGCAAGAACGGCGCGGTCAAGATCGGCGTGCAGGAAGAGACCTTCGTCACCGTGCCCAAGGGCACCGGTGGCCGCCTGAAGCCGGTGCTGGAGCGCCAGGAACTGCTGATCGCGCCGATCGCGGCGGGCCAGCAGGTGGGCATGGTCAAGCTGATGGACGGTGCCAACAAGGTGGCGGAGTTCCCGGTGGTGGCGCTGGAGGAAGTGCCCGAGGCCGGCTTCTTCGGCCGCCTGTGGGACACCATCCGCCTGTGGTTCAAGCGCAAGTGACCTGAATGCGCGAAGGCCGGCGCGCGCTGCAGCGTGCCGGCGTTTCGCGCCGGAGAATCCGATATGACAGCCGATAACCAGGGCAGCGGCAACAAGCCCGGCGATATCCCGCCGGAGCAGTCGCTGATCGAATACCCGAGCCATTTCCCGATCAAGGTCATGGGCTCGATGCAGGACGGCTTTGCCGAGGCCATCGTGGCGCTGGTGCAGGAGTTCGATCCTGACTTCCATGCGGGCAAGATGCAAATGCGGCCGTCGCGCAATGGCAACTACCTGGGCCTGACCGTGACGGTCTGGGTGACCAGCCGCGAGCAGCTTGATGATTTGTACCGGGCGCTGACTTCGCATCCGATGGTGAAGGTGGTGCTGTAAAGGCATTCCCTCCCGCTCTGTTTTCTCCCCTCTCCCGCGCGCGGGAGAGGGGCCGGGGGAGAGGGCAGGCCCTGGCATACCGATACCGGTCACTTCGTTGACGCTCCGGCCCTCTCCCCCACCCCTCTCCCGCAGGCGGGAGAGGGGTGCCGCCTTGACGCATTCTCGCCAGCCTCAGCAGCCGGCGGTCCGCTGTTTCCCCATACCAACATGAACACCATCACCCTGAAACCCGGCAAGGAAAAATCCCTGCTGCGCCGTCACCCGTGGATCTATGCCACCGGCATCGCCACCACTGAAGGCCGCTGCGAGCCGGGTGCCACCGTGACCGTGCGCGCCGCCGACGGCCGCTTCCTGGCCAAGGCCGCCTACAGCCCCGAGTCGCAGATCCGCGCGCGCGTGTGGACCTTCGACGAGAACGAGCCGGTCGACCACGCGCTGTTCAAGCGCCGCGTGGCCGCGGCCCTCGCCCACCGGCGCCAGTGGGTCAGGGACAGCGATGCGGTGCGGCTGATCTTCGGTGAATCGGACCGGCTGCCCGGCCTGATCGTCGACTACTACGGCAACGGCGCGCAGGGCCAGCTGGTGTGCCAGTTCAATTCCGCCGGCGTGGAGCAGTGGAAGACCGCGATCGTGCAGGCGCTGGTGAAGGAAACCGGCTGCCCCAACGTCTACGAGCGCTCCGACGCCGCCGTGCGCCAGCGCGAAGGGCTGGAGCTGGTCACGGGCGTGCTGGCCGGCGCCGAGCCCGATCCCGAGCTGTCCGTGACCGAGCACGGCGTGCGCTACTACGTCGACGTGCGCAACGGCCACAAGACCGGCTTCTATGTCGACCAGCGCGACAACCGCAAGCTGGTCGGCGATCTCGCCGAAGGCCGCGAGGTGCTGAACTGCTTCTGCTATACCGGCGGCTTTTCGCTGGCCGCGCTGCGCGGTGGCGCGAAAGCTGTGACGTCGATCGATTCGTCTGGCGAGGCGCTGAAGATCGCCGCGGGCAATGTCGCGCTCAACGGCTTCGATCCCGAACGCGCTAGCTGGCTCGATGCCGACGTGTTCAAGACGCTGCGCGAATTCCGTGCCGCGGGCCGTCAGTTCGACCTGATCGTGCTGGATCCGCCCAAGTTCGCGCCGTCGGCGCAGCATATCGACCGGGCCGCGCGTGCGTACAAGGAGATCAACCTGGTTGGCACGCAGTTGCTGCGCCCGGGCGGGTTGCTCTTCACGTACTCGTGCTCGGGTGCGATCAGCATGGAGCTGTTCCAGAAGATCGTGGCCGGGGCGGTGACTGATGCACGCGCCGATGCGCGCATCCTGCGGCGGCTGTCGGCGGGGACCGACCACCCGATGCTGGGGGCGTTCCCGGAGGGGGAGTATCTGAAGGGGTTGCTGCTGGAGAAGGTGGCGTAACGCCGTGACTTGCTAAGGCGACCACGGTCGCCCGACCGCTTGTTTTCCCCCCTCTCCCGCCTGCGGGAGAGGGAGCACGCCGGCGGCATCGTGGGCGCTTTCGCAAGCCCCTGTCTCACCGCCACATATTCCGCATCCGACTAGCCAGATCCACCGGCGCCAGCGCCGGCCTGGCCGGCGCATCCCCCGGCATCGGCGGCGGCGGCCACGCCCGGCTGTGGAAGTTCGGCATCACGCGATTCGGCAAGAAGCGCGTGCGCGACGCATACACATGCCGGTCGCCGAAGCCCACCTGCTGGTGCACATAGAAGCGCTGCGGCACGATGACATCCAGATGGTCCTTGGCCCGCGTCATCGCCACGTACAGCAGCCGCCGTTCTTCCTCGATCTCTTCGGTGGTACCGGTGGCCAGATCGCTCGGCATGCAGCCATCCACTGCATTGAGCACGTACACCGCCTTCCACTCCTGCCCCTTGGCCGAGTGGATGGTCGACAGGATCAGGTAGTCCTCGTCGCGCGAGGGCACGCCGGATTCATCGCTGGAGGCGCTGGGCGGATCCAGCGTCAGCTCGGTCAGGAAGCGCTCGCGCGCGCCGTAGGTGGCGGCGATGCGCTCCAGTTGCTGCAGGTCGGCCTGGCGCGCGGCGGCATCGTCGTGCAGCCGCTCCAGGTGCGGCGCGTACCAGGCCAGCACCTGCTCGAATTCCGACGGCCATGGCGAGGTCGGCGCCATCAGCGCGCGCGCCAGTGCCAGCAGGTCGGTCCACGCGGGTGCGGCGGCGGGCGGAGGCTCGAATTGTTCCAGCGAGAACAGCGGCTCGGTCGCCAGCGCCAGCGCATCGAGCACGCGCGCGGCGGTCTTGGGGCCGATGCCCGGTAGGAGCTGCAGCGTGCGGAAACCCGCCATGCGGTCGCGCGGGTTTTCCAGCCAGCGCACCACGGCCAGCACATCCTTGACGTGGGTCGATTCCAGGAACTTGAGCCCGCCGAACTTCACGAACGGGATATTGCGCCGCGCCAGTTCGATCTCTACCTGCGCGCTGTGGTCGGCGGCGCGGAACAGCACCGCCTGCGCCATCAGCGCCAGCCCGGTCTCGCGCCGCGCCAGCACCTGCTCGACCACGTAGCGGGCCTGGTCGGCCTCATCGTTGACGACGATCACGCCCGGTTTTTCCGCCGAGGCGCGATCGGACCACAGATCCTTGGTATAGCGCTCCGCCGCCAGCCCGATCACCGCGTTGGCCGCCTGCAGGATCGGCTGCGTCGAACGGTAGTTCTGCGACAGCGTGACCTGCTGCGCCGCCGGTGCGAACTGCTGCGGGAAATCGAGGATATTGCGCACGGTGGCGCCGCGGAACGCGTAGATCGACTGCGCGTCGTCGCCCACGACGGTCAGGCCGCGGCCGTCCGGGCGCATCGCCAGCAGGATCGACGCCTGCAGCGCATTGGTGTCCTGGTATTCATCGACCAGGATATGGTCGAAGCGCGCGCCCATGTCCTGCGCGATGGTGGGCTCGGCCATGGCCTGGGCCCAGTACAGCAGCAGGTCGTCGTAGTCGAGCACATGCTGCTTCTGCTTGGCCTCGACATACCCCGCAAAGAGGGTGCGCAGCGCATCGGCCCACATTGCGTAGCGCGGGAACTGCTGCTTGAGCACGTCTTCCAGCGGGGCCTGCGTGTTGACCACGCGCGAATAGATCGCCAGGCAGGTTTCCTTCTTCGGGAAGCGGCTGGCGGTCTCGGACAGGCCCAGGTCGTGGCGCACCACGTGCATCAGGTCGGCGGAATCGCCACGGTCGCTGATGGTGAAGGCGGGCGACAGGCCCAGCGTCTCGGCATATTCGCGCAGCAGGCGTGCGCCGATGGCGTGGAAGGTGCCGGACCACTGCAGCGCCGCGCGGCCCGCGCCGGTCTGGATGCCGAGCGCCTGGTCGACGATGCGCTCGACGCGGCGGCCCATCTCGGCGGCGGCCCGGCGCGAGAAGGTCAGGAGCAGGATGCGGCGGGGGTCTGCGCCACCCAGTACAAGATGCGCGACGCGGTGCGCGAGCGTATTGGTCTTGCCCGAGCCCGCGCCGGCGATGATCAGCAGCGGCCCGCTGCTGTCGTGCTCGACCGCGGCGCGCTGCTCCGGGTTGAGCCGGGACAGGTAGGCGGGCACCGCTTCGGCTTCAGGGGTGGCCATGTCCGCGAGGTGCGAAGCAGGGGCAAGATCCAGTGACACAGGCAGGGCTCGAGAGTCAGGCAGAGGGGCGGCCCGCGCATGCGCACGGATCGCCACCACAAGGAAAGGGTGGGAAAAAGCTGGCGCTAACTGTATATCCATACAGGCCGGCTGCGCAACCCGACGCAGGCATGATCCAGCCGGAACAGAAAAAAAGGTGCTCGATGAGCACCTTTTCGTTGCCGTTGGCAGCGACAGCGTTACGCGGACTTTGCCAGCGCCCCGTCCAGCAGCTTGTGCAGCGCGTCCCACTCGGGCTCGCCCACATAGCGCTTCAGGATGCGCCCGTCCTTGTCAACCACGAACGTTGTCGGCGTCAGCTGCACATTGCCGAAGGCCCTGGCCGCGTTGCCGTCCGAATCCATCGCCACCTTGAACGGCAGGCCGCGGGTCTTGGCGTAGTTCATCACATACATCGGCGGGTCGTAGTTCATCGCCACCGCGACGAATTCAAGGCCCTTGCCCTTGAACTGCTCGTAGGTCTTGACCATGTCGGGCATTTCCTTGACGCAGGTGGCGCAGCTCGTGGCCCAGAAATTGACCATGTAGACCTTGCCCTTCAGGTCGGCGGTGCTGATCTTCTCGCCCGACAGCAGCGTGAAGGTGGCGGCCGGCGCGGTGTTGGCGGGCGACAGTGCACGGTAGCCGAACCAGCCCAGCAGCGCGAGCACGACCACGGCCGCGACGATGGGCCAGGGCTTGCGGGAGGGTTTGGCGGCGGGGGAGGAAGTTGTCATGGGAGGCGGCTCGGGCAATTCGATCGGCAATGGCACATTCTAATGCCGCGCGCTGCCTGGCGCTGCGCGGGGCGGACTGCGGCAATCTGCCGCAATGTCCTCAGCGCCATCAGCGCCGTGAGGCGACGGCGGCGCGGGCCTGGTCCAGCGCCTGTTCCAGGTAGGCGCCATAGAAATCCGGCTGCATGCCGCGCAGCGGGCTGGCCGCGGCGCGGCCGTGCCGGTCCAGGAACAGCACCGTGGGCGCCACCCGCGCCTGGTGCGCCCGGGCCCAGGCGCGCGCGGTGGTCAGGCGGCCGTCGGCATCGCGCAGCGGGGTGTCGGCGGTCATGTCGAGCTCGCGCACCACGGCGATCTCGCCGGTGGCGGCCTGCGGGCCGAGGTAGTTGCGGCGCACGGTCTCGCAATGGCCGCAGCCCGGCATCGTCACCAGCACCACCAGCGGCTCGCCGCGTTGAGCCGCTTCCGCGCCGTGGGCTGCCAGGTCGGTGGCAGGGGGCAGGTGCGCCGGGCTGGGGGCCGCCGCCTGCAAGCCGGTGGCCGCCAGCAGCACGCCCGCGGCCAGCCAGCGGCGGCAAAGCCTTGCGGACACATGGAGGGCGGCTTGTGAGGGCATGGCGGGGAATGCGGTGACCGGGGACTCGAGGGCGGTGGAGCGGCGCGGCAAGCACTGGCGGGCTGCTTGCGGCCATAATACCGGTTTCCGTGCGCAGGCGACGGCGGCCGCCAGAGCCGCCCCAGCCTGCGCGCTGTCCTCCACTTCGCTTCCCCATGCGTCCCGTGCCCCCGCCGAGCCCCGCCGCCGCTGTCCGCAGGTCCCTGATGCCGTGCGCCGCCGCACTGCTGGCACTGGTGCTGTGCGCCTGCTCGCCCCGCTACGACTGGCGCACCATCCAGTCCGGCGAAGGGGGCTATGCCGCGCTTTATCCGGGCAAGCCCACCAGCGCGGCGCGCGACGTGACCATCGCCGGGCGCAAGCTGCCGATGACGATGGAAGCCGCGCGCGTCAATGACACGCTGTTCGCCGTGGGCGTGGTCACGCTGCCGGCCGACGATCCCGAGCTGCGGCGCGAGGCGCTGGCGGCGATGCAGGCCGGCCTGCTGGCCAACCTGGGCCCGTCGGGCGAACCGCCGCGCACGCGCGCGGTCACGATCATGACCGCCGACCGGCCCGGCCGTCCGCTCGAAGGCGTGGAAGTGCAGGCCAGCGGCGTCTCGCCGCAGGACCAGTCGCCGCGGCGGCTGACCGCGCGGCTGGTGGCCGTGGGCGTGCGCGCCTACCAGGCGGTGGTGCTGGAGTCGGGTGATGCCGCGCGCGACCTGCGCCAGGCCGAACAGGTGGAGCAGTTCCTGAGCGGCTTCCATCCGCTCTGAACGCGCCGCCCGTTTGCGAAACCATCGAAGGGATTCATTTGCGCCGCTGCCGGCATCGCCAGCCGCGGCAAGGTAGTCGTCAAAGGAGAGTCGAAATGCGTTGGGAAGTCTGGCTGGCTTATTTCGCGGCGTGCTGGGTGATTGCCGTGTCGCCGGGATCGGGGGCGGTGCTGTCGATGAGCCATGGGCTGTCGTACGGGCTGCGCAAGACCACCACCACCATCTTCGGCCTGCAGACCGGGCTGGTGATCGTGCTGCTGGTGGCCGGCGGCGGGCTGGGCGCGCTGCTGCTGGCCTCGGAGCAGGCCTTCATGGTGGTCAAGACCGTCGGCGCGCTCTACCTGATCTACCTGGGCGTGCAGCAGTGGCGCGCCAGGGTGGAAAGCGGGAAGGGCGGGGAG